>JAYVWC010000068.1:0-5437 GCA_043786385.1 Spongiibacteraceae bacterium | reverse complement strand
AGCGATCGGCAGCGGTCTGCGTAATCTGCAGCGCAAGGCCATCGAGTTGCAGTGCATCGAGCACCAAATGACGGCGCCATAGGCTGGCTAGCGAAATATCGATACGCAAGCGATCGAACGACCAGAACGGCTTGCGATCGGGATTGTCGCTGCGCGCGCCGCGCACCGTCGCGCTCAGCGTAAATGGATTCAATACAATCATTTTATCGAGCTGTAATTCGCGGCCGGTGGCATCGCGATAAAATTTCGGCGCCAGTAGATTCAGCGCTGGCATCGCCACCAACATCAGTAGTATTAAATAGCTAACATACAGAACGCCGAGTATTTTCAGCGGTCGAATGATTTTCAACGGCAGCAGCAAGCGGGTGTTGCGCATTAATGGTTCTCTGGTGGCGGTTCTGTTGCGGCCATTTGGCCGGATAATTTGCAATCAATTTCACGTTGCAAACCTTAACTGTCTGCGACGATGCTGACAAGCTTTGCGATGCCATTGATTCGTCGCGCTAGCAGCAGTCGTCGCAGCGGAGTAAAGTGTCGCACTGTGTGGAACTTAACATTTGGAGGAATCAACGATGCGCCGATTTTGGTTGTTATTCGCCGTGCTGTTACCGCTGCTCAGCGGTTGCGGTATCAACACCATTCCCACCTACGATGAGCAAGTGAAGGCAGCGTGGGGACAAGTGGAAAACCAATACCAACGGCGTGCTGATTTAGTGCCGAATCTGGTTGCGACCGTGCAAGGTTACGCCGCGCAGGAGCGCGACACGTTGATCGCGGTGACCGAGGCGCGTGCGAAAGTTGGCTCGATGCAAGTCGATAGCAAATTAATCGACGATCCGCAGCGATTAAAACAATTCGAAGAAGCACAGGGCCAGTTGAGCGGTGCGTTGCAGCGCTTGATGGTCGTCGTCGAGCGTTATCCGGATTTAAAATCGAATCAAAATTTTCTCGCGCTGCAATCGCAATTGGAAGGCACCGAGAATCGTATCTCGGTGGCGCGTCGCGATTATGTGTTGGCGGTCGAGCGTTACAACACCGAGATTCGCACCTTCCCCGGTTCGATCTGGCACAAGGTGATGTACAGCGAGCTACCGATTCGCGAAACGTTTAAAGCGACCAGCGAAAACGCCGACAAGGCGCCGGTGGTGAACTTCAAGTGACCGGCGGTGAACTTCGCGTGATAATGCTGCAGCGTTGGTTGTGGTTGCTGATTTTATGTGGCGCTGGCTTCGCGATTGCGGAGCCGCAATTTCCCGCGCTCAGCGGTCGCGTCGTCGATACCGCGCATTTGCTCGATGCCGGCGCGGTGCAACAACTCGACGCGAAGTTGGCCGCGTTCGAGCAAGCATCCAGTATTCAATTAGTGGTGATAACGCTGCCCGATTTGCAAGGTTATGAAATCGAGGAGTTCGGTTATCAACTCGGCCGCTTTTGGGGCATCGGCCAAAAAGATAAAAATAATGGTGTGCTGTTAATCGTCGCGCAGGCCGAGCGCAAAGTGCGTATCGAAGTTGGCTACGGTTTAGAGGGCACACTCACCGATGCGCTCTCAGCCAACATTATTCAAACCGTGATCGTGCCGCAATTTAAAAGCGGCCAGTTCTCAACCGGCATCGAGCAGGGCGCGCAGGCGGTGATGGCCGCGCTGCAAGGCGAATATCAGCCGCAGCCGCAACGCAAAAAATCGCCGCAGTCGCGCGGCAGCTTGTTAATTTTTATGCTGATGATTATCGGCATGATGTTTTTGCGCAGCTTCGGCGGCGGCGGTGGCAGACGCGGCGGTTTAATTCTTCCCGGTGGTTTGGGCGGTGGCGGATTTGGCGGCGGTGGCGGCGGTTTTGGTGGCGGCGGCGCCTCGGGGAATTGGTAATGACATTACTTACGCAAGCTGAAAGCCAACTAGTCGCCGCGACGATCGCCGCGATCGAACGCGAAACCGATGCCGAACTCGTCACGGTGCTAGCTAAGCGCGCCGATCATTACGCTTACGTTTCGATCCTATGGGCAGCCGCTATCGCGCTGCTGACGCCCGGCGTGCTGGCGTTGACGCCACTGTGGTTGGGTTTGTGGGATGTGTTGATCGCGCAGTGGTCGGTGTTTATCGTGTTGGCGTTGGCATTGCGTTGGCAACCGCTGATGATTCGCTTGGTGCCGCCACGCCTCAAACGCTGGCGCGCCGCACAACTCGCACGCCATCATTTTCTCGAACAAAATTTGCATCACACCAAAGGCTCCACCGGTGTATTGATTTTTGTCAGCGAGGCCGAACACTACGTCGAAATTATCGCCGATAGCGGCATCAATCAACATGTGCGCCCCGAGGAATGGCAAAGCATCATCGATGCGTTTGTCGCACGCATTCACAATCGCGAAATCGCTGCGGGTTTTCTCGAATGCGTCAATGCCTGCGGTGCGTTATTGAAAATCCACGTGCCGGCAACTGAACAAAAAAACGAATTGCCGAATCGGATGGTTGTATTGCAGTGGGAGCAGTTTGGAGTTGGTTATGAAAAAGCTTATGCATTCAAAAATTAACGTTAGCGCCCCCAAAACTTCAATAAGCGTAACGAAAAGAAAACGATGGCTCGATGAAAATAAAGCGGCAATCGTAGCTTGCAATGAATTTGCCGATGAGCATGGGATTTTTGCCGATAAGCACAGAGTTTTTTGATGAGATGATTTTTTCAGTGTCGCGATGAAGTTTTTGTTGCGATAGATTTTTTGGTGGTAGGCATTTAGCGCTCTTTAGCTGGCGTGACTGGATCTGTCGTTGGCTTGGCTTGGCTTGGGTTGGGTTGTGGGCTGCGGCAGCAAGTCGGACAAGGACTAAACCGCTCGCGCGGTAAGGGGTGCCGCCTGCGATATCAGCGCATCAAATTCGCATCTGATTACTTCTGAGTATTTCCAAATAAAGACGTCCTGTGTTGCGGTAGAGGAGCAGTTATCCCCCACCTCAAACCAGGAGCACGATCATGACTCACGTCACTCAACCCGTCAGTCCACTGCGCCAACGCATGCTCGACGATATGGCGTTGCGCAAACTCGCACGGCACACGCAGGAGGGCTATTTGCGCGGGGTAAAACATTTCTCTGCGTATTTCGGTCACTCGCCGCATTTAGCCGCGGCAGAAGATTTGCGTCGTTATCAACTGCATTTAGTCGAGACCGGCACATCGAGTATTACGATCAATGCCGAGATCACTGCGTTACGTTTTTTCTTTCGAGTCACGCTAGGTCGTACTGACGTGGCCGAGAAATTATCGTCGGTGCCGACGCCGCGAACGATACCGGTGGTGTTGAGTCCCGAGGAAGTCGCGCGCTGGATCAATGCCGCTTCAAACATCAAATATAAAGCGGCACTCGCGGTCGCCTACGGTGCCGGTTTACGCGTCAGCGAAGTGTTGCACTTGAAGATCAGCGATATCGACAGCGCGCGGATGCTGTTGCGCGTCGAGCAAGGCAAGGGCCACAAAGATCGTCTCGCCCTGTTGTCGCCGGTGTTGCTGATTGTATTGCGCGAGTGGTGGCGAACCGCACGAGCACAACACCTGATGCTGGACGGCGGCTGGTTGTTCCCCGGACAGGATCCGGTGAATCCGCTCTCATGCCGTCAGCTCAACCGTGCCTGCCACGCGGCTGCCCGCGAGGCAGGGATCGATAAGCGCGTATCGATGCACACGCTGCGGCACAGTTTTGCCACCCACCTGCTGGAGCAGAAGGTCGACATCCGCGTAATCCAAGTCCTACTCGGGCACAGTAATCTGGAGACGACCGCGCTCTACAGCCACGTTGCCACACGCACGTTCCGCGATATTCCCAGTCCGCTGGATGCGTTGACGTTGTCGCCGATGACCTGAGTCAGCGGTTATGTCTCACGGTCTGGAGGTAGCGGACATCTTCCGCGCCTGCGGTCACGCGTGGCGACAGCAGCGCGTCGGTCATCTCAGTGTGGGCCAGCTCAAGGTGATGTCGGCCATTGAGCGTTGCCGCAGTGCTGAACTCGGCGGTCACGTGTTGCGGTGTACCGATTGCGCTCACACGCAGATTGCCTATAACTCGTGCCGCAACCGGCATTGTCCGAAGTGTCAGGCGGCAGCGGCCAAACGTTGGTTGGCGGCACGCCAAGCCGAGCTGTTGCCGGTCGATTACTACCATGTGGTGTTCACGCTGCCGTCGCCGATCAGCGACTTGGCCTATTCGAACAAAACCGTTATCTACAACATTCTGTTCAAAGCCGCGGCGGAGACGTTGCTGACGATTGCGCGCGATCCCAAACACCTCGGCGCACGCATCGGCCTCTGCATGGTGCTGCACACGTGGGGCTCTGCACTCACGCATCATCCGCATGTGCATTGCATCGTGCCCGGTGGCGGCTTCTCGACGGATGGCGCGCAATGGATAAGCTGCAAGCCGGGTTTCTTTTTGTCGGTGCGCGTGCTCTCGCGATTATTTCGTCGGCTGTTCATCGAGCAACTCGGTGCCGCGTACCGCGCCGGTGTGCTGCACTTGCACGGCGTGCATCAAACACTCGCCGATGCGACGATCTTCGACACGTGGTGCCACGCGTTGCGCAACCAAGAATGGGTGGTCTACGCCAAGCGCCCCTTCGCTGGACCCGAAGCCGTATTGGCTTATCTCTCGCGGTACACCCACCGTGTGGCGATCAGCAACAGCCGCCTGATTGCGCATGACGAGCGCGGGGTGACGTTTCGATGGAAAGATTATCGGGTCAACGGCCGCGACCGGCAAAAAACCATGACGCTCACTACCGATGAATTCATCCGGCGTTTTCTGTTGCATGTATTACCGCGCGGCTTTCACCGCATCCGCCATTACGGTTTATTCGCCAATACTGTACGTGCAGATAATTTAATTCAGGCGCGCGAATGGTTAACGGACAAAGCCGCGCAGCGTGTTACTGCAAAGACTGAGAGCACAGCATCATCGAGCACTTATGGCTCGACCTATGTGTGTCCGCTGTGCGCCGCACCAATGGTTATTATCGATGTGTTTACGCGCGGTCATGCGCCGCGCGCACCACCGCTGAGAATCGCTGCATGAAGACACTGCGGATTTATCGCCGTAAAAATGCGTATCGTCACTATCGATCGACATCGGTAGCGCAATCACTTTGTGCAGGGTGCAAAATAATCGGGGATTGGTCGCCAGTGAGACTAAAATCTAACACCAGCACTGTGGCGCAAACACGCAATGCAACACAGTTCGCGTTCGAAGCAGAAAATAAAATGCCTTGCTTCATCGTCTTCAGTGGACGAATCACAAATCAAATCCCCATAGCACTACCGCTGCGGCAAGCACAAAGCCACGCCCCCGCGGTTTCCTCCATGTCGGCTTGATAAGACGCCTACCCATTGCGCTTGAGTGCGAGATTCAGAGGCATACCGTTTTCGGGCAGGCATCTTATAACCCTTAAACA
>JAYVWC010000067.1:0-13492 GCA_043786385.1 Spongiibacteraceae bacterium | reverse complement strand
GCGTATGGGCCGATGGCTTCGAAAAATTGCAGATCGTGCCGATGCTAATCGTGACGCCACTCACGTTTCTCGGGGGCAGTTTTTATTCGATCAGTATGTTGCCGCCGATATGGCAGAAAATCACATTGTTAAATCCGGTGGTATATCTAATCAGCGGCTTTCGCTGGAGCTTCTACGGCGTCGCCGATGTCGATGTCGGCATCAGCATCGGCATGACGTTCGTATTTATGGTGGTGTGTTTGATCGCGATCGCTTGGATTTTTAAAACAGGTTATCGCTTGAAGAGCTAGCTATCGAAAGTTGTTCTTTGCAGAGAGTCCGGTCGCGCAATTGCGCGACCGTTTATTCAAACGATCTATCCCAACCGCTTCGGCAACACGTCTTTTAATTTCGCCTGCATGGTGCGCAGCGATTGTTCGGTGGTGTCCCAGCCGATGCAGCCGTCGGTGACCGATACGCCGTATTGCAGTTTGCTTAAATCGTCGGGGATGTTTTGATTGCCGGCGAATAAATTGCTTTCGACCATCAGCGATACGATCGAGCGGTTGCCTTCGAGCACTTGGTTGGTGGCGTTTTCCATTACTAGCGGTTGCAGTTCGGGTGCTTTGTTCGAGTTGGCGTGGCTGCAATCGACCATGATGTTCGGACGAATTTTTGCTTTGGTTAATTCCTGCTCACACAGCGCGATATGCACCGAATCGTAATTCGGGCCGTTGCTGCCGCCGCGCAATACGATGTGTGAATACGCGTTGCCGGTGGTGTGAATCACGGCGACTTGGCCTTGCGAGTTGATGCCGAGAAAGCGGTGCGGTTGCGACACCGATTTCAGCGCGTTGATCGCGACCGCTAAGCCGCCATCGGTGCCATTTTTAAAGCCGACCGCCGAGCTTAAACCGCTGGCCATTTCGCGGTGCGTTTGCGATTCGGTGGTGCGCGCGCCGATCGCCGACCAGGTGATGCAATCTTGCAAATACTGCGGCGAGATCGGATCGAGCGCTTCGGTTGACGTCGGGAGGCCGAGCTCGGCGATATCGAGCAATAATTTGCGACCGATATGCAGACCTTCTTCGATTTTGAAGGTGTCGTTCATGTACGGATCGTTGATCAAACCTTTCCAGCCGACCGTGGTGCGCGGTTTTTCAAAATACACGCGCATCACGATAAATAATGTGTCCTGCAATTCGTCGGCGAGTTTTTTCAGGCGGCGCGCGTAATCGAGCGCAGCATCGATATCGTGAATCGAGCACGGGCCGACTACGACGAATAGGCGATGATCCTTGCGATCGAGAATATTGCGAATCACTTGGCGCGAGTGCGTGATGGTGGCGCGCGCGGCAGCCGACATCGGCAGCGCCGCTTTTAATTGATCGGGCGTGATCAAAATTTCCTGGGCCGCGACGTTGAGGTTTTCGACCTTATTGGCGGTGCCGACGTCGGTATTGGAAGCAGCAGAATCAGACATAGATAATCCGGGCTAAAGACATAACGTATGGCCCTGAATTGTACCCAAATTGCGTGCCTAATTGATACCGCAGCGACCCCAAATGCGCTGTCGCGGGCTACAATGGCGCCGATATTTTGCACCCGACGAGCCTATGCCCGAATCAACCCTACTGTTCGATGCCGCGCTGTTGTCGCCCTATCTGGGTGGCGATTGGCTGCTGCTGACGCCGAATCGCCGGCTCGCGAGCCGCATTCGCAGCGCCGTCGCCGCGCAACAATCCGCAGCGGTGGCGCCGGTCACATCGGTATTGGCGCTGAACGATTGGCTCGAACAATTGTGGCAGCAGCTGCAATTTCGCGGCGCTGCGTTGCCCGGCGATCAATCGGTTGAAGGGCTTTGGGTGCTGAGCGTTGCGCAAGAGTTGTATTTATGGGAGCAGGCGGTGCGTGCCGGCGAATTGCCGTTATTGCGTCCGGCGCAGGCGGCCGAACAGGCAGCGAGCGCGTATCGCATATTGGCACTGTGGCAGCAGCTGCCGTTGAGCCGCGAATTACGCGCCGAGTTTGAACACAATCCCGATAGTCGCGCCTTTGTCGAATGGTTAGATCACTTCACCAATCTGTGTGTGGCAAAAAATTGCATCAATGTCGCCGCGCGCGATTTACGCGTCGTTAACGCGGTGCGCGCGGGCCAGTTAGTATTGCCGCAGCGTGTGCTCGGCATCGGCTTCGACGATCTACCGCCATTAGCGCATTCGATTTTGCAAGCGGTCGAACGATTTACCGAGTTGGAATTGCCAAATCGCCAGCGCAGTGCCGTGTGCGTTGGCGCGAATACGCTGACAGAGCAATTGCAGGGCGCGGCACTGTGGGTGCAGCAGCAATTGCAACATACACCGAACGGCCCGTTTGCGATTGTAGTACCCGATTTAACGCAGCAGCGCAGTTTGGTCGAACGTGTATTGCTCGATGTGTTAACGCCGCAGCATTTATTGCCCGGCGTGCCACGGCAATTGCCGCCGCTGAATTTTTCGGCCGGCGAGCCGTTGGCGAAAACGCCGCTGATTTATTCCGCGCTGCAATTATTGACGTTGCTGCAGCCAAAAATCGAGCGCGCAGCGTTGCTCGAATTATTGCAGTCGCCATTTCATCATCTCGATTGCGATGTAACCGAATACATCACCGCAGCGATTACCGCATTGTGCGATTTGCGCAGCCAGCAAATCAGCGCGGCGCAATTGCGCAAAATCGTCGATGACATTTCCCCAAACGGCGAGTGGCCTTTCGCGATCGGTTTGCAACAGCTCGCCGAATTAGTTCGTCGCGAGCGCGTGCGTAGCGTGCGTCGCAGTGCCGCGCAATGGGTTACGGTATTTACCAGCGCGCTTGAATTGCTCGGTTGGCCGGGGCGGCGGCCGCTCGATAGCATCGAATATCAACAGCACGAACATTGGCAGCGCACGTTGCTGCAGTTTGCGCAGTACGATTACGTGCTCGCTGCGAGCAATTCCGATGGCTTTGATTTCAACAATGCGTTGCAACGCTTGCGGCAATTGTTGCAAGCGCAAGTGTTTCAACCGCAAACCGACGATGCGCCGGTGCAAGTGCTCGGCGTGTTGGAAGCGGCGGGCCTGCAGTTCAAAGGCCTGTGGCTGTGCGATATGAGCGACGATCGCTGGCCGACTGCGGCGGCACCGCATCCGTTGATTCCACGCGATTTACAGCGCCGTTTGCGAATGCCGCGTTGCGATGCGCAGCGCGAATACGATATCGCGGTGAAATTGAGTCATTCGCTGCTGGCTAATGCGGAGCAGGTTGTCATCAGTTATCAACGCGAACGCGAAGAAGTGTTGCGCGCGCCGAGTCCGCTATTTGAACGCTTGCTGAAAATTGAACTCAACGAATTATTAAGCGGCGAATTGCTCGCGCTATTGCCGCAGTGGTCGACACAGCAACAACAGCGTGCGCTATTTGCATTAGAAAATTTTGCTGCCGGCAGCGCGCCAGCGTTGAGCGATGCCGAGCGTGCGCGCGGCGGCAGTGCGTTATTCAAAGCGCAAGCCGATTGTCCGTTTCAGGCATTCGCGAAATTACGATTAAAAGCGCAGCCACTCGCCGAGCCGGTGGTCGGTCTCGATGCGGCCGAGCGCGGCAATTTAATGCACAACGCATTGGAATGGTTGTGGCGTGAACTAAACGATCACGCAACGTTACTTGCATTGACTCTCGCACAACAGCAGGCATTGGTTGAACGCGCTGCCGAACATTCAGTGCGTCTATTGCAGCACGATGATGCGCGTATCGGCTTGCGCTTTGCGCAGCTCGAACAGCGTCGGCTCGCAAAATTATTATTCGCTTGGTTGGATGTGGAGCGCGCGCGCGGCGCTTTTGTCGTGATCGGTACCGAGCAGAAAAAATCGCTGACGTTTGCACATTTGCAATTACGGTTGCGCGTCGATCGCATCGATCGGCTCAGCGATGGTCGTTTGTTGTTGATCGATTACAAATCAAAAATAGCGAATAGCTCGGCCTACGAATGGTTGGGCGAGCGCCCCGACGAACCGCAGTTGCCGCTGTATAGCATTTTGTGGGAGCAGAGTGATGCTGCAGATGAAGATATTACCGAGGTCGCCGGAATCGCGTTCGCGCAGGTGCGATTAGATAATCCGCGTTTCGTCGGTCTTGGCGACGAGCAACTCGACGAATATAGTTTGCAAGCGGCGTCGCAATTGAACGATGCAGGTATTAATCGCAGCTGGTCAGAGATGAAGCAGCATTGGCGCCAGTTGCTGGAAAATCTCGCCGCTGAATTTATTCGCGGTGTTGCCGATGTCGCACCGAAAACGCCGAAGGTATGCACGTACTGTGCATTGGCTTCGGTGTGTCGCATCGATCACCAAGCGTTGCCCACTGCGGAGGAGGTGCTATGACGTCGCGTCTCCCCACCGATGCGCCGCACCTATCAATCGATGCGTCAAGCAGGCCGATCGATGCGGCACAGCGCGCAGCTGCACTCGATCCGACGCAATCATTTTGCGTGACCGCGCCGGCTGGTTCGGGCAAAACCGAATTGTTGAGCCAGCGCGTGTTGTGTTTGTTAGCTCGTGCGCAACAGCCCGAAGAAATTCTCGCGATTACCTTTACGCGCAAAGCCGCCGCCGAAATGCGCGAGCGTATTTTAAATGCGTTGCTATTGGCGCAGCAGCCAGAGCCCGAACAGACGCATCGTCGCCAAACCTGGCATTTAGCGCGTGCCGCATTAGCACGCGATGCCGAGCTGGGTTGGAATTTATTGCACAATCCGCAACGGCTGCGTGTATCGACAATCGATGGCCTATGCAGCAGTTTAACCGCGCAAATGCCGGTGTTATCGCAATTTGGCGGCCAGCCGCGCATCGTCGAACGCGCGCAGCCGCTGTATCTCGAAGCGGTCGATGCGCTACTTGCGCAGTTGGAACAGCCGGTTTCGCAATTAGAACAAGCGGGGCCGATTGCCGACAGCATCGCCGAATTATTGTTGCATCTCGATAATCAGGTCGAGCGTTTGCAATTACTGCTCGCGAGTTTGCTCGCACGGCGCGATCAATGGTTGCCGCTGATCGGTGGCGGTATCAGCGCCAGTGCGGCACGCGATTATTTAGAAAATACCTTGCACGCGATTCGTATCGCAGCGTTACAAAAAGTGCAGGCGCGCATGCTGCGCTATCGCGGCGAATTATTGCCGTTGCTCGATTTCGCTGCGATACGGTTGCGCGAATCACAACCCGATGCAGCGCTGGTGATTTTCGCCGGTTGTAACGATTTACCGGGTAGCGAATCAATCGATGTCGAAGCGTGGCAATTAATCGCCGATTGGCTGTTGACCAAAGACGGCAGCTGGCGCAAAACCACCGATAAGCGCCAGGGTTTTCCGGTCGGCGATAACAAAGAACAAAAGGTATTGTTCAAAGATCGCAAGCAAAGCATGTTGGCGCTGCTTGAAACATTGACGCACGACGATGCATTGCTTGAAGCGCTCGCCGAATTGAAATATTTACCGGCGGCAACGTACGCGCAATCGCAGTGGCAAATCCTTGTGCATATCACGCAGTTACTCGCGCACGCTGCGGCACAGTTGCAATTGGTGTTTCAAAGCCGCGGCGAAGTCGATTTCACTGAGTTGTCGCTATCGGCGTTGCGCGCACTCGGTTCCGAATTGGCGCCGAGCGATTTAATGCTGCGCTTGGATGCGCGCATTCGTCATTTATTGATCGATGAATTTCAAGATACCGCAACGACGCAATTCAAATTACTCGAACGTTTGGTCGAAGGCTGGTATGAACACAATGAAAGCGGCGGCGAACCGCAAACGTTATTTATCGTCGGCGACGGTATGCAATCGATTTACGGTTTTCGCGAAGCGAAAGTCGGCTTGTTTTTAGAGGCGCGCAATAGCGGCGTCAACCAATTGCCATTGTGCGCGGCGCCGCTGACGGTGAATTTCCGTTCGACGCCGACCGTGGTCGAGTGGATCAATAACACGTTTAAACAGGCGTTCCCGCCGAGCGAAAATATTGCGCGCGGCGCGGTGTGTTACGAACCATGCGCCGCCTTTAGTGCTGGGTTTGAAGATGTCGATGAACTCGGTAGTGAAGTCGTGGTGTACGGTGTACGCAGCGATCCCGAGCGTATCGCCGAAGCCGAACAATGCGTGCGCTTAGTGCAAGCGGCGTTGCAACGCGATGCCCACGGCAGCGTCGCAATTTTAGTTCGCTATCGCACGCATTTACGCGCGCTGGTGCCTGCGCTGCAGCGCGCCGGTATCGTGTTTCGCGCCACCGATATCGATCCACTGGCGCAACGCACGACAATTCAAGATATTTTGTCGCTGCTAAAAGCATTGTTGAATCCCGCTGATCGCATCGCATGGTTGGCATTGCTGCGCTCGCCATTGGTTGGCCTCGATCATAACGATTTACATCGCATGGTCGCCGGTGCTGATGGGCGCGGTGTGTATTCGAGTATTTTATTGCGGCTACGCGATAGCGAATTGCAGCGGCAGTTGAGCAGCGATGCGGCGCAACGTCTCACTGCGGCAATGACTATTATAGATAACGCATTGACGCAGCGCGCGCGCAAACCATTGCGCAGTTGGCTCGAAGGCGTGTGGCTCGCGCTCGGCGGTGCGTTGATGGTGACCAGCGAAGCAGCGTGGCGCGATGTGCAGGTGTTATTCGATTTGATCGAAAGTTTAGCGCCGACGCTCGATCTATCGCAGTTGGAAGAACGGCTGCGCGATTTATACGCGCGCGCGGATACGCCGATCGATACGCGCGTGCTGTTGATGACGATTCATAAATCGAAAGGTTTGGAATTCGATACGGTGATTCTGCCAGGTCTCGATGCGGGCACGCGCCAAGACGATAAACCGCTGCTGCGTTGGAGCGAGTATTTAAGCGACTCTACGCTAGGAACGGGAGCGAATGGTTTAGTGCTCGCGGCGAAATCGGCAACCGGCGGTGACGAAGACGCGACTTATGCGTGGCTGCACTACGAGCACAAACAAAAACAGGCGCTCGAAGATACGCGGTTATTGTATGTTGCCGCGACCCGCGCAATTAAAAATTTGTATTTGTTATTTACCGCGAACGGCGACGGCGATTATCGCGGCCCGGCATCGAATTGTTTATTAGCACGCATTTGGCCGGCAGTTAACGAGCAAGTGCAGTGGTGTAAAACAGCGAATGTGACAACACCGATTGCGCTCGAACCCATTGTCGACGCGCAGCTAAACCCACAGCTACAGCCACAACTACAGCGCGTGCCGTTGGCGTGGTACGCGCAAACACCAGCACAATCATTGTCGCCTGCTGCAAGCAATCCATTATCAAAGTTGACGATCGATTCGCTCGAACAGCGCATCGGCAAGATCGTGCATCGCTTGCTCGAACAGTTGGCGAAGTACGGTAGCGAGGCGTGGGCGGCGCGCGATTTGCTGCGCAAACAATTAATGTTGCAGCCACTATTGCAACAGAGCGCGATGACGGCTACAGAAATAACTACCGCAAGTGCGACGATAATCGATTGTATCGATACGATGTTAAATGACGAACGCGGTCGCTGGTTGCTGGCTGCCGAACACACGGCAGCGAGCGTCGAGTGGGAATTGATGACGGCGGCGGGGCAGCGCTATGTGATCGATCGCAGTTTTGTCGATACCGATGGCGTGCGCTGGATCGTCGATTACAAAAGCTCGCTACCGCGCGCGGGCGAATTGCTCGCCGATTTTTTGCAACGCGAGCGCACGGCTTACGCACCACAATTGCAAAACTATCGTGAGCTGGTCGCGCAGCTCGATAGGCGACCGATTAAAACCGCATTGTATTTTCCGCGGATTCCGCACTGGCTAGAAATCTGAGATTCCGATGGCAATTAAAAAATCTGGTCCGCTGTTTTTTAAACCAGCGAAGAAGCCGAAAGTCGAGCGCACGCAGGCGCGCGAACTGGAGTTAACCGTCGATCGACTCAGCAGCGAAGGGCGCGGCATGGCCTTTATCGAACAGAAGCCGGTATTTATTGCCAACGCGTTGCCCGGTGAAATAGTACGCGCGCGCATTAACGATGAAAAACGCGAATTCGCCACGGCAGAGTTGTTGGAAGTATTAACGCCGTCGCCGCTGCGCCAAGTGCCGCGTTGCCCACATTTTAGCGCTGTTAAAAGTAGCGATGTCTGCGGCGGCTGTCAGTTGCAAATGCTCGATTACGCAAATCAGCTCGAACATAAACAGCAAACTTTACAGCATTTATTGGCGCCGTTTGCGCCGCAGTGGCAGCAGGCGATTGTCGGCGAGCCGTGGCATTATCGACACCGCGCGCGGTTAAGCGTTAGCGCCGATGCGGCCGGGCGACCGCAGCTCGGTTTTAAATCCGCGCAAAGCCATCGCATCGTGCCGATCAAACACTGCGATATTATCGATAGCCGTTTGTTGCCGTTGCTCGATTTGATTCCGCTGTGGTTGGCGTGTTTGAGCAAATGGCAGCGTATCAACGAAATCATTATCGTCGTCGATGCGAACGGTAAATTAGCGTTGGCGTATGCGGCCGAATCGGCGTTTCCGGCGACCGATCGCGCGCTACTGCAACAATTGGCGAACGCGGCCGATGTTGTGTTGGCGAATGCGGAGTTGACGTACGCGCTGCCCAGCCTCGATTTGCAATTTGCTTTTCAGGCGCGCGATTTCACGCAGGTTAATCCGATCGTTAACGATCGCTTGGCGGCGCGCGCGGTCGACTGGTTGCAGTTGACGCGTAGCGATAAGGTCGCCGACTTTTTCTGCGGGCTCGGCAATTTTTCGCTGGCGATCGCACAGCGCGCAGGTACGGTGCAGGGTTTAGAAGTTGATGCAGCGATGGTGAAGCGCGCAGCCAATAATGCGCGTGCGGCGCAGCTCGATAATGCGCAATTTGCTGTCGCAGATTTGCTGCAGCCCAGCGAGCTGCCGAACGATGTCAATAAAGTGCTGCTCGATCCGCCGCGCGCCGGCGCCAAATTGCTGTGCGAAAAACTCGCGAAATTACCGCTGGAAACGCTGCTCTACGTTTCGTGCAATCCACATACATTGGTGCGGGATTTGGAAATTTTAGCGGCGGGTGGTTTGCGCGTGCAGCGCGCTGCGCTGGTCGATATGTTTCCGCAGACCGGCCATATCGAAGCGATGGTGTTGTGCGGGCGTTAGCGATCGACTGGTTCGTCGTGCGTTTTCTGTATCGATAATTCCTGAATAATAAAATCCGCTTGCACCGTTAACGTGTCGAGCGCATCGAGGCGTTCGCGGCCGGCTTGTGGCGCGCGCCAGTAGTGCGGTGTCATCCGTGCGAGTTGGCCGATGGCGGGGCCTTGCAGTGTGATGCGATAGTCGAGCGTTTCGCTGTGGCGCAATTGGAAGCCGCCTTTCAATACATCGGCAGTGCTATTGCTGTCGTGCTTGACGACATTGTCGTACAGCACATCGCGCAACTCGTTGAGGTGGTTGGTGCCGGGGCCAATCAATAACAGTACGCCGTGATCGCGCAATACGCGCTGCGTCTCGCCGATATGCGGGCGACAAAAAATATTCAGCACCACATCGAGACTGGCATCGTGAAATGGTAGTGCGCGGCTATTGCCGACGCACCAGGTGACCGCATTGCTGCGTTTGGCGGCAATCGCCAGCGCCGGCTTTGAAATATCGAGTCCGTACACGTGGCGCTTGGCGACATCGGCAAATGCAGCGGTGTAATAGCCTTCGCCGCAACCGAGATCGAGTACTTGTTGCGTTGCAGTACATTCGGCGTGCAGGTGATCGAGCCGTTGCAGGACGCGCTCGCGCAGCGGCAGGTAGTGATCGGCGTCGAGAAACGCGCGTCGATCGGCGATCATCGCGGCGCTGTCGCCGGGCGCACTGCTCGGGCGCTGCGTGCTCAGTAATAAATTCACATACCCTTGCCGCGCGATATCGAAGCTGTGGCCATTGCCGCAGAGGTAACGTTTCGCGTCGATCAGCAAATCGCTTTGGCAAACGGGGCAGCGTAATACAGTCATCGAGTTTGTCTTACCTGGAGTTAGGTGGCGGTATTAAAACGGTCGTCAGTTTAACCGTGCAAGTACGCTGGGGGGTACTGTTGCTTAATTCAGCCGTCATTCAGTTTCGTCGCCCTACACTTCACTTAAGAATGATGACAAGGGTGATCGCGATGAAAACTAATACACCGGTCAATAAAACAATTTCGCTGTCGATGATGGTCGCGTTGGGGCAGATGATGGCCCGCGGCGCTCGCGTTAGCACACAGCAAAACAGTACACCCACCAGCTGCAGTTTGCAGCGCGAGCGACTCGATAGGAAATAGTATGTTCAGAATTTTAACCTTCTCCCCGCAGGGGAGAAGGGATTAGCAGCTTCTCGTATCGTTCACTTTGAACAGTACGTTATACCGCTGCTGCGGTGCGACGAGTACGGCGGCGAACAGCGCCTTTTAATGCAGCTTTAGCCAAACGAGTTTCCAGTCTTGCCAACGCGGCGAGCACTTTCAGTTCGTGAGTGGCTTTGGCTTTCGCCAGTTTGACTTGCGCAGTAAGCACTTTGCGCTCGGAAGCCAACGCTTTTTTCACAGCAGCTTTAGCGCTTTTCAGATCGCCTTTAGCGATTTTCAGCGTGGCGGCAACCATCTTCTTCGCGGCACGCGCTTTGACAGCAGCTTCTTTAGCAGCCGGGGTTGCTTTTGCTTTGGCGGAGATTTTTTTCGGGGCGGCTACTTTCGTCAGACCGGCTTTGGCTTTTTCAAACGCAGCTACGGCTTTTTCTTCGGCTTTTTTAACCACTACTAAAACTTTGGCGTGGATATCGGCAACGCTCTGCAGCGACAGTTTAGCGGCCGGTGCTTTTTTCGCGGCGGTGCTTTTTTTGCGGATAACGGTTTTTTTGGCGGTGGCTTTTGATTTGTTCGGTATACCTTTTGGCATTGTGTAACTCCATCGTGATCAATATAAGAGCGGCGATTATAGCGCGTTATTCACGCAATGACTCGTTTTCTATTGAAATCGCTGGTAGTCGAAAAGGTTTTGTGGTGGTTGTTGCGGGCTGGCTTTTTCGATAGTTACGTTTTTTTGATGGCTTTTAACACCGTAATTTTTAAAATTGAAAGGCAAATTATTTCTGCATGACGGCAATAAATAACGCCGAGTTTAACAACTCGGTGAGCCAGCGAATTAACGCTCGATACGGCGATCCGTAAAACCAATCGCGGTCGACGTGCGCGAATTGACGAATAAACGGCATGATTGCGATATCGGCGAGGCTGATTCGATCATCGAATAAATAAGTGTGTTGGGTCAGGCGCGCATCGAGCTGCGCTAAAAAGACTTCGCCCTGCGCTCGATAATACGTGGCTGGCTGTTCGGGATAGCGATCGGCATATTTATAGCGATCGAGATGCTGTTTAAAGGAACCATCGTTTTCGGCCAACAATGCCGAAATGGTATGCGAGGCTGCGGCATCGTCGCGCAACCAGTGCTGAGGATCGTGCTGCGCCAATGCCCAGTACATAATATCGAGGCTTTGTTCGAGCACGCTGCCATCGCACAATTGCAGCACCGGCACGGTGCCTTTTGGCGAGCAATCGAGCATCGCTTGCGGTTTATTGCGCAGCGCGACTTCGCAACGCTCGACCTCGACACCGCTGATGGCGATCGCCAGCCGCGCGCGAATCGCGTACGGACAGCGACGAAAAGTGTAGAGAATCGGTTTCAGATGGGTATTGCCAGCGATTATCGGCGTTTAAATGCGCTGAGCAATTTCACCCAACGGCTGCCGGTGGTCGTCTTGCGATGCCGTTCGGTGGTTGTCTGTAACAGCGGGATGCCTTGCGAGTGACCGCGATAAACGCAGGTTTCGCGGGCTAAGCGGGCGAGATCGTCGATATTGCAGGAAGGATAATTGTTGTTCATTGCTGCCACCGCGTAGGGTTTGTTATTGTCGTCTCGAAAACTACAGCAAATACTGCTCCAGCCGCATGGAATATATGGCTAATCAATAGTTTGATGTTTTGTTGAAAGATTCTATCGGCGCACTTTGCAAAGGATTTCGACAACGTTAGAGGCTTATTAAGGGCCGAAGTTTTTACCGGGCTGCTGAGTAACAATCCATCTGTATTGTCGGCGACGTATAAAGCGATTAGCATTGGCCACCCTCACGTTGGGTATAATTCATAGGCAAACAATTGCTGGCGAGCATGGAAGCGTGTGCTGCAGCGATGTTTGAATTGATCAAAAGTGTGTATACAACAAGTTTGTGTCAATAAAATGTACGTTTATATCTAAGGAGAACTGCATGTCCATTCAAGAACTGACCGCTACCATCGCTTCCAAAGTTACCGCTGCCAAGCCGTTTGGTAAGAAAATTAAGTTTTCCATCGAAGGAGAAACAATTTACTTGGATGGCACGACCACGCCGCCGACCGTTTCCAACGAAGATTTACCGAGCGACGTGACCATCATTGCCACGCTCGACAATCTCACCAAACTCGTCAACAAGTCGATGAATCCGCAGATGGCCTTCATGTCCGGCAAGCTCAAATTGCAAGGCGACATGATGGCAGCAATGGCGTTAAACAGCATTTTCTAAGCATGCAATAGCGCCGAGAATTGGTTTTCCAATTCGCTCGACTAAATATTGCCGCTGTCGCATGATTCGATCATCGAATATTTTACTCCGATGGAGGGTAGGCGATGAGCGAATCATTCCGTCTTGAAAGCGATAGCTTCGGTCCGATCGAAGTGCCGACGCAGGCGCTTTGGGGCGCGCAGACGCAGCGCTCGCTACAGAATTTTAAAATCTCTAGCGAGCAGCAGGCGCCCGAATTGATCGCGGCGCTGGCGGTGATCAAGCGCGCTGCCGCGACCGTGAATTGCGATCTGGGTTTGCTCGATAGTGTAAAAGCCGACGCAATTATTGCTGCAGCCGATGAAATTAGCGCAGGAAAGCACGCGCGCGAATTTCCGCTGGTGGTTTGGCAGACCGGTTCCGGCACGCAGACCAATATGAATTTGAACGAGGTGATTGCCAACCGCGCTAGCGAAATATTGGGCGGTGGACGCGGCGAGTTGCGCACGATTCATCCCAACGACGATGTCAATCTCGGACAATCGTCGAACGATGTATTTCCGACCGCGATGCATATGGCAGCAGCGATCGGCATCCACAATAAATTGTTACCGGCGCTGCAAGTATTACGCGCTACGTTGGCCGAAAAATCGCAGCGCTTCGCAAGCATCGTCAAAATCGGCCGCACCCATTTACAGGATGCGACGCCGCTGACATTGGGGCAGGAATTTTCCGGCTACGTCGCGCAATTACAACATTCGAGCGAGCGCGCAACGGCGACGCTGCCGCAATTGTACGAACTCGCGTTGGGTGGCACCGCGGTCGGTACCGGTTTAAATACGCATCCCGAATTCGCGGTGCGCGTCGCTGCGGAGATTGCTCGACTCACGCAATTGCCGTTTATTTCCGCGCCGAATAAATTTGAAGTGATG
>JAYVWC010000066.1:0-5499 GCA_043786385.1 Spongiibacteraceae bacterium | reverse complement strand
TGTTACATTTTGCAGAAAAATGTCGACGGGGCGGAGCGCGCGCTACAACACGCGTTGGCGCTCGATCGAAATTTTGCCGAGACCCACGGTTGTCTCGCGGTGGTCGCGTTGATGCGCGGCAATATCGATTCCGCTACGCAGGCTATCAAGCGCGCCAGTGGATTAGATAGCGATAACTATTCTGGCAAATTTGCGCAAAGCCTGCTGCAACAGGTGAGCGGTAACGCTGTCATGGCGCGTCAACTGATGGATCAGATACTCACTCAAGCAAAAATGCCCGATGGCAGAACTGTGCAAGCAGCGATCGCAGAAATGTTGGCGAAAAATGAGGCCGGTGCGCCGCCACAGCTTCATTAAAATAGTGCCCCTAAAAATAATTGTACTTTTTCCTAAACTATTTCCACATTCCTTGGATAACTTGATTTAGTGCGAACTATAAACGCGGGCGCTCGTGTGCGAGTGCTCGTCATAACGTTAAGTCAAGTCATTGGGAGTGGGTCATGGTTGCTATCGTCGGCGGTGCAGAGTTAGGTTTAGGGACAACCTCGGGTCGAGTGCTCGGCGATAAGGGGCAAACCGGCTCGGCCCCACAAGGCCGTGCGGGCGAAGGCGTTACCGTCAACGCGGTGACCGGCAACCTGATCATCCAGCGGCAAGACGAGGTGCTCGTTGGCAAGGGCCTCGATATAGGTATCGAGCGCACCTACAACAGCTTGGGCCAACTCAACGACGACAACGGCGATAACTGGCGGCTCGGTTTCTCGCGCAAAGTGTACGGTTTGAATGGCCCTGTCAATACGGCGGGTAGTACGGTTAAACGCATCGGCGAAGATGGTGCGGAAGTCACCTACTTCTATAATAACGACAGTGCGCATCCGACCTATACCAGCACTCGCGGCGATGGAGCAGTCGATACTTTAACCTGGGCCGCGTCGTACTGGATGTGGGCCGACGGCAGCACTCAGACGCGCGAGATTTATAGCGTCGATAAGGGGCTGCTTCTGGCCGTTATGGATCGCAATAATAATACTCTTGGAATTACCTACAACGGAAACGACTTAGTCAGCAGCATTATCAATGGTGCCAACGGCGAAAAAACCACTATTGAGTATGTCGGCAGCAGCAACGATATCGCCGATATCCTCACTACATACACCGATAACAGTACGGGTACAGCGGTCGCCAAATCGCTCAAGCGCGTGAGCTATGGCTACGATGACAGCCACCGATTAACCAGCGTCACGGTCGATTTGACCCCAGATATCACCACCGACAGCAAGATTTATGTCACCTCGTACACTTACGATGAGTATGCCAATCAGATCAGCAGTATCGCGCAAACCGATGGTAGTCGATTAGACTTTACCTACGGGACCTCTGGAATCAATACTGTTCGCGACGAGCGCGGCCGCACCACCACCTTCAATTACGACACCGCTAATCGTCAAACGCTAATCACCGATCCTGCCGGTCGGGTCATGGTATGGAGTTACGATACTAACAGCCAGATTAAATCGATCCAGCAATTAGCCGGCGGTAAAAGCGAGCTGACGCAGTTTGGTTACGATGCCAACGGCAATGTCACCAGCGTGATTGACAGTCTCGGCAACACCACCACGTATAAATACGATGCCAATGGCAATCGTATTTTGGAGCGCGATGCGCTAGGTAATACGGTGGCCCGTCTGTACGGTACGCGCAACGAATTGCAGAGCGAAACCACCTACACCAATCCGGATCCAGATGGCGAAGGGTCGCAGCAGCCGAGCGGTGCGCAGACTACATATTATGCGTACGACGGGAACTTAAATCTCCGCTTTACCGTGAGCCCGGAAGGGCGCGTCACTGAATACCGTTATTTTACTAGCGGGGCTGGCATTGGGCTGCGTAGCCAAGCGATCGTCTACGGCGATGCGTTGAATCCGCAGAGTGCGCTGCCGACGCTGACTGCGTTGAGCGCATGGACCTCGACCAGTGCGCCCACTTCGCGCGATTTCACGCGCGCCCAGCTGACTAATTACAGTTACGATTTCCGCGGCCAGCTGAGTAGTGTCACCACGTACACAAAAGTAGACGCGGCTGGCAATGGCGTAACCAGCGACAGCAATTTCCCGGCGAGCATCACGCAGTATATTTACGATCAAGCCGGGCAGTTGTTGAAAACGATCGATCCACGCAGCGCGAGTTACACCACCACCTACACCTACGATGGTTTGATCCCGCGCTTTTTTGGGGGAGAAGCGCTGCGATGGAAACCAACCAAAAACGTATTACCATTTTAACGGTGGGTGAAATAGCGGATCTGTATGACTGTCCGATCTTTAACGCGACCGAGCGCGAAGAATATTTCGCCTTGGACGACGAAATTTTAAGGGTCATCAACGCGTTGGATAAATTGGAAACGAAACTGTATCTGATGTTGCTGATTGGGTATTTTCGCGCCAAGCCCGTGGTGCCGCAATTCACCTTAAAAACAGCTAAACAAGACGTCGATTATCTTTGCCGAATCTACTTTCCCGACAAAAAACCCAAATATGGCGCTGTTATTCAGAGCACTCGAACAAAACTGGTACACAAAATGTTGGCGTTGTTGGATTTCGAACGGTTTGATCGCCAAAAACACCAGGGTGCATTGATCATTCGCCTTCAGGATGTTGCGACGATTTATAGTGATCCGCGCTATATTTTTGATGAGTACCTGGCTTTTTTTGGCCAGAAACGGGTTGCATTGACCGGGTATTCAACGGTACAGAAATGCATTACCGAGGTCCTAACCGCTGAACGCCAGCGCACCGAATCGGTATTCTCGCAACACATAGCTGATACGACACTACAGCGCTTGCGGGCTATTTTGCACTCGAAAGGTTTATTGAATAAATTGTCTTCGTATAAAGGGGCCGCCAAAGATTTTTCACCCTCCGAACTGGCCATTGAATTGCAAACGCACGATACGATTAAACCGATCTACCCGGAAATTAAAATGCTGGTTGAACAATTGGGTTTGTCGCAAGGTAATTTGAATTACTATGCCGACATTGTCAAACACCGATCGATCTATAAATTACGCCGCTACACGGAGCCGCAAAACTTACTGTATTTGGCGTGCTATTTATATTTTCGCTACCGCGAAACCAACGACATTCTCGTTACGGCATTTATCTACCTGGTCGGCAAACATATTGAAGCTGCCAAAGCCTTTGCCCATCAATCCATTGCCGATGAAATCGAGACCGTCCGAAATAAACTGCAGTACGCGGGTAAGGTTTTGCACATGGTGGCGGATGAGGAGGGAATCACCGGCACCATCCGATTGAATAAATTTCGCAACCAGGCCTATGCGGTATTAACGAAAGAGGAAATTCTCGCCGTCGGTCAGCACTTTACCAAAAACGATTTCGATCTGACGCATTACGAGTGGCAATATACCGATAAACAGGTGCGCAAAACAGCGAACTCGCTGCGAAAATTGTTTATCGCCATCGATATTCAATGCGATGACGATCAACCCATGCTATCCAAGCAAATCCAGATGGCTAAGCTCGAACTTCAGCGCGATGGCAAAATCACCTTTATGGATCAACGCTTTATCCAAAACAAGGATCGGCCTTATCTTCAGGACGGCGACGACGTGAATCCGCAGCGTTTTGAATTCTATCTGTATCACCGCGTCTATAAACTGCTCGACAAAAACCAAATCTATGTCACCGAGAGCGATGCCAATAAACGGCTTGAAGATGATTTAATCACGCCAGTCGATTGGCAACAAAAGCCATTGATTATTGAAAATACCGGTTTGGAGCGATTAAAGCAGCCGATTCGTCAGACCTTGGATGAGTTGGACGTGCTATTGCAGCAGCGCATGGAACATGTCGCTCACCAAATCAATAGCAATGCCAATGCGTTTGTGAAGCGCCAGCCCGGTTCCCAACGGCTGGCATGGACATTGGCGAATAAACGCTGGAAGGACGACGTGGAGAATCCGGTGTACAGTCAGATAAAGCACATGGATATTGTCGACATCATGCGCCATGTGAATCGGAAAACCCACTTCCTCGACGAGTTCAAAGCCCTCACCACGCGCAAGCGCAGCGTCAAACCCAACGACGAAGATGTGTACGCGTGTATGTTGGCCGACGGCAGCAACTACGGACTGCACGGCATCGCTGCGGCGTCGGATCGCAGTTTAGCGGTATTGCGTGGTGTCAATGACGCCTTTGTTCGCCCTGAAAATCTCGACAACGCTAACGACGCAATTGCCAACGCGACCGCTAAGCTGGCCATCTTTAAGCACTACACCATCAATGAAGTGGCGCCTTTTGGTAGCATCGATGGACAAAAACACTCCTGTCGTATCAAGACCTTCAAAGCGCGTTTTTCGGCGAAATATTTTCGCAAAGGCAAAGGCGTGTCCGCGCTGACGCTGGTTTCCAATCATGTGCCGCTGAACACTACGGTGATTTCGCCCAACGAATACGAAGGGCATTACGCGTTTGATCTGCTCTACAACAATTCCAGCGACATTCAACCGAAAACACTGGCCACCGATTCGCACGGTGTGAACAGCGTCAATTTCGCGATCCTCGATATCTTCGGCTACCAGTTCACACCGCGTTACGCCAAATTCAAGCA
Source organism: Spongiibacteraceae bacterium (assembly GCA_043786385.1). Classification (GTDB taxonomy): domain Bacteria; phylum Pseudomonadota; class Gammaproteobacteria; order Pseudomonadales; family CAMLJR01; genus CAMLJR01. Next base: position 870 of record JAYVWC010000066.1, on the reverse strand, counting down.
CATCTTTTTCGAGCAATTTGAAGTGGAATATGGCGAGCAGATTACGCTGCATATGAAGGTTCCTATCAACGGAAAATTAATTGAACAGGAGTGGGATGAGATTCAACGCATCATGTGCTCCCTGAGTCGAAAAACGACTACGCAAAGCACCGTTGTGAAAAAATTGGCCAATACCAAACGCAGTAGCCGCACGCTGAAGGCACTGCATGAATATGACCGCCTGATTAAGTGCCTTTACCTGCTTGAATACATCGACAATGCTACGTTGCGGCACTTTATCCAGCAGGCGCTCAATCGCGGTGAGGCCTATCACCAGTTGCGCCGAGCGATTGCCTCGATCAGCGGCAATCAATTTCGAGGTGGGTCCGACTATCAAATTGAACAATGGAACGGCTGTGCCCGACTGATCGCCAATTGCATCATCTACTACAATTCAGAGCTGTTATCAGGGCTCATCACCCGATTTGAGAAGCTCGATAAGCCCCTCGTGGTAGAGATGTTGAGCAATTTGTCGCCGGTGGCGTGGGCGCACATTCTGATGTCAGGGCAATATACGTTTGGCAATCGCACGACCATGATTGATATCGAGAGCCTTTTGAAGGATATCGAAGTAATTGCCGAAGATACGCTGGACGCGACAATAGCGGCCTAAAGGCCGAATATAGTGGCGGTAACTATCTACGCATTGGCTGTTGGCCTTGTAGCACTAGGCCTCCAGCGCTTGAGTGTCTTTTTGGAGGGGATGGGCGGGGCGCTGGGAAAAGCAGCGCATATCTGGCGGGTGAAAGTCCCGTGACGGAAGGAGTACCAGCTCCACCGTGTAGCGAGTCTTGCATGGCTGGCGGTAACAAAAGCGATGAAGCGTAGACA
>JAYVWC010000065.1:0-2542 GCA_043786385.1 Spongiibacteraceae bacterium | reverse complement strand
TCCGCGCAAAAACTGGGGCAGCGCCAATCAGCTGTGGCAAAAACCGGGGCTATCTTAAACTAGACAGGAATTTGTCTGGACTAAGGGGTCCACTTTAGAATGTAGAGCGACGCCGAAGCACCACTTAACAAATTTGCAGCGCCTATGAAAACGGGTCTCCCTGACCCGCTGGCGCTGCGATCTAACAGGGGAGCACTTTGGGGGAGCTATGACTGATCAAGAAATATCGGATTTCTTATCGAAAATTGTCGACTTAGAAATCGAGCAGGCGAGAGCAGGCGATAGAGAAGCCGCTATTTCAATTCTGAATAGTTTTTATTCACATCTCATTGCGCACAAGCTACCTGACTGGCGTTACATGGATTATCTGGCGGATTGCCTAGAACCCATTATTAATGATGGAGCAGATGCTAACGCTGCGCTAAATATCAAACTGAAACCTGGCGAGAAGCATCAACAAAAGACCGACGAGCGAAACCAAAAAATTGCTGTCCAAGTTGAGCGGCTGCGCGTATCTGGCATGACAGAAGAGGAAGCGATTGATGCGGTTAGTCGTAAAATGTGGCCATTACTCGAAGATAAAACATCCGTTGTCCGCAAGGCCTACAAAGACAGTCGAGACGTTGCGCGACACATTCTAGACTACGAGCGCAACCGCCCGACGGGCGACAGGTAAACAAATAGCCTATTTGCTTCACTTTTGACCCACTAGCTACAAGCATATTGTTCGTTTCGCACCTAATCATTCCGTCTTATTGGAGTAATGCGATATGAACAATTCCACAACGATTGGCAGACTTCCAGAGTGTGGTTATCTACGCCAATCTCAATTAATTCCCATCATTGTCCCGTTCTCATCTGCAACGCTATGGCGCAAAGTTAAATCCGGCGAATTTCCCGCACCTGTCAAATTGTCCGAGCGTATTACCGCATGGAAAGTTGAAGATATCCGCGCTTGGATGTCGTCGCGCACCGCGTCGGCAGCGTAGGAGGCGGCAGAAATGACAGACAAAAAAATAGGCCGCACCTCACGGCACAGCCCCAAACAATCAAGTATCAATAATACCTGCCGAACAGCTCAGTGTCGCCGCATTGCCGATTATCTGATTCAGCATATGCGCGCGACCACGCTTGAGCTTCAGGCAAATTGCAACGCGCTGCATTCGCCGCGTCGCGTGTTTGAACTTCGCCATGATTTCGGCTGGGACATCGCTACTCAATGGCAGCGCGCAAATGACCCACAAGGTCGCCCTCACCGAGTAGGCAGCTATGTTTTGCTGAAAGCGGGGGTAATGCCATGAATGCACTGCTAACGCTATACCGATTACCTGATGGCGGCATTCGCTTTGACGTGGCCCCGGAGCTTTCCGCAAAACTTTCACGCGAGGTAAAGGAGCTGCTAGTCCGCGCATCATTGCGCGTAGAGGCAGAGCTTTTCCCGGAGGTAGCCGATGAACATTAATGAAATTATCGACCGACTCGACAAAGTGAAGGCTAACGGCGCTGACAAGTGGGTTGCATGTTGTCCTGCACACGACGACAAAAGCCCATCGCTTGCGGTTAAAGATACCGGCGATCGTGTGTTGCTGCATTGTTTCGGCGGTTGCACTGTGCAGGATATTTGCGCCGCAATCGGTATCGGCATTCACGATTTATTTATCGACGGCAAAGCACCGCGCCAGATTGTGCCCGGGGTGTCGCGTCGACAGCTTGCCGATGCGCTGGAAACTGAATTGTTAATTCTCGCGCAATGTGCCGGTAGACGATCAAGGGGAGAGGGGTTTTCCGATACTGACACCGACCGTGAATTGATCGCATGGAAGCGCGTCGATGCAGCGCGGAGGGCTTTATGATGCTGGCAGCCGATCAAGTTTGGAATGCTGTCGATGAAGCGGTTCCCGCTCAATCTTCGATGAATAGCGATGCGCGCATAACTGAGTTGGCGAAACTATCGGTTATTGATTACGAGCGGACTCGCAAAACTGATGCGGCTGCACTTGGCATTCGCGAAGCTGCACTCGACAAGGCAGTTAGTGCAGCACGTCGCGCGGCAACCGCAACCGATACGGGCAGCGATGGTAACGGCGGTGGCGCAATCCTTTTCAATGAGGTTGTGCCTTGGCACGATTCAGTGGACGGCGCACAGTTACTCTTCGATATTGCAGACACCATTCGACGTTTCATTATTTGCGATATGGAAACGGCGCGCGCCGCATCGCTTTGGATCGCCTTCACTTGGTTTATTGACCAGGTACAGGTGGCCCCCATTGCGATGATTACTGCGCCGGAAAAACGGTGCGGCAAAACGCAGCTACTCGATTTATTCGGCCGCTTATGCAATCGTCCACTTGCCGCCTCGAACATTTCCGCTAGCGCGATTTTTCGTTGCGTTGAAGCATGGAAGCCGACACTGTTGATCGACGAAGCCGATGCCTTCTTGCGCGACATGGACTAAACCGCTCGCGCGGTAAGGGGTGCCGCCTGCGATATCAGCGCATCAAATTCGCATCTGATTACTTCTGAGTATTTCCAAATAAAGACG
>JAYVWC010000064.1:0-13642 GCA_043786385.1 Spongiibacteraceae bacterium | reverse complement strand
ACTGGGGCCCCAATCTCGATGGTGCGTCGCTGGTCACCGCGATCGTGCGCATCAACGGCCGCGATGTCGCGCTGTACGGTCACGATTTTAGCGTGCGCGCTGGTTCGATGGATGCCACCAACGGCAAAAAGCTCGCGCGTTTATTCGAGCTCGCCGGCAAGCGTAAAATTCCGCTGGTCGGCATGAACGATTCGGCTGGCGCGTACGTGCCAGCCGGTGTCGGCGGACTCGACGGCTACGCCGAGGCCTTCACCGCGCTGCGTAAAATCAGCGGTGTAGTGCCTTCGATTATGTGTATGTTTGGCTTCAACGCCGGTGGCGGTTCGTACCTGCCGCGCCAAGGCAGTTTTGTGATTCAGCCGAACGAAACTTTCTTTGGTTTGACCGGCCCCGGCGTCGTTAAAACGGTGCTCGGCGAAGATGTAACCGCCGATGAATTGGGCGGCCCGAATGTGCATTCGCAATCCGGTGTCACCGATTTTGTCGTGCCCGACGAAGTCAGTGCGCTACAGAAAGTAAAACAATTACTGCATTATTTGCCGTCCGGCAATCACGAACTGGCGCCGTTCGAGCCCACTTCCGATCCGGTCGATCGCAAGACCTGGGATATCGATATTCTGTTGAAAAAAGCGTTTAACTCGCCGACCGGATTTAACACGCCGTTCGATATCAGCATCATCATTCAACAAATTTGCGATCACGGCGACTTTTTCGAAATTCAACCCGAGCGCGCGCGCAATACCATTTGTGCGCTCGGTCGGATGGGCGGCAGTGTAGTTGGCTTCGTCGCGAATAATTCGGCGGTGGCGTCGGGGCAAATCGATATCGATGCGGCTTACAAAAATGCACGCTTCATTCGCTTCTGTAATCTGTACAACATCCCGATGGTCTTCATGGAAGACACCACCGGCTTCAAACCAGGTCGCGAGCAGGAACTCGGCGGTATCGTGCAGGCCGGGCGCGCGATGCTCGATGCGATTATCGATTTACGCACGCCGCGTTTCTTGGTGATCATTCGCAATGCGTTTGGCGGCGCGTACGCGTCGTACAACAACTATCCCACCGGTGCCGATTTAGTTATTGCGCTGCCGACCACGCGCGCCGCAGTGATGGGCCCGGCCGGTGTCGAATTTATTTATAAAGATGAGTTGCGCAGTATTCGCAGCGGCACGCAAAAGCGTTTGCTCGAAGCGAAAACAGAACATATTCGCAGTGGTTTAAATGAAGCCGATGCGCATGCGGCAGCGGAAAAAACCGCGCGGCAATGGGCAAAAGAGCAAGAAGCCATCCTTGGGCAGCGTTACGAGCAGCAGTTGATGAATCCGAACGAGGCGCTGAGCCTTGGTTCGATTTCGCAAATCGTCATGCCGTCGGATCTACGCAAAGTCGTTGCGGAAAATCTGCGCTTCCATTTGCAGCATTATGTTGCTGAACCGTTGAACGCAGTACAACGCGAATTCCATTAATAAACTCCCTCTCGGCGAACTTAACAAGTTTGCCAGCGAGGGGAGAGAAAAAATTAGTCAGGGGCCTGCTAACGTGCAACCGAGCAATAATTATTATCTGAATAATCCGCTGATTCACAAATCGCGACGCATTGGCGCCAGCGATTCCGAATGGGTACGCAGTTTCAGCTGCGAAGATATGCGACCGCTGATTATCTGCCGCGGCCCGATTCGCAAAGAAGCGATGGATGTCTTCGACGAAATGGGCATTCACGGCTACGGTATTTTGCTGTCGGAAAAAGATTCGATCACGTATAGCAATGCGTTGGCGCCCGAGCTGCGCAAATTGACCGATCCGCAGCGCGTGCATCGCGTGCCCGATTACACCGGTGCCAGTAAAGAGGAGCGCGTACAGCGCATCCGCCAAATTATTCAGATCGCCAAAGAAAATAATTACAACAGCATTTTCGCCGGTTACGGTTTTATGGCCGAAGACGAAGAAATGGTTAAATCGATGGAGGAGGCGGGTCTCAGCTTCATCGGGCCATGCTCGCAGACGGTGCGTTCAGCGGGTTTAAAAGACGAGGCGAAACGCACTGCGCTGAATGTCGGCGTATCGACCACGCCGGGCGTCGACAATCTGACTACGCTGACGCTGTTGAATAAATATCCTGATCAAGCCGCATTGCTCAAGCTGTGTAAAGAACAGGACTTGGCAGTCGATGCTGCGAAATTCGGTGGCACGTTAGTCGATCAGGTCGATGCGGTATTGCTTGCGTCGTACAAAAAAGGCATCGATTTATTTACCGTCGACGAAATGGGCGTCGAGCTGAAAAAGCAACTCACCAAAGTATTTGCGCAAAATCCGGATAACCGTTTCCGCTTGAAAGCAATTTCCGGCGGCGGCGGCAAAGGTCAGCGCATCATGAATGCGCCGAACAGTTATACCGGCAGCACCGTTGACGAAAAAGTTGCGAAAGCCGTCGAAAACGGTCCCGCCTTGTTGCGCGAAATTCTCGCCGAAGTGAAATGCAACGGCGTCGGCGACAACAAAAACGTGCTGATCGAATTGAATATCGAAACTACGCGCCACCAAGAGATCCAAGTGGTCGGCAACGGCGAGTGGTGCATCACCATGGGTGGTCGCGACTGCTCGCTGCAAATGCACGAGCAAAAATTGTTAGAAGTTTCGGTCACCGTTGAAGAGTTGACCGAAGCGGTGGCGAAAGCACAGAAAAGCCAGCGCAGTGAAGAAGCGAAAACGCTGCAGAGCGATCTCGATATTCTGAATAAAATGGAAGACGAGGCCGCACGCTTCGGTAAAGCGGTCAAGCTTGATTCGGTATCGACGTTCGAGTGTATCGTCGATGGTGCGCGGCATTTCTTTATGGAAATGAATACGCGCATTCAGGTCGAGCATCGCGTCACCGAGTTGTGTTACAAATTAAAATTCGTTAACCCGAACGATGCCGATGATTTCTTTGTCGTCGAATCGCTGGTCGAAACGATGGTGCTGTTGGCTCGCCATGCTGGTCGCCTGCCGAAGCCGACGCGTTTGCTGCGCGAGCACGCATCGGTCGAGGCGCGAATGAACGCGACCAACCAAGCGCTGCAGCCGCACGCCGGTGGCGTTATCGAATATTGGTCGAACGCGATCGAAGGCGAAATTCGCGACGACCAAGGTATCAGCATGCACAATCCTGATACCGATGTGTTTATGAAATACCATTTGGCAGGCGCTTACGATTCGAACATTGCGCTGCTGCTTACCACCGGTGCGAATCGGTTGGAGAGTTATCAGCGGCTCGCTGAAACGCTGCGCCGCACCGAATTGCGCGGCAAAGATTTAGCGACCAATTTGGAATTTCACTATGGCTTAGTGAATTGGTTTATCGGTCAGAATATCAACGCGCGGCCGACCACGCGCTTTATCGTGCCGTATCTGACCGCAGTCGGAAAACTAAAAGAAATCGCGGCGCAGATCGATCTCGGTTACGCGTTCGCACAAATTCGCGGCGGTTATTTAAAGAAATCTACCGATAACACTAAAACCGCTTTCGTGACGGTGCTCGATCGCAAACAATCGTTGCTGCTGCGCCCGATCGAAATGCTGTGCGCACAACAGCATCTGTTAGCGGGCTGGCTCAGTATCAATCGCCACAATTTCAACGTCGTCGATGGGCGCATCAATTGGCTCGGCAACCCGATCGAATTGCTCGCCGAGCTGTATCACTTCCTGCACATGGATTACGAAGACGGCAAGCCGGCTGCGTACATGATTTGGGATCACGACAACGAATTGTTGCAACAAGCGCTAGCGTTTTATGCGGTACTGAAACAGCGTTTGGGCGTGTTTAGCTACGCGGATATCCAGAAGACACTGGCGGGCCCACGACCGTCCGTGTTCGACGAGCAAGGCGGCGACGAAGCGCTGTGGCAGGCGACGTTGGCGGCGCATCTCGGCTATCAAGCGGGCGCCGAAATATTGTCGGTGCTGCCGATGGTGGCGCTCGATACCGGTTTCTTCGATTTGAAAGTCAACGCCGATCTCAGCATCACGATCCCCGCCGAATTGATGGAAAAGTCGTTGCAAGATCGCATGGCGAAAGTATTGGTACCGCCGCCGACCGCGAAATCCGACGAGGTGTTAGCGGCTTCCGGCGGCATGTTCTACGCTCGCGAAGCGCCCGGCATGGAATCGTTTGTGCAAGAGGGCACGCATTTCAAACAGGGGCAGCCGTTGTACATCGTCGAAGTGATGAAGATGTTCAACAAAGTCTTCGCACCGTTTGCCGGTACCATCGACAAAGTTCTGGTCGATACCGATGGTGTTATCATCAAAAAAGGTCAGCCGTTGTTCAAAGTGACGCCCGATGAAAAAATCGTCGTCGAAACACCGGAAGAAATCAGCGCGCGGATGCGCAAACGCACCGCGGCGTTTTTGGTGAATTTGTTGTAATTGCAAATTGGGCAGGCATCGACAAGACAAATGGGCAGGCACGGGGGCCTGCCCCTACAGAATATTATTGCGTAGGGGCGGCCCCCCGTGGCCGCCCGCATTAATGATGTGAGAACCTAAATGATTGTCGCACTGGACCATATCGCCATCGCGGTGCCGGATCTGCAAAAAGCCATCAAGCGTTTTATGGACGATTTCGGTTTGACCTTTGAAGGCACCGAGGACGTCGCATCGGCGAAAACGTCGACCGCATTTTTTCCGCTGCCGCCGACCAGCATCGAGCTGGTACATCCGCTCAACGGCGAAGGACCGATCGCTAAGTTTCTCGAAAAGAAAGGCGGCGGTATTCATCACCTGTGTTTTCGCAGCGACGATATCGTTGCTGATGTCGCGCGCCTGAAAGCGAAAGGCTACGAATTTTTAAGCGAAGCGCCTTCCGCTGGCGCGCACGATTGTCTGGTTATTTTTATTCATCCGAAATGTTGCGACGGTGTGTTGATCGAAATTAATCAGCACGCGGCGCACTAGTTGTTCTTTTAGTAGGTAAACCATCTAGTAGGTAAACCATCGTGTCCGATAAATATCAACCCGCACCGCACGCGCTCGAAGAATGGCAAAAGCTCGCGACGAAATCGCTGAAAAGCGGTTCGTTGGACGAGCTGACCTGGCATACGCTGGAAGGAATCGACGTCAAGCCGCTGTACACCAAAGCCGATGCCGAAAATTTACCGTTTGCCGATACGCTGCCGGGCCTTGAGCCATTCGTGCGCGGTCCGCAGGCGACGATGTACGCGGTGAAGCCATGGACAATTCGTCAGTACGCTGGGTTTTCGACCGCCGAAGCATCGAATGCGTTTTATCGCAAAGCGTTAGCGGCGGGCGGACAGGGTGTTTCAGTCGCATTCGATTTAGCGACGCACCGCGGTTACGATTCGGATCATCCGCGCGTCACCGGCGATGTCGGTAAAGCCGGCGTCGCAATCGATTCAGTCGAAGATATGAAAATATTATTCGACAGTATTCCGCTCGATAAAGTCTCGGTATCGATGACGATGAACGGCGCAGTGCTGCCGATTCTGGCCGGTTACATCGTTGCCGCCGAAGAGCAGGGCGTTAAGCAAGATCAATTGTCCGGCACGATTCAGAACGATATTCTAAAAGAATTTATGGTGCGCAACACGTACATTTATCCGCCGACGCCATCGATGCGCATCATCGGCGATATCATTGCGTACTGCTCGGATCACCTGCCGCAATTCAACACGATTTCGATTTCCGGTTATCACATTCAAGAAGCCGGTGCCGATGCGGCGCTCGAACTCGCCTACACACTCGCCGATGGTAAGGAATATATTCGCACTGCAATCAGCGCGGGTTTGGATATCGATAAATTCGCCGGTCGCCTGTCGTTCTTCTGGGGCATCGGCATGAATTTCTATATGGAAATTGCAAAATTGCGCGCCGGCCGTCAGTTATGGGCGCGCATCGTCAGCGAATTCAATCCAAAAAATCAACGCTCGAAAATGTTGCGCACGCATTGCCAAACGTCGGGCTGGTCGCTGACCGAGCAAGATCCGTACAACAACGTCGTGCGCACCACGATCGAGGCGATGGCGGCAGTATTTGGCGGCACGCAATCGCTGCACACCAATGCGCTCGATGAAGCGATCGCATTGCCAACTGAGTTTTCCTCGCGCATCGCGCGCAATACGCAATTGGTGATTCAGGAAGAAACCGGTATCACCAATGTGGTCGATCCATGGGGTGGTTCGTATTTCATGGAATCGCTGACGCAGCAATTGGCCGATAAAGCCTGGGCGATGATCGAAGAAATCGAAGCGGCCGGCGGCATGGCCAAAGCAATCGAAACCGGTTTGCCGAAATTAAAAATTGAAGAATCGGCGGCGCGCAAACAGGCGCGTATCGATCGCGGCGACGATGTGATTGTCGGGGTAAATAAATATCGACTGAAAACCGAAGACGATGTCGATATTCTCGAAATCGACAACAACGCGGTGCGCGAATCGCAAATCAAACGACTCGCCGAAATTCGCGGCAAGCGCGATGAAAAAGCTGTTGAAGACGCGCTCGAAGCAATTTTTCAATGTGCCCTTTCTAAAGAAAAGAACGGCGGCGACACCGGCAATTTGCTCGATCTCGCCATTAAAGCCACGCGCGTGCGCGCCACCGTCGGCGAAATTTCGTTTGCGATGGAGCGCGTGTTCGGTCGTTTCAACGCACAATCGCAAACCGTATCCGGTGTTTACGGCAGCGCGTTCCAAGACGACGAACACTGGCAGCGCATCGCCAGCGATATCGAACAATTCGTCGAACGTCACGGTCGTCGCCCGCGCATGCTGGTATGCAAGATGGGTCAGGACGGCCATGATCGCGGCGCTAAAGTGATTGCCACGGCGTTCGCCGATGTCGGTTTCGATATCGATTTATCGCCGATGTTTTCGACGCCCGCCGAAGTTGCGCGGCAAGCGGTTGAAAACGATGTGCATGTGGTCGGCGTGTCGTCGCAAGCCGCGGGACATAAAACGCTGGTGCCCGAGCTAATTTCAGAATTAAAAAAACAGGGCGCCGACGATATTATCGTCGTGGCTGGCGGCGTAATTCCGAAACAGGATTACGATTATTTGTACGCGGCAGGCGTGAAAGGGATTTTCGGTCCCGGCACACAAATTCCGATCGCCGCGCGCGACGTGTTGGATGCAATCAACGCCGCAGCGAAATAATGCTCGCTGCGTAACGCGATCGAATAAATCAATGGCCGACATCGATCTGGAATTACTCAAGCAAGGCAATCGTCGCGCATTAGCGAAGGCGATCACGCTGGTCGAAAGTAAATTGGATAGCGATCGGCAGCGCGCGCAACCGATTCTCGAAGCGCTGTTGCCGTACACCGGCAATAGTTTACGCATCGGCATCACCGGCGTGCCCGGCGTCGGCAAATCGACTTTTATCGAAACCTTCGGTTTATATTTAATTAGCCTCGGCAAAAAAGTTGCGGTGCTGGCGGTCGATCCGAGCTCGCCGATCGCTGGCGGCTCAATTCTTGGCGATAAAACACGGATGGAAGAATTATCGCGTCGCGATAACGCCTTTATTCGGCCGTCGCCATCGGAAGGTACACTCGGCGGCGTGGCGCAACACACGCGCGAAACGATGCTGCTATGCGAAGCGGGGGGCTACGATGTGGTTTTGGTTGAAACCGTCGGCGTTGGCCAAAGCGAATACGAAGTCGCTGGCATGGTCGATTTTTTTATGGTGCTGATGTTGCCGAATGCCGGCGACGAGTTGCAAGGTATCAAGCGCGGCATTATGGAATTGGCCGATGCGTTGGTAATCAACAAAGCCGATGGCGAAAGTATGGGCCTCGCGACGCGCACCCGCGCGCATTATCAAAGCGCGTTGAATTTGCTGCGCCACACCAATTTTTGGACGCCGCAAGTGCTGACCTGTTCGGCGCTAAAAAAAGAAAATATCGAAGCGGTGTGGGGCATGCTCAGCGATTTCCAAGTGACCGCGCGCGGCAACGGTTCGCTGCTGGAAAAACGTCGCCGCCAAGCGAAGGCGTGGATGCATCAATTGATTCACGAAATGCTATTGCAACGCCTGCGGCAGAATCCACAAGTGCGCGCGGCGCTACCCCAGTTCGAGCGCCGCGTGATCGCCGGTACCACCACGCCGTATGTCGCCGCGAAAACTTTGCTCGATATGTTGTGATACATATCAAACTCAAAGCCATCATCCCTTCCGTCATGCTGCTATTGGTGGCCACGCTCGCGTGTGCGCCGCTGTTGTGGTACGGCGCGCCGAACGGTCACAGCATCGAATACAATTTAGTGTGGTTGCAGAATTTTGCGGCGCAGTTGGCGCAGGGCGATCTGTATCCGCGTTGGTTGATGGGTATGAATCACGGCGCTGGCAGCCCGGTATTTTATTTCTACGCGCCGCTGCCGTTTTATATTTTATCGCTGCCGGTGTTTTTGTTCGGCGGCAGTAAGCTCATCGTACAGCTCGGTATCGGCGAGTGGTTGCTGATCGCATTTTCCGGCATGGCATTTTATCGCTACGCGCGCGCGAATTTTGCGTGGCCTCCGGCGTTGCTGGCCGCTGCGTTGTATATGCTGTTGCCGTACCATTTTGAAATTAATCTGTGGTGGCGGCAGGATATCGGCGAACTGACTAATTATATTTGGATGCCGCTGGCGCTGTATTACACTGATCGTATCTTGGTCGGCGAGCGCGCCATTTGCGGCTTGGCGATTATTTATGCGCTGATGATGTTGTCGCATCTGCCATCGACATTATTATTTTCAATCGGTCTCGGTGCCTACGTCGCGGTAGTGAGTTGGCGGCAGCATCGCTGGCTGCAATTGCTGAGTTTTTCCGCCGCGATTCTGATCGGTATTCTGTTGGCCGGTTGGTACTGGGTGCCGGCGCTATTCAGCGAACAATACGTGCGCGTCGATAAATTGTGGACGCCGTATTTCGATTTTCATTATTGGTTTTTCCCGCTCGATGAATTGCCGAAAACGGTCGGTCACGACAATGTATTTGCGTTGCGACTATTCAAGATGATCGGCATCACTTCGGTGATGTATTTGCTGTGTTGGTTGAGTGCGTATCGCTGGCGCCACGTGATCGGTCGCACCGCGTTGTTTTCGAGTTTAACGCTGGTCGGCGTGGCGTGGTTTTTAATGTCGCCGTGGTCGCAGATCGTCTGGGAGACGTTGCCGGAATTGTGGAAAGTGCAGTTCCCGTGGCGCATTGCGATGGTGGCCGATATGGCGACCGCGATTGCACTGCTACACAGTTTGCATTGTTTGCACGAGCATCGCGATGCGTGGTCGGCCTTAGCACTGGCTGCCGTTTTGGGTTTGTTAATCTATAGTTTTGGCAGCGCCGACGTGCTCCATAAATTGGATCCGTTCGACAACGCGTGGTGGGTGGTCGGTCGCGATCAGGCGGTGCGCAACGGTTTGGATGCGCCCGAGTACACGACTAAATGGAATCCTTCCACTGCCGCCGACACCAGCAGCGCGCTCGCCGACACACCGCAACTGCATTACGACGCCGACAACGGCAGCGTACAAGTCGCAGCGTGGTTACCGCGCAAAATTGAATTGGCGGTCGATTTACAGCGCGCAACCACCCTGCGTATTCGGCAATTTTATTTTCCGAATTGGCGCGCGACGATTGATAACCCATCCGAAAATAATAAACTCAATAACAGCGACACCGAATTAGCGCTGCAGCCCGATACCGCGGCCGGATTATTGCTGTTGCAAGCGCCGGCCGGAAAGTATTCGATCACCCTGCGATTAACACCGTTGCCGCAGGAGAAAATTGGTGCACTATTAAGCCTCTGCGGATTGTTGCTATGGAGCGGCAGTGGGTGGATGCGACGCCGCATACCACGTTGAGCATGCGTAAAAACTTTAACTGCGCGTTATTTTTTTCAAACAATCCATGCTTGCATCGTCCAATTGCAAGCCGCCATCGCAATCGAGAATCGTGCCGGTGATATACGCGGCCAAAGGCGTGCTGAGAAATATCGCGGCGTTGGCAATTTCTTCGCGCTGGCAAAAATCGCAATCAAAGACGCGCCGCGGTGATTCAAAAAACCGACCGGTGGCGTTTATTTAAATACGTTAGCTGCAACTAATCCATCAGCGCAACGCTTTTCACTTGCGCATAAATTACTTGCTCGGGCTGCAGCGCCAGCATCGCCACCGAACGGCGTGTGATGCGTGCCAGCAGTGGTGTGCCCGCCAAATCCAACCGCACCAGCGCCTGCGCCGCATCGCGATCGGTGCTGATATCGATTATTTTTACCGGCAAAATATTGCTGATGCTCGATTGCTGCGGCGCGATGCGTGCGAGGCTGACATCGCGCGCGAGAATGCGAATGCGTACGCGTTGACCGATCGCCAAATCGCGTAGCGACACCGCGAATTGCACGCCAGCTACCGCAACGAACGTTAAATGAAATTCGCGATCGTGCTGCACGACTTCGGCTTCGATAATCGCACCGGCTTCATCGAGATGCGCTAACGACAGATCGGCGCGCGTCAGCAATTCGTTCAATGGTCCACTTGCAATAGTGCGACCGTGTTCGAGTAATACTAAGTGATCGGCAAAGCGCTGCACTTCGGTCGCCGAGTGGCTGACATAAATAACTGGCATATCGAGCTGCCGCGTTAGTTTTTCGAGCCACGGCAGAATATCGATTTTGCTCGCTGCATCGAGACTCGCCAGCGGTTCGTCCATCAATAATAGTTTCGGGCTAGTCAACAATGCGCGTGCAATCGCAACGCGCTGGCGTTGTCCGCCCGAAAGCTGATCGGTGCTGCGCGTTAATAATTCATTTAACCCAAGCAGGTCGACAACATCGGCCAGCGCGAGTCGACGCTCGTGCACCGGGGTGCGGCGCCAGCCGAATTCTAAATTGCCGCGCACATCGAGATGCGAAAATAAACTCGGCTCTTGAAACACGTAACCGATCGCGCGCTGCTGCGGTGGCGCAAAATAATTGCCGTCCTGCCACACGTCGCCGTTGACCGAGAGATAACCGCCAGATATTTTTTCCAAACCGGCGATACAGCGCAGCGTGCTGGTTTTGCCGCAACCGGATGCGCCAAACAGTGCGGTTACGCCGGTGCCGGGAATTTCCAGATCGATGTTCAACGCGAAAGTGCCGATCGAGCCGTCGAAGCGCGCGCTAATTTTTTTCATGGCGCTAGCCGCAACAATTTGCCGGTACGCGTATACAGTATTAACAACATCGAGAACGCAAACAGCACCATGCCGCCCGCGAGCCAATGCGCCTGTTGATATTGCATCGCTTCGACGTGATCGTAAATCGCCACCGATAACACTTGCGTGGCACCGGGAATATTGCCGCCGATCATCAACACCACACCGAATTCGCCAATCGTATGCGCGAACGCTAATACCGCAGCCGTAATTAACCCGGGGCGCGCGAGCGGCAGCACGACATGCACGAACGAATCCCAACGATTCGCACGCAGCGTCGCCGCCACTTCGAGCGGGCGCTTGCCGATTGCCTCGAACGCATTTTGAATCGGCTGCAACGTGAACGGCAGCGAATACAGCGTCGAGGCGACAACTAAACCCGCAAACGTAAACGGCAACGTACCGAGACCGAGCGCCAGTGTGATCTGCCCGATCGGCCCATGCGGGCCTAGCAGCAATAATAAATAAAAACCGAGCACGGTCGGCGGCAATACCAATGGCAATGCAAACAACGCATTCAATGGTTGCTTGAACCAAGAGCGCGTATTCGCCAACCACCAAGCCAACGGCGTCGCGATTGCCAGCAACACCAGCGTGGTAATCGCAGCGAGTTTAAGCGTCAACCAAATCGGCGCGGGATCGATGGCCCGCAGCGCAGCAAGAGCAAATTCCACGATAGCGATAACACCGGCATCAAACACAGTTCAAAAAGAAGTCACAACGATAATTGTTGATTGCAGCTGTGCGCGGATCATAGCGGTATCCAGTGCATGAAACTAGCCGAATACACTTATCCCCCTCTGCCATTTGGGCCCGGCGGGCCTAAAGGGAGAGGGTTGTTCTAGTCTAATGTTGTATTGCTCAGCTCAAACTGGATGCTTTGATAAGAGACAATAGAACGCGCTTGGCAAAATCGCAATAGAATGGTTCAATCGATTCATTCAGTCTATTTATTCAGCTTACGGAGTAGCGATCGCGTGCAGTCGATCATTTCAGTTAAAAATCTCACCAAGACTTACGCCACCGGTTTTCAAGCACTGAAGAGTGTCGATCTCGATATTCGACGCGGCGAAATTTTTGCGTTGCTCGGCCCGAACGGTGCCGGCAAGACGACGTTGATAAGTATTATCTGCGGCATCGTCAATCTGACGTCGGGCGAGGTGATTGCCGACGGCCACAATGTCGTCAGCGATTTTCGTGCGGCGCGCGGCAAAATTGGTTTGGTGCCGCAGGAGCTTTCGACCGATGCGTTCGAAACGGTGTGGGCGACGGTTAATTTCAGTCGCGGTCTATTTGGTAAGCCGCCGAACGCGGCGTACCTCGAAAAAGTGCTGCGCGATTTATCGCTGTGGGACAAGCGCGATTCGAAAATTATGACACTGTCCGGCGGCATGAAACGTCGCGTGATGATCGCCAAGGCGCTCTCGCACGAGCCAAAAATTTTATTTCTCGATGAGCCGACCGCAGGCGTCGATGTCGAACTGCGGCGCGATATGTGGCAGATGGTGCGCGAGTTGCGCGCTGGCGGCGTGACCATTATTTTGACCACGCACTATATCGAAGAGGCCGAGGAGATGGCCGATCGCATCGGCGTGATCAGCAAGGGCAAGCTGATTCTGGTCGAAGACAAGGCCGTGCTGATGCAAAAGCTCGGCAAAAAACAATTGACGTTGTATCTGCAAAAACCGCTATCGAGTATTCCCACTGCGTTGACCAATTTCCATCTCGAACTGGCGAGCGATGGCACCACGCTGGTTTATACCTTCGATGCGCAGCACGAGCAGACCGGAATCGCCGATCTGCTGCGCCAGCTCGGCGAGAATGGCATCGACTTTAAAGATTTACATTCCTCGCAGAGTTCGCTCGAGGATATTTTTGTTAGCTTAGTGAGTGACCATTGATGAATATTTATGCGATTCGCGCGATCTATAAATTCGAATTATCCCGCACCTGGCGCACTTTGATGCAAAGTATCGCATCGCCGGTGATTTCGACGTCGTTGTATTTTGTCGTGTTTGGCTCGGCGATCGGTGCGCACATGGTGTCGATCGGCGGCGTCAGCTACGGCGCATTTATCGTGCCGGGCCTGATCATGTTGGCAATTTTAACCGAAAGTATTTCGAATGCGTCGTTCGGAATATATATGCCGAAGTTTTCGGGCACGATTTACGAAATGTTATCGGCGCCGATTTCTTACGTCGAAGTGCTGCTTGGCTACGTAGGCTCGGCGGCGACTAAATCGATAATACTCGGCATTATCATTCTGATCACCGCGCGATTTTTTGTCGAATTCCACATCCTGCACCCGTTTTGGATGATCGGTTTTTTGGTGCTGACGTCAGTTACGTTTTGTCTGTTCGGTTTTATTATCGGCGTATGGGCCGATGGCTTCGAAAAATTGCAGATCGTGCCGATGCTAATCGTGACGCCACTCACGTTTCTCGGGGGCAGTTTTTATTCGATCAGTATG
>JAYVWC010000063.1:0-13870 GCA_043786385.1 Spongiibacteraceae bacterium | reverse complement strand
TTCGTCTTTGCCTACACGGTTACCATCACCAACGATGGTTCGGTGCCGGCGAAACTGATGACACGGCACTGGATCATTACCGACGCCAATGAACGGGTGCAGGAAGTGCGCGGGCCTGGGGTGGTGGGCGAAAATCCGCAGCTCTCGCCGGGCATGAGCTTTGAGTACACCAGCGGAGCGGTGCTGGAAACGCCCTATGGAACCATGCGCGGCAGTTACCAGATGTTGGCCGAGGACGGCACCGAGTTTGACGCCGAAATTGCACCGTTCCTGCTATCGGTTCCGCGCCAGCTGCACTGAACCTGTTGGTCCGTGCTGTACTTCAGATATCCAGGTTGCTCACGGCCAAGGCGTTTTTCTCAATAAACTCGCGGCGCGGCTCGACCTGGTCACCCATCAGGGTAGTGAACACTTCGTCGGCAGCCACGCCGTCTTCGATGTTTACCTTAAGCAACCGCCGCGCGGTGATGTCCATGGTGGTTTCCCACAGCTGTTCGGGGTTCATTTCGCCCAGGCCTTTGTAGCGCTGAATTGAGTAGCCTTTTTCCGCCTGCGTCATTAGCCAAGTCAGTGCGTCGCTGAAGTGACTGACCGGCTGGGTTTTCTCGCCGCGCTGAATATAGCCGCCCGGCTCGATTAGATCGTTCAGTTTTTCGCCTAATTTGGTCATCTGCAAATAGTCGCTGGAGCTGAAAAAGTCTTGATTTAGGCGGAAGTGGGTACTAACTCCGTGGGCGATAACATGAATCGCCGGCAGGAAGAGATGACGCTCGCCATCCTCGATGACCTCCACCTCAAAGCGGCTGCCGCGATCGTTGGCGACTACTACTTCCAGGCGCGTCGACAGCTGTGCGGCCCAATCGACTACGGTCTGCCGGCTCGCTAAGTCGGCAACTGTGAGGGTCGGCAGATAGACCATCTGTTGCATTGCAACGCGCGGGTACAACCGCGACAGGCGATCGATGCGTGCCTGGACAGTGCGGTATTCGGTCACCAAGGTTTCCAGCGCGACGCCACTGATCGGCGGGGCATCGGCATTCACGTACAGTGCGGCTTCGTCGAGCGCCGATTGCGTCAGATACTGCGCGAGCGCTTCGTCGTCCTTCAGGTATTGGTGTTGTTTGCCCTTGGCAATTTTATACAGCGGCGGCTGCGCGATAAAAATATGGCCGCGCTCGATTAACTGCGGCATCTGCCGGAAAAAGAAGGTGAGCAGCAGCGTGCGTATGTGCGAGCCATCGACATCGGCGTCGGTCATGATGATGATGCTGTGGTAGCGCAGCTTGTCCGGATTGAACTCGTCGCGACCGATACCGCAGCCCAGTGCAATTACCAAGGTACCGACTTCAACCGAGGACACCATCCGATCGAAGCGGGCTTTTTCAACGTTCAGAATCTTGCCTTTCAGCGGCAGAATCGCCTGCGTGCGGCGATCGCGACCCTGTTTGGCCGAGCCACCCGCGGAATCACCTTCGACGAGGTAGATTTCGGAAAGGGCAGGGTCCTTCTCCTGGCAGTCGGCCAATTTTCCGGGCAGGCCGGCGATATCGAGCGCGCCTTTGCGACGCGTCATATCGCGTGCTTTACGCGCCGCTTCGCGCGCGCGCGCGGCATCGAGCATTTTGCCAACGATGATTTTTGCGTCCTGCGGAAACTCGAGCAGATAATCGCTGAATTGCTGGCCCATGGCCTGTTCGACCGCAGTTTTAACTTCCGATGAGACCAGCTTGTCCTTGGTTTGCGATGAAAACTTGGGGTCCGATACCTTTACCGAGACGATCGCAGTGATGCCTTCGCGCGCATCGTCACCGGTGGTGCTGACCTTGGCCTTCTTGGCCAAGCCTTCGGCCTCGATGTAGTTATTCAAGCAGCGGGTGAGGGCGGCGCGAAAGCCCGCCATGTGCGTGCCGCCGTCGCGCTGCGGAATGTTGTTGGTATAGCAGTAGAGGTTTTCCTGGAAGCCGTCGTTCCACTGAATCGCCACCTCCACGCCAACGCCGTCGACGCTGGTGCTGAAGTGGAATACCTTGTTGATCGGCGCTTTATTGTGATTCAGGTATTCGACGAAGGCGCGCAGGCCGCCGTCGTAACAAAAGGTTTCGCGCTGATCGGTGCGCTCGTCGATCAATTCGATATTGACGCCCGAGTTCAAAAACGCCAGTTCTCGCAGCCGCTTGGCCAAGTAGTCGAAATGGAATTCGATATTGGTAAAGGTCTCGGCGGACGGCTTGAAGCGTATCTCGGTGCCGGTGCTTGTAGCTTCACCGATCACGGCCAACGGTGCCTGCGGCACGCCGTGCCGATAGATTTGTTCGTGCAGCTTGCCGTGGCGACGGATGGTTAGTTTTAGCTCTGCCGATAGCGCATTGACCACCGACACGCCGACGCCGTGCAGGCCGCCGGAGACTTTGTAGGAGTTGTCGTCGAACTTACCGCCGGCATGCAGCACGGTCATTATGACCTCAGCCGCCGAGACGCCTTCTTCGTGCATATCGGTCGGAATGCCGCGGCCATTGTCGCTCACCGACACCGACTCATCAGCATGGATAATGGCGGTAATTTTGGTGCAATGCCCCGCCAACGCTTCATCGATGGAGTTGTCCACCACCTCGAAAACCATATGATGGAGGCCAGTGCCGTCGTCGGTATCGCCAATATACATACCCGGGCGCTTGCGCACGGCATCCAGCCCTTTTAATACCTTGATGCTGGAAGAATCGTAGGCGGTTTCCTGGCTCATTGAGTGCTCCTAAGCGTTATCGGAAACGAGTTCCGGAAAAATCTTACCGTGTTCCACGTGGAACATTGCTAACTCTTCTGGCCGCTGCCAGCAGTCGATCAATTCGTCGCGCCCAATGCAAGTCGCTAGCACCTGCAAATCGAGTCGCTGTAATTCCGCGCAAAACCGACGACGGTGGTACTCGTCAAGTTCGGCGGCCAAATCGTCGATTAAAAAAATACTTTTTTTGCCGGCTCGATCGCGCACCAGCTCGGCCTGCGCCAGATAAAGGCCGGCGACTGCTATTTTCAACTGACCGCGCGATAACACCTCCGCGGCGGCATTGGCTCCTACCATCACCCGCAGATCGGCGCGATGCGGCCCCGCGCGCGTAAAGCCCTGCTGTAGGTCGCGATCAATGCCGTCGATCAACAAAGCTTCGAGCGACGAATTTTTCGCCCAACCCCGGAAATATATTATCTCCAAACGCCCGGCAACGCTCGGCGATAAATCTGCCAATACCCGCTGATAGCGGGGTAACAGCTCGGCAAAGTACGCGCTGCGCTGCGCATCGAGCTGCTCGCCGTAACGTGCGTATTCGCGCGACCACAGCTCCAGTTGCGCACGGTCGATTTTACCATGCCGAATCAAGCTATTGCGCTGCTTTAGTGCTCGCTGCGCCAAACGCCAAGCCGGAAAGAAGGTTTGTTCCACGTGGAACAAACCCCAGTCCAGATACTCGCGTCGGCGCGATGGCCCAGCGCTCAGCATTTCGAACGTATCGGCATTCAACACCTGAACCGGTGCGATGAGGACAAGCTCTGCCAAGGTTTGTACGCGTATCGCATCGAGCCGAATAGTCGGCTTGCGGTCCTGCCTCCGACTGAGGCCCAGCGCCATCTTTTGGGAGCCCTCGGCGCGCAACTCGGCAAATACTACGCACTCGTCCTGGCCCTCTGCCAACAACGGTTTAAACTGAGCATGGCGGAAGGTTCTACCCATCAACAGCAAATGCACGGCCTCCAGCAGCGAGGTTTTACCGCTGCCGTTGCTGCCGTAGAAAACATTGATAGGCCGGAGTGCGTCGAGGCTAACGCGGCTCAGGTTGCGCACATTTTGCACCTGTAACCGCTGGATCAACATGTAGGTGTGAGGGGTGGCGACTGGAAAAGAGGGTACAACAAATCAGAGCCGCATCGGCATGACGACGTACAGCGAATCGCCGACCTCGGCCTCTTCCATCAACACACTGCTATTCGCATCGGACAGCGACAGCTTCACATTGCGCCCGCTCAACACACCGAGCACGTCGAGCAGGTACGACACGTTGAAGCCAATTTCAAGCGACTCACCCTGATAATCGACCGACATCTCTTCTTCCGCCTCTTCCTGCTCGGGGTTGCTGGCAACGATTCGCAGACTGCCCGAGCTAAGGCTGAGGCGCACACCACGGTACTTTTCATTGGATAGAATCGACGCACGTGCGAAGGCATGACGTAATTCGTCGCGATCGGCGAGCACAATCTTTGTAGTCGTGCGCGGTAATACGCGCTCGTAATCCGGAAACTTGCCGTCGACCAGCTTGGAGGTGAACTGGAATGCGCCGGTATTGGCGCGAAAATGATTGCTACCGATCAGCACCGTGACCGAGCCGCCTTCATCGACCAACAGGCGAGTCAGCTCGATTACGCCTTTGCGCGGCAAAATAACCTGTATCGGATCGGCGACATCGATTTCGCTACTTAGGGTACACATTGCCAAGCGGTGGCCGTCGGTCGCCACGACGCGCAGCTTGCCCGAGCGAACCTCCCACAACATGCCGTTCAAATAGTAGCGAACATCCTGTTGCGCCATCGCAAATCCGGTGCGATCGATAACGCGCTTCAAATCCGCCTGCTTCAGTTGTAGCTCGACACCGCTCGGGTTGCTATCGACCGACGGGAAATCACTGGCCGGCAACGTCGAAAGAGTGAAGCGACTGCGCCCCGAGCGGATCACTAAGCGCTGCTCATCGAGCGTGAATTCGAGCTGGCTCGATTCGGGTAGCGACTTACAAATGTCGACCAGCTTACGTGCCGGCACGGTGATCTCGCCCTGCGATTCGGGCGCATTTTCGAGTTCGACGTGACCGACCAATTCAACTTCCAAATCGGTGCCGGTGATCGACAGGCGCTGGCCATTCAACACCAGTAACACGTTGGCGAGAATCGGTAGAGTTTGGCGGCGCTCGACTACGCCAGCAGCCAAATTCAGCGGTTTTAATAATGTTTCTCTAGAAATAGCGAATTTCATGACAACCCTTCTTTCGATACTTTATTTTTCAAACACATTTTTTGAACATGATTTTTGAATGCGTGATCAGCCCAGTTTTGCTCCGCGCCTGTCCTTGCGCCAATCTATCACGTGGTGAGCGATCGCAACAGGTTTTGGTAGTCTTCTCTGATATCCGCGTCAATTTCGCGCATTTCTTTAATTTTACGACAGGCGTGCAACACCGTCGTGTGGTCTCTGCCGCCGAAGCTATCGCCGATTTCCGGTAGGCTGTGATTGGTCAACTCTTTCGCTAACGCCATCGCGACTTGACGTGGGCGCGCCACCGAGCGACTGCGGCGCTTCGACATCAAATCGGCCATTTTAATTTTGTAGTACTCGGCCACCATGCGTTGGATATTGTCGAGGCTAACTTGCTTATCCTGCAGCGCGAGCAGATCTTTCAGCGAATCCTTGATCAATGGAATATCCACGCTGCGCGCGGTGAAGTGGGCGCTCGCTATAACACGCTTCAATGCACCTTCCAGCTCGCGCACATTCGAACGAATTCGTTGCGCCAGAAAGAAGGCGGCCTCGGGTGGCAGCTCGACGCGCGCCTGCTCGGCTTTTTTCATCAAAATTGCCACGCGCGTTTCTAGCTCCGGCGGCTCGACCGCCACGGTCAAGCCCCAGCCAAAGCGCGATTTCAACCGTTCTTCTAAACCGTGAATTTCTTTGGGATAACGATCGCAGGTTAAAATCATCTGCTGACCGCCCTCCAGCAACGCATTAAAGGTATGGAAGAACTCTTCCTGCGAGCGCTCTTTATTTGCAAAGAATTGAATGTCGTCGATCAGCAGCGCATCCACCGAGCGGTAGTAGCGCTTGAACTCGTTGATTGCGTTCAGTTGCAGCGCCTTAACCATATCGGCGACGAAACGCTCGGAGTGCAGATACACCACTTTGGCGTTTGGGTTGCGCTTCTGCAATGCATTGCCGACCGCGTGCATCAAATGGGTCTTACCCAAACCGACACCACCGTACAAAAACAACGGGTTATACGAGCCGCCCGGATTTTCAGCTACCTGCATCGCTGCAGCGCGCGCCAGCTGGTTGGACTTGCCTTCGACGAAATTGGTAAACGTATAGTTTTCGATCAGGTTGCCCTGGTGCTTAATGCCGCCCTCGACCTCGACCTGGCGCCCGCCAGCTAAGCGCGGCGCTGGTGCAGCAATCGCCGCCTTGGGTTTATCGATCGGAGAAACCTGCTTAACGGCTGCTGGCGCACTGCCGACGTCGAGCAACACCGCTACCGGTCGCCCGGGCGAGAACTCCAGCGCCAACTCTTGAATACGACCAAGAAATTTGTCGCTGACCCAATCGCGAATAAACCGATTTGGCGCCAACAACCGCAGCTCGCCGTCTTCACCGCTGGCGGCCAATGGCCTGATCCAGGTATTAAATTGTTGGGCGGGCAGCTCGTCTTGCAAAAACTCGACGCAGCGCAACCATGTCTTTTCCAGCAAGGCATTTCCCCAATTATTGTTTAACTTGCTTGATACGAGCATGTCATCCATGCCTGTGGGCTCTTTATACGTTTCCCGGCTTTACCGCGGATACAAGGGCGGTATTCTACCCCTCAGCACGCCTGGTTATCCACAACAATTCGTGCTCGCACGCCGTTTAGGCAGAATTATTTTTTATTAATATTCAATAGCTTGGAGTATATAATCGCTTGGCGCACCAAGTCACTTTAACGCCCGGGGGGGGCTGTGGATATCTTTGCTAACAAGTTGTGCGCAACCTGTTAGCCGGTACTACACAAACTATGAATAACTCAATGATCAGATAAAAGGCACGGTTGGATCAGCCTACGCCTCAGCCGGTTGCGCGGTCCTCGATAATCGATGGGGGCTTTAAATTGCTTCTGCCCCGCAGATTCTATAGAATACTGCGTCCTTTTACCGGCCTTCGGTGCGCGCGTATCTTTAGCGCACCATCGGCATTTTATCTGCCAGCTCCACCTGCGGGATTGTCGCCATGAAAAGAACGTTTCAACCAAGCAACCTCCGACGCGCGCGTACTCACGGATTTCGCGCACGCATGTCCACTGCCAACGGCCGTAAAGTATTGGCGCGTCGCCGCGCTAAAGGTCGTCATCGGCTCGCTGTATAAATCGCCGCGCTGATTCTGATGCCGTGGCTACGTTTACGAAAGCCACGCGTCTGCTGACGCCTTTCGATTACAAACAAGTATTTGATGCGGCCGCCTTGCGGGTTTCAACCAAAGAACTGCTGATACTCGCACGCGTCAACCAGCTCGACCACGCCCGTCTCGGTATCGTGGTCGCCAAAAAAAATGTGCGCCGTGCAACGCAGCGCAATCGTATCAAACGTATTATGCGCGAAACTTTTCGCCACCAGCAGCACCAATTGGTCGATCCCACCGGCGGTATAGATGCTATCGTGCTCGCCCGTAGCGGCTTGGCGCTGTTGGATAATGCCGCTTTGCATAAACTGCTGAACCAACTGTGGCGCCAGCTACAACGCAAAGCGAACAAACAGGCGGCCGAATAGCATGCTCAGCCGCTTAATGATTGCAATAATCACGCTGTATCGCTGGACGATTAGCCCACTGCTTGGCAATCGTTGCCGGTTTTATCCCAGTTGCTCGCACTACGCCATCGACGCACTCCGTCAGCACGGCGTGCTACGCGGCGGCTATTTGAGTTTGCGTCGACTGCTGCGCTGCCATCCCTGGCATGCCGGCGGTTACGATCCGGTGCCGCCGGCTTGTGGCTGTCATCATTCACTCTCCGATTCGCAGGTATAACTGTCGCTATGGATTTTCAACGCTATATTCTGATCGCTGCAATCGCCGTATTGTCCTTCACGCTAATGATTCGATGGGGCGATTTTCAGCAGCACCTCAGTAGCACCGCCAGCACCGCAGCGGCGGCGCCCTCGGTTGGCGCTGCGAATCATATACCGAGTCCGGCGGACAACGCGGCGAATCTGCCGAACGCAGCCGTCGACGCCGTCGCCGTGCCCACCGCAAATAACGCCAACGGCAATCGCTTTGTGCACGTGCGCACCGATGTATTGGATGTCAAAATCGATCTGCAGGGCGGCGATATTATTTACGCGGCGCTGCCGAAATATTCTGCGCAACTGAAAACGCCGGACGTGCCGTTTGTATTGCTGCAGCAGGACGACAAGCGCAATTACATCGCACAAAGCGGTCTGCTCGGCGTCGATAGCAATAGCGCGCGGCCGCTGTATCAAACCGACGCCAGCGATTACCGTTTGGCCGACACCGCCGACTCGCTGACGGTGGTGCTGCGCACCACCACCGAACAACAGATCACAGTCGAAAAACGATTTACCTTCCATCGCAATCACTACTTAGTCGATGTCGACTACAGCGCCGCCAACGGCGGCGAACAACCTTGGCGCGGAGCCTTATTCGGCCAACTCAAGCGCGATGGCAGCGCCGACCCCAGCGTCATCAGCGGCGCCTTTGGTGTTAGCTCATTCCTCGGCGGCGCCACCAATAAAATCGATACGGCGTCGCCCAAAAGCGATGGCTTTCATAAATTGTCGTTTGACGAGATGGCCGAAAAACCACTGAAATTACAGCAGCAGGGTGGTTGGATCGCGATCGTGCAGCACTATTTCGTAACCGCGTGGGTAACGTCCCCTGATCAGCAAAATCTTTTTTCGACCAGCGCCGGCGACAACTCGCACCTAATCCGTTTTATCGGCCCGGAACAGACCGTGGCACCCGGCGCCACCGGCAATTTCGCCGCACGCCTCTACGCTGGCCCCAAAGATCAAAGCCGCTTGAAACAAATTTCCAGCGGGCTCGATCTCAGCGTCGATTACGGTTGGTTATGGATGATCGCGCAGCCGCTGTTTTTATTGCTGACCAAAATTCACGGCCTGCTCGGCAACTGGGGCTGGTCGATTATGGTGTTGACGCTGATGATCAAGGCAGCGTTTTTCTGGTTGAACGCAAAGGCCTATACCTCGATGGCCAATATGCGCAAGGTGCAACCGAAGTTAGTTGAAATTCGCGAGCGCTACGCCGACGACAAACAAAAGCAATCGCAAGAAATGATGAATTTGTACAAGACCGAGAAGATCAATCCGCTCGGCGGCTGTCTGCCCGTGATTGTGCAAATGCCAGTTTTTCTGGCGCTTTACTGGGTGTTGCTGGAAAGTGTCGAGCTGCGCCACGCACCCTGGATTTTATGGATTCACGATCTGTCGGCGATGGATCCGTACTACGTGCTGCCGCTGGTGATGGGCGCGACGATGTACTTTCAACAAAAACTGAATCCGCCGCCGCCCGATCCGATGCAAGCTAAGGTAATGCAATTTATGCCGGTGATGTTTACAGTGTTTTTCCTGTGGTTCCCCGCCGGGTTGGTGTTGTACTACGTAGTGAATAACCTGCTGTCGATCGCGCAGCAATACGTCATCACCAAACGCATTGCAGGCATTTAACCGCCGCTGGGTGTTAATTCCCGCTTAGAGTTCGCGCCCCCATGACCTCGCTCGCCGCCGATACCATCGCCGCCATCGCCACGCCGCCCGGGCGCGGCGGTGTCGGCATCGTGCGCATCTCGGGGCCATTGGTCGCGCACGTCATGCAACACGTGCTCGGCAAAAGCATCGCAGCGCGTCACGCCCACTACGGTGCTTTCTACGAACAAACACCCGCTGCTCCGCAACCGTTGGATCAAGGCATCGCGCTGTTCTTTCCCAGCCCGCATTCGTTTACCGGCGAAGACGTGCTCGAATTGCACGGCCACGGCGGGCCGGTGATCCTCGATTGTCTGCTGCGCGAAACCTTGCAACTCGGCGCGCGGTTAGCGCGTCCCGGCGAATTTAGCGAGCGCGCATTTCTCAACGATAAAATCGATTTAACGCAAGCCGAGGCGATCGCCGATTTAATCGATAGCGCCTCCGAGCAGGCCGCGCGCTCAGCGCTGCGCTCGCTGCAAGGCGAGTTCAGTCGGCGTATCGACGCGTTGATCGACAATCTCACCGCGCTGCGCATCTACGTCGAAGCCGCAATCGACTTTCCCGAAGAGGAAATCGATTTTCTCGCCGATGGCAAAGTCGCGCGCGACTTAGTTGCATTGTTAGACGAGTTAGACGCCGTGTTAGCGAGCGCGCGACAAGGCACACTGCTGCGCGAAGGCATCACCATCGTCATCGCCGGCGCGCCAAACGCCGGCAAATCGAGCCTGCTGAACGCGCTCGCCGGTAAGGACAGCGCCATCGTCACGCCGATCGCCGGCACCACGCGCGATGTGTTGCGCGAGCATATTCAAATCGATGGTTTACCGCTGCACATTATCGATACCGCCGGGTTGCGCGACAGCCCCGATGAGATCGAACGCGAAGGCATTCGCCGCGCCTGGCGCGAAATCGAACAGGCCGATCATTTGCTGCTGGTGATCGACAGCCAAGCATCGCCCAGCGATCTGCATCAACTGTGGCCAACCGCAGCGCCGATTTCGCTCGACAGCAAACCGCTGACCATCGTGCGCAATAAATGCGATTTAACCAATACGCCGCCCGCACTAGTCGAAGGCTCGCCGACGACGATCACCTTGAGCGCCAAAACCGGTGCTGGTATCGACCTGCTGCGTCAACACCTTAAAAACAGTGTCGGGTTCAGCGGCGCGCTCGAAGGAAACTTCCTCGCGCGGCGCCGCCACGTCGATGCGCTGCAACAGGCGCGCGATTATTTATGCAGCGGCCAGCGACAATTGCTGAGCGCCGCGGCCGGGGAATTACTCGCCGAAGATTTACGCCTGTGCCAACGTACGCTCGGCGAAATTACCGGAGCGGTCAGCGCCGATGATCTGCTCGGAAAAATTTTCTCGAGCTTTTGTATCGGCAAATAACTCGACCTCTAACGCACTGTCGATTGCCGAAAAGCACAGAGCGTGTTAAATCTGCCAGCCTAGGGATTTCTAATAACAGCGCGGATAATTTCACTTTCTCGAAGCTATCAATAACGATGTTAAACACCAACTCGCTCACCTATAGCCTGCTCTGCCTAATTGTCTCGCTCGACGTTAGCGCCGCAGAGCCGGACACCGATTCGCTCGAATTGCCGATCCCGGAAGTATTAACACCGGTGCGGCTAAAACAACCGCGCACCGAAGTGCCCGCCAGCGTTACCGTTATCGATCGCGAATTGATTACCGCCAGCGGCATTCGCGAACTACCGGAATTACTGCGCTTAGTGCCCGGCATGGCGGTGGGCGCGCGCTCCGGTTGGGATTACGTGGCGAGCTACCACGGCACCAATCGCCGCAGTAGTCGCCGGATGCAGGTATTGATCGACGGCCGCTCGGTCTATCAAGCCGGTTTAGCCACCATCGATTGGGCCGATTTGCCAGTGGCGCTGGAGGATATCGAGCGGATCGAAGTCGTGCGCGGTCCAGATACCGCAGCGTACGGCGCGAACGCGCTTCTCGGTATTATCAACATCATCACCCAGCATCCCGACGATAGCCCGCAAGTGCGCGTAAAGACGACCGCCGGCAATAACGGCACCGAGGATTATTACGCCTCCACGTCGCAGCATTTTGCAAACTCTAGCTATCGCATCACCGCTGCGGCGCGCCGCGATTCCGGCTTTGATCACGATAGAGAAGGCCTCGATCGCCGCGATTCCGAAGCGAGCCGCTTCGTCAATGGCCGCTGGCTCTATGCGCCGTCCATCGACTGGCAGCTCGATTTTCAACTCGGTTACAAAACCGGTATTAAAACCGAAGATTTAACCGACGATACCATGCAAACCAGCCCCGATCATTGGGTCAAAGATTATGTGGCCAGCATCAATTCGCAGCATTTTCTGGCGCCCGATAATTCGCTGAAATGGCAACTCGATTTCACTCGCAACAATAACACCACCGATTGGGAGAGTTGCGCACCGGCGCTGTATGTGGGTATCCCCAGCGTTGTCGAGGTCTGCGGGACGGCCAACGAAAATTCGACTAATACCCGCATCGACTTCGATCTGCAGGATACGCTATTGGGCACCGCGCCTTGGAAACTCGTCACCGGCGCCCACGTGCAACAACAGAACGTCGATTCACAAACCTATTTTAACGGCAAGGTCCACCGCACCACGTACCAATTATTTACCAATTTTGAATATCGCTTCCTGCCGCAATGGTCCGCCACGCTAGCAGGCTCGCAGGAATACTTTGAGGACGGCGACCAAAATTTCTCGCCGCGCGCGGCGTTGCTGTTTTTCCCGAACGAAACCCAAAGTTTCCGTGCGGTTTATTCGGAGGCCATTCGCTCGCCGGATCTGTTAGAAAACGAAGCGGACTGGAGTTACAAGATTCACCATTTAAATCCGGTGCTGAACGGACAAAACCAGGCAAGGTTTATTCAGAAAATCGAATCGCCAGGCAATTTAATCGAAGAAAAAATTCGCTCGCGCGAATTAGGTTATTACAGTCTTTGGTTCAATCGCCGTCTCGAACTTGATGTAAAAACTTATGTCGACGAGCTCTCCGATTTAATCAGCGAAAATTTGGCATTTAACAATTTCAAGCCAACCAACGGTACTTCGCTACGCCAACAGGGTTATGAGGCCGAAGGTAATTTTTACGTGTCCGAGCAATTGCGGCTGCGTTTCAACTACGCGATGATAAATTCCGACCCCCGCACGCATAACAATAAAAACCGCAATATCAGCAATGAGCAGGATCTGACGCCGCATAATTCCGGCAGTGTCGGCTTCGACTATAAAATACCGCAAAACTGGCAACTATCGTCTTTCTATTATTACGCTCGCCCGATAAACAACAATAAATTCAGCCGCTGGGATGGACGTATCGCGAAGCAACTACCGCTGTTCGCGACCCATGTCACATTCAGCGCCGTGGTCCAACATTACTACGACAAAACCGCCGATTTATTCGACGACAATCAATACGATGGGCCCAACCGATTTTATCTGTCGGCGGACCTGGTATTCTAAGCATACCGTTAGCGCATAAAGGAATGCACGTTTGAAACGGATAGGATGGGCGATTTTAATTTCTATGCTCTGTGCGGCGTTTGCTAGCGCCGCAGCGCCGCCATCGCGCATCGATATCGTCATCCCCGCCGATAACCCCAATCTCCGCGATTTTTCGCAAAAAATTCAAACGACGCTACAACAGGCGCTACCACCACAGCAATCCAAATTATCGATCGCGGTGCGCACCCGCGCTGAAGCCGAATCGTCACCCGCGCAAGGTGCATTGCTGATCGCGGTCGGCGATTCACTATTGCCGTGGGTGATGTCATCGGATAATAAATACAGCGCCAGCATCGCCTTCTACGTCGCATCAGCGCAACTGCGCGACTACAAACCTATCGGTACCCATATTACCGCGCTGTATCG
The DNA here is from genome assembly GCA_043786385.1 of Spongiibacteraceae bacterium. Lineage (GTDB taxonomy): Bacteria > Pseudomonadota > Gammaproteobacteria > Pseudomonadales > CAMLJR01 > CAMLJR01. The sequence goes on along the minus strand of JAYVWC010000063.1, from coordinate 474 downwards.
CGATCAACCGCTAACGCGCCAACTGCGCTTAGCGAAATTAATATTCCCAAAATTGCGGCGCGTAGCGATTCTACAAAGTAATACCAACTCCACAGCTAATATTGCGCAGTTGCAACAAACAACAGGTTTAACTATCGACGTTGCGACGATCGATGATCAACCCGACTGGGCCAAAACATTATCGCAATTGATGACCGACAACGATATTTTATTGGCCATCGACGATCCAAAAATGTACAACAGCAGCACCATCCACAGCATTCTATTGACCGCGTATCGACACGGCAAAATGTTGGTCGGGCCGAGCAAGCCGTTTGTTGGTGCCGGTAGTTTAGCCTCGTGTTACACGACCACCGAGCAATATCTGCAACAGCTCGGCGATCTGGTTAACCACTATCTACAAACTGAAAAAATCCCGGTACCGCAATACCCTAAGTTTTACCAAGTCACCATCAATAAACAAGTAGCGACATC
>JAYVWC010000062.1:0-5619 GCA_043786385.1 Spongiibacteraceae bacterium | reverse complement strand
TCGATGTTATCGACGCAAACTATCGCCATCATCAAGGCCACCGTGCCGGTTCTGCAACAATACGGTGAACAAATTACCCAACACTTTTACCAAAAAATGTTTAGCGAATATCCGCAAACCAAAGCCTATTTCAATCAGGCGCATCAAGCGGCTGGCACGCAACCGCGCGCGCTCGCGAACGCGGTGCTGGCGTATGCCGCGCATATCGATCGACTCGAAGCATTAAAGGATGCGCTGCCCGCCATCATTCAAAAACACGCGTCGCTCGATATTCGCCCCGAGCATTATCCGATCGTCGGCGCGTGTCTGCTGAGCGCCATTAAAGATGTGTTAGGCGCAGCCGCGACCGCCGACATCATCGATGCGTGGGCTGCGGCGTATCAGCAACTCGCCGACATTCTGATCGCCGCCGAAGAGAAGGTGTATCGCGACAACGCTGCACAGCGCGGCGGTTGGCGCGGACCTCGCGAATTTTACGTGGCGCGCAAAGAGCGCGAGAGTGAAGTGATCACGTCGTTTTATTTGCAGCCTGACGATGACGGCCCGTTGATGGATTTCACGCCGGGGCAATACATCACGGTGTTGCTCAACATCGATGGCCAACCGATACGACGCAACTATTCGCTGTCCGATGCACCAGCGCAAGCGTACTACCGCATCTCGGTAAAGCGCGAACCGAACGGTGTTGCCTCGAATTATTTGCACGATAACGTCGAAATCGGCAGCTCGCTGGAATTGCTGGCACCGTGCGGCGAATTTTTATTGCGCGAGGCGACGCGACCGCTGGTGCTGTTGACCGGCGGTGTCGGCATCACACCGGCAATTAGCATGCTCAACGCAACTGCAAGCAGCGGGCGGCCGATTCATTTTATTCACGCGGCGTTAAACGGTGAGGTACACGCGTTTCGCCAACACGTCGATCAACTCGCTGCCCGCTTTGCCAATGTACAGCCTTGGTATATTTACAACGCCGCACTGCCTGGCGACAAACCGCAAGCGCAAGGTTTAATCAGCGCCGAGTTGCTCAAAGCACAGCTGCCCGCCGATCGCGATGTCGATTTATATTTTCTCGGCCCGAAACCCTTCATGCAATCGGTGTACAACATCGCGCGCGAGCTGGAAATTCCCGCCGCTCAAGTGAAGTATGAATTCTTCGGACCGCTGGAGAGCCTCGACGCGGCGGCGTAAATCGCCACACTTCTGAACGCATTTACCGCCGCTCAATCGCCAGCGTGTAAGATCCAACGCTGGCGATCTGTTACCATCACCACGCAGATTTATCCGTTTGAAGACAAGCCCGGTTGGAATTTAGTTACCGGCATGGCGGATGATGCGATCGATTATTTAAATCGCATCAATCAAACGATGCCGAGCAAACCGTTCTTTATGAAATACGCGCCGGGTGCTACGCACGCACCGCATCATCCGACCAAAGAGTGGGTCGATAAAATTCACGCGATGCATATATTCGATGGTGGCTGGAACAAACTACGCGAACAAATTTTTGCCAATCAGAAACGCCTGGGCGTGATTCCGCAAAATACCCAATTGGAACCGTGGCCCACCGAGCTGCTAAAAAACTGGGCCGATTTATCGGCCGATGAACAAAAACTCTACATCAAACAAGCGGAAGTATTCGCAGCGTATGCGGCGTACAGCGATCACGAAATCGGTCGCGTCATCGACACCATCGCCGAGATGGGCAAGCTCGACAACACGCTGATTATTTTCATCAACGGCGATAACGGCACCAGCGCCGAAGGTGGTCCGATGGGCACGCCGAACGAAGTAGCATTTTTCAACGGCGTTGCGGTGCCGGTCGATGTGCAAATGAAATGGTACGACGTGTGGGGCACCGAGCAAACTTACAATCACATGTCGGCCGGTTGGTCATGGGCGTTCGACACCCCGTTCACCTGGTTCAAACAAAATGCGTCCAAACTCGGCGGCATTCGGCAGAACATGGTCGTTTCGTGGCCGGCGCGCATCAAAGATAAGGGCGGCCTGCGCGAACAGTTTATGCACGTCATCGACGTAGTACCGACCATTCTCGAAGCAAGCGGTATTCCGGCGCCGACGACCGTCGATGGCATCAAGCAGGCGCCGATCGAAAGATATCGCCGCGCAACATCCGGATAAAGTGAAAGCGATGAAAGACATGTTCATCGCCGAAGCGAAAAAATATCAGGTGTTCCCAATGGATGCATCGGTGGCTGCACGCATCGTCGCGCCGCGCCCGAATATCACTGCGGGCCGCACCGAGTTCGTCTACACCAAGCCGATGGTCGGGCTACCGCAGGGCGATTCGCCGTCGCTGCTGAATAGCTCGTATACCATCACCGCCGATATCGATGTGCCCGAAGGCGGTGCCGAGGGCATGATCCTAACCTCCGGCGGGCGCTTCACTGGCTACGGTTTTTATTTGCTGAAAGGCAAGCCGGTATTCCTGTGGAATGTACTCGATCTGAAACGCATCAAGTGGGCAGGCGCCGACGCGCTAACGCCCGGCAACCACACGCTCGTATTCGATTTTAAATACGATGGCCTCGGCGACGGCACGCTTGCGTTTAATAATATGAGCGGCCTCGGTCGTCCCGGCACCGGCACGCTGAAAGTGGATGGCAATGTCGTCGCCACCGAAACGATGCCGCACACCATACCGATGATTCTGCAATGGGACGAAAGCTTCGACATCGGCTCGGACACGCTGACCGGCGTCAACGATGCCGATTACCTGCCGCCATTCCCGCTGACCGCCAAGCTGAACAAACTGACGATCAAAGTGAATCGCCCACAACTTAGCGAAGCCGATAAACAAAAATTAATGGAAGCACAACGCAACAACAAAGCCAGCGAATAAACAACACCGTTAAGCACACGCGATAAGAGAGTTAATAAAAATAATTCGACGCTCTTATCGCGGGCATTAACTCTCAACGTAAAATCCAAATATTTTTTTGATTTTTATTAATGCCAAGTTCAGCGGCAGTTTTTAAATTGCAGTTTTTTGGAATACTTTTGCTCAGCAAAACCACAAAACTGCGACTTAAAAACTGTCCAGCGCCGACTGTCATCGAATTGCAACATCCGCTCATTACGTTAACGGTCTAATTTCAATAGTGATTCGGTGATGCATGGCAGCAGCACGCCAGCAGGATGTTGGGCAAAACGTATCCTCGTATTTACCGCTGCGCGAAGCCGCGATTTTCCTATTCGTATTCTTCGGTTTACAAGCCTTGTATCAGGCGGTACGCGGAACTGTTATCGAGCACTGGATGGTTGATATTGCCACGGCCCGCCCGAGCGCTTGGCTCATTCATTGGCTTGATAGTAGTACCTCTGTGCGTGCGCAGGGGCATCAGTTGATATCCCCACATTTCACCATGAACATACTGACTGGCTGCGAAGGCACAGAAGCGTTATTTCTGTTGTTCGCAGCAGTGTTGGCGTATCGAACCACATGGCGACATCGACTGGCCGGACTTTGCTGCGGTACGGTGGTGATTTACTTCGCCAATCAAGTGCGGCTGGTCGCGTTGTTTTTATTATCGCAGCACCACCGCGCCTGGTTCGAAGCATTGCATGGCTATGTGGCACCGACGCTCATCATCGCCGTGGGTTGTTTATTTTTTCTGGGGTGGACTCTGTGGCCGCTGCCGCGTCGTCACGCTCCACATTCTTAATCCGTGCGGGTGTACGCCTGTTATTGATTTGGGTTTGCCTTAACGGTGTAGTGTGGTACTGGGGTGAATCGATAGCGCGCGGATTTTTACCGCTGTATCGCAGTGCAATCGATCTGCTGCCCAATGATTATCATCTGGAATCCTTGCGCATCGGTCAAGTATCCGGGGAGTCGGTTTTTCAATTAGCGGTCACTACCCAAAAATCGTATCGCGTCGGCGCGCAAATAGTTCCTCCCGGTTTGCCAATCAGCAGCTCCACCTTGCTCGCGCATGCGTTCCAACCCCTAATCATTTTGTATTGCTTGCTGATCTTGTGGCCAGCGCGATCATGGCGATCGCAAGCGCTGCTGACATTAATGGCCACGCTACTTGTTTTGGGTCTCATGCTGGTTGACGTGCCGTTTGTTTTGTTAGGCGCGCTCGACGATTTAGTGCAAGCCTCGCTGACGAATGCAGATTCGACGGGCAGCTTTAGCGTGTGGTGGATGAATGCGATGAATGGAGGCGGTCGCTTAGCATTGCCAATTATGGCGATTTTATCGAGCAGTACGATCCTGCGCGCCGTGCAGCAAGTTGCCACGAAAAAGCAGTACACATAAGTAATAAAATCTTCATTTATTTTTTGCGGCAATGACATATTGGTTAGGTAGTTTCGCCACAGATAAAGAAAAAGTAACTCTTGGAATTAAAATAGAACAGTAGGGATGTTGCCATGACTTGTCCTTCCGCGCGTCAGCATTTTGCTGCGCTACCTCTCGTGTTTGTATCGCTGATTTTCTCGCTGCTTCCGGCCCCGGCTTTTGCCGCTTACGCGATTAATATCGGTAAGGCCGCGACGTGGCTGGTCGGCGTGCAAAATGCAGACGGTAGTTGGGGCAACGTTAGTGATGCGAAGCGATTTGTTATTACTGCCGAAGCCATTGAAGCATTGCAAGCAGCTAATATTCGCAGTGCTGCCTATTACCGGGGGCTGACCTGGCTGGAAAATCACGCGGCTGACAGCGCCGACTCACAGGCGCGCGCAGCCTTGGTGCTGGGACTGAATGGCGATAATGTTGAAGCGTTAACGACATCGCTGCAAACCGCACAAAATACTGCGGTGACTGGTCGCAGTGGTTGGGGTGCCGGATCGGCTTATTTGCAATCGCCGATGGATACCGCGCTGGTGTTGCGCTCGCTGTCCGCACTGGGTTCGCCCATCAATACGACTGCGGCGATCACTTATTTAAAAACAGCACAATTGTCGGGCAGCGGTTGGTCGCTTGGCAAGGAAACAACCGTCGATACATTCAGCACTGCGTGGGTGGTACGGGCGTTGGCCCCGCTACAAGCGAGCTACCCATCGGATACCGCACTCAGTACAGCAGTCACCACCGGCGTCAATACCCTGAAAAATACGGTGCTCACCAGCGATCCGGTAGTGCTTCAAGCGCTGTCGGCGCATGCAGCGCTGCTGGCTGGTCAAACCGCGACTGCACAAACCTGGTTGGCCAGTCTCGTTAATCTACAAGCCACAGATGGCAGTTTCAGTAGCGGTGGCAACTACGCCACTGCACTGGCGCTGCGCGCATTCGCTGCCGCCGACGGACTGGATAGCGCCATCAATCGCACCGCCGTTAGCATTCCCGATGCAGCGTTGCGCGGTGCGATCAATGCGGCGTTGGGCCGCAATGCTATGGATAATTTGAACCGCGCCGAACTGGCGCAGCTCACCTCATTGACGGCCTCGAATCTAACTATCGGCGATTTAACCGGCTTACAGTACGCCACGAATCTTACCTATGCCGATTTGCGCAATAACGCGATTACCTCGACGGCGCCTCTCAGCGGACTAACGCATCTCACCACCTTGTTAATCGATGGCAATCCGGTTGCCGGTGGAGGTGGGGGTACCGACAGTGCAGATACTCCGACGTTGCCCGAATGGGGTGCGATC
>JAYVWC010000061.1:0-14950 GCA_043786385.1 Spongiibacteraceae bacterium | reverse complement strand
CTGCAAACCGAGCACATTCGCATTCGTTATGCGCGAGCACGCGATTTGTCGAAATTGTTTGGTAGCGGCGGGTCGGGTGGAGCAGCAGGTGGTGCAGGCCCTGCAACAGTCGGCGCAGCTAGCATTCTTAGTGCGCGCGGTAGCGTCATCGTCGATGACCGTACTAATTCGCTGCTGGTCTCAGAGACTGCGCAAAAAATGGAAGAGCTCCGTCGTATTATTAGGTTGCTCGATGTACCGATTCGGCAGGTATTGATTGAAGCTAGATTGGTTATTGCCAACTCGGATTTCAGCAGCAGCATTGGTATCAAGTGGGGTGGTGCGGGCATTCATAACAATGGCTCAATGTATTACGGCGGATCGAAAAGCTCCATCCAAGATGCCATTAACGCCAACGCTGACCGCACTAGCGCTACCGATCCAGTAACTATTCCCGATGCATTGAGCGTGAATATGGGGGCGGCTAACCCTACCTCCTCGATCGCGGTAGGTTATATCGATGGCCTTACCAACTTACAGCTTGAGTTATCAGCTGCGGAATCGCAGGGGCGTGGTGAGGTCGTGTCGCAACCAAAAGTGATTACTGGCGATAAACAGCAAGCGACGATTAAATCGGGTACCGAAATTCCGTATCCGCAATCGGCGGCGAACGGTGAGACCACCATTGCGTTCAAAGAGGCGGTATTGAAGTTGGATGTCACGCCAAGCATCACACCTGATGATCGCGTTATTATGGACTTGGTAATCAATCAGGATACGGTCGGTAAATTGGTCTCAACCGGTGGCGGCTTCGTGCCCAGTATCGATACCAACTCGATCAAGACGCAAGTATTAGTCGGCAATGGCGAGACCGTGGTGTTGGGCGGCGTGTTTAAATCGACTGACGTAACCACTACGCAGAAAGTACCATTCCTTGGCGATATTCCGTACGTCGGCGCGTTGTTCCGCAGCAAAGACATCAATAAAACCAAGCAAGAATTGTTGATCTTTATTACGCCGCGCATTTTGGCGGATACCTTGATCGATTAATTTGCCGATCGGTAGTGAATAAGTTGGCAGTAGTAAATAGAGTGTTTTTAGTCGGCCCCATGGGGGCCGGCAAAACAACTATCGGCAAGCTGTTGGCCGATGAGTTGGGTCTCGAATTTCTCGATGTCGATCGCGAAATCGAAAGCCGCAGTGGCGTCGATATTCCGTGGATTTTCGATAAAGAAGGCGAAGCAGGTTTTCGTTTGCGCGAATCGGCAGCGCTGCTTGAGTTGAGTGTGCTCGATGGCGTGCTGATTTCCACCGGCGGTGGCGCGGTGATGTTGGCAGAGAATCGTCACCTAATGAGCGAGCGCGGCACGGTGATCTACCTGCATACCTCGGTCGAAGAGCAGGCGCGACGCACCAGTCGCGATCGCAAACGCCCCTTGTTGCAGAATGACGATCCCGCGTTGGTATTGGCGCAATTGATGGCGATTCGCGAGCCGTTGTACCGTGAGGTCGCGGCAATTATCGTCGACACCGATGGCCGCGGCCCCAAAATCGTTGCGCAGGATTTGGCCGAACGTCTGCGACAGTTGCCCTAGTAGATTCTTTTCATCGTTGCGCCCCACTGCATTGCAGCGCATTGCCACAACCCTATCGCACACGTTATCGTGCAGCGCTTTCCAATACGAAAACGATTTTTCATTCTATGCGCACCCTGACCGTTTCTTTAGGTACTCGCAGCTATCCGATTTTTATCGGCGAGCAATTATTGGCGCGGCGCGAATTGTACGCGCCGTACCTCGCCGGTCGACAAGTTTGCATCGTCACCAATGAGCGCATCGCGCCGCTGTATCTCGATACGGTGCGCAGTGCGTTAGCCGCGGATTTGCAAGTCGATACGGTAGTGTTGCCGGATGGCGAACAATATAAAACGCTGACGCAGCTCAATGCGATTTTCGATCAGCTGTTAAGTTCTCGGCACAATCGCACCACCACGTTACTCGCGCTGGGCGGTGGCGTGGTCGGCGATATGACCGGTTTTGCTGCGGCCTCGTATCAACGCGGCGTCGCATTTATCCAAGTACCGACGACGTTGTTGGCGCAGGTCGATTCGTCGGTCGGCGGTAAAACCGGTGTCAATCATCCGCTCGGTAAAAATATGATCGGCGCGTTTCATCAGCCGCGCTGCGTTGTCGCCGATACGAGCGCGCTACAGACGTTACCTGATCGTGAGTATTCGTCCGGTATCGCCGAGATAGTGAAATACGGTTTGATTAACGACCCAGAATTTTATCACTGGTTGCAATGTTCGATCGATGGTTTGATGGCGCGCGATCCCGTGCTGTTGAATGAAGCGATCTACCGATCGTGTGCGAATAAAGCGGCCATCGTTGCAGCCGACGAGCATGAAGGCGGCGTGCGCGCGACACTCAATTTAGGCCATACATTTGGTCATGCGATTGAGACCGCGCAAGGCTACGGCGAATGGTTGCACGGCGAGGCCGTCGCGATGGGCATGGTGATGGCTGCGGATTTATCGGCGCGACTCGGTTGGTTAACGGCGCGCGATGTCGACGATTTGCGCGCGCTGCTAACGCGCGCTGGGCTACCGATCGCACGGCCGCAGAATATGGATGTCGAGCAATTTTTAGCGTTGATGGCCGTGGATAAAAAAGTATTGGATGGTCAGTTGCGCCTGGTATTACTGCGCGCCATCGGCAGCGCCGTGATCACGACAGATTTTCCATTGGCAGCGTTGAAGGATTGCTTGGCGGCAGCCTGACATGCAGCGATGCCGAACGCGGATGTAATGACTCGAGAATGCGATGAATAAACCCGCTACCGCGATATTGCAACAACACTTTGGATTGCAATTTGATCCGTTTGCGCCGGATGCTCTCTCCGATTTCTTTTTTGTTGGCGGACAGCGTCGCTACCTCGCGCAGCGCGTTGTGCATGCGCTGTATTTTTCCGGCGGTGTGGTGTTGCTGAGCGGCGAGCGCGGCGCGGGTAAATCGTGCGTGCTCGATATTGTCATCGACGAATTAGGCGAGTTGACCGACAGCTGTCGCATTGAAGCCAACGTCATGATGGATGGCGAACAGATTCGCCGCCTGGTGGCGACGCGGCTGGGTTTACCGGCGGCGGCCGCACAGCAAATCACAACGTTGATTGCGGCATTGGTGCAGTGGCAACCCGCGACACATGAGCCGCAACCGATCGCGCTGCTAATCGACGATGCACATTTATTGGCAGTGCCGGTATTAACCGAGTGTTTGCTGTTGGCGCGCAGCGCTGGCGGACGGCTGCGCTTATTGTTGGCGGGCGAGCCGGAGTTACTGACCGCGTGGCAGCAAGTCGGCGCGGATGCGGTGGAATGTATCGAATTGCCGCGGCTCGATCGGCAGGAAACCGCCGATTATGTGTTAACGCGATTGCAGGCCGCCGGTTATCGCGAGCAAGCGCCGTTGACCGAAGCGCAATGGCGCGAGTTATACGAACAGAGTCGCGGCAATTTTGCCGCCATCCATCAATGGTTGCCGATGTTGCTGGCGAATGTAGCTACCGCGTCGCCGCGTCGATTCGTTAGGTTGACCGGCATGCCGAAAAATTTATCGCTGTGGCAGATCGGTATTGCTGCGGCAGCGCTCGCTGGTATGGCGCTGCTACTAATAACGTTGCGTAGTGGCGACCATGGTGGGCAGTCTGCGCCAACTGAGGCTGCTTCACCGCGCGCGGTGGTCGAGCAGCGCAGCATACCGTTAACGCTGCCATCGGTTGCAGCACCGCCAATAGAGCAACCCGCTAAAGTCGAGCCGCCCAAAGTGGTGGCGCCGTCATCGGAACCGGTCGTTAGCGCGCCGATGCCGACCGTTAAAAAAGTTGAGCCTCCAGCCCCGCCTGCGCCGAAACCTATTGTCGCTGCGCCACCGGCGCCGCAGCCCATCGTTGCTGAGGCTGCACCGGTAAAAGCATTGACGGAGGATGAGCGCACGTTGTTAGCGTGGCCGACGGATCAATATGCGCTGCAATTGTTGGGTGGCGAGTCGACCGCAGCGGCGAGCAAATTTGTCGCTGACCGCGCAGGCGATGCAAAGTTGTACGCTTATCGTACGCTTCGCAAAGAGAATCCGTGGAATATCGTCGTGATTGGGCCGTATGCTAATCGCGATGCGGCGCTGGCGGCTGCCGCGCAATTGCCGTCGTCGCTGCGCGTGCAAAAGCCGTGGCCGCGCAGCGTGGCAAGTATTCACGCCGATATTCGCGCGCCGCATTAATTGTCGCGCTGTGAACATCGCGCGGCGATTTGTCGCGTTTTTGCCGCGGGTGTAGAATGCCCGCGCTTCGTTGTATCCACCACCTGCATTCTTCTTCTACATCCGCTCGCGTAGCTAAATCAGTTCGCGAGGCTAGATAAGCTGCGACAATAGTTAACTAACGGCGCGCGAGTTCGCGTTGTTTTTTTTGGAAAAGCCGCCGATGACCGAATTAAAAAACGATCGCTTTTTACGCGCATTACAGCGCCAGCCCGTCGATCTCACGCCGGTTTGGATGATGCGCCAGGCCGGTCGTTATCTGCCCGAATATCGGGCCGCGCGCGCCAAAGCTGGCGATTTTATGGCGCTCTGCACCAACCCAGAGTTAGCCTGCGAGGTGACGCTACAGCCGTTGCGTCGTTATGCGCTCGACGCGGCGATTTTGTTTTCCGATATTTTAACGATTCCCGATGCGATGGGGCTCGGCCTGTATTTTGAAAGCGGCGAGGGCCCGCGCTTTCGCAAAACGGTGCGCACTGCCGCCGATGTCGCGGCGTTGCCGATTCCCGATCCGGAGCACGATTTAGGTTACGTGATGAATGCGGTGCGCACGATTCGGCGCGAGCTGGGCGGTAGCGTACCGTTGATTGGTTTTTCGGGCAGTCCGTGGACGCTCGCGACGTATATGGTCGAAGGCTCCGGCTCAAAAGATTTTCGACAAGCGAAAGCGCTGGCGTTCGATCAGCCGCAGGTGATGCACGCATTGCTCGATAAATTGACGCAAAGTGTCACCAGTTATTTGAACGGCCAAATCAACGCTGGTGTGCAAGCCGTGCAAATTTTTGATACTTGGGGTGGTGCGCTTAGCTACGCGGCGTATTTGGAATTTTCGTTGCCGTATATGCAAAAAATTATCGATGGTTTGATTCGCGAGCGCGAAGGTCGGCGCGTGCCGGTGATCGTGTTCACCAAAAACGGCGGTCCGTGGTTGCCACAAATCGCCGCGAGCGGTACCGATGCGGTCGGTTTGGATTGGAGCGTCGATATCGGCACCGTGCGCCAGCAGATCGGTGCGCGCGTTGCGCTGCAGGGTAATATGGATCCGACGATGCTGTACGCGAGTCCGGCGCGCATTCGCAGCGAAGTCGAAAAAATTCTCGCCAGTTACGGTTCAGGCCCCGGCCACGTATTTAATCTTGGCCACGGTATCACGCCCGATGTCGATCCCGAACACGCGCGTGCGTTTATCGATGCCGTGCACGAATTTTCCGCTCAGTATCACCGCTGAAAAAACGCCGCATCAGGTTTTTGCGGCTGTTAATTATGCGGCGGAAATTTTTTAAGAATTTCTGCAGCTGCTTTATTGAGTTGGCGCTCGTTGGCTTGCATCGAGCTGCTGCTCATGCCAGTCACTAAACTGCCGCGCCATAACAATTGCTGAGTGGTTGGATTTAAGAAGTCGATCACCAATTGTGCCTGTCGATCGAGGCTGTCGCCGCCGATCGGAAAGCTCAGCGTAATGCCGCCACCGGTATTGCCATTATAGCCACCCATGCCAATGCCAACCTGCGGTCGATCGTCGACCAATTTTTTGATATTTTTAATGTAGTAGCGTACTAGCAGGTCGGCTTTATGTTCGGCGGTTTCCGGGCTGAGGATGCGATCGAGATTTTCTTCCAGGCCCAATTGAATATTGTCTTTGGGCAGCGTGGCATATGCATCATCGATGGCGGCGGGTGCGTCGTGCCAGCGATAATAATGCAGCGCAGAAAAATTAACTTGCTCGTCGTAATCGGTTTCGACGTTGGCGCAAAATGAGCTGCTGCTCAGTAGTAAGCATGTGATTGCTAGAAAGTGTTGCCACATAATGATGATCTCCCAAAAATTTTCGCGTTCGTGTTCGATAATTTTTTCTTGATAATAGCCAGCGATGTTGTCGTCAATAATTTACCAAAGCGCGAGTTGCGCAGTGGGCACCCGAAAGTGTTCGGTGCGCAGCGTGGTGGTGCGCTCGTTTAGATGCAGTGCGCGACTGCTGCGCTGAAAGCGCGTGGCGAGCAATTCGGCGAATACACCGGTGCCGTGCATGCGACGATGAAATTGCGCATCGTAATTATCGCCGCCACGGGTTTGTCGAATCAAACTCAGCACGTGCGCGGCGCGTAGTGGAAAATGCGTCTGCAACCATTGCTCGAATAATTCGCTAACCTCCAGCGGCAGGCGCAACAAAATATAACCCGCGCTTTCGGCGCCAGCGTGTTTCGCTGCATTCAAAATAGTTTCGAGCTCGTGATCGTTGAGCGCGGGGATCATCGGCGCCGCGAGCACGCCGACCGGAATACCGGCATCGGCGAGCTGCGCCATCGCATTAATGCGCGCCTGCCCGCTGGCTGCACGCGGTTCTAACTTGCGTTTGAGATCGTCGTCGAGCGTGGTGACGCTGAGCATCACTTTGACCAATTGTGCGCGCGCCATTTGCGCGAGCAGTGTTACATCTTCGCAGATCAGCTGGCTTTTGGTGATGATGGTGCAAGGGTGGCGATGCTCCCATAACACTTCGAGTAACTGGCGCGTGATGCGATATTGTTTTTCGATCGGTTGATACGGATCGGTATTCGCGCCGAGCGTGATCGGCGCGCAGCGGTAGTTCGGTTTGGCGAGTTCGGTGCGCAATACCGCAGCGGCATTGGTTTTCGCGGTCAGCTGCGTTTCAAAATCCAAACCTGGCGACAAATCCAGATACGCGTGCGTGGGGCGTGCGAAACAATAAACGCAACCGTGCTCGCAGCCGCGATACGGATTGATCGAGCGATCGAACGGCACATCCGGCGATTGGTTGTAGCTGATAATGCTGCGCGCCTGCTCGACGCGCACAGTGGTTGCTGGCGCTATTGAATTTGCTGCGCCGGTTTCACCTAAGTCACCGGCTGGGCAGTTGCCATCGGCTTCAATAATACTGATGCGCGGTGCGAAGCGATTGTGCGGATTGTGATCGGTGCCGCGACCCTTGATGGCCATGCTGTTAGGTCTCGCGCCTTGTTGCTGGGGAAGTTGCTGGAAAAGTTGCTGAAGAACCGGTTGCGAGCGTCGGTCGCTCGGTATCGGTGGTTGGGGAGCTGATTTAACCATAATGGATGGCGCGTGGTGCGCTAGCAAGATTTTATTTTGGCGGGGCCAATCGCTGTTCCTCGTGCAGATTGCTGTCTAAACTGACTGGCACGATGGTAGCGGTTGGTCTGCGCAGAGCTGCCGTCGATATCGGGTATGCAGCGGCGATGCTAAACTGCGCGAGAAGTCGAAGGTCATTATCTCGGATTACCGCGGTCAGCCACGCTGCAACAACAATACTAACGCAGCTCGATGGTTTTTTTCTTTCATATCACGGGAGTATGTTTGTTATGCGGCCTCTTATTTTTTTATCAGGAGTGCTATTGGCCACTACGGCCATTGCGGGAATTGCGGCCGATGGCCAATTTAGCGGCGTCTCGACCAAAGGCAATCTGTCGGTGTGGCGGGTCAATCACGGCAACGGATCGGTGGCGCTGTGTAGCTATGAGGGCCATAAAAACGAACCGGTATGCTATCCGTGGAGTGCAGGCGGCACCGCCGGCAATTATCAAATAATCGGCGGCGACGATGTGTTGTCGACCTGGCGCATCAATGCCAGCAACGCGGCGGTATCACTGTGCGAATACAAAGAGGTAACCGAGCCGCCGATCTGTACGCCATGGAGTACAGAATAAAAAGAGCGCCGAATAAATCGAGCGTCGATTAACTTACGGCGCCCAGTAAATCTCAGTCGAATAAATGATTGGTTATTTGTGCGGTCGAAACGAAGCGCATAACGCGCTTCGCGGGCGAGGTGAATTAGCAGTGATCAAGATAAGTAAGGCATCGATACAGCGCGGTGTTGTAGCGGCGACAGTATTGGTGTTGGCCGCCTGTGCGGTGTCGCCCACCGGGCGCAAGCAATTTATGATGTTTTCGCCCGATGCCGGCCAAATGAATAAAATGGGCGCCACCGCATTTAGCGATTTAAAGAAAAAACAAAAAATCAGCACCGATCCAGAACTCAATCGCTACGTCGAATGCGTGTCGAATGCCTTGCTGAAAGTACTGCCCGGCGACGAAGGGCAGGGCTGGGAAATCACCGTGTTTGAAGACGACACGCCTAACGCTTTTGCATTGCCGGGTAAAAAAATCGGCGTGCATAGCGGTATTTTAAAAGTCGCGACCACGCAATCCGAATTGGCGACTGTGATTGGTCACGAAATCGGCCACGTCGAAGCGCATCACGCTGGCGAGCGCTTATCGCAGCAGACGGCGGCAAACGGAGCGCTTACCGTGGCGGCAATTATTGCCGGCACCTCGAACAACGCGCAGCAGGGTTTGGTTATGGGCGCGCTGGGCGCGGGGGTGACCTACGGCGTGTTAATGCCGTTCAGTCGCACGCAGGAATCCGAAGCTGATACCATCGGCCTGCGCTATATGGCGGAGGCGGGTTTCAATCCCGATGAAAGTATTACGCTGTGGGAAAACATGGCGAGAGAGGGTGGCGGTAAGCCGCCGGAATTTTTATCGACACACCCATCCGATCAAACGCGAATGAACGCATTGAATCGCCAGTTAATGGCGGCTGAAGATTTGGCGCAGGAGGCGCATGCAGCTGGTCGTCACCCGCACTGCAAACGTTAGTGCGATCTAGCAAGCATTAAATAATAAATTGCGAAGCCGGTGGCACGTCGACGCGGTGATTCATTTCTAGCGCCGGCTGTGCGCAGCTCGGCTTGCCGATAACTTTGGCGGGCACGCCGGCGACGACGGTGTGCGGTGGCACTTCTTTTAACACGACACTGCCTGCGCAAACCTGCGCGCCGTCGCCGATGCGAATATTGCCGAGCACGGTGGCACCTGCGCTCAACAATACGCCGTTGCCCACTTTTGGATGTCGATCGCCGTGCTCCTTGCCGGTGCCGCCGAGCGTCACCGCTTGCATAATCGACACGTTATCGCCGACCACCGCAGTTTCGCCGATGACGATGCCGGTGGCGTGGTCCATCATGATGCCGCGCCCGAGTTGCGCCGCTGGATGAATGTCGACACCGAATTCACCGGAGATACGATTTTGAAAAAATAGCGCCAGCGATTCGCGCCCCTGTTGCCACAGCCAATGCGCGACGCGCCACGCCTGTAGTGCGTGGAAACCTTTGAAATATAAAAACGGTACCGCAAAACCAATGCACGCCGAATCGCGCTCCTGCACCGCGCGCACATCGCAGCGAATCGCCTCGCCGATCGTTGGGTCGGCGTAAAAAGCTTGCTCGATCACTTCGCGCATCAGCAATGCCGATGCCGTCGCGCTATCGAGTTTGTGCGCCAGGTGAAAACTGAGCGCGGCTTCGAGCGTGTCGTGATTCAAAATGGTCGCGTGCAAAAAGCTCGCAAGAATCGGCTCTTTGCTGGCTTCCAAAGCGGTTTCGGTGCGAATTGCCTGCCAGAGCGGGTCGATTGCCGTGTGCAGTGCTGGTCGCTTACCCATGTTAAATTCCCCTGTGCTGATGTTCAGATTATAGCGCCATCAAGTTGCGGCGATGTAGCAATCTTGCGGTAGGATTTTTTTATGCGCATTCGCAGTCGGCTAATTTCAGGCACAATACGCCGCTTTCGATATTAGTTACATTGCGAGATAAACAGCTTGAATCAACATAATAATTGGCTGCGGCGCGCAGCACGGGCGGTATTCGGTCTATTGATTATTTCGGTCGTCGCGGGTTGTGCCGCGCTGGCGCAGTATCAGTGGCAGCGTCATTACGGCGAGCCGCATACCTCCACGCGCGTTCTCGATGTGCCGCTGGTTGCGTACCACGATCCAGAGTACGCGCGCGATATCAAACCGATTTTCGATAAGCGCTGCGTGGTCTGCCACGGCTGTTACGATGCGCCGTGCCAGTTGAAATTGACTTCTTTTTCCGGCGTGAATCGCGGCGCTAGCAGCGTAAAAGTTTACGATAGCTCGCGGCTGCTGGCGGAAAATATGACGCGGCTGTTTCTCGATGCCAACAGTGCCGATGAGTGGCGGCAGAAAGATTTCTATCCGGTATTGAATGAATACCAGCAGGATTCCGCCACCAATTTAAATGCCAGTACGCTGTATCAAATGCTGGAATTAAAAAAACAGCATCCGCTTCCCACCGACGGCCCGTTGCCCGACTCGTTCGATTTTTCGCTCGATCGTAAGCAGCAGTGCACGCGCGTACAAAATTTCGAGCACTTTGCCGACAACTATCCGCTGTGGGGTATGCCGTACGGCATGCCGGCGATCGAGGATCAACATTTCCAAACGATTAAGCGCTGGCTGGAAACCGGCGCGAAAGCTGCGCCGCTTCCCGCAATAAGCAAACCGTTAACGAAAGTCGTCGCGCAGTGGGAACAGTTTTTCAACGGCGATTCGTTAACGCAGCAGCTTGTCAGTCGCTATATTTACGAGCATTTATTTCTCGGTGATTTATATTTTGCTGGCATCGACGACAGTCAGTTTTTCCGCTTGGTACGCTCGCGCACGCCGCCGGGTGAGCCCATCGATGGGATCGCATCGCGTCGACCATTCGACGATCCCGAAGTGCCGCGCGCGTATTATCGGTTCGAGCCAATGCACGCGACGTTGTTAGTGAAGACACATATGCCGTATGCCCTTGATGCCGCACGAATGCAGAAATGGCAGCGTTGGTTTATGCAAAATGATTACGCCGTTACTGAGCTACCTTCGTACGATCCGCAAATTGCATCGAATCCATTCAAAGCCTTTCGCGAGTTGCCGGTGCGCAGCCGCTATCGCTTTATGCTCGACGAAGCGCAGTTCATCATCATGGGCTTTATCAAGGGGCCAGTTTGCCGCGGCCAGGTTTCGTTGAATGTGATCCACGATAATTTCTGGGTGGTATTCGTAAATCCCGATGCGCCGGAGATGCAGCACGAGGCGGAGTTTATCGAACGCGAAGCGGATAATTTGCGATTGCCGGCAGAAGCTGAAAGCGATGCAATGCCGACCAGTTGGCGTCGCTATGCAAAAGCCGAAACGCGTTTTCACGAAGCAAAGGTTGCTCAACTTAACCAAGTGTTGGCCAAATCGGGTGGCACCCAGTTAAACAATATATGGAACGGCGATGGCACCAATCAAAACGCTGCGTTGACGGTATTTCGGCATTTCGATAGCGCCACCGTCGTGCAGGGTTTTGTCGGCCCGCCACCGGAAACATCGTGGGTGCTCGGCTATACCTTGCTAGAACGCATTCATTATCTGTTGGTGGCCGGCTTCGATGTATACGGCAATGCTGGACATCAATTGCTAACGCGTTTGTATATGGATTTTATGCGGATGGAAGGCGAATTTAATTTTCTCGCTTTCTTACCGGAAGCAGATCGGATGCGTGAGCGCGATCTGTGGTATCGCAATGTCGATAGCAGTGTGGCCGACTTTGTCGCGGGGCCCGAATTTAAATTTAATCGCGATACCGCGATCGTCTATCACACCGATAATCCGAAACAGGAATTTTACGACGATCTGCAAAAGTATTTAGGCGCGGCGCTTAGTCAGCGTTGGCAATTGCCGAAAACGATGGGGTTGACAGTGGCGGAATTAAGCGCGCTGCACGATTTGAAAAATTTGCACGGGGCTAAATTGGAATGGCTACCGCATTTGTCGATAGTGAGCGTCGATGTGCGCGGCAAAACACAAATATTTACGTTGCTGCAAAATGCCGGTCACGCGAATGTATCGTCGCTGTTTTTTGAGGGACGCCAGCGCTTGCCCGACGAGGATACGGTTAGCTTGGTGCCCGGCATTTTGGGCGCGTATCCGAATGTGTTTTTCGATCTCAGTGCGGCGCAGCTACCGGAATTTGCTGCGGCGGTGGCTGCACTCGATAGCGAGCAAGATTTCCGCGCGTTGGTGGATCGCTTCGGTGTGCGTCGCAATTCGCCACAATTTTGGGCGCACAGCGATTGGCTACACGAACAATTGCGTCAGCAAGCGCCGATCGAGTACGGCGTGCTCGATTACAATCGCTTAGAGAATCATTGATGCGCGCGGTTTAGTGCGCGTCGGAGTTTAAAAAACTTGCAGCGGCGGCTCGTCGAGGGCAGATAATTGCTCGCGCAGTTCGAGAATATGATCGGCCCAGTAGCGACCGCTGCCGAACCAAGTAAACGCCAGTGGAAACGCCGGGTCTTGCCAGCGTCGCGCGATCCATGCGGCGTGATGCATCAATCGTAGCGTGCGCAGCGGTTCGACCAACGCCAGTTCGCGATTATCGAAATCGCGAAACTCGTTGTAGCCTTCGAGAATTTCGCCGAGCTGCGCGGTGCGCTCGAAGCGCTCGCCGGATAACAGCATCCAAATATCCTGAATCGCCGGCGTCATGCGGCTGTCATCGAGATCGACGAAGTGCCAGCGGTTGCCGGTAGCCGATTGATCACGACTGATGATATTGCCGCGATGACAATCGCTATGCGTGCGCAATAACTGCGGCTGCAGATCGCGAAAAACCGGTTCGATGCGTTTTAATAAGTCCTCGCACAGCGACACGTACGGCATTCGCAAATCGGCGCTGATCGCGTGCTCGGCGATATATTCCATGCTGTCGCGGCCAAAGGTTTTTACATCCAGCGTCGGCCGCTCGCGATACGGTTCGGTACCGCCGATCGCGTGAATTCGCGCTAACAAACGTCCAAGCATCAATTGCGTATCGGGATCATCGAGCTCGGGCGCGTGACCACCGCGTCGTTGAAAGAGCGCGAAACGAAAGCCGCTGAATTCAAATAATGTTTCGCCGTTTTCGTTCGCGATCGGCGGCACCACCGGCAATTCCGCTTCGAGCAATTGCTGCGAAAAACGGTGCTCCTCTAAAATCTGCGCGTTGCTCCAGCGCTCGGGGCGATAAAATTTAGCGATGATCGGCTCGCCTGTTTCGACGGCAGAGGGTTCAATACCAATTTGATACACGCGATTTTCGTAACTGTTGAGCGGAAATACTCGGAGATCCGATAGTCGGCCGGTACTTTCGACGGCGTCGATAACCAGCTCGGGAGATAACGTTGCAAACGGATGGGGATCGGCGCTCATGAGTGCTTCCTATAACATGCCGTGTCTTTTTTAAAGAGTCGTCACTCTAACATGCCGATTTAGTTGCGGGTCGATTAGGGCGTGCGCGCCAGACACCATACCTGCACCGAGTTCGCACCGGCTTTCAATAGCAGCTGTGAAATCACGCCGACCGTGGCGCCGGTGGTGACGACATCGTCGACCAGCGCGATATTCAGGCCGACGAACGAGCGCTTGACCACAAACGCAGCGCGCAAATTATGATGCCGCTCGTCCGCGCTTAACGATTGTTGCGGTGGCGTTGGCCGCACGCGCGCCAGTCCGCGCGTTTGCAGCGGCAGATGCAGCGCGCGACTCAACTCGTCGCCGATGATTTCGGCCTGATTGAAACCGCGCGCCCAACGCCGTCGCCAATGCAGCGGCACCGGTACGATCAGATCGGCGTCGAGCATCGGTTCGCGTTGTAAGCGCCTCAGTAATTCGGCGGTGAGCAAGCGACCGTAGGCGAGCTTGCCGCTGTATTTAAAATGCGCGATCAATTGGCTAACCGGCGCTTGGTAAAGCAGCGCGCCGATGCAGCATTGATACGGCGGCGGCTCGATTTGGCAGGCCCCGCACAACGCCGATGTCGCCAACGGTAGGCCGCAACAAATGCAGTGATGCGCGATGCGCGGCAGTTCGTCGGCGCAGTCCGCGCAGAGACTGCCGGTAGCGATTGAATTGGTGGTCAGCCCGCAGACCAAGCAGTGTGGCGGTAATAGGCGGTCGATAATGCTGTTAACCATAAGCGTCCTTGCAGGTTGACAGAGGCCGGTAAGCCGTTAATATGGCAGGCAAGTTTAATTTATTGCCTAATTTATTGTTCGTTTTATTGTCACCGCCCTCGAATCGTTAGCCAGGACTTTACTATGACCGCTGCTGTGCGCCGCGCTGCTCCCAATGACAATCCCATTCGCAACGACTGGCGACGCGCCGAAGTCGAGGCATTATTTGCGCTGCCATTTAACGATTTGCTATTTCAGGCGCAGACCGTGCATCGCCAGTTTTTCGATCCGAACGCGGTGCAGGTCAGCACCTTGCTGTCGATCAAAACCGGCGCGTGTCCCGAGGATTGCAAATACTGCCCGCAGAGCAATCGCTACGATACCGGCTTGGAGCCGGAAAAATTAATGGAAGTGCAGCAGGTGCTCGACGAAGCTCGCAAGGCGAAAGCCACCGGTGCCACGCGTTTCTGCATGGGTGCGGCGTGGCGCTCGCCGAAGAAAAAAGATATGCCGTACGTGACGGCGATGGTACGCGGCGTTAAAGAGTTGGGTTTGGAATCGTGCATGACGCTCGGCATGTTGACCGCCGAGCAAGCCGAGGAATTATCGGTGGCCGGTCTCGATTACTACAACCACAATCTCGATACGTCGCCCGAATACTACGGCGAAATTATTACCACGCGCACTTATCAAGATCGTTTGGAAACACTCGATCACGTGCGTGGTGCCGGCATTAAAGTGTGTAGCGGCGGTATTGTCGGCATGGGCGAAAATATTCGCGATCGCGCTGGCTTGTTATTGCAGCTCGCGAATTTACCGCAGCATCCTGAAAGCGTGCCGATCAATATGTTGGT
>JAYVWC010000060.1:0-15128 GCA_043786385.1 Spongiibacteraceae bacterium | reverse complement strand
CGTACCCCGTACTTACGGTGTGGAGGCGGCTTACAGCTTCTAAAATTAAATATTGTTAGGCAGGAAGGGCACCCCAAGCGATTGCGGTGCCTTTTTTTATGGAATGCAATCCGAGGTGCCGACATGTCACTGGCTTTCCTACGCGTGAACAAGAAACTTATCTTTCGTCGTCAATCCAGCAGTAGATGCTTGGGCAATGGAGTGAGCGAATCCAATGTTGTCGCCGATGCAATTACGGTAACATCGGTAAATGATGCGCCGGTTGCGAATAGCATTGAGCATTTCCTTTTTCACTCGGAGTAAGTTGCGTGGAATACAATCCATTTTCTTTAGAGATCCATAAAAACCCTTACCCAACGTATCAGTTTTTAAGGGACGAGGCGCCGCTCTATTACAATGAATTGCCGCTTAAAAATGGCGAGTCAATTCGCTTTTGGGCGTTATCGCGTTTTCAAGATGTGTGGGATGCCACGTTGGATTGGAAGCGCTTTAGTTCTTCGGCAGGTCCGGCGTTGGAAATGGAAGTGTCGCTGCCGATGATGATTGCGATGGACCCGCCCGAACACAATCGCAATCGCGGCATCATCAGCAAGGCGTTTACGCCGCGAGCGATTGAAAAGTTGGAGCCGACGATTCGCCAAATCATCGTGGAATATTTGGATGAGTTGCAACAGCGCGGCAGCTTTGATGTGGTGAAAGATTTTTCTGCGAAGTTTCCGATGGATGTCATCAGCTCTATGCTGGGCATTCCGAAAGAAGATCGCGACAAAGTGCGCGAGTGGTCTAACGCAACGCTTAATCGAACCCCAGGCGATCCGATGCCGCCGATGGAGGCGATCGAAGCGGGCAGAAATTCATGGGCATATTTTGGCGAGCGCATCGATGAACGGAGAGCGGCGCCGCAGGACGATATGATCTCTCACTTGGTGCAGGCTAAAGCCAGGGATGAGGATGGCGTAGAGCGCGGCTTAAGTAATGTTGAGCTATTGGGTTTCCTCGGTTTGCTGTCGGCGGCGGGCAACGAGACGCTAACAAAATTTTTTGGTAATGCGATTTATCATTTAGCGCAGGCGCCGCAAGCGCGTCAAGAAATTGCCAATAATAGCCAAGTCATTCCGAATGCGGTCGAGGAAATTTTACGTTTCGATCCGCCTTCGCAATACCAGGGTCGTATCGCGATGTGCGACATCGAGATGTACGGCCAGACCATTCCAAAGGGCGATCGCGTTATTTTAATTACCGGCGCGGCGTGCAGAGACGAGCGCGAGTTTGAAAATCCAAACACCCTGGACATTCACCGAAAAATAAATCGGCAATTGGCGTTGGGTTTTGGATTTCATTTGTGTTTGGGCGCATCGCTGGCGCGCTTGGAAGGAAAAATTGCGTTGGAGGAATTTTTTAAACGCTTCCCCAATTACCAAGTTGATGAAGATAATCTCGGTTACGTACACTCGTCGAATGTGCGCGGATTTACTTCGGTTCCGATCGCAATCACTCGCTAATTTATAACAGGTTTAAGTTTTGGCGCCGCACGGCTTCGTACCGGACGCAGCGATTACCCGCGATTTTTATGAAAAGTATTACAGTTTTTTGCGGAGTTCGTTGGGGTTGTGACATTGCTTTATTTTGGCGGGTGCGCTGTGGTAGGGGTGGAATTCCAGAGCGGCGTAGACGCTAAGGAGTCTGATACAGTGCAAGGATTGGACACAAAGCGCTATAAAGTTTTGTGCCCAATATTTCTATTTTCTGGAGTTACTTGATGCGTGCACGGCGGGCAAACAAAAGCGCAAGGCTTGAGCCAAGTAAATAGATTCCGCTTGGCAGCGGTACATTGGATACATTGCTGCTAGTAAGAAATAAGCCTGATCCAGAGTCAAAGGACGCGCCCTGGAGATTGGAGAACTGAAATGTTCCAGTGTTGAGAAAGTTTGCACTGGCTGCCCCATATGCAGACGCATACGAAACAATTTCGATTCCGTACCCTCTTGAGGGGTCTACAGTGATCGATCCCTGTTTGGTTAATGAGGCTAAAGTGGGGGCGTTGGTTGCGCCGAAAAAATTCAGGTCATTGTATTGCTTTGAATCATTCGAGGGATTCATGCCAAAGTGTATACTTTCCGAAAAGATTCGGGTGGCGGCACCCGATACATTCACATCAACATAGGAAGCGAATGACGGATAGACGCTGCCAACATAGCGGCGATCTTCAAGCCAGTGCTCGGTCTCTGTAATGTCATAAATTCTAACGGTGTAGTGAGCATCCGCTTGGCCTTTCAGATACGAAGACAATATGCCATCAAAGCTGAGGTTGAAGGATATTTGTGTTGCTTGATCATTGGGCGTTGTGAATTGCAGCGTGTCGTACATCGCAACTGATGTTTGGTAGTCGGTTCCAGTTGTTCCTTTTGCAATGCTGCCGACTTTGCCGTTGGCTAGATTGCCATAGCTTGCGACATGGCTTTGCGCGGTTGATATGTAGGTATCTGAAAAGCTAGATGCGGTTGAAGTTGCGAAATAGCCTAAAGGCTCATCGGCATCGCCATCGCTGTAATCCAAGTGACTTATTTGAATAATGGAGTTTGCTTCGAGAGGTGTGGTGAAAATTTCGGCATGAGCCGATATGCTGAAAAAAGCGGCCAGAAGGAAAAAAAGTCTGGGGGATAATTTGTTCATCATGAACTCCTTAGTCATAGATCTTGATTAATTGAGCTTGGTTGCTCAGCATATAGGATTAGGTAAGGCATTCGCCAGCTCAACGGATAGATCTCCTCGTCGGCATAATAGTTGTGGCTCCATCGCGCTTATGCAATAGTGCCCACCTTTCATTTAGCTCGTTGATTTAATTATGGAACATACCTATCGGCTAGTGATTTCGTGCCCCGATCGCGTCGGCATCGTCGCGCGTGTCAGCCAATTCGTCGCCGAGTACGGTGGTTGGTTGACCGAGGCCAACTACCATTCCGATCCGGACAGCGGTTGGTTTTTTATGCGCAACGAAATTCGCGCCGCGTCGTTGAAAATCAGCCTGCGCGAATTCAGCGCTGCGTTTGCGCGTATCGCCGACGAATATCAAATGATCTGGACGGTGCGCGATTCGACCGTGCGGCCGCGCGTTGCGCTATTGGCTAGCCACGCCTCGCACTGCCTCGCCGATATTTTGCACCGCTGGCATTCGGGCGAATTGTTCTGCGATATTCCGTGCGTGATTTCCAATCATGAAAATCTGCGCAGCATGGTCGAGTGGCACGAGATTCCATTTCACTATGTGCCGGTGCCAAAAGAGGCCGCTGAGAAAGCTGAAGCGTTTGCGCAAGTCACCGCGTTGATCGAGCAATTACATATCGAAACCGTGGTACTCGCGCGCTATATGCAGATTATTCCGCCGGCCCTGTGCGCGTCGCATCCGGGGCGGATCATCAATATTCACCACAGTTTCTTGCCATCATTCGTCGGCGCCAATCCGTATCAGCGTGCGTACGATCGCGGTGTGAAATTGATCGGCGCGACCAGTCATTACGTCACCGCCGAATTGGATCAGGGCCCGATCATCGAGCAGGATGTAATTCGCGTGAATCATCGACAGACGGTCGACGATCTGGTGCGGCTCGGCAAAAACGTCGAGGTTGCGGTGTTAGCGCGCGCGCTGCGCAATCATTTAGAGGATCGCGTGATCGTACACGGTAATAAAACTGTCGTTTTCGATTAGTTGCAGCGGTAACCCACAATGATTGAGGTGAAGCAATTGTCTCCGCACTGCGTCGACAATTGTCTTGGGATCATATCAAGACGCTGAATTATCGTTAGAGTGCAATCAAATGGGTGACCAGTCATGACGAAAATAAAATCAAATTTTCAATATCGAATTCGTTGGTTATCGATAGGGATATTTGCTATTGCAGCAGCATCCTGTGCATTGCCGGGGTCTAATCATAATCAACACGCAGTGCTCAAATTTATTAAAGATCAAAAATCTGCCGATGACGGATTGACAGCAGTGGCGTGGAGCCCAGACGGAAAGTCCATTGCGGCTGCGGGCGAAAATCGCCATGTGGCCGTGTGGAATTCGCAGTCGCTATCAAGCACGCTACAGCTTGATCAGGCGAATAAGGGTGGTGGTTACAGCAATGTCGCCTACAGCCCCGATGGGCGTTATCTCGCCTCGGGGCTGAGTACCGTTGATATCTGGGAGGCAGCTTCAGGCACGCTCCATGTCCGCTTAGTGGCGCCGCATGTGACCCCCGGTGTGCCGCAGCCTATAAGTATTAAATCTGTTGTCTTTAGTCCCGATGGTAAAACATTGGTGGTCGGCTATGACGGTGTCACATGGAAAGTAATCGCTTATCGCGTGGACGATGGGAAAATGCTTTGGAGTTATCAACCCCAGCGCATTATCGGTACTCCTATAATCAGCGCACCGGTGGTGTTTTCGCCGGATGGTGTCTTTGTTCTGGTAGGCACAGGGGAGCACGGTGGGGATGAGGTAAACAAAAAACCACTCGCCCGACTTCTTTTTTTAGACGCTCAATCCGGTGTTTTTCGTCGCAGTATCGACGATATCCATATAGATAGGCCGACCGCGCTGGCGATCAGTCGGGATGGTAAATGGATCGCAACCGGAACTTCAACTGGTACTGCTAATACAACAAAAAATCTTATTACTCAGCAATGGGTCACTGTTGATAACAAAGATCCTGTTCGCATCTGGGATTTTAATAGCGGCCAATTGATCAAAGAGTTGCCGGTGAAATCGCGGGTATGGTCGTTGGCGTTCAGCGCAGATAGTAAGTATGTCATTGGTGCCAAAAATGTTGAGCGTCCCGCGTCGATGACGCTGGCCGTTTGGGATGTTGATAGCGGCGCGATGCTGCAAGAAATAAAAAACTCGTCGGGCCCGATGGGCTTGGCAGTCAGTCCCGATGGCAAGCGCATCGCCGCCGTTGGTGAAAATAAATTATCCCTATATGAATTTACGATCTCTGAAGACTGAGGCGCGCGCCGGGTACGAGACGTACATTTGACCTGCCCCGCGTAAGCCAGATCCGAGTAAAGCGAAGATGAAGGCTGGGTATGATTTAACAGGCGGCAGAACCGCTGTCATATTAATTTCACACGAGTTGTCTTTAATGGTCGTCAATTTGTAATGCTTCTTAAATTGACGAACAGATTGATGGGCAGGGTAAATGGAAAATAAATGTGTGTTGATCGTCGACGACGAAGCCGCCATCCGCGAGATGATTCGCGTGGCATTGGAAATGTCCGAATTCGAATGCTTAGAAGCCGCCAACGCGCAGGAGGCGCATGCGCATATCATCGATCACAAACCCGATTTGGTATTGCTCGATTGGATGCTG
Source organism: Spongiibacteraceae bacterium (assembly GCA_043786385.1). GTDB lineage: Bacteria > Pseudomonadota > Gammaproteobacteria > Pseudomonadales > CAMLJR01 > CAMLJR01. The sequence goes on along the minus strand of JAYVWC010000060.1, from coordinate 9,777 downwards.
CCGGGTACCAGTGGCGTTGAGCTGCTGCGGCGCTTAAAGCGCGAGGAACTGACCAAATCGGTGCCGGTGATCATGTTGACCGCGAAGGGCGAGCTGGATAACAAAATCCAGGGGCTCGATGTTGGCGCCGATGATTACATCACCAAGCCATTCGCGCCGCGCGAGTTGATGGCGCGCATTAAGGCGGTGCTGCGCCGCGGCACCGATATGGAAAGCGACGAGGTGATCGATATCGAAGGGCTGGTGCTCGATCCGGCCAGCCACCGCGTCTATATTCGCCAGCAACCGGTGGATATGGGGCCAACCGAATTCAAATTGCTTAAATTTTTCATGACCCACCGCGAGCGCGCCTATTCGCGCGGCCAGTTGCTCGATCAGGTGTGGGGCGGTAATGTGTACGTCGAAGAGCGCACCGTCGATGTGCATATTCGGCGGTTGCGCAAAGCGTTGCAGACCGATATTGCCGATTACGGCAGCTTGATCCAAACCGTGCGAGGTACGGGTTATCGATTCTCAACCACCGGTGCCAATGTTGAATAATTACAGCGTGCTTAATTTGAGTACGTAACTATTTTAAAAGTTACAGAGAGCTTAATGCTGATCAATAATTGGAAATCAGAATTATACCGGCTGTTACTGTGGCTGGGCGCCGGATTGCTGATCGGCTGGTTATTGAATATCGCGCCTTGGGGCGTGACGTTGGCGGCCTGTGGTTTTGCCGCGCGCTCGATTAAAAAGCTCCATCAACTACAGCAGTGGCTGGTGCATCGTTCGTCGATCGAGCCGCCCGAAGCGAGCGGCATGTGGGGCGAGGTGATGGATGGCCTGTATCGCATGCAACAAAAAGATCGCCGCGAGCGCGTGCGGTTGCGGGCGTTGATCAGCTATTTGCGCGAATCGTTCACCTCGCTGCCGTACGGCGCAGTGATCATCGATTCGGATCACAATATCGAATGGAGCAATAACGCCGCGCAGACGCTACTGGGTTTGCGCTTTCCCGAAGATAGCGGTCAGCAAATTATCAACCTGGTGCGCGCGCCGTCGTTCATTAAATATTTCGAAGCCGAAGAATACGGTCAGCCGTTGGAAGTTGCCGCGCCGTCGCAGAGCGGTGTGCAGCTGCAAATCCACATCACTTTTTTCGGCAAGCGCAGCCGCTTGTTATTTGCGCGCGACGTGACGCAAACCTACCGACTCGAACAGATGCGCAAAGATTTCGTCGCCAACGTGTCGCACGAGTTGCGCACGCCGCTGACGGTGATCAACGGTTATTTGGAAACGTTCGCGGACTCTTTTGCAGCGGGGCAGGTCGGCGAGACCAATCCGCGCTGGCGGCGTGCGCTCGATCAAATGTTAATTCAATCGCGTCGTATGCAAACTTTGATCAACGATCTGCTATTGCTATCGCGGTTAGAAACGCTGCCGCAGACCGATAATCAACAGGCGTTGATGATGCGGCCGATGTTGGAAATTATTCGCGAGGAGGCGCTGGCCTCGGTCGGCGATACGCGCGAAATCAGCATCGAGTGCGACGATAATATCGCTGTGATTGGCCAGCGCGATGAGTTGCATAGCGCGTTCGCGAATATCGTGTTCAACGCGGTGCGCTACACGCAGGCGGGCGGCAAAATCGAGATCCGCTGGTTCGCCGATCACGACGATGCCTGTTTGCAAATCAGCGATAACGGCGTCGGTATCGATGCCGAACATATTCCGCGCCTGACCGAACGCTTTTATCGCGTTGAGAAAAGTCGCTCGATGGATACCGGCGGCACCGGCTTGGGTTTGGCCATCGTCAAACATGTTCTGCTGCGCCATCATGCGCAGCTCGTGATTACCTCTCAGGCTGATGTTGGCAGCACCTTTACCTGTGTATTCCCGGCGATGCAAACGGTGCGCGAGCCGATGGTGGCGCTGGGCTAAGTCTTACATTCATCAAGTTTCGCATTCATTTCGTCGACATTTCGTATGACATTTTTTCTGAATTCACATAATTGTCATATTTCGGTTTTACAGTAGCGGCTGTTTTAACAGTAACCCTTTACCTAGACATTTCATAAGCTAGACATTTCATAAATCAGGAGATTCGAATGAAACTCAACGCGACTCTACGCGGCGCAGCATTTACCGTGGCCATGACCTCCGCAGCGCTGGTGCATGCTGTCATCGAAGTGGATCCAGCTATTCCGGCCTATACCAAAGCCAGCGGCGTTTCGGGCAGCCTGTCCAGCGTCGGCTCCGATACGCTCGCGAATTTGATGACCTATTGGGCGGAAGCTTATAAAGGGTTGTACCCGAACGTTAACATTCAAATTCAAGCGGCCGGCTCTTCCACGGCACCACCCGCATTGACCGAAGGCACGTCGAATCTCGGCCCGATGAGCCGCGCGATGAAAGACGAAGAGAGCGGCGCCTTCGAAAAGAAATTCGGCTACAAACCGACTGCGATTCCGGTCGCGATCGATGCGCTGGCGGTATTCGTCAACAAAGATAACCCGATCAAAGGGCTGACGATCCAGCAGGTCGACGCGATTTTCTCCAGCAATCACACCTGTGGCGCTGCGGCTGGCATCGATAACTGGGGCCAAGCCGGCTTGACCGGCGCGTGGGCGAGCCGCGATTTCCAATTGTTTGGCCGCAATTCGGTATCGGGCACTTACGGTTACTTCAAAGAGCACGCGTTGTGTAAAGGCGATTTCAAAAGCACTGTGAACGAACAACCGGGCTCGGCATCGGTGGTGCAATCGGTATCGACCACCATCAACGCGATCGGCTATTCGGGCATGGGTTATATCACTGCCAGCGTGCGCGCAGTGCCACTCGCTAAATCGGGTACCGATTTCGTCGAAGCCACCCCGGCAAACGCGTTGACCGGTAAATACCCGCTGTCGCGTTACCTGTACGTTTATGTCAACAAAGCGCCGAATAAACCGCTGCAACCGTTGGAAAAAGAATTCCTGAAAATGGTACTCAGCAAAACCGGCCAAGAAGTCGTAGTTAAAGATGGTTTCATTCCGTTGCCGAAAGCAGTGGTCGAGCGCTCGCTGAAATTGCTCGATTAAGACCTGTTGTAGTGCTCAAATAATTTAGTGCTTAAATAATGAGCCGCGGCTGTTCCCAGTCGCGGCTTTTTTATGCGCTGAATTTACCTTTGTGCCTTAATTTTAGCCTCGTGAATTGTTGTCACATAACTGTCATAATGCGCGCCTAAAATGCCCTCGATGAATGACACTACTATGAGTTCAACGCCCTCCGCGAATGCGGTAGAGGCCAGTCGCTTGCTTGGCAGCGGCCGCCGACACTGGATCCGCAAGTTCAAAGATCGCGCAGCTGCGGTGGCGATTAGCGCCGGTGGCATGGGTGTGCTGCTCGCGATTCTGCTGATCTTCTTTTATCTACTCTACGAAATTTTACCGCTATTTCGCTCGGCGAGCGCACAGCCTGTGGCTGCGTATGCGCTCGTTAATACGACCGGGCCTGGCGCTCCGCCGCTCTATCTCGCGCTGGAAGAGCAGAACGAAGTCGGTATGCGTATCGATCGGCTCGGACAGGTCGCGTTTTTTCGCGCTGCTTCCGGCGAATCGGTCGCCAACGTTGCGTTGCCGATACCTGTCGGCGTGCAGATCAGCAGTTTTGCGCTCGATTCGGAGCAGAGCCAATTACTCGCGTTCGGCCTTAGCGACGGCGGCGTGCTGCTGGTTCACCACGATTACACTGCGAGCTACGCAGCCAATGGCGATCGTCTAATCACGCCGAGTTTGACTTACCCGTTCGGCGATAAGTCGCTGCAGTTGACGAGCGGCGAGCCGCTGCAAACCGTCGCGGTGCGCAATAGCGAGGGCGGCTTGCTGGTGGTGGCCGGCAGCGGTGGGCATTTGTTGGCGCGCAAATGGGAGCGGCGCGAAGATTTTCTCAGCGGCGAAAGCGTCACCGAAGAGGTCGCGCTGGCGGTGCCGGAAGTGGATATCAATCCGGCGCGCTTGCTGATTTCGCCCGATCAAAAATGGTTGTACGTATTAGCGAGCGATGGCAATTATCGCGTCATCGATTTGAGTATCGGCACTGTCGTCGATAGCGGTCGCTTATTTGCGAGCGGCGAGTTAAGTGATGCCAAATTTTTGCTCGGCGGCATTTCGATTATGGTGGCGAGCAACCACGGCGAATTAAGTCAGTGGTTCCTGGTGCGCAAACCCGATGCCTCGCCGCAATTAACGCGCATTCGCGGTTTTGGCGAAGGCAATCCGGTCAGTCAATTGGCGATGGAGCATCGGCGCAAAGGCTTTGCCGCGATCGACGCCGATAAACAATTACAAATTTTTTATTCAACTTCGCAGCGTCAACTGTTATCGGCGCCGCTCGGTGGTGCAGTGGCGTCATTGGCGATGAGCCCGCGCGCCAACGCGTTGATTTACGAAACCGACGACAGACAACTGCATTTTTGGAAAGTGGAAAATAATCATCCGGAAATTTCGTGGTCGGTATTGTGGGATAAAGTGTGGTACGAAAATTATCCGCAGGCCGATTACGTGTGGCAGTCGTCGTCGGCCAATTCCGATTTCGAGCCGAAATACAGTTTGATGCCGCTCGCGTTCGGCACCTTGAAAGCGGCATTTTACGCGATGATTGTCGCCACGCCGTTGGCGATTTGCGGTGCGCTCTACACGGCGTATTTCATGGCACCGGCGCTGCGCCGCAAAGTGAAACCGTTAGTCGAATTGATGGCGGCATTGCCCACCGTCATTCTTGGTTTTCTCGCGGGGTTATGGTTGGCGCCGGTGGTGGAGCGTAATTTGCCGGGCATATTTTTCATTTTGATATTTATGCCGATTGCGGTGTTGCTGTTTGCGTATTTGTGGAATCAATTACCGATCGGCTGGCGCAAATGGATTCCCGAAGGTTGGCAGCCGTTGATTCTAGTGCCGGTAGTAATTGCTACCGCGTACGCGTGCATCGCGTGTAGCGGGCCGGTCGAGCTGGCTTGGTTCGGCGGCGATATCCGCAGTTGGATGCGCCGCGAATGGGGCGTCGATTACTCGCAGCGCAACGCGTTGGTGGTCGGCATCGCGATGGGTTTCGCGGTGATTCCGAATATTTTTTCGATCGCCGAAGACGCGATTTTTTCGGTGCCGAAACATTTGAGTTACGGTTCGCTGGCGCTCGGCGCGACGCCGTGGCAAACCTTGGTCGGCGTGGTATTGCCAACCGCCAGCCCCGGTATTTTCTCGGCGTTAATGATCGGCCTCGGTCGTGCGGTCGGCGAAACGATGATCGTGCTGATGGCGGCCGGCAACACCGCGGTAATGGATGGCAATTTATTTCAGGGTATGCGCACGTTATCGGCCAATATCGCCGTTGAGATCGGCGAGACTGCAGTCGATAGCACGCATTTCCGCGTGTTGTTCTTGGCGGCGTTCGTACTGTTTATGTTTACCTTCGTGCTGAATACCGTGGCGGAAATTATTCGCAATCGCTTGCGTGGCCGCTACAGCGTTATCTAACTAGTTACAGCGTTATCTAACTAAGAGCAGCGTTATCTAATTTTTGAGATCGAAACTTCATGGCTTTGGCACAGCAGGACCGACTTTCCACGCGCGAATGGATTAAAAGCGGCGAGCCGTTTATTTGGTTCAACGCCGCGGCGGTGACGCTCAGTGTTGTCGCCGTAATCGCATTGCTGATGTTATTGGCAGTGCGCGGGCTGGGCCATTTTTGGCCGGGCGCAATCGTGCAGGCGGATTATGTAGTACCGGGGGTGGCGGTCGAGCACGTGCTTGGCGAGCGCGTCGAAAGCGAATCGGTGCCGATCGCGCAGCTGCACGGTTCGGGCGTGAAATTCGATACCAAGCAGGCATTCGTGCAACGCGATTTATTTAAACTCGGCAATCGCGATGTGCTAGGCCACGATTTCAGCTGGTTTCTGCATCCGTACCTGACCAACGAACAATTGCCGCAGAATGCGATGGTGTTGGAGCGGCGCGAGTGGGGCAATTTTTACGGTTTCTTGCGGCAAGTGAAAGAGCAGGGCAATGTGGTGGCCGATAGTGCTACCGATGATGCCAGTGCCTGGCGGGCATTGCAGGATCGTTTGGCGCGCGCGGATGAGTTGCATGCGCAAGTTTATCGCATCGAGAAAAAACAAATCGGCAGCATCAATTATCGAATCGATCAATTGCGCTTGCGCGCGCGCAAAATTGAACTACACAAAGCACAGATGACGGCTACTGAGCTGGCGCAGGCGCAGGAACAAATCGACAGCGAGCGCGCCGCGTTGCAAATCGAGTACAAAGGTTTGCAAGGGGAGCTCGCCGATCTGTATCAACAGATCAATCGCGACAGTATCACTGCGGCGACTGCCGATGGCGGCGTCGTTAATGTTCCGCTCGCCAAAATAGTGCGCGCCGATCGACCGAACGCATTGAGTCCGATCGCCAAAGTACAATTTTATTGCGTGAAATTGTGGGCGTTCCTAACCGATGAGCCGCGTGAAGCGAATACCGAAGGCGGTATTTTTCCGGCGATTTTCGGTACCGTGGCAATGGTGTTGATTATGTCGATTATCGTCACGCCGTTCGGGGTCGTCGCTGCGGTGTATTTGCGCGAGTACGCTAAACAAGGTGTGATTACGCGGATTGTGCGCATTGCTGTGAACAATCTCGCCGGCGTGCCATCGATCGTGTACGGCATGTTCGGTTTAGGTTTCTTCGTGTATTTCCTCGGCGGCAATATCGATAAATTATTTTTCGCTGAAGCGTTGCCAGCACCGACGTTCGGCACGCCGGGTTTGCTGTGGGCTTCGTTAACGCTGGCGTTGTTGACCTTGCCGGTAGTGATCGTCGCCACCGAAGAAGGCTTGGCACGCATTCCTCGTTCGCTGCGCGAAGGTAGCCTGGCGCTCGGCGCGACTAAAATCGAAACGCTGTGGCGCGTAGTATTGCCGATGGCGAGCCCGGCGATGATGACCGGTTTAATTTTGGCGGTGGCGCGCGCTGCCGGCGAAGTGGCGCCGTTGATGTTGGTCGGTGTGGTGAAATTGGCGCCGACCTTGCCGCTCGATGGCAACTTCCCGTTTATGCATCTCGATCGTAAATTTATGCATTTGGGTTTTCATATTTTCGATGTCGGTTTTCAAAGCCCGAATGTCGAAGCCGCGCGGCCGCTGGTATATGCCACCGCGCTGTTGTTGGTTATTATCATCGCGCTGTTGAATTTCAGCGCGGTAGCGTTGCGCAATCACTTGCGGGAAAAATACCGCGCGCTAGAAATGTAACTTAACCGGGTAACGATCCATGTCGGAAGTGCCAGTTGTTAAATCGCATGCGATGGATATCAGCCAACTTGGCCGCACACAAACGACGCGCTCGTTGGAGAGCGAAGAAGTTTGTTTGTCGGTGCAGAAGCTGAATCTCTTCTACAACACCAAGCAGGCGTTGTTCGATGTCGATATGAATATTCCGCGCAAGCGTGTGACCGCGTTTATCGGCCCGAGCGGCTGCGGTAAATCGACGTTGCTGCGCTGTTTTAATCGGATGAACGATTTGGTCGACGATGTGCGCATCGAAGGCGAAATTCGTTTGGATAACGCCAATATTTACGAAAAAGGCGTCGATGTGGCCGGCCTGCGTCGTCGCGTCGGCATGGTGTTTCAGAAGCCGAATCCGTTTCCGAAAACGATTTATGAAAACGTCGCGTACGGTTTGCGAATTCAGGGCATCAATAAAAAGCGCATTCTCGACGAAGTGGTCGAACGCTCGTTGCGCTCTGCTGCGCTGTGGGATGAGGTGAAAGATCGGCTGCACGAAAACGCGCTCGGCATGTCCGGCGGTCAGCAGCAGCGGTTGGTGATCGCGCGCACGATAGCGGTCGAACCCGAAGTGGTATTGTTAGATGAACCGGCGTCGGCGCTCGATCCGATTTCGACGTTGAAAATCGAAGAATTGATTTACGAATTAAAATCCAAGTACACGCTGGTGATCGTCACGCACAACATGCAGCAGGCCGCACGGGTTTCTGACTATACTGCATTCATGTACATGGGCAAGTTGATCGAGTTCGATAGCACCGATCGACTGTTCACCAACCCGGCGCAGCGGCAGACCGAAGATTACATCACCGGGCGTTACGGCTGATAGCGAAGCATCTTTTAACCTGGCATCTAAATACATCATCCTGATGTATTTAGATTTCGCGGCTAGAACCCGCATGAAACGCATCCTGCGTTAGTTATTAACCCGATATCTTTCGATCCCGGGTTAATAATGGAGAGGTGATAAGTTATGGTCGATAAGGATATTCACTCACATCATATTTCTCAGCAGTTCAACGCCGAGCTGGACGATGTCAAAACGCGCATGCTCGAAATGGGCGGCATGGTCGAGCGCCAAGTCGCCGACGCGATCAACTCGGTGATGAACGCCGATGGCGGTTTGGCCGAGCGCGTATTGAAAGGCGATGCGCATATCAATCACATGGAAGTATCGATTGACGAAGAATGCGCGTTGATTTTAGCGCGCCGTCATCCGGCCGCTGGTGATTTGCGTTTGGTATTGGCGATCATGCGCGCACTGCACGATCTCGAACGGATGGGCGACGAGGCCACCAAAATTGCCGGCCACGCGATTCGCCTGATCGATCACGGCGAAATGCCGCGTTGCGTCGTCGAGATTCGTCATCTCGGCACGCACGTCTGCTCGATGATGCGCGATGCGCTCGATTGCTTTGCGCGTCTCGATGTCGAACAAGCATTGCGTGTGGCACAGGAAGATAAAGCGGTCGATATGGAATACGCCACCGCGATGCGCAGTTTGGTCACCTACATGATGGAAGACGCGCGCAGTATTTCTGCGGTGTTGAATATCATGTGGGGCTTGCGCTCATTGGAACGCATCGGCGATCACGCATTAAATATCGCCGAGCACGTCGTCTATATGGTCAAAGGCCAAGACGTGCGCCATGTCGGGTTGACTGAACTCGAAGCGCGAATTCACGACGGGAAGTGATTATTCGGGTTGTATAGGCATGGGCTGTCACAAGGGTGCTGGCCTTCGGCCGTAGTGGCCTGCGTTTTAAATAGCAGGCGCGTGCTGCCTGTGCTTGTTAGAATTATTTGTTTGCCCAGCAAACGTTTTATAAAAATTAGCTACCGACATACATTGTCTGCAAGGATTCTATTAACGGATAAGACGAATTACAAAGCCCAGACCCAAATAAAATAACATTTTGTCTTGACGCTTGGGCTGCTAGCAGGGCAGCATACATTTTTTCTTCTAATGGAATGGACAACCGAAGTACGTAATTCCAGTTTGTATCGGTATGGCAAGAAATTCTCGTTTGTGTTGACGGGAGCATACTGGTTTTTATAAAGACAACATCAGGTATGCCCTTGTCGTATCCAATCATACTGATGGTAACGTTACTTACTGTGCTACCTGCGAAAGCATTTAAAGAGACTAATAGAAGAGCTGATAAAAACATTTTTCTGATCATTTTATTACTCCATTTTTGATAATTTTTCTTTCTAACTTAGTATGCAGACGCGTCTACTTTCGCTAAATATACCCGGCGTATCGATTGATCTTGGTTTTTTGAAGATATTGCGGATGTGTCGGCATATGTAGTCCATTCCCGCAGCCATTGTTTTTTTGGAAGCCACGCCAATTATGACGTTGGGGCAACCGTCCCTAGCCCCCGGTGTCAGGATAGTTGTCGCGTCAACTGATCGATGAAAACACAGATCGGGGGCGGCAAGTAGTGAGTGATGAAGAGTTATTCGCCCGAGCG
>JAYVWC010000059.1:0-43402 GCA_043786385.1 Spongiibacteraceae bacterium | reverse complement strand
GATCTTGGTTTGTAAACTCGGCCAATTTTCTTCCGCAGTCGGCAGTCGTTTATTGGCGAAAAAATTTACTCAAGTGTATCGGCTGCAAGGCGGTATCGGCGAGTGGCAAACTTCACTACTACCGTTAGTTAAAAGCTAACCGCGGATAAAAATTTAGACGCATCCAATGACCGCTGCTTTTTTTCCGACCGTGATTTACACCACGCGCTTCTGCCCTTATTGCATTCGCGCCAAGCGCCTGCTCGATACCAAGCGGGTGGCGTACACCGAAATCAAGGTGGATAACGATCCGGCCTTGCGCAGTGAAATGATTCAATTAAGCGGCCGCTACACGGTGCCGCAAATTTGGATCGGCGAGCGTCATATCGGCGGCTGCGACGAACTGTACGCGCTTGAGCGCGCCGGGCAGTTAGACGGTATTTTAACAACCGTGCGGACTTCTTCCAACTAATCACATAAAACGTAACGAGGAATTATCATGGCAGATCAACAATCCACACCGGCAGCACCGGAACCGCAATTCGCGCTACAGCGTATTTTTATTCGCGATCTGTCGTTTGAAATGCCGATGGGCGCACAAGTATTTACCAAACAATGGCAGCCGCAAGTGCAAGTCGATTTAAATACGCGCAGCGATTTGATCGCTGCCGATATTTATGAAGTGGTGTTGACGATCACCATCACCGCGAAGCTAGGCACTGAGACCGCATTTTTAATCGAGTTGCAGCAGGCCGGACTATTTCTCGTCAAGGGCCTGGAAGGCGAAGAGTTGCGTCGCGTATTAATGATCGTGTGTCCGAATATTCTGTTCCCGTACGCTCGCGAAGCGATCGATTCGGTGTCGTTACGCGGCAGCTTCCCGCCACTGCAACTGCAGCCGGTCAACTTTGAAGCGTTGTATCTGCAAGCAGCACAGCAAGCCGAAACCAGCCCACAGCACTAAACAGCATTTAGCTGCCACCATCGAATCCTAACTGGCGCCAAGCTTCGAACACCGCAATCGCAACGGTGTTCGATAAATTCAAACTGCGGCTGCCGGTTCGCATCGGCAGCCGCAGCACTTGCTCAGTCGGCAGCGATTGCAATAAAGCCAATGGCAGGCCACGACTTTCGGGGCCAAACAGCAACGCATCGCCGAGTTGAAAACTCGCATCGCCGTAGTGTTGCGCGCCTTTCGTGCTGAATGCATACAGTCGCGGCGGTTGCTGCGTATTTAAATAGTCTTCGATCGTATCGTGGACTTGCACATCGGCCCATTCGCGATAATCCAAACCGGCGCGGCGCAGCTTCTTATCATCCAATTCAAAACCGAGCGGCTTGATTAGATGCAGACGCGCGCCAGTATTCGCACACAGCCGAATCACGTTGCCAGTATTCGGCGGAATTTCAGGTTCGTACAACACCACATCAAACATACTATTTACCTAGCATCTAAATACTTCTTCCTGATGTATTTAGATTGCGCGGCTAAAGCCGCATGAAACGCATCCTGCGTTAACTATTAACCCGCCATCTTTCGATGCTGGGTTAATAGCTAGGCCGATACACTTTGATATTGGCAAAACCCTGCTCGACCAAATGCGCCGCGTGTAGTTTGCTCATCACACCTTTATCGCAGTACAACAAATAAATATGCTGTTGATCGAGTTCCGAAAATTTATTCTGTAATTCATAGAACGGAATATTTTGAATGCGCACGTTGCCGGCACGCAATGGCGCACGCTGCACTTCGGTCGGATGGCGCACATCGATAATGATCGCATCGGCAATCGGTGCAGCCAACACTTCGACCGACGTTTGCTGGATATCTTCATTCGCAATTTCATCAATATTGAGATAACGCGCGTTGGTGATGGCGCTCGCTAACACGTTGCTATCAAATTTTTGCTCTTCGTGTTCGATTCGGAACAGCTTCGCGCGCGTGGTCGGTTTAACGGAAATGACTCCGCAATACTCGGGGATATGCTTGGCGAATTGTTCGGTGCCGATGTCGATCGCCATATCGATGATTTCGCCTTTACTCATCGTAATCAGCGGTCGCAGCACCAACATATCGCAAGCGCGATCGATCACCGTTAAATTCGTTAACGTCTGGCTCGACACCTGCGCCACGCACTCGCCGGTCACCAGCGCTTTGGCTTCCAATTGCAGCGCAACCTGCTCGGCAGCACGCAACATCATCCGCTTTAGCACCACCCCCATTTGCGAATCGTCGACATTTTTTAAAATCTCCGCGACAACTTCTTCGAACGGCACGGCGACGAATTTCACTCGCGAAGCCGAGCCGTATTTGGCCCAAATATAATGCGCGACCTCTTTGACGCCTAATTCGTGCTGACGGCCACCGAGATTGAAAAAACAAAAATGTGTGCGCATGCCGCGCCGCATCGTCAAAAAGCTCGCTACGGTCGAGTCAAAGCCGCCGGACAGCAACGACACCACCGACTCCTGCGTGCCGAGCGGAAATCCGCCGATGCCTGGGTATCGCTCATTCACCACATACAAGCGATCATCGCGAATTTCAACGCGCACCGTCTCATCGGGGTTATGCAGATCGACCCCGCGCGCCGAGCCGTTTTGCAGCAGCTCGCCACCAATATAACGCTCAGCCTCGACCGACGAAAAAGCATGCTCGCCGCTACGCTTGCAGCGCACCACAAAGGTTTTACCCGTAAGCCGCGCAGCCCACAGCGACGCGGTTTTTTGATAAGCATCGGCCAGATCGATAAATGGAAATTCCTGCACCTCCAAAAAATAAGCGATGCCGGCGGTACTGGCCAATACGTCGATCAGCTGGCGCTGCTGCTCACTTGCTTCCAGCGTCGTTTCTACCACCAACTTATCCCAGTCGCGCTGGATAATAATCGCAGGGTCGATCAGCTTCATTTGCGCGCGCAAGTTGTCGCGTAGCTGCTTGGTAAACTGTTTACGCACCGGTCGACTTTTGATGGTGATTTCAGGGAAAAACTTAACGATAAACTTCATTCCAACACGCGACTCAAAAAATTGATGGCTAATTATACCCTGCTGGGCATCTTGAGGCCCCGTCTCGCCAGACCATCATCGCGCACCAACTTGAATCCGCTTCGCACCAGCATGGCGCAAAGCGGTGCCGGGATGCGCCAGCACACGGTAAAGTCATCGCTAATTCAGTAACTTATGCTGGGTTATCCGATGGCATAGAGCTTGCGTCATTGCACTTTACTGTGGGGCATCAGCGACAGCAGTGAGCAAATACCCAAATTAGCTTTATAATCGCCAGCCCTGTGCTGCTGGCGGCTAGGTGGCGCGCACTTTTAAACCCTTGACCCTTGATTGGAGGAATTCCAAAAATGTCAGAGAAAACTCTGCAAATGATGAAAGATAACGAAGTAAAGTGGATCGACTTCCGCTTTACCGACACCATTGGCAAGGAGCAGCACGTCACCTATCCGGCTCACTCGGTAGACGTGGGCACGTTCACTTCCGGCAAAATGTTCGATGGCTCGTCGATCGCGGGCTGGAAAGGCATCAACGACTCCGACATGATTCTAATGCCGGATGACTCGACCGCCATCATGGATCCATTTTTCGACGACTCCACCATCATCCTGCGCTGCACCATCGTCGAGCCGGCTACCGGCCAAGGCTACGAGCGCGACCCTCGCTCGGTCGGCCAACGCGCCGAAGCGTACTTGAAGTCGACCGGCATCGCCGATTCCGCGCTGTTTGGACCCGAGCCTGAATTTTTTATTTTCGACGACGTTAAATGGCACGTCGATATTTCCGGCGCCAGCTATAGCATCAACTCCAGCGAAGCCGCTTGGTCCTCCAATCGCGAGTACGCCGAAGGCAACACCGGCCACCGCCCAGGTATCAAAGGCGGCTACTTCCCGGTACCGCCGGTCGATTCGCTGCACGACATCCGCGCCGCCATGTGCGATGCCGGCTCGTCGATGGGCCTCGATATCGAAGTTCACCACCACGAAGTCGCCACCGCCGGCCAATGTGAAATCGGTGTCGGCGCTAACACGCTGGTCAAGAAAGCCGACGAAGTACAAATTCTGAAATACGCGATCCATAACGTCGCGCATGCATACGGCAAAACGGCAACCTTTATGCCGAAGCCGCTGGTCGGCGATAACGGCTCGGGCATGCACGTACACCAGTCGCTGTCGAAAGGCGGCGTCAACATCTTCGCTGGCGACGCATATGCCGGCCTCTCCGAAACCGCCCTGTTCTACATCGGCGGTATCATCAAACACGCACGCGCACTGAATGCGATCTGCAACCCCGGCACCAACTCGTACAAGCGCTTGGTTCCAGGCTATGAAGCGCCGGTTATGCTGGCCTACTCTGCCCGTAACCGCTCGGCGTCGATTCGTATTCCGTACGTCACCAGCCCGAAAGCACGCCGCATCGAAACCCGCTTCCCCGATCCTTCGGCCAACCCTTATCTGTGCTTCGCTGCACTGATGATGGCCGGCTTGGACGGCATCCAGAACAAGATCCACCCCGGCGACCCCGCCGATAAAGACTTGTACGACCTGGAGCCCGAAGAAGCGGCTGCCATTCCGACCGTTTCCAGTTCGCTGGAAATGTCGCTAGCGGCATTGGATGCCGATCGTGGCTTCCTGACCGTAGGTGGCGTATTTACCGACGATATGCTCGATGCCTACATCGAGTTGAAGCGTAAGGAAATCGAACGCCTGAACATGACCACACACCCGGTCGAGTTCGCTATGTACTACAGCCTCTAAGAAGCACTACAGTCTCTAAGAAGCACTACAGCCTCTAAACTCTGTAGTTACGAAGTTAAACTACAAAGTTAAGTCCCGAGGTTAAATTAAAGCCCGCCTATGGCGGGCTTTTTTTTGCCGCGTATACGGTTGATAATGATCGCACGGTGACATGCTCGAAGCCTTTAACGTCAGGAGTGTTAAGTGCAATGACTAAATTATTCGCTTATAGCATGATGCTGCTGATCGGTTCGCTCTGTAGCGCGCAAACCATTTATCAATCGACCGATAAAAATGGCAACCCTATCTTTACCGATCAACCCCAACCCGCTGCCACTCCGATTGAATTGCAACCGGTCAACACCACACCGGGCACTACGCCGACTAGCAGTAATCAGTCCAGCGCACCGGGTTTTGCGGGTTACCAGAAAGTAGCGGTAGCCGTCACCACCCCCATTCCCAATGGCTTGGCGCCGGTAACAGTCGGCATCACTGTGCAACCGCAATTGCGGCCCGGGCATAGCTGGCAACTGCTGCTCGATGGCAGCCAGGTTGCTCAAGGCCAGGGAACAAGCGCCACACTTGAGCAAATGGAGCGCGGCGATCATCAATTTCTATTGCAGGTTATCGATGGTAGCGGCAATGTCATAAGCCAATCGGCGCCGGCCAACGTTTTTGTATTCTGGCCAGGCAAAAACCGCTAACACCACACTTTTGCACTCCATTGGTGCGGTAGTGGCTTCGCCGCATCCTTTGATGCAATAGCGTGCGTCATCGCTACGATACTTGCACCAGAAAGACTGCAGCGCACCGGCAGCAACGGTGCAACACCTCTTCAGGATGCGCCGAATCCTTTCATCCAGCGCCCCCTTGACGACATGGTTTAGAAATTGCAGCGGCCCGGTTCAAGGCCCCTTGAAAAACCAGCACGTCTTATGGCTTCCGATACGCTACACACACATATTCTCGATAATCTGAAGACCGCGATTTTGCTGGTCAAATCAGACCTGACGGTGGGTTACATCAACTCGGCGGCGGAGGCACTGTTGGAGATTTCTGGCAGCCGCACCTTGGGCGAGCCGGTCACTCAACTATTCACCGAGCATGGCGATACTGCAGCCGGCCTGCGCCAGGCAATCCGCACCGGCAGCGCGTACACCAAACGCGAAACCTTACTGACACTGCCAAGCGGCCAGCAAATCACCGTCGACTATGCGGTCAGCCCGGTATTGGAGGAGGGCGATCACATCTCGTTGGTGCTAGAGGTACAGCCACTCGATCGCATGCTACGTATTAGCCGCGAGGAAGGCATCCTCAGCTCGCAGCAAAATACTCGCGCGCTGGTGCGTGGGCTCGCTCACGAAATTAAAAATCCGCTCGGCGGCCTACGCGGCGCAGCGCAATTGTTAGCGCGCGAGCTGCCCGATCACGGCGGCCTCAAGGACTACACCAACATCATCATCGAAGAGGCCGATCGCCTGCGCAAGCTGGTCGACCAAATGCTGGGACCGAATAAAGCGCCGGATAAAAAACCGCTTAACCTGCACGAAGTGGTGGAGCGCGTGCGCCAATTGTTGGAGGCCGAAACGCACGGCAAAGTCCGCTTCGTGCGCGATTACGATCCGAGCATTCCCGATTTGCTCGGCGATAAGGAGCAACTGATTCAGGCGGTGCTAAATATTGTGCGCAACGCAGTCGAAGCATTTTCGAGCATGGCGACGCCACCGAAGATTCCTACCATTATGCTGCGCACGCGCTCGATGCGGCAGTTCACGATCGGTACGCAACGCCACCGCCTGGTGGAAAAGCTCGATATCGTCGACAACGGTCCCGGCGTGCCGCGCGATTTATTGGAAACGATTTTTCTACCGATGGTCAGTGGCCGCTCGGATGGCACCGGCCTCGGTTTATCGATTTCGCAATCGATCATCAATCGTCATCACGGCCTGATCGAATGCCATAGCCAACCGGGCAGCACCACCTTTTCGCTGTATATACCGCTGGAGCAGAGTTAATGGGCAAGGCAAACAACGTATGGATTGTCGACGATGATCGCTCGATTCGCTGGGTGTTGGAAAAGGCGCTGAATCAAGCCGATATTCGCACGCAAACATTCGACAGCGGCGAAGCGATCAGTCACCAACTGCAAAGCGAGCAACCCGACGCGATCATCAGCGATATTCGCATGCCGGGTATCGATGGGCTGGAATTGCTGGCGCGCTTGGGCCGCGATTATCCCGGTCTGCCCGTCATCATCACGACCGCGCATTCGGATTTGGATAGCGCGGTCGCATCGTATCAAGGCGGCGCTTTTGAATATTTACCGAAACCGTTCGATATCGACGAAGCGGTGGCGATGACTAAACGCGCATTGGCGCACGCGCGCGAGCGCTTCTCGCAGCCTGTCGTGGAGCCAGCGCAGGTCACTCCGGAAATCATTGGCGAAGCACCGGCGATGCAAGAAGTATTTCGCGCCATCGGTCGCTTGTCGCATTCGAATATCACCGTATTGATCAACGGCGAATCGGGCACCGGCAAAGAATTGGTCGCGCGCGCACTGCATCGTCACAGCCCGCGCGCCGACAAACCCTTTATTGCATTGAATATGGCGGCGATACCGCGCGATTTAATGGAATCCGAATTATTCGGTCACGAGAAGGGCGCGTTTACCGGTGCCGCGCAACAGCGCCAAGGCCGTTTCGAGCAAGCCGACGGCGGTAGTTTATTCCTCGATGAAATCGGCGATATGCCGCCGGAAACGCAAACGCGTTTATTGCGCGTGCTCGCCGATGGCGAATTTTATCGGGTCGGCGGCCACACGCCGGTCAAAGTCGACGTGCGCATTATCGCCGCGACGCACCAGAATCTCGAAAAATTAGTGCTCGAGCATAAATTTCGCGAAGATTTATTTCATCGCCTCAATGTTATTCGCATTCACATTCCGAAACTCTCGGATCGACGCGAAGACATTCCAAAATTGATGAGTTATTTCTTCAAAAAAGCCGCCGAAGAATTGGCGGTCGAATCGAAAGTGCTATCGCCGGAAACCGAAATATTTCTTACCAAACTCGAATGGCCCGGCAATGTGCGCCAGCTCGAAAATACTTGCCGCTGGTTGACGGTAATGGCATCGGGCCGCGAAGTGCACGTCAACGATCTGCCGCCCGAAATGTTGAATCAAAGCCGCGAGACGGTGACCGCAGCGGGCGGCGAATGGCAGGAAAGTCTGCGGCGCTGGGCCGATCAAGAATTGGGACTCGGCCGTCACAATTTACTCGATAATGCGGTGCCGATTTTCGAGCGCATCATGATCGAAACCGCGCTCAAACACACCAATGGGCGGCGCCGCGATGCTGCGGTATTACTCGGCTGGGGACGCAACACGCTGACGCGGAAAATCAAAGAGTTGGGAATGGGCGACGACGACGGCGAGGATGATTAATCGCTCGCCGAAACTGCATACTCGAAATGCGCGTTGCCGACAATTACTTTGCAGTGCGCAGCGATACTAACGTCGCTCTTTCAATAAATCGCGAATTTCCATCAGCAATTGCTGATCCTGCGTTGGTGGCACCACTTTCGCATCAGGACGTTTGATTTTATTGATGCCCTTGATCGCGAGAAAAATAACGAACGCGATAATGGTGAAATCGGCTGTGGTCTGAATAAATTTTCCGTAGTTGATCAGCACGGCGGGCTTGCCGTCTGCGGCCTCATGAATGATAACCGCAAGACTGCTGAAATCGACACCGCCGAGCAATACGCCGATCGGAGGCATAATCAAATCGCCCACCAACGACGAAACAATTTTTCCGAACGCCGCGCCGACGATAACACCAACCGCCATATCGATGACGTTGCCCTTTACCGCAAACTCTTTAAATTCCGTAAACAGACCCATCGCATTACTCCCCTACAGATAAAATTAACACCGGCAAACCTACTTAATGGTGCAACGCTGGTTCGCCAAAGTTTATGTTATACAGCCGAAATTGACCATCGCGTACAATTAACGTCGCCGTTAAATGCGCGCTGCCGTTTTGAAATCGCGCCTGCCCGCTATAACTTAACAGGGTGTTCGAACTAAATAGCGATAGCGCTGCAGCTAGCCGACCGAACTGTAGCTCGTCGATGTCGATCAACTCGCCCAGCGAGCGGTAGCGAATCAATAGCGCATCGAGTTGCGTTTTATCGATCGCCACCAGTGCGTCGGCATCGAGCTGATGCTGCAACGCCGGTGCTTGCCAAGTACTGATTTCTGTCACCGCGCTACGCAAATAACTGCTGGCTGTAGCGTCGTAACGCTGCTGTTGTTGGCTCGCGTACCAATACAAAACACCGACGCATAGTAAAATAATTAGTACGACTACGTGCAGCGGTCTATTCAATAATTTATGCATGTCTTATTCGCATTGATCCTGGTTGTACCGCGTAGCGCACAACGTCTTTTTATACCGGCAAGGCGTGACGGCGACCGTAGCAAAAATAAATCGCCAAGCCAATCAGCATCCACACCAATAACCGCAACCAGGTATCACCGGGCAATGCCAGCATCAATGCGAGTGCCGACAACACTCCGGCCGGTGCAACAAAACCAATCGCCGGCGCGCGAAACGGCCGCTGCAATTCCGGGCGCGTTTTACGCAGCACCAATACGCCGATACAGACGATCGCAAATGCCGCCAGAGTGCCGATGCTAACTAACTCGCCGACCAGACCAATCGGAAACAAACCCGCCAACACCGCGACGATCGCGCCGGTGAATAATGTTGTTGTGAATGGCGTACGGAAGCGCGGATGCACTTTCGAAAAAATCGGCGGCAACAAACCATCGCGCGACATCGAATAAAAAATGCGCGCCTGCCCGAGCAACAACACCATCACCACCGTGGTGAGACCGAAAATTGCGCCCAGTTTAACGACCGGCGCAAACCAGCTTTTATCAAGCGTATCGATGCCGACCGCGATCGGGTCGGGTACGCTGAGTTGATCGTACGGCACCAAACCGGTCAGCACGTACGCAACGGCCGCATATAGGCCGGTACAAATCAGCAGCGAGCCGAGAATGCCGCGCGGCACATCGCGTTGCGGATTTTTTGCTTCCTGCGCGGTGCACGACACCGCATCGAAACCGATGTATGCAAAAAATACTACGCCAGCGCCG
Source organism: Spongiibacteraceae bacterium (assembly GCA_043786385.1). GTDB lineage: Bacteria > Pseudomonadota > Gammaproteobacteria > Pseudomonadales > CAMLJR01 > CAMLJR01. Next base: position 33,520 of record JAYVWC010000059.1, on the reverse strand, counting down.
CGCAGCACACCGGGCCAACCGAAATTGCCGTGGCCATCGGTGGGCGGAATAAAATGACCGAGCGGATTACCCTGCGTGATCCAATTGTGATGATCGACCGCGCCAAAACCCAGCGCAATGAAAGCGACCACCACCAGCAATTTGATCACCACGATAACATCGTTAAAGCGCGCCGATTCGCGCGTGCCGATCGCCAACAAAATAGAAGTAAATATCACCACGACCATCGCCGGCACATTTAATAGCGCGCCAGTGGCAGTCCAAGTACCGGTGTTCGCCTCGAAGCTCAGCGGCGCTTGCGACCAAGCCGCCGGAATCGCGAGGCCAAAAGCTTTCAGGAAGCTGACCACGTAACCGGACCAGCCGATCGCCACCGACACCGCCGCAACCGCGTATTCAAGCACCAGATCCCAACCGATAATCCACGCGATCAACTGCCCCATCGTTGCGTACGCATAGGTGTACGCAGAGCCCGCCACTGGCACCGCGGCAGCCATTTCGGCGTAGCAAAGGCCGGCGAATACGCAGACCAGCGCCGCTGCCATAAACGATAAAACCACCGCCGGCCCAGCGTGCTCGGCTGCGGCGTGGCCGCTCAGCACAAAAATACCGGCGCCGATAATGCACCCAATGCCGAGCGTAATTAGATTCCAGGCGGTTAACGAGCGCTTTAAGCCGTGCTCCGAATCGGCAACTTCGGCGTGCAGTGCCTCCACCGATTTGCGAGCCCACAGGTTATTCATATTGTTATCATCCCGTCAGTTGTAGAACAATCAGCGCCGCGACCAACGGCTAAAGCGCGCTAGTTTCAAGCAGTTGGCGCTGTTTTAACAGCAGAAATATTTGTAGGCCCCCCCCGTGCCCGGCCATCCCTTTATGGGCATCCATGCGCCCTCTATAACTACGACTACGCGCCCATAACTACGCGCCCATAAATACGCTCCCATACCCGCATTCTCATAACGGAGCAATCGCCGTGCCGTTGGTGGGCGCGCGCGAACAGCGACGTAGAAATACGTAGCATCTTAGTCATGCGCTCTGGGGTATAATGCGCGGCTTTTTCGTGGCGCCTCCAATCAACCGGTTAGGGGATGCCGCTTGTTTTCGCGCCGTCCCTGGTACTTTATCGAGTCAATCGGCAGTCGCGTTTCCCCCAAGAGGTTTGTGTTGTGATCGAGAAACTCCGCAATATCGCCATTATCGCCCACGTCGACCATGGTAAAACTACGCTGGTCGATAAGCTGCTCAAGCAATCGGGCACCCTCGACCGACGCAATATCGACACCGAGCGCATCATGGACTCGAACGATCAGGAGAGAGAGCGCGGCATTACGATTCTCGCGAAAAACACCGCGATTAACTGGAACGGCTACCGCATCAATATCGTCGACACCCCCGGCCACGCCGACTTTGGCGGCGAAGTCGAGCGCGTATTGTCGATGGTCGATTCGGTATTACTGTTAGTAGACGCGGTCGACGGCCCGATGCCGCAAACGCGCTTCGTTACGCAAAAAGCTTTTGAAAATGGCCTCAATCCAATTGTTGTTATCAATAAAGTTGACCGCGATGGCGCGCGCCCCGATTGGGTGGTCGATCAGGTCTTCGATTTATTCGATCGTCTCGGCGCCAACGATGAGCAGCTCGATTTTCCGATTATTTTCGCCTCGGCATTGCTCGGCAAAGCCGGCGACGATTACGCAACGCTGGCCGATGACCTGACACCGCTGTATCAAGCGATCGTCGATAAAGTGCCCGCGCCGAAAGTCAACGTCGACGGCCCCTTCCAGATGCAGATTTCCGCGCTCGATTATTCGAGCTATGTCGGTGTTATCGGCGTTGGACGCATCACGCGCGGCAAAATTAAACCGAACACGCAAGTCACCGTAGTTGGCGCCGATGGCAGTACACGTAACGGCCGCATATTGCAGGTGATGGGCTATCTCGGCCTCGAGCGCAATGATGTCGAACTCGCCGAAGCGGGCGACATTATTTGTATTACCGGTATCGACGCGTTAAAAATTTCCGATACGATTTGCGATCCGCAAACTCCTGAAGCGCTGCCGCCGTTAACGGTCGACGAGCCGACAGTGAGCATGACATTCCAAGTGAACGATTCACCATTCGCTGGCAAAGAAGGCAAATACGTCACGTCGCGCAATATTAAAGATCGCTTAGAGCGCGAATTAATTGCCAACGTTGCGTTGCGTGTCGAGCAGGGCGAGAGCCCCGATAAATTTCGCGTCTATGGTCGCGGCGAATTGCATTTGTCGGTACTGATCGAAAATATGCGGCGCGAAGGTTTCGAGATGGGCGTGTCGCGCGCTGAAGTTGTGCAAAAAATTGTCGACGGCGAAGTGCAGGAACCGTACGAACAAGTCGTGATCGACTGCGAAGAGCAGCATCAAGGCGCAGTGATGGAAGAACTCGGTCGTCGCAAGGCCGATCTCGCCAACATGATGCCGGACGGCAAAGGCCGCGTGCGACTCGAATTCGTGGTGCCATCGCGCGGCATCATCGGTTTCCGCTCGCAATTTCTGACGATGACGCAGGGCGGCGGCATCATGACTAGCGTATTCGATCATTACGGCCCGGTGAAAGTGGGCGAAGTCGCGCAGCGCCAAAACGGCGTGATGATTTCGATGGTCGAAGGCAAAGCACTCGGCTTCTCGCTGTTCGCATTGCAGGAGCGCGGTCGCATGTTTATCGGACCGAACGTCGAAGTGTACGAAGGCCAAGTAATCGGGCTGAATGCACGCGGCAACGACATGGCGGTGAACCCGACCAAAGGTAAAAAACTCACCAACATGCGCGCGTCGGGCACCGATGAAAATATCGTGCTGACACCGGCGGTTCGCCACACCTTGGAGCAGGCGTTAGAGTTCATCGACGACGACGAGTTGGTCGAAGTAACGCCGCAAAGCGTACGCATTCGGAAAAAATATTTAACCGAAATCGAGCGCAAACGCGCAGGTGTGAACAAGCTTTAACTGCAACATCAGTCACCGCTACATCGTTCACCGCTACAAAAAGCGCACAGGGAGGTGCGCTTACCTCGCATAATTGCTGCGCTATTAGTCCGCATAAAATTCGCCCGCTCATATAAACTTCGTTGATGCATATCCCCGAGCTTTTTATCACCGGCTTTCTGCTGTCGCTATCGCTGTGCCTAGATATCGGCGTCGTCAATGTTGCGCTGATCAATACCTCGATTCGCGATGGCGTACGTGCCGCGGCATTGTTCGCGCTCGGCTCGTGTATCGGCGATCTAATCTACGCGATGGCGTCGTTATTCGGCATCGGCTTACTGCTGCAATACAGCATTGTGCGCCTGCTTTTATATGTAGTGGGAGCGGCTGCGTTATTGGCAATGAGTTGGCTCGCTTTTCGATCGGCATGGCGAGTCGATAGCCCGCAACTCGATGTCGCAACCTTGGCGCCCAGCGAGCCGCACAAATTATTTTTGTACGGCCTCGGCTTAACGCTCGCATCGCCTTCGGCGATTATCTGGTTTGCGGCGGTCGGCGGTAGTTTGATCGCACAGAGCGGGGCGCATACGCCGCTCAGTTTGATCGCGTTGTTTGGCGGCTTTTTTTGCGCCAGCGTCAGCTGGTGTGTTTTTGTGATTGCGCTCGCCGCGTATGGTGGGCGCGCGCTCGGCCCGCGCTTTCAGCAGGGCTGTTACATCGTATCGGCATTATTATTTTTATATTTTGCCGCACGCATAATTCGCACACTGATCGCAACGATTTAATTGAGTGACCGCGTTAATGGCGCACCGCGTGCGTCAGCAATTCGGTTAAGGATTTAGCAAACTTTCCCACCAATCCAACGGCTCGCCGCTTTCAGGATCGTACACATTGCCGTACGACCAAGTTGCACTGTCGGTCGATAATATAATGCGATCGAGCAATTGTTCGATTTCGCGAAAGCCCACCGCAACGTGAATGCTGTACACCAACGCGCGCTCGCTGTGTACGTCGAGTTGGCCGTCGAGTTTTTCCAACGCCGGCGTCAACTCCTGTTCCAGTTCGGCCACGCCGACGCGCCGCAATACGCGCACCGCAAGTTGGCCGCTGCGCTCGTGCACGCGAAAGCGGCCCGGGCTATTGTGCAGCGGCTCGATCAAATCGCCGCAGGCAACCCCAGTCACAAATAGCGGCGACTGTAACAACCGGTAGCGATTGCCATCCGGTGCGGCCAATGCGCGTACCTTTTCCAATACCGGCAGGCCATCCGGGCGGGTGCCCGCCAATAGATCGAGCATGATTTCGGTGGCTTCATCGTTCATCTGCTAACTCCATGATGCGCACAATAACAATTTTAGGCGCGACAATTTCAGTATCATACGCAGCCTGCTACACTGCCCCCAAGTTTTTTTGCATGGCAATTGTTTCTCTATCGACGAAAGTTTTTGACGCCTCCATACATATAAATATTGCCCCCCAAAAGGTAATTCGATGAAAGATCCCGATATCGACGATGTGCCCCGCCCGCGCGGCGAGCTTTCGCTGCAGACCGTGGCGATGCCGAAAGATACGAATTCCAACGGCGATATTTTTGGCGGTTGGCTGGTTTCGCAAATGGATCTCGCGGCAATGATCAGCGCCGCGCGCATCGCCAAAGGTCGCGCCGTTACGGTGGCGATTAACGGCATGGCATTTTATACGCCGGTGCAAGTCGGCTCGGTAGTTAGCTGCTACACCGAAGTGCTCGAAATAGGGCGCAGCTCGGTGCGCGTCAACGTCGAAGTGTGGAGCGCGCGCGCCGGCAGCTTTGAGCAAGCCAAAGTCACCGAAGGCGAATTTGTGTTTGTCGCCATCGATGAAAAGGGCCGCACTCGGCCCGTAAAAATTTAATCACCGTTAATCGAGGTGTTTTTTATGCCGAAGGTTATGCGGAAATTGATGCAACACATCGCGCTACCCCAATGCTCTGAGATAATTGTATCGCTGTGACGATGGCGAGGAATAAACGCACGCATCCGAGGGCTCGATAATCAAGCCCTCGCACTCTCAGCCCAGCATTTGTAAATTCGCGTACTGCAGCACCAACCACTTACTGCCTTCATCGGCAAAATTGACTTGCACGCGCGCCGCCGCGCCGCGCCCTTCAAAATTCAATACCACACCTTCGCCAAATAATTCGTGAAAGACATGCTGCCCTAAATTGATACCGGTGTGATTGGTGTCGTGATTACCGCTGCGCGTAAACGATACCGGACGCGTGATGCTGGTTTGCAGCCGCACCTCTTGAATTAATTCGCGCGGAATTTCTTTTAAAAAACGCGATGGCGAGTGATAGCTATTCTCGCCGTACAAGCGTCGCGACTCCGCGTAGGTCAGATACAGTTTTTGCATCGCGCGGGTGATGCCGACGTAGCAGAGACGCCGCTCCTCTTCGATCTGGCCCGGATCGTCCATCGACATTTTGTGCGGAAATAAATTTTCTTCGAGGCCGACAATCACCACCAGCGGAAATTCCAAACCTTTCGCTGAGTGCAGCGTCATTAACTGCACGCTGTCTTCAAATTCGGCGGCTTCATGATCGCCGGCATCGAGCGCGGCGCGATCGATAAAGGCTTTCAGTAGCGGCGTCGCTTCGTCTTCGACGGTGAACTCGCTGGTGGCAACTACCAACTCTTCCAAGTTCTCGACGCGCGCCTGACCTTTCTCGCCTTTTTCCTGGCGATGAAATTCGAGCAGTCCCGAGTGCTTCAGTACGTAATCGGTTAGCTCACCCAACGTCATGCCGTCGGTTTCGATATCGAGCTTGTCGATCAATTCAAGAAATTGCGCCAGCGCATTCAGTGCGCGTCCCGGCAACAAACCATTCGTGATTACTTCGTGCGCTGCGCGCCACAACGACACCGCGTGTTCGCGAGCATAGGCGCGTACCACTTCTACGGTTTTATCGCCGATGCCGCGCGTCGGCGTATTGATCGCACGCTCGATCGCGGTGTCGTCGTGACGATTCACCAACAACCGCAAATACGCCAACGCATTTTTAATTTCGAGTCGATCGTAAAAACGCAGCCCGCCATAAATACGATACGGCACGCCGCTGCGAATCAACGCCTCCTCTAACACGCGCGATTGTGCGTTCGAGCGATATAACACCGCAGCACTGGCGCGCGCATTACCGTCTTCGACCCACGCCTGTACGCGCTCGACGACAAAGCGTGCCTCGTCCATTTCATTAAACGCCGCATACAGCGAAATCGGCTCGCCCTCTTCGCCGCTGGTCCACAATTCTTTGCCGAGTCGGCCGTGATTATTCGCGATCACCGCATTCGCTGCGCTCAATATCGTCGCGGTCGAACGGTAGTTCTGTTCGAGCCGAATCAATTGCGTATTGGAAAAATCTTTCGAGAATTGTTGAATGTTTTCGATGCGCGCGCCGCGCCAACCGTAAATCGATTGATCGTCGTCGCCGACCGCGGTGATCGGAATACGATCGCCAGCCAGCACCCGCAGCCATGCGTACTGCACTGCGTTGGTGTCTTGAAATTCATCGACCAGCATGTAGCGGAAGCGCTGTTGATAGTGCTGCAGAATCGCCGGCTGTTGCAGCCACAGTTCGTGCGCGCGCAGTAATAATTCGGCGAAATCGACCACGCCCTGACGCGCGCATACCTGCTCGTAAGCGAAATACACTTTCAGCATCATTTGCTGAAATAAATCGCGGCCCTGTCCTCCAGGGAGAGAAGCGGGATCGAGGTGCGCCGCGCGGCGACCTTCATCCTTCTGCGCGTTGATAAACCATTGCGCTTGTTTCGGCGGCCAGCGCGTCTCGTCCAATTCCAGCTCGCGGCAGATGCGCTTGATAATGCGCAGTTGATCGTCGGCGTCAAGAATTTGAAAATTTTCCGGCAGCCCAGCCTCCTGCCAATGCGCTTTTAACAAGCGATGCGCGAGGCCGTGAAAGGTGCCGACCCACATGCCGCGCGTGCTTATGCCATTTGACGAATGCGGGCCGAGCAGCTGATCGATGCGCTCGCGCATTTCGCGCGCAGCTTTATTGGTGAACGTCACCGCCAGAATGCTGTGCGGCGAAAAACTTTCGGCCTGGACCAACCAGGCGATGCGATGCACCAACACGCGCGTTTTACCGCTGCCAGCACCGGCTAGTACCAGCGTATTGCCGGCTTCGGCGGTGACCGCCTGGCGCTGCGCATCGTTGAGATCATTGAGAATGTGAGAGACGTCCATGCGCCGTATTTTATCAGACCCGGCGGCGCAGGTATTGAGCTAAAAGCCCGGCGAGCATTTGCGCAAATTGGATCGGGAGTTGTTGTCGCTGCAGAGTTAACTGCGCCGGTAGCCCGTTGCCACTACTGACTGACTGCGATGCGACTACCGCCGCGCTGGGTCAGATCGCCGCGCATGTCGGCGAGCGTAATCGTCGCCAGCTGGCGGTTAATCAAATCGTTGATGACGTTCCAATTGGCGCGCTGACCGCAGCCCGCCGACAGCGAACAATTGTCTTCGACCTGGCTGCATTCGGTGACGCCGATCGGACCTTCGATCGCCGCGATTAGCTCGGCCACCGAAATGCGGCTGGCCTCGCGCTGCAACCGATAGCCGCCTTTGAGTCCGCGTCGCGAGCTGACCAGCCCGGCATCGACCAACAGGCGCAGCAATTTACGCACTGTCGCGTCGGGTAAGCCGGTGTGCTGGACGATGGCCTCGGTGGTTAATTGCTCGGTTTCACTGGCCAAGCAATCGGCGATCAGCAGGCCGTAATCCGCCATTTTTCCGATACGCAGCATCTGTCACTGGCTCCGAGATGGGTAGTGGCGACCAAGAATACACCAATTTGGTATTGATTTTAATACCCTACCAGATTAGTATTCTTTCCCCTAGCCAACTTCCCTCCGACGTCCGTATAAAGCGCGGGCAGCAGCCTTGAACGGGAACTCAGCCATGTTAGAAGCCTCAGCCGTGAACCCAAAAAGCGCCTTGAACGAAACTACCGCCACGATACCCATCAGCGCTAACGCCGCGCAGCTCGATGCGCTAGTCAACAGCGAATACCAGCACGGCTTCTACACCGATATCGAAGAGGACCGCATCGCGCCGGGTCTCAGCGAAGACGTGGTGCGGCAGATTTCGGCAAAGAAAAACGAGCCCGAATTCATGCTCGAATGGCGCCTGCAGGCGTACCGCAAATGGCGCGAAATGCCGTTGCCGGACTGGGCCAAGCTGAATATCGCACCGATCGATTTCGAGGCGATCACCTATTACTCGGCGCCGAAATCGCTGGCCGACGGCCCGAAAAGTCTCGACGAAGTCGATCCTGAATTGCTGCGCACCTACGAGAAACTCGGCATTCCGCTGCACGAGCAATTGATGCTGGCCGGCGTTGCGGTCGATGCGGTATTCGATTCGGTGTCGGTGGCGACCACATTCAAAGCATCGTTGCACGAAGCCGGGGTAATTTTCTGCCCGATCTCCGAAGCCGTGCAGCTGTATCCTGAGCTAATCAAAAAATATTTGGGCACCGTCGTGCCACAAAGCGACAACTTCTACTCGGCGTTGAACTCGGCAGTATTTTCCGACGGCTCGTTCGTCTACATTCCCGAAGGTGTGCGCTGCCCGATGGAGTTGTCGACGTATTTCCGCATCAACGCGGCGAACACCGGCCAATTCGAACGCACGTTAATTATCGCCGACAAGAACAGTCACGTTTCGTACCTCGAAGGTTGTACTGCGCCACAGCGCGACGAAAACCAATTGCACGCCGCAGTGGTCGAATTGATCGCGCTCGACGATGCCGAAATTAAATATTCGACAGTGCAAAACTGGTACCCCGGCGACGAAGAGGGCCGCGGTGGCATTTACAACTTCGTTACCAAGCGCGGCGCATGCCTTGGCGATCGCTCAAAAATTTCGTGGACACAAGTCGAAACTGGCTCGGCGATTACGTGGAAATATCCGAGCGTAATTTTGCGCGGCGATTACAGCAGCGGCGAATTCTATTCGGTCGCGCTGACCAAACATTTGCAGCAAGCTGATACCGGTACCAAGATGATTCATCTCGGTCGCCACACCAAAAGCTCGATCGTCTCGAAAGGCATCTCCGCCGGCCGCAGTCAGAATACCTACCGCGGCTTGGTGCGCATTTCGCCGCGCGCCGAACAAGCGCGCAATCACACCCAATGCGATTCGCTATTGATCGGCAATCAATGCGGTGCGCACACGTTTCCGTACATCGAATCGAAACAGCCGAGCGCGGTGATCGAGCACGAAGCGAGCACCTCGCGCATCAACGAAGAACAATTGTTTTATCTGCGCAGCCGCGGCGTCGATGCCGAACAAGCCGTGGCGATGATCGTCAATGGCTTCTGCAAGGAAGTGTTCGATCAACTGCCGATGGAGTTTGCGGTGGAAGCACAAAAATTATTGGAAATCAGTTTAGAAGGCAGTGTCGGCTAATTAATTTACGCCGCCAGAATTGTCTATGAGAAATTGTCTATGAGAAAGTGTAAATGTTAAAAATCACCGATCTACACGCCAGCATCGATGGCAAAGAAATCCTGAAAGGCTTGAGCCTGACGATTAATGATGGCGAAGTGCACGCCATCATGGGCCCGAACGGTTCCGGCAAAAGCACGCTAACGCGCGTGCTCAGCGGCGATCCGCGTTACGAAGTGACCGCGGGTAGCATCGAATTTCGCGGTGAAAATTTGCTCGACCAAGCCGCCGAGCAACGCGCGCGCGCCGGTTTATTTCTCAGCTACCAATATCCTGTCGCAATTCCCGGCGTCAGCAATATTCAATTTTTAAAAGCGGCGATTAACGCACAGCGCAATGCGCGCCAATTACCACCGCTCGATGCGCTACAAATTCTCGAACAGACGCGCGAAGGCATCAAGCGCGTCAATCTCGACGATACCTTTCTGCAACGCCCGGTCAACGAAGGTTTTTCCGGCGGCGAGAAAAAGCGCAACGAATTACTGCAAATGCTATTGCTGCAACCGCATTTGTGTCTGCTCGACGAAGCCGATTCGGGTTTGGATATCGATGCGCTGAAAGTGGTCGGCGAGGTCGTCAATTCGATGCGCACGCCCGCGCGCAGCTTTTTATTGATCACCCATTACCGACGCCTGCTCGATCATATTCCGCCCGATCATGTGCATATTTTGTCGGCCGGCAAAATCATTGCCAGCGGCGGCATGGAGATCGCCGCAGAATTGGAGCGCAGCGGTTATCGCGGCGTCGCGGCTTAGGCGAGCTTAAACAAATAGCTGTCTAACAGCGCGCAATAGTTAGAGATGCAATCGATGGCAACACCTTCAGTTTTACCAGCCGCTACGCAGCAACCGGTGCTCGAACAATACGGCGCGCTGATCGCTGCGCGGCTGCAATTGCAACGCGATCCTGCTTGGCTGAAGCAATTGCGCGAAGCCGCATTAACGCGTTTGCGCGCCAGCGGTTTGCCGAGCAAAAAATGGGAAAGCTGGCATTACAGCGCCGCCGATTTCTGGCTACAGCAATTCAGCGCGCAGCATTCGCTGGCGCCGATCGCGCCCGACACCGACAGCGTGCGCTTTATCGGCGAATTGCCGAGCAGTCATCGCATCCATTTCAATCACGGCTATCTGGTCGATCAACATATCGAACACGACGACCGCGAAAAATTTTCGCTGCTACCGTTAGCGCAATTGGATACCAGCACGCACGCGGCATTGATCGCCTGGCTCGGCAGCGTAACGCACGCCGATCCGCTCGCCGACTTGACCACTGCATTGGCACCGGAAACCTGGGTGTTGATCATCAAACCCGGCGCGCGCATCAAGCAGCCGATTTTAATTTCGCATCTGGCGAGCCAAGCGGGCAGCCATCTCGGTCAATTGCTGGTGTGGGCGCAAAAAGGCGCGGAAGCGACCGTGCTCGAACATTTCGCTGCCACCGAAACGGCCGGCGCGTATCTGCATTGTGCGCACACGGCGGTTAAGCTCGAAGCGAATTGCAAATTAACTTACGCACGCATCAATCGCGATGGCGCCAATGCGCAGCACCTCGGCGTGTTTGAAGCCGAATTGGCGCGCGATGCACGCCTGCAATTGCAAGTACTCGAAAGCGCAGCCGCGCCAGTGCTAACGAATAAAGTGCGCAACGGCATTTACGTAAAATTGGCCGAGCCAAACGCCGAATTTATCGCGCGCGGCGCGTTCGCGGCCAGCGACGAACAGCATATCGATTATCACATCACCGTCGATCACTGTAGCGATCGCGGCCGCAGCGATATCGTCGTGCAAGGTTTAGCGGCCGATAGCAGCCGCGGCGTCGTCAATGGCCGTATTTATATTGCCAAGAATACGCGTGGCAACGACGGTCATTTTACCTCGCACAATTTGTTGTTATCGAACCGCGCTGAAATCGACGCAAAACCCGAACTCGAAATTTACGCCGACGAAGTTAGCTGCGCACACGGCGCGACCATCGGCCAACTCGACGAAGAACAATTGCTGTATCTGCAAACGCGCGGCATCGATCGCGCAGCTGCGATCGCATTGTTAACCGAAGGTTTTTTGAAAGCCGGCCTGCTCGATTGCAATAACCCTGCGTTGAACGAATTTTTACTACAGCAATTATTGGTTGCAGTACCGGCGATCGAGGGCCGCGCATGAACGCGTCGACGATCGCACCGAATTCTTTCGATATCGAAGTATTGCGTCGCGATTTTCCACTGCTCGATCAGCAGATACACGGCCGACCGCTGGTCTATCTCGACAACGCCGCGACCACGCAAAAGCCGCGCGCGGTGATCGATGCCATCAGCCGCTACTACGAACACGATAACGCCAACGTGCATCGCGGCGTGCATACGCTGAGCGAGCGCGCCACCGCGCAGCTCGAACAAGTACGCGATACCGTGCAACGCTTTCTCAACGCCGACCAGCGTGAAGAGATTATTTTCACGCGCGGCACTACCGAATCGATCAATTTAGTTGCGCACGGTTTTGCGCGCGCTTTGTTAAAACCCGGCGACGAAGTGTTAATCACCGCGATGGAGCACCACGCCAATATCGTGCCGTGGCAACAGGCCTGCGAATTCAGCGGCGCGACCTTGCAAGTGGCGGCGATCAGCGATGCCGGTGAATTGGATGTCGACGATTTTCAGCGCAAATTATCGCAGCGCACGCGCATCGCCGCATTTACGCACGTGTCGAATGCGCTCGGCAGCGTCAACCCGGTGACTGAATTAACGCAGATGGCGCGTGCCGCCGGTGCTGCGGTATTGATCGACGGCGCGCAAGCGGTCGCGCATGGCCCAGTCGACGTGCAGCAACTCGATTGCGATTTTTATGTATTTTCCGGGCACAAATTGTACGGCCCGACCGGCACCGGCATTCTGTACGGCAAACGCGAATGGCTCGAAAAATTGCCGGTGTACCAAACCGGCGGCGATATGATTCGCGAAGTGACATTCGAGCGCAGCACGTTCGCGCCGCTGCCGCATAAATTTGAAGCGGGCACTCCGCATATCGCCGGCTTTATCGGCCTCGGCGCCGCGATCGATTATTTGGCGACGCTGCCGTGGTCGCAAATCGTCGCGCACGAACATCGTTTGCTCGCGCATGCCACCGAACTCGCGCTGCAAATTCCAACCTTGAAAATTATCGGCACCGCCGCCAACAAAGCCGGTGTGTTGTCGTTTACGTTGGAGCACGTGCACCCACACGATATCGGCACCTTTCTCGATTTCGAAGGCATTGCGGTGCGCGCCGGTCATCACTGCGCGATGCCGGTGATGCAGCGCTTCGATGTGCCCGCGACCGCGCGCGCATCGTTCGCGTTATACAACACGATCGCCGAAGTCGAGCAATTGATCGCCGCGATCGACGATGTGCGCAAAACATTTGCTTAGAGAAATCATTAATGAATCCCGAATTACGCGCGCTGTATCAAGAAATGATTCTCGACCACGGTCGTCGACCGCGGCACTTCGGTGCGCCCGAGCATTACACGCATAAACTCGAAGCGTTCAATCCGCTGTGCGGCGATCGCTTAACCTTGTACGCAACGATCGAAAATGGCGAACTCAAAGACGTGCAATTCGATGGCAAAGGTTGTGCGATTTCGGTCGCGTCGGCGTCGATGATGTGCGAAGAGGTCGAGGGCAAATCAAACGATTTCGCGCAGGATTTATTCGAGCGCTTTCATCGGCTAGTTACCGGTCAGGCCGATGCGACCGGCATCGGTCGCTTGGAAATATTGGCAGGCGTAAAGGGTTTTCCGGCACGCGTGAAATGCGCAACATTAGCGTGGCACACGCTGGAGCATATGTTGAAGGGCGATGTCACCGAAGCGGTTTCCACCGAATAGAGGTTTATTATGTCTGCGGTAACCACGTTTGAACAAACCGAAGTGCTCGCCATCGAGCCAGCGGCAGCGCAACATTTATTGAAACAAATGCGCAGCAATCCACGTGCGATCGGCGTGCGCATCGGCGTTAAAGATAGCGGCTGCTCGGGCTACGCGTACGTGATGGATTTAACCGAAACCGAACCGGAAAATCATTTACGGATCGCCGCCGATGCACAATTGTCGCTGTATCTCGATGTGAAAAGTGTGCCCGCATTGGCCGGCAGCACGTTGCGACTGGTGAAAGAGGGCGTCAATGAAACCATCAAATTCGATAATCCCAATGCGGGATCTTACTGCGGATGTGGCGAAAGCTTCACCGTTAATCCCGAAATCGAAACCCAACTCAACGCGTGAAAAAATCGCGCTGTTGCGCGCGGTGAATGCGTTACGGGTGCCGAGCGGCAGCGCCGAGTTATTGCCGCTCGGTGCTGAAGTATTAATTAGTCAGGCGCTCGGCGGCAGCTTTTCGGTCGAATACGACGGCCGCCTGTATCGCATCGACGGCACCCAGGCCGATGCACTCGGCAAACCCGCGCTGCAATTAAATTTCGACGACGCCGAACCCGGCATCATCAAACTCGAACACGTCGATAAAGTATTGCGCACCGTGTACGATCCGGAAATTCCGGTCAATTTGCTCGACTTAGGTTTAGTGTACGCGCGTCGCGTCGAAGGCAAAAAAATCTCGATCGATATGACGCTGACCGCGCCCGCCTGTGGCATGGGCGATGTGCTGTGCGCCGAGCTGACACAACGCTTGCGCCAGGTACCGAACGTCGAAGAGGTCGAGGTCAACCTGGTGTTCGAACCGCTGTGGAATCGTAGCATGTTGTCTGAAGTTGCCAAACTAGAGTTGGGTATGTTCTAGCGATTCGGCTTGACCTGAGTCAACACTTCGCAATCGGCATTGGCCGCATAATGGGCCACTAGGTTTAACCGGGAGTGGCTTCATGTCCGAACATCATAATCTCATCAATGAATTCCCCGAATACAAAGAGCGTATTCACGAACTCAAATTAACCGACCGTCATTTCAGCGGCCTGTTCGACGAATACCACACCGTCGATCGCGAAATTTCGCGGATCGAACAAGGTGTTGAAACTCCGTCCGATACGTACACTGAAGATCTGAAGAAAAAACGCTTACATTTGAAAGATGAGCTGTATCGCCTGCTACAAGCCGCGAAATAATTTCCCGCACCCCGTAGGGGCGGCCCCCCGTGGCCGCCCTCGGTTTTCGTAGGCATGTACAAGATCGAAAATCGCAGGGCATAAGAACAAAGGGCAGGCACGGGGGCCTGCCCCTACGGTCGTTATTGTGCAATAGCGTGTAGAATTGGCGGCTCTCGCTTTCTTTAATTTTACGCGCCGAATTTCAGACAATGCCAACCGATAACGCCTCCGCTTTGCCGCAGTTTTTAACGCTGCTAGAAGATAGCCTGCACCACCAGCGCTGGGTGAAATTGCTGTTGAGTAAATACCGTGGCGCCGAGCCCGATTTGCAGCGGCTGACGATTCGGCCGATCGTAGTGCGCGATGAGCCGGTGCTGTCGTTTGTATACAGCTATAAAACGCGCGATGTCACCAAAAATTTTGCGCCGTCGGATGGCCTCGCGGTCATTCGCGAACTTCTAAATAATGATTTCAAAAGCGCGTACTGGGTAAGCAGCGATGCCGAGCTACAGCTGGAGATCAGCAAAAAAGGTAAAGTGTTTTTGCAAACGCATGCGCTCGCGCAGCCTAACTCAACAACAAGTACACACGATCGTGCGAAAAAACGTTTTGTAGATACCGAGCGCGCTTACTTAACCGCGCTCGGTATCACTGACCGGCAGCAGCAATTAATTCCGGCGATGGCGAGCAAATGGAAGCAAATCAATAAATTTATCGAGATCTTCGGTCAAGCGCTTGGCAGCGCCGAGTTACCGCTCGGCCAACCATTGAGCGTGGTCGATTTCGGTTCGGGTAAAGGTTACCTAACGTTTGCACTGCACGATTATTTGCATCACACGCTGCACAACGAAGCTGAAGTAACCGGCGTCGAATTGCGCGAACCGTTGGTGGCGCTGTGCAATACCACCGCGGCGACATTGGAGCACGGCGGTTTATCGTTCGTGTGCGGCGATGTAAAAACGCACGCACCGAAACACGTCGATGTGATGATTGCGCTTCACGCATGCGATACTGCCACTGACTACGCGATTCACTACGGCATTCGCGCGCAGGCTGCGATTATCATGTGCTCGCCGTGCTGCCATAAGCAGATTCGCCCACAGTTGCACAGCCCGGAGCTGCTGCAACCGATGCTGCAATACGGCGTGCATTTGGGTCAGCAGGCAGAAATGGTCACCGATGCATTGCGCGCTTTATTATTGGAAGCACACGGCTATCGCACCAAGGTATTCGAATTTATCAGCCTCGAGCACACCGACAAAAACAAAATGATTTTGGCGGTTAAAGATTCGCATACCGACGATTTGAAGCAGCGCGACAATAGCGCGCTGTTAGCGCAAATCGCCGCACTCAAAACTTTTTACGGCATTAAAGAACATTGCTTAGAAAGTTTGCTGCAAGAAAGCGCTACTGACGTTAGCGCGGCAACTCGGTCCAACTAAAATGATAGACGGTATTCGGTGCGCTCGGCTGGCATCGCCCCGATATTGCAGCGGCAGTCACTAACGCGTATTTATCGCCGCGCACTTTGTCAGAGGCGCTCACTAGTTCACGCGTAAAGCACGGGCTCAACTCTTTCTCTTCCAACAATGCGTAACGATTTGGCGATTGCTGTAGCCAATACACCAATGCCTCGACGCCTCCGCCGCCGGGACGAACACCGAAATGCGTGATCGGCGTGCGTGCAAATAACCACGCGCCTTCATCCCATTTATACAGCGCCAATTCGGCATCCGGCGGTAAGCGCGCGGCAGTGCGCTGCATAAACGGCCGGAATGATCGCGACTGGTCTTTAATTAACGGTTCAGCGAAACCCCAAATAAACCACAGGCTAAAATAGCCGACGACGCCAGCCATTAACCCACGGCTGCAAAACCGTCGCTGCCAGCGCTGCCACAACGCGGTCGCGATCGGCGCGGTTGCCAATACCAGCGCCGGCACCGCGGGGAAAATATAGAGCTTACGCTTGCCACTGCTGAGCGAAAAAAAGATCAACACCAACAGCACCCAACCCAATAGCAATACGTAGCGCGCATCGAGCCGCGTTAAGCGGCGGCGCCATGCGGGTAGCAACCACGGCAACAATGCCACCATCGGCAGCCAATATTTTGGAATCACCGAGACAAAAAAATACCAGAACGGTTCGTGATGCGCCCACGCATTCGCGTAGCGTTTGCCGGTTTGCTTGAATAAAATTTCGTTGCGATAGCCTTCGAGCAATGGATCGCCGGAGTGCTGCACCTGCCACACCATCGGCAGCAACCACACCGAAACCGCCAACAGTAAAAATACTAAACCGCACCACCAATGCCACGCGCCGCCCATCGCCACGGCGCTTTGCGAGCGTTTATGCACAAGCGCAAAATACGGAATCAACATTAACAACGGTAAAAAGCCGACGCCTTTACTGATAATGCCGAAGCCCATGCAACTGAACGCAAACCAATACCAACGCCAATCCGGCCCGAGCAATAAATGCCGCAGCAAACCGTATAACGCGAGATTGATCCACATAAACAGAAAGGCATCGATCTGGCCCATCTTCATCACGACTTGAAACTGCCAGGTGCCGATCAACAGTAACCCGGCGACCCACGCGACGCGGCGATTCCACAGCCGCCGCGCGATATCGTGCACACACACCAACGACACCAACGCCGACAGCAACGCCGGTAATAGAAAACTTAATTTTAAATTGCCGAGCACGGCGTAGCTCGCGGCCAGCGCCCAAAAAAATAACGGTGGCTTATCCGCGTACAATTCGCCAGCGCGAAACGGCACCAACCAACTGCCGCGCTGCAACATTTCCAGCGCCACGCCGATAAAGCGATCTTCGTCGACCATCCACGGATCGCGCAGACCGATGCCAGCACCGATCAATAGCAAACACAAACACAACAACTGCGGCAGACCGTTGCGATAACGCCACGGCGATTTAAACAGCGACGCGAACATTCAGTGCTGCTCACTATCGGGCGCGCCCGCCAACAATTTGCGGCGATTGAAAATCAAATGCAGATTGCGGAAATACACGATCATGCCGAACGACTGGCCGACAATAAATACCGGGTCCTGCCGATACAATGCGTACGCCAATAACAGCGCGCTGCCGACAATCGAAAAATACCAAAACGCTTCGGGCACCACGCTGCGTTTTTTATATTCGCTGTAAATCCATTGAATCAGGAAGCGGCCGGAGAACGCAGCCTGCCCCAAAAAGCCGACGATCAACCACAATTTTTCGGTCATGCTAATGCAACTCCAACTCGCGCGGGACCACGTCGAGTCGAGTTCGTCGAATCAACCACCACACGCCAAATAAATCGAGAATGCCGACCAGCGCGCGATCCAACGTGCCGTAATTCGAACTGCCGCCGCCGCGCGGTCGATGATTGACCGGATGCGTCAGCATGCCGCCGCCGTGACGCCGCACCAGCGCCGGAATAAAACGATGCAGATGATCGAAGTAGGGCAGCTGCAAAAAAAATTCGCGCTCGATTACTTTTAAACCGCAGCCGGTATCCGGCGCATCGTCTTTCAATAGCGCACGGCGGAGACGATTCGCAAATTTCGACGACCAGCGCTTGACCCAGGTATCGCGGCGCGTGACGCGATGACCAGCGACCAATTTGATATTTTGCGTGCGCGCGGAAGCAGCGTTGATCGCAGCCAACATGCCGGGAATATCGGCCGGATCGTTCTGGCCATCGCCATCGAGCGTCACCAGCCAGTGCCCGCGCGCGGCCCACGCGGCGCGATAAATCGACGTACTCTGACCCACCGAGCGCGCATTATCCAACACGCGCAATTGCGCAAAGCCGGTGACGACTTGTTGCAACTGCGCCAGCGTCGCGTCGTTGCTGCCGTCGTTGACCACGATCACTTCGTAGTTGGCGCCATCGCCGCACGCGGCGCGAATTTCGGCGAGCAGCTCGGCGATATTTAACGCTTCGTTTTTAGCGGGGATGACGATCGAGAATTCCAGCTCACTGTGCATTGGGATACCCAAGAAAAACCGCGATTTATTTGTTGGACGCTGTCGCCATTTTATACCGGCGGCCGCGAAATTGTTTGTAGAGTTTCAAGTCGTACAGCTTCAAATGATGCCGCGTGCAGCCAGCGCACGCTGTTCATCGACACTGAGGTTTAATAACTCGCCAAATATTTCCGCGTTATGACTGCCGATCGCAGGGCCGGTCCAATCGGTGCGGCCGGGCGTATCGGCCAGCCGCGGCAGCAGCGCAGGGATGGTCAGCGTTTTATCGTTGACGGTAAACTCTTCGAATAATCCGCGTGCGCGAAAATGCGGATCGGCAAACATATCGGCGACGTTGTAGATCGGCCCCACCGGCACCTGCACCTGTTCGAGCAACGCGATAACGGTCCCTGCATCCAGCCCCGCGCACCAATGCGCGATCGCCGCATCGATTTCGCGCTCGTGTACTACGCGCCCTGGGTTATGTGTCAGCGCCGAATTTTCGGCCATATCGGCGCGACCGATCGCGATCATCAAGCGTTTGAAAATCGAATCGCCGTTGCCGCCGATCACGACGTATTTGGCATCGCGACAGCGATACGTGTTGGTCGGCACGATGCCGGTGACAGTGGTACCAGCCGGTTCGCGAATCACACCGGCGCCGGAATATTCCGGCACCACCGCTTCGAGTAGATTAAACATCGATTCGTAAATCGCGACATCGACAACTTGACCCGGCTGGCCGTGATTTTTTTTGGCGAGCAATGCGAACGCAATGCCGAGCACCGCGTGCAGCGCCGCGATCGTATCGCCGATACTGAGATTCGGGCGCACCGGTGCCGCATCGGGAAAACCATTGACGTAGCGAAAACCGCTGATGCCTTCGCACACCGAAGCGAAACCGGGCTTGTGTGCGTACGGCCCGGTTTGGCCGTAACCGGAAATGCGCGCGTAAATTAATTCGGGATTCAGCGCCTTAATTTGCTCGGGGCCGAGCTGCCATTCCTCCATCGTGCCGGGACGAAAATTTTCGACCAACACATCGCAATGCGATGCTAATTCGCGCACCAGTTCGCGACCGCGCTGTTGTTTTAAATCGATGGTGATGCATTTTTTATTGCGGCCGACGCTGTGCCACCACAGCGACGAACCATCGCGCACCACGCGCCATTGTCGAATCGGATCGCCGCTACCCGGCGGCTCGACTTTGATCACTTCGGCGCCGAAGTACGCCAACATCGAACCAGTGAAAGGTCCCGCGATCAGCTGACCTAACTCCAACACGCGCACACCTTCGAGTGGCCGCGGTGCCGATACAGGTGATGAATTCATTTAACGCGCTGCCAACTATTTTAATTTTGCTTTGATGCGCGCGACCAATTCGCCGATTTCGCGCTGTCGATTGCTAACCGCCAGTGAGGTTTCGGGCGGATACGGCGGCGGCGCCTGTGCGGCTTTTTCAGCATACGGAAAGGCTAATTTTGCTTCGTCCTGCGCGAATAAAAACTGCGCGTAGAAATAGTTGATGTTCATACCGCTCGGGCTTACCTCGATGCCTTTCTGCAATAACTCTTTGGCTTTTTTGTTGTCGCCGAATGCAATCGGCCAGCCAGGCACTTTGGAATACATCACACCGAGCACGCCGTATGCATAAGCGTCTTCGGCTTTTGGATCGATCGACAGCGCTTTTTCCAGATTGGTTTTAGCTTCTTTAACAATGCCCAGAGCGCTAACGCCACCAATCGCTTCGGCCAACGAACCGCGCGCCACCCCCGCCCAAATATAGCCGTCGGCGCGATCGCTATTTTTTTGCGCGAATTGATCGATGTCGGGGATCAGTTTTGCAAATTGCTTCTGCTGTTCATCGCCGTTCATTTCATAACGTATCGCGGCCCAACGCTGCTGCAACGCCGCCAATTCATCGTCGAAGTCGGCATTGGCGTGTGCAGTAGCGAACAGCGCAACAACCGTAAATAATGAAACTATCAATCGATGCCACATGATCCATTCCTCGCAGTGATTGTAAGTACCGCTTCCCGGGCAGACATTGTCGAGCAAGCGCGTCGCCTTGCCAATGCCTGCCGCATAGACAATGTCACGTAGGCGCCGCCGATGTTCAATGTACATTGAACATCGTACACTGCGGCAAAAGCCTGATCGATTACAATTACCGCACGCAAAGTTTTGGCATCGGCTTCTTAATCAGCGACTGGCTGTAATATTGCCTCAATCTATTGCATCGAGAGTCTAATACGTCAAGTATCGAATGCGTCAAACCAATGCGCAGTAGCGGAGCGAACTATGAGCAAAGTGCTAATTATCACCGGCGCAAGTCGCGGCATCGGCCGCGCCACCGCGCAATTATTTGTCGAGCAAGGTTTTAAAGTTTACAACCTATCGCGCTCGCCCAGCGATATTGCGAATGTCGAACAGATCGATGTCGATTTCAGCAGCCCCGATTGGAGCACCGCCGCCAAAATGCCGCTGCTGCGCGCAATCGCCGGTGCCGAGCAAACCGTGCTGGTGCATAACGCCGGTGCGATCATTAAAGATTCGCTGAATCATTTCGATGCCGCCGATTTTCGACGCGTATTGGAAGTGAACGTCGTCGCACCCGCGCTGTTGAGCAGCTTGCTGCTACCGGAAATGCGCCCGGGTTCGTCGATTATTTATATCGGCTCGACGCTGAGCGAAATCGGCGTGCCGAATAGCTGCGCGTACGTAACATCAAAGCATGCCCTGTTGGGCTTGATGCGGTCGACGTGTCAGGATCTCGCCGGCAGTGGCATTCATACCGCGTGCGTTTGCCCTGGGTTTACCGATACCGAAATGCTGCGCGATCACGTCGGCAATTCCGACGAAATATTGCAGGCCATCGCCAAAGGCGTCGCGTACGGCCGCTTAATCGAACCGGCAGAAATCGCGCAGACGATTTATTTCTGCGCACAACATGCGGTGTTGAACGGCGCGGTATTGCACGCCAATTTAGGGCAGGTGCAGTCGTAAAAAATATTACATGCTCCTCTTTGCAAAGAGGAACATGCTTACAACAACGACAGCGGTTTTATTTATACCAATGCGGTGACCGGTATCAATGCGCCGTGTACAGCGCGCGCTGCATCCGAGGCGAGAAAGCAAATCACGTTCGCCAAATCTTCCGGCGCCAGCCATTTGCTGAAATCGGCATCGGGCATATCGGCGCGATTGCGCGGCGTATCGATCAAGCTCGGCAACACCGCGTTGACGTTGATGCCTTTGTGTTTCAATTCTTCCGCCATCGATTCGGTTAAGCGCATCACCACGCTTTTCGATGCACAGTACGCGCCCATATTGCCGATACCTTTTAACGCACCGAGCGCGCCGACGTTGACGATTGCACCGCGACCCTGCGCGATCATTTGCGGCACTGCAGCGCGCACCACATTGTGTAACGTGGTGACGTTCATCTTGAATAGAAAATCCCATTCGACGTCCGTAGTTTCATGTACCGCGGGCCCCATCGTGAAGCCGCCGGCCAAATTAAAAATGGCATCGTAATGTCCGATTTTTGCAAAGCACGCTTGCGTTAATTCAGTGCTGGTTAGATCAACCACAAATCTGCGAACATCTTCGGTCGAATCAAGTAATTGCTCAGGCGAAAAAATAACATCGAGCAATACCAATTTGGCGCCGAGCGAGCGTGCCTTGTCCGCCACTACTTTTCCAAGCCCACCGTTAGCGCCGGTGATTACCACTGTTTTTGCTGTTAAGTCCATGATCGCCTCCCATTGAATAAATTTTTTAGAACCGTTTCGTTTTATCGTCGCTTAACTATTTCGCCGCACAGTCATTTCAGCGCGCAACTATTTTTTTCCGCCAGTTATTTTCCCGCTAATTATTTCGCTACCTATCATTTCGCCAACAGTGCGCGCAACGCCGCCACCATCGCCAGTGGCTGATCCAACAATACGTGGTGATGGGCATTCGGAATTTCGATCGGCCCACAACCATTACGCACGCTCGCTCGCACCCGCTGTGCAAACTTGCGCGATACAATCACGCTATGCTCGCCGTAGATATAATCGACCGGTATCTCAAGCTGCTGTAACAACGTTGCCTCCTCCTGCGCCGCAGTCGCCAGACTGGATGCGTAAAACAACGAATCAAACTTCCAACTCCATTGACCTTCAAACTGATGCAGCGAGTGCTCGGCGATATGCCGGAAAATAATAGGGTCGATACCACCCTGATCGGGTATCAAACGATAGCGTTCTAGCAATGCATTGCGATCGCTCGACAATCTTTTTGGATGCACCGGCGGTGCCGGGATCTGATGCGTTTCGTCGGCAAAACGAACGCGCGAATCGATCAAAATCAAATGCGCAATCAACTCGGGAAAACGATATGCGGCGCCAACGCTGACCACACCGCCGAAACTATGACCGATCACAATCGCATCGCGCGCACCTGCGTGCGCAATCACGCCAGCGATCTCTTCGGCAAACGTTACATGATTGTATACCGCGCGGTGGCCGCTATCGCCCATGCCACCCAGATCGAGCGCCAGTACGCGAAAATCGGCGGCCAATAACGGCGCCGTGAAATCCCACCAATGCGCGTGTGCACGAAAGCCGTGGATCAGCACGATCGTCGGCGCATCGGGCGGGCCAATCCACTCTAAATAATGAATGCGGCAGCCGGTGATTTCAGCCCAACGCGATGCGCCGGGTTGCGCCAGCGAGCGCGCGAGCCAATCGGATTCGGCGGCGGATTTATCCACGACTTTATTTGCATCGACAGAGGGGATGGAGGACATTAATTAACACCACTATGCGCTATACGCGCGTATACATTACGACTCGGCGACGATACACCGATTGCGGCCCGCTGCTTTGGCGCGATACATCGCCGCATCGGCGTGCTCGAAAATAGTTTCCGCGGCGACACCCGCGACAAATTCGGCAATGCCAGCGGAGAGGGTAATCGATACGCGTTGCTCGCGAAAATGAAACGGACATTCAGCGACTGCTGCACACACCGTTTGCAGGGTTTGCAGCGCCAATGGCAAGGTGGCCTCCGGCAACAATACGACAAATTCTTCGCCGCCAAAACGGCCGATAAAATCGGTTTGCCGCAGCCGCGCGCGCAAAGTTTTCGCGATAATTCGCAACACCTTGTCGCCCGCGAGGTGGCCGTAGTTATCGTTGATCAATTTGAAATTATCGACATCGAGAACCGCCAACACCAGCGGATGTCGGTATCGCTGCCAGCGCGCGAACTCGTGCTCAAGACGCTGCTCATACGCTTTGCGATTCGGCAACTGCGTCAGCGTATCGAGCAATGCCAATTGCTGTTGTTCGGCGAGGCGACGCTCAATGACGGTCGATTGCTCCTCCATCGATTGCAACCGTTCGGTCGCGATCGCGAGCTGTCGCTCAAGCTCCTGATGGCGCTGCTGCTCCGCGGCTCTATGGTGATCCAACGCGCCAACGATGTTATTGAGACGCTGCTTCACTTCGGCTTTCAATAACTCGAGCTGCGCGGCCTCGGCCACTTGGCTTTGCATCAACGCCACTTCGCCGCGCACCGCGGTGTTTAGCGTGGCATCTTCGCGCGCGCGTCCAGCCTGCTGCGCCTGCGACGCCTGCAATGCTTGGTGCGCCTGCTCCAAGTGGTGATTGATCGCCAATAAAAAACTTTGGAAGTCGCCTTGATCGCGCTCCAGCGCAGCGAGCACCACCAGACTGATTTCCTCGAGCGTCGAAACCAATTCGTACCAATTAAGCCCGTTGGATATTTGTTGGCATGCCTGTCGATAATTGTCGCTGGCGGTCGGCGGCGGCTCGATTTGTTGCAGTAAATTATCCAACACATCGCACACCGCTGCGCTGATTTTCGCGAAGGGCGGCTCGCCATTTTCGTCGGCGGCTGTAGCAGTATCCAGCGTGGGGGCAATAGTGGGTATCGCAGCTATCGACACCGCAGTCGACGCCACTGGAGCGGCAGGCGTTACAGAATCAGCGCTCGGTTCGGGAATGGTGTTGGTTGGCGCTGAGGAGTTCGTTTGCGACGGCGCTTCTTTCCCGGTTTCGGTCTCTGCAATAGCCGATGCGCCGCTGCGGTTTGCCGACGATGGCCCAGCATCAGCGCGACCAAACCAACGCGCCAACAATCCCGCGCGCGGCGCAATCTCGCCGCTCAGTACCTGCGCCTGCAAATTGGGTAAGCGCGCGAGCAATGCGACATCTTCGCCGTCGTCGAGTTTGGACTTTACCGATTTCAGTAAACTTTTTAATTCTTGCGTTAGCGACGCCGCCGGTTTTAGCGCCAACAATTGTTCGATCAATTGTTGCAGCGAACGCTGCACCATCTCGCCGCGCACATCGCGCTCATCGTCGACCAATTTAATGCGCGCATCGATGGCATCGATCAATGCCACCAACTGCGCCGGATCATTGATATCGCGGCGCAGCAATTGGCGCAATTCGCTGAGCATTTGGTCGAGGCGTCGATCGACGCCGTGCGCCGCCACCGCCAAACGCGACAGCGCGCGACACAACAGCTGAATTAATTGTTCGGGCGAATCTGAAGCCATCGCTAATACGCCTTATTCACTGTGCCGTTGCTGCCGGATTTTGGCAGCGTCTTTATCGCCGAGGCAAACCGTATAAATTTATTTTGCGCCTTTCAGCGCGCGCTCTTTGGCAATTAGAAAATTGGCGGCATCAAACATTTTTTGTTGCGAATCGCGCTCACTGATACCAGTGCCGCTGAAACTTTTCGGATCGATGCGATATTTACCAGCGACGATCAACTCCGGCGTACCATCGATTTTGTAACTCAGCGCACGCGCTTTCGCCTGATTGACTTGGCTGGTCACGCCGAACGAATCGAACGCATTGGCGAATTGCTCGGCACTGACGCCATTCGCAACAAAGACTTGCCCGATCAGCGCCTGCGTATTCAATGGATTATTTTGTACATGAATCGCCGCGAATAATGCATCGCTCATCTTATCGAGAACACCGAGTGCCTGTGCGGCATAAAATGCCTGCGCGTGTAATTGTCCCGGCGCATTCCAAACCACCGGCAGGCGATAGAAATCGACATCGCTAGGCGCTGTTTTCAACCATGCCTTAACCAGCGGATCAAAACGAAAACAATGCGGGCAGCCGTATTGAAACACTTCGACGACTTCAATTTTTTTCGGATCGCGCGGGCGCACTGGTTCAGGTAATAAAAAATAATGCACGCCTTCTTGGAACGTCGGCGCGGTGGATTCTGCCTGCGCGGCGAACGGTATCAACAAGGAAAGTACGGCAGTTAACATTAGCGAACGAATCATTGACGACTGCTCCTTAAGCAAGAATGACCTTGATCTGACTCACTATACCCGAGTCGAGTTCAAGTGGCGGTAACCTTAATCAGTAACGGCGCACAAAAACGGTGGACATAAAAAAGGTGGCGCGCGGCCACCTTTTTCAAACTACCGCCGACATCGATAAACTCAGTGCAAACCGGATACGTAGTTGGCGAGGGCTGCGATTTCGCTATCGCTCAAACGCGCCGCGACGTCGCGCATCGGCTTGGTATCGCCATCGGTGGTGCGGCCACTGGCATCGCCATCGGCTGCGGCGCGATACGCTTTCAACTGTGCGGCGACGTAATCAGCGTGCTGTCCACCCAGACGCGGGAACCCGGCCGGTGCATTGCCCGAGCCATCGGGCGCGTGGCAGGCCGCGCAGGCGGGTACGCCTTTATCGCGAATACCGCCGCGGAAAATTTGCTCGCCCTTAGCGACCAATTCTTTTTTGGCCTGGTTGACTGACGCTGTTTTCGACGCATAGTACGCAGCGATATTGTCGATATCCTGCTTGCTGTGGTTATCGAGTTGACCCGCCATCGCCGGCACCGGGCGTGTGCCCGTTTTGATAGCCTGCATTTGCTGGCTCAAATAGCGCGCACTTTGCCCGGCTAACTTCGGAAATGTTGCGACGGCGCTATTGCCGTCCTGGCCGTGGCACGCAGAGCATGCGGCGGCCTTAGTGGCGCCAGCGGCAGCATCTGCAGCCCATACGCCATGGCCACCTAAGCCCAATACGACAACACCCGCGATCAAAATCTTTCTCATCATCAATCCACACTCGATAGCTGTTGAAATGTGCGCTATGCAGCGCCTGCACAACTTTTACTTCTTCGGTGTCGACATGTAGACGATCAACGCCTTGTAATCTGCATCGGAGCAATCGACGCACATGCCTCTCGGCGGCATCGCGTTAAGTCCGTTTTTAACACTGAGCACCAGCTTGTCCATGCCTTTCGCCAAGCGCGGCTTCCAATCTTGGGCAGCGCCCAATTTCGGCGCGTTAGCGACGCCGACAGCATGACATACTGCGCACGCTTTATTGTAGCGATCGACCAACGCTTGATCGGCGGCGGCTACTGCCCACGATGCCGCAACGAGCACTGCGCCTGCAATCAACTTTTTCATTGCGAAACCTCTTGTCGAGCATTGAGAGCGGGTATGATGGCGCGCGCGATGGCAGTTAAGTACCCGCACAAAAAACCGCGGCATTATACCCGATCGCAAACGCGCGTCGCCATCCCCACGATTACCGCGACTATACAGCGCACTAGTTATTTTTAATGCATCTACTTTAGGCGAACCTAAAATTGTCGATCGATTACCGTCGTGCCAGCTTTTTGATCAGCGCACCGAGTCTGCGCGAATGCCCACCAGACAATGGCGCCGAGGTCGCTTTTGCCGGGCGCTCTAACGCCGGTAAATCCAGCGCCATCAATGCGCTGACCAATCAACGCAAACTGGCGCGCACCAGCAAAACGCCAGGGCGCACGCAGCTGTTAAATTTTTTCGCATTGGATGAATCGCGCCGATTGGTCGATTTGCCCGGCTACGGCTTTGCGAAAGTACCGCTGGCGGTAAAAAATGCCTGGCAGCGACATCTCGATGAATATCTAAGCAAGCGCGAAAGTCTGCGCGGCCTGGTGCTACTAATGGATATTCGCCACCCACTGCAAACTTTCGATACACAGATGTTGGACTGGGCCAATCGCAGCGCGATGCCGGTACACATACTATTAACCAAATCCGACAAGCTAACTTTCGGCGCAGCGAGCACCGTGTTGCTGACTGTGAAAAAACAAATACCCCCCTCTAAAGCCGCCGTTTCGGTGCAATTGTTTTCCGCGCTGAACAATAGTGGTCTCGACGAATTACAGAAACAATTGGACAGCTGGCTCGAACCGGAGCCGACCTCGGACACTTAATGCGCCTCGTCCCAGTTGTTGCCGACGCCGACATCCACCACTAACGGCACCGCCAGATCGGCCGCCGCAGCCATACGCTGCGCAACCTCAACTTTAACGCGCTCGACTAGCGGCTCGGCAACTTCGAATACCAGCTCGTCGTGCACCTGCATAATCATCCGCGCGTCGATCGCATCCGCATACAGCCAGCGATCGATCGTCACCATCGCTCGCTTAATAATGTCTGCAGCAGTGCCTTGCATTGGCGCGTTGATCGCGGTGCGCTCTGCTGCCTGGCGCCGCTGGCCGTTACTACTGTTAATTTCCGGTACGTATAGTCGACGACCGAAAGTCGTTTCGACAAAACCGCGCTGCGCCGCATCAGCGCGAATCTGTTCCATAAATTGTTTAACACCGGGGTAGCGTGCAAAATACAGATCGATATACGCTTGCGCTTCGCTACGCCCAACCTCCAATTGCTTCGCCAAGCCAAACGCCGACATGCCGTAGATCAAACCAAAATTGATCGCTTTGGCGCTGCGCCGCTGATCATTGCTAACCGCACCCAAAGCGACCCCGAATACTTCCGCAGCGGTTGCGCGATGAATATCGACGCCGTGCGCAAATGCATTCAGCAGACCGGCATCGCGCGATAGATGCGCCATGATGCGCAGCTCGATTTGCGAATAATCCGCTGCGACAATGCGATAACCCGGCGGCGCAATAAATGCCTGGCGAATGCGTCGGCCCTCCAACGTGCGCACCGGAATATTTTGCAAATTGGGATCGGTGGAGGAGAGGCGCCCGGTCGCGGCGATGGCTTGGTGATATGAAGTATGAATCCGACCGGTACCGGCATCGATCATCTCCGGCAACTTATCGGTGTACGTCGATTTCAACTTCGACAGACCGCGATACTCCATCAGCACTTTCGGCAACGGATATTGCTCGGCCAGCTCGGCCAATACTTCTTCTGCAGTCGACGGTGCACCAGTTGGCGTTTTTTTGATGATCGGCAGACCCAGCTTGCCGTAAAGAATTTCGCCGAGCTGCTTCGGCGAGCTTAAATTGAAACCCTGTCCCGCCAACCCGTGCGCTTGCTGCTCCAGCTCCAGCAATCGATGCCCCAGTTGATGACTTTGTTGCGCCAGCAAGGTTCGACTGACTAACGCACCGTTGCGCTCCATCCGCGACAACACCGGCACTAACGGCATATCGATATCGAGCAACACGGATTGCAGAGTCGGTTCGGCCAGTAATTTTGGCCACAGCGTTTGATGCAATTGCAGCGTGATATCGGCGTCCTCGGCCGCGTATTCGCTGGCTTGCTCCAGCGCCACCTGACTGAACGAAATCTGCTTGGCGCCTTTACCGGCCACATCTTCGTAGTGAATGGTTTGCACGCCGAGATATTTCAGCGCCAAGCTATCCATATCGTGACGCGTCGCGGTGGAGTCCAACACGTAGGACTCGAGCATTGTGTCGTAGGCGATGCCGTTCAGTTCGATGCCGTGATTGACCAACACATTTTTATCGTACTTTAAGTTTTGACCGACCTTACGGCGCGCGGGATCTTCGAGCAGCGGTTTCAACCGCGCCAATACCTCCGCTCGCGGCAATTGATCCGGCGCGCCGGGATAATCGTGCGCCAACGGAATATACGCCGCTTCGCCAGCCTGCACCGCAAAAGACACGCCGACGATCTCGGCCTGCATATAATCGAGACTGGTCGTTTCGGTATCGAACGCAAACAGCTCGGCCTGCTGTAACCGCGCGAGCCAGCGATCGAAATCAGCCCAACTCAATACCGTATCGAAAACGCGAGGCGCGACTGCCGAGCTGGAGTTTGCCGAATCTACAGCAGCGGCCGCTGACGCTGCGGCTAATAATTCCTCCAGCCAGCTTTTAAATTCTAGCTCGCGAAATAGCGCGGCCAACTCGCTGCGGTTTTCGCCGCCGCGATCCAATTCATCCAAACCAAACGGCAACGCCACATCGGTTTTGATCGTCGCCAGCTGATACGACAAATACGCCTGATCGCGCTCGGCGACCAATTTTTCGGCCAGCGATTTAGCCCCTCGCACCGCTAGCGTCGCCACCCGCTCCAAGTTCGCATAGATCTGATCCAAGCCGCCGATTTGCGTGAGCAGCGGCACTGCGGTTTTTTCGCCAACGCCACTGACGCCGGGAATGTTATCGCTGCTATCGCCGACCAACGCCAGATAGTCGACGATCAACTGCGGCGGCACACCGAATTTCGTAATGACCCCAGCGTCGTCCAGCACGCTATTGGTCATCGTGTTGACCAGCGTGATGTGAGCACCCACCAACTGCGCCATATCCTTGTCGCCGGTGGATATCACGACATCCTCGGCGCGCGCGGCAGATTGTAGCGCCAGCGTGCCGATCACATCGTCGGCCTCGACGCCATCGACGATCAACAACGGCAAACCCATCGCGGCCACGATGCGGTGGATCGGCTCGACCTGCACGCGCAGATCATCCGGCATCGACGGCCGGTGCGCCTTATAGTCGGCAAATAAAGCGTCGCGAAACGTTTTGCCTTTGGCGTCAAAAACCACCACCAACCGGCTGCTCGGATAATCTTTTTGCAAGCGCCGCAGCATACTGATGACACCTTTCACCGCCCCGGTGGGCTTGCCGCTCGAATTGATCAGCGGCGGTAAGGCATGAAAGGCACGGTACAAGTACGAAGAGCCGTCGACGAGGACGAGCGGGGGTTGCCGATCGGTCATATCGGTTCCATTAAGTGAGTCATTTTATGGCCGCAAAGTGTATCACGCGACTCGCGCCACACTGAGCAACGCTACCGGCAAGGCGGTGCCTACCCGAACCCGCATCAAAATTCCGGCCACAATTACGCTCACCAATCGATTTTTTCGAGACACCGATCTCATTTCATCAAAGTGTTACCGAAAATTAATCTTCTCAAACCTCGTTAAATATTGTTGGCCAGTTCACATAATAGTCGGCCAGAAGACCGGTTGAAATATAAATACCTTTAATTAACAATTAGATATAAATCTTATCAAAAATCCGCCCCATCGGACCTTATAACCATAACTACTAGCGTTGTAACAAATACTTCATTGCAATCGATTGACCACTCATCGATCAGGCGTTACTATTTGTATCAGTTAGGTAACAAATCGGCTGAAGCAAGTCACAAGCAAGCAACAGTCACAACAACCCAAGGAGAAGGCCCATGAGGCGAGTAGCTGTAGTAGCAATATTGGTAAGCGCACTAGTAGGTGCGGTTGGCGCTGAAAGTTTGATCAAAGCGGCGCAAGACGCACATTTACCGAGAGGCTCTATCACTGTTGAAGAAGTTCAAACCGTGGTAGCTGAAGCAACGGTTTTGGGTAGCGCCCACGATGGTGATCTGCGCAATGCCGCCAACCCATCCGACACATCAACGCAGGATCTCGCTTATGCGATGCACTGAGTATTAAATACCGGGGTCGAGTTGATCCCGGTTTTTCTTTCTCTGCCAAACCTGCTTACAAAGATTAGACCAGCTCCACTCAATACCTAAGGCTGTAAACAGGCCACCATCGCTGCACCCAATCGCCGATAAAATTCAACGATACCATCCTCGTCTAATGGCACCTCGACAGCCAACGGATCCATCGTCACCAACTTAACCTGACGCGCCTGTAGCAACGTGCGCAGCAGCTTGGATGGCGTATTTGGCTCCTGGATCGCACAGGACACTTCGCCTGAGTTCAACAGTGCCTCGATGCGGGCGAGCTGGCTGGCACTCGGGGGCAAATCCGCTGCATCGGTTAACGCCGCTCGATGTTCCAGCCCATAACGCGCCTCCAAGCGACCGTACGCATCGTGCGCGACGATGTAGCCGCGCGGCGATTTAATGGCCGCGATTTGCTGACGTAAGCGTCGATCTTCGACAATTAATTTATCTTCCAGCCGCGCTGCATTCGCGTGCCAAACCTGGCTGTAAGTGGGCGCTAGCTCCCCCAATGTATCAGCCATTTTGCGGGCCACTGCTGCCGCGACGAGCGGATCCATCCAAATATGTGGATCGCCAGCTACAGCCAATTCGGTCTGTAGCGACACCACTTTGATGCGCTTCGGCAGCGAGGGCCAGATCGGCACCAGGAATGTTTCCAGTGTTGGCCCGACCCAAAACACCACGTCGGCGCGATCTAACTTACTGCGGTCGGAAGGGCGTAACTGATAATCGTGCGGCGACATCCGCGAATCGAGTAACACGCCGACCGGTTGCGCACCGCCAAGCACCGCGGTTGCAATTAGCTGTAGGGGCTTGATGGTAGTGAGCACTTGCAGCGGCGCTTTTTCAGCAACTACAGGGCCAGCGACGACAGCGCCATGGCCACAAAGAACCAACGCGGCAACACAGTAGATCGCCAAACGATCGCAACAGGATTGAATATTCACTCGCACTAGCCCTACACTCAGGAATTATGTAATAGTATAACATTCATCAGCAGTGGCAAAACCAATGAGTGCTCCCGGTTCCAATCTAGCCTTTCGCGAACACGACCACGCGCACTGCATCGATAGCGCTATCGCCACCGCCAAATATTTATGCGAAGAACGCGACGTGCGCTTAACACCGCTGCGCGAACAGGTGTTGCAACTGGTGTGGCAGAGCCATAAGCCGCTTGGCGCGTATGCGATTCTCGAATTGTTGACCACACTGCCCGGCGAAACGAAGCGTCGTCAGGCGCCGCCGACGGTGTATCGCGCGCTGGAGTTTTTACTTGAGCACGGGCTCGTGCACCGCATCAATTCGCTGAATGCGTTTATCGGTTGCAGCCAACCGCGCGCGCGCCATCACAGCCATTTCTTAATCTGCCAACATTGTAAAAGTACCGTGGAAGTCGTCGACACCAAACTCGATAAAGCCATCCACGCGCTAGCGCAAGCAGCGCAATTCGCCGAGGCGAGCACCTTCGTAGAAATCACCGGCTGCTGCTCGGCCTGCCAACAGACTGCGCCATGAACGAAACCCTACTCGAACTTGAGCGCGTTTCAGTGCGATTATCGAACCGCGTGATCCTCCAAGCAGTTTCGCTGGAGCTACGACGCAGCGAAATCGTTACTGTTATCGGCCCCAACGGCGCCGGTAAATCGACCCTGTTCAAGCTGATATCCGGCAAGGAAAAACCCGACAGCGGCGAAGTGGTCATCGGAAAAACCGCGCGCATGGCTTTTGTGGACCAGCACCGCGATGACCTGGCCAACGAAAAAACCGTGTGGGAAGACATCTCGGGCGGCCTCGACATTTTGAACGTTGGCAAGTTCCAGATGCCGAGCCGGGCTTATGCCGGGCGCTTCAACTTCAATGGCGGCGACCAGCAAAAGCGCGTCGGTACGCTGTCAGGCGGTGAGCGCGGGCGGCTGCACCTGGCCAAGACGCTGATTGCCGGCGGCAACGTGCTGATGCTTGACGAGCCGTCGAACGACCTAGATGTGGAAACGTTGCGTGCGCTGGAAGATGCGCTTGAAAGCGCCAGAAAATTATTTTTTGCGCCATTCACGGGTTCGCCACTTGGGATCACGTTTATGTAGCCATTTAATTCGTAGTAGTTATCAGCAAACAGAACCGTATCCCAAACTCGAACTTCTGCGTCATTCCCGCTTGGAAAGTCAAACGGACGCACAGGATGAGGATCAAGCGTGGTGACTTGATTGACCCAGATTCCCCTTTGGCCTAAAAGGCGGGCAAGCTCACTGACCACAGAACC
>JAYVWC010000058.1:0-43638 GCA_043786385.1 Spongiibacteraceae bacterium | reverse complement strand
CCGGCGCGCCTTCGACCAGCAGATGGCCATCGGCAAGGAGCGCGATCACCAGCCGTTCGACTAAATGCTCCTGGCCGATAATGCGCGTGCTCAACCAGCTATTTAATTCGCGCAACGCATTTTGGTTCTGTAAATCGGGCTGATTCAAGGAATCCGATGAACTCATAGCGATCCTGTTCGTGGTAGCAAGTAACGTAAGAGTTTAAGTCGCAATAAGCTGGCGACTAAGCATATTCAACGAATGTTTAAATCGACATAGCGGTTCGGCGGCGGGCGAAATGGTACGAAATATCGCGGGCCTTTGCAGCTGGTTTTATTGGACTGACGCTCAGCTAGAAGTTCCGCGCAAATTTACCGCCAATTAAACGCAGCGAATCGCTTAATCTATATAATCAATGCTCGCCTATCGATGATGAGATTGCAATGTACTCCCTATTGCGCAGCGTGTTGTTTAACTTTTCGCCGGAAACCTCGCACCAGCTCGCACTCAGTGCGCTCGATGCCGCCGCATGCGCACGCCTCGGGCCGCTGCTGTTTCCGGCTGTGCCTGCCGCGCCGGTAAAAGTGATGGGCATTGATTTTCCGAACCCGGTCGGGTTGGCCGCCGGGCTCGATAAAAATGGCGATCATCTTGCCGGGCTGGCTGCACTCGGGTTCGGTTTTTTGGAGATCGGCACGGTGACGCCGCGCCCGCAACCCGGCAATCCGCAGCCGCGTTTATTTCGGTTGCCGCGCGCGCAGGCGATCATCAATCGCATGGGTTTTAACAATCACGGCGTCGATCATTTGGTTGCGCGGGTACAACAAGCGCAGCCGCTATTGGCAAAAACGCGCGCTGTGCTCGGTATCAACATCGGTAAAAATAAAGATACGCCGGCGCAATTGGCGGCCGAGGATTATCTGTACAGCATGCGCAAAGTCTATCCGCATGCTACGTATATCGCGGTGAATTTATCGTCGCCGAATACGCCGGGGTTGCGCGATCTACAATTTGGCGAACCGCTCAAACAATTATTGGATCGTTTGAAAACCGAACAGCAACTATTAGCTAAAACGCACGGCCGCTACGTGCCGTTAGCCGTCAAAATTGCGCCGGATATGGTCGCCGACGATATTCGCGAAGTTGCTGCGGCGCTGATCGAATATGCAATCGATGGCGTGATCGCAACCAATACCACGATCGCGCGCGATGCGGTGCAGCAATTGCCGCACGGCAATGAGGCCGGCGGTTTGAGCGGCGCGCCGCTGACACGGAAATCGACTGCGGTGATCAAAGCGCTTGCGCGCGAGTTAAATGGCAAATTACCGATTATCGGCGTCGGTGGTGTTATGTCCGGGCAAGATGCGGCCGATAAAATCGCCGCCGGTGCGGCGCTGGTGCAAATCTATACCGGGTTTATTTATCGCGGGCCGGATTTGATCGACGAAGCGGTGCGGGCGATCAAAGCAGCGCGAAAAGTTAATGGTAAATTCGTCTTATCGCATGGTTGACATTGACGAGCATCTGAGAGTAAATGTGCATGCATAATGATAAGTGTATAAAACGATCACGAGCGAGCAGATATTTCAAAGTCGGCGCAACACAAAACAAGCAGGACAAAACAAGATAAGCGGTAGCCGTAGCCGGTGACTTAATAAACATAATTAATCGATCAGCGCCGAGCATAGATGTGGTTAGTGGTGCTACTCGGTACCTCGGTTCTAGGAGGAGCCAAACGATGACACAATATTATTTTCAAAATTTCCAACCGACTCCGATGGTTCGTTCGCTAGCGATGCGATCGCTATTGGCGGCGAGCCTGACTGCGACATTTATTCCCGGCGCTAACGCAGCACTGACCGGAATCAGCTCGGTGGGTGGAACGGGTGGCAGCGAGCGTTGCTTGACCGGTTCGGCATGCTCGGGCGGGGCATATAACGGCGAAATATCGATAGTGCACGCGCTCGAACTCGATCTGGGGATGAGCATTACGCGAGTGGACGATAGCCTCGATACGATTTGGCAGACCACCGCAGCCAACGGCGGCCAGGTTTTTGCGCGCGCGCGCTACGCCAGCGATACGAATAAGCTGGGTTACGATAGCGGCAGCGGTTATCAGTTTTTGGTGAATAGTGTCGGCAATAATAAAGTGTTGGTTTCGGATCCCAGTTTGTTCAGCGGTGCGCACGCCAGCAATTTTGTCGATGCCGATCCGATCAGTTGGACCGGTATTCCGGTTGCTCAAGGCAATCCCTTTGCGTTCATCCTGAACGATACCTCAACCGGTGCTAAGTGGACTTCGAACAACAGCGGGGCAGGTGTTGGCTCCGCGGGCTATGCCAATAGCGGGATTCCGCATCCCGATCAAATGGTCACCTTTAAAGTGCTCGATCCAAACAGCCAGTACCACTATTTGATCGCTTGGGAAGATCGCCCATATGCGGGGTCCGATAAGGACTTCAACGATTTTGTTGCCGAGATCCGATTTGTTACGCCGGTACCGGTTCCCGGCGCAGCGTGGTTATTTGGTTCTGCAATGTTCGCAGGGTTGGCAGTTAAGCGCCGCTCAGCATCGCAGCGCGTTTAAATCGAACCTGCTGAGGTTTAATCAGTAGGGATGAAAAGTCGCGTCGCTTAGTCAATGATGTGAGTAAAGATGCCAGGTGATTTTAGTGCGCCTGGCATCTTTTTAAGCATTGCGTTACACCGTCAATACATCCAGCGGTATTTGTGCGTTAGCTTGATACTGCTGCTTACCTTGTTCGTTCGTTACCACTGCAATGCTTGCCAACTCCGGTTTTAAATACGTTTGTGCGACGCGTTTTAAATCGGCGAGTGTGACGGCGAGAATGCGCGCGCGGAAGCGGCGTTGCTGCTCAGGTGTGCGGCCGAAAATTGCATTGTGGAAATCCTGTTTCGCCTCGCCTGCCGGTGAGCCCGGTTTATCGAGGCTGCCCATCACGCCGATAATCGCTTCTTCTAATGGCTCGGGTTCGTGCTCGGTTTCCAGCATCCATTTAATCGCCGCATCGAAATCGTCGAGCGTTTCGGTGAGGCGCGGATCGCGGTACGAATAAAAGCGGAACGCGGCGATATTCGAATCCTGCGAGGCACCACCGCCGTACGCGCCGCCCTGTTCGCGAATGGTGCGATGCAAATAGCCGTTGCGTAAAAAGCCACCGAGCACGGTTAGCGCTGCGGCATCCTCGTGATCGACCGGCACGCTTGGATACGCTTTCGCGCAAAAGTTCACCTGCGTATTGGTTTGCCACAATTGCCGCACCGGTGCGCGCAATGGATCGATGCTAAATGCAGCGGCGTTATCAGGCAATGTAGTTTCCGCCCACAGCGCGCTTGCGGTGCGATGAATCTCCGGTAAATTTTCGGCCTCGGCGATTACCAATATTTGTTTTTTGCCGGCGGTGATGGTGTTATGCAGACGCTGCAATTGTTGCGCGAATTGCGCTAGCGCGGCGTCTTGATCGAGCGCATCGTCCAATTGTTTGATCGCTTGAATACCGGCAAGGCCCGACAGTTCGTGCGTCAGTTTCGCGATCGGGCTCATACCGGCACTCGCGGCGTGCATCGCCAACACATGGCCGCTGCCGGTGATGCTGTCCTCGCGACGTGCGCGTTGCTGTGCGATTAAATCGCGCAGTCGCGGCAATTCATCCCAGCGCACTTGTTCGAGCGTGGCTTTCATTAACTCGGCTTGCGCCTGCTGATTGCGCGCCAATGCCTTCGACGATAATACCAACATCGCCTGCGTTTTTTGTTCGTTGTCGATCGCGCCGCGTAGCGTTGTGTACGCGTGAATCGAGCCGCACACGCTCGCCTGCCATTCCTGCGTCGCGAGATAATCGCGCGCGCCAATGCCGATTTCGGTCAGCGCGCTGGTGTAGTACGGCAGCAGCGCAAGTAAATCGTCGGCGAGCGGCGGGATGTCGATCACCACTTGTTGATATGCCAAACCGTTGGTGCCGCGCGCGTAACTGGTGGCCGCGAGTTGGCCGAGTTGCTGGCGCTGCGATTCGAGCACGCGGATATCGGGCTTCACATCGTGCAGCGTGACTTTCGGCAATACCGATTCGTCGAGTGCTTGTTGCTGACGCTGCTCCAAATTTTTGGCAAGTTCGATAATGCGTTGTTTATCGGCATCGTCGAGCGTGTTTTTCAATTGCGCCAAACGTTGCGCTTCGGCCGCATCGCGACGCGCCGCTAATTGGCTATCGGGTGTCATCGTCAGTGTGACGCGATGCGGATTTTCGAGTAACAATTCGCGTGCGAGCTGTTTGATAAAATCAGGGTTTTTAATTTCTTCGTGCAACTTCGCCAGCACCGGCTCCAAATTCATCATCGCGAGTGGATCGCCGCGATGCGTGGCGCTCGATAACGCATTTAAAATCAATTGCAGCCCGTACGGATACGAATCGCCGCCGATTTCGCGTTGGTGTAATTCCAATTGATGCAGTACCGCTTCGACGCGCTCCTGCGGCACGCCGTGTTCAGCAACTTGGCGAATCGTATCGAGCACTAAATTTTCGAGTTCTTCGACCGATTCGGCGTTGCTGCCTTCGACGCCGCACACAAACGTCAATTCGCGCAGCGAATCTTCAAGACCGCACAGTGGGCTCGGCGCGGTGCCAAGTTCGGTGGTTTCGAGCGCGCGCATCAGCGGCGATGCGCTGTTGTCGAGCAATACCGAAGATAGCAATTGCGCTTTCAATAATTCATCGAGGTTCGCGCTTTTGCCGAGCAACCAAGCCATCACGATATGCGTTTTGTCGTCGAGGTCATCCTCTTCGGTCAGCGCATAACTTTCCTGCACGCGCAGCGGTGCGTGATAGCGTTTTTCATCGGGCACGCCGATATGAATATCGAGCTTGTCGAAGCGCGATAGCGCGAGTTCTTCAAAACGCGTTTGATGTTCGTGCGCCGGAATGTCGCCGAAGGTCATAAAAATTGCGTTGCTGGGGTGGTAGTGGTGCTGATAAAAAGTTTTTAGCTCGGCGTAGGTCAAATCGGGAATGTGCTCGGGATCGCCGCCGCTGTTGTAATGATACGTCGTGCTCGGAAATAAATATTTGCACAGCGTATGCCACAACGTGCTCGGCACCGAACTCATTGCGCCTTTCATTTCGTTGAACACGACGCCTTTGTAAACCAATTCGCTGTTCGGATCGTTCGGCTTCGCGAATTCGATGCGATGACCTTCCTGCGCAAAATCGAGCGGATCGAGACGCGAGAAAAATACTGCATCGAGATAGATTTCTAATAAATTCTGGAAATCTTTGCGGTTCTGACTAGCGAAGGGATACGCGGTCCAATCGGAGCTAGTGAACGCGTTCATAAATGTATTCAACGAGCGGCGCAGCATTAAAAAGAATGGATCGCGCACCGGGTATTTTTCGCTGCCGCACAGTGCGGTGTGTTCGAGAATATGTGCGACGCCGGTCGAATCGAGCGGCACTGTACGCAATGCAACCAGAAACACGTTTTCGTCGAAATCGGCGGCCAAGTGATAGTGCGCGGCGCCGGTTTTGCGGTGTCGATATTCCTCGACTGTAATATTCAACGATTCCAATTGCTGGCTGCGCAGCCACTCAAAGGCGGGATTTAAAACGGTGGGCTTGATGGTCACGCGGGTGGCCCTCGACGGCAAACGAATGTCCGCATTGTAGCGCGATTTTTGCTATCGAACCCAGCGGCGAAAAAGACTTATGGCAGCGGCTGTAACAGGCGAATGCGATACAGAGTGGGCCAGAATTTGCCGGTGATCAGCAGGGTGTTGTCGCGCGCATCGAACGCGATGCCGTTCAGCACGTCGGCGTGTTGACTGCGCTGGCCGTGCGGATACAGCTGACTTAAATCGAGCTGCGCGGTGACGCGGCCATTGCTCGGATCGATGACGACGATGGTATCGGTCTGCCAGATATTCGCGAGCACGCGCGCGGGCCCAAGCGCACGGCTATCGATCCATTCAAGTTCATTCAAGCGCTCGACCGGCGTGCCATCGACGCTGACCGGCAGCGATTTTACGAGCGCCACGTTTTGCGGACTGAGGGATTGCGGACTGATGGATTGCGGATCGATAAATTGCAGCACCGCGCTGCCGTTGCTCAGAATTAACTGCTGGTCATTATGCGTCAAGCCCCAGCCTTCGCCGTTGATCGCAAATTCGCCGAGCGGTTGCAGGCTGTGACGATCGAAAATTAAACCGCGCTGCTCGCGCCAGGTGACGACGTAGAGCCGCTCGCCCCACAGCGTCAATCCTTCGCCAAAATACCGCGCGGGCAGTTCGTGGCGCTCGGTAAGTTTATGAGCAGAGTTTTTTGAGCGTGACTCGGGCGGGATATCGGGTGGTGTAGCCGTTGCGGGAAACGGCTGCTGCGCGATAAACGAGCGCCCGTACAAACCGCTGCTTTCATACAGCGTGCCATCGATTAGTTCGAGGCCTTGCGTAAAGTTATCGCCATCGTGCGGATAACGAGCGACCACTTGATACGCGAGCGTCGGCGGCTCGGCATACAGCGCCCCGCAGCAGAGCAGGGCCAGCAGCGCGCAACACCATCTCGCACTACAACACGGGCGCACGACGTATACGGATTAAGCGCTGCGCTCGCGGCGCTGATCGACAAAGGTCAACGCTTGTTGCACCGCAGCGGTGACTTTTTCTTCGATCTCGCGGCTTTCGTTTGGCGATAGGTAAAACGCCATATCGACGTTGTGACGGATGTAGCGGGGCGGCAGGTGATTGAGCGCCACGCACGCGACATCGGCGATGAAATCCGCGCTTTCGCGGCGCTGAGTGAGTTGTGCGGCGATCTCTTCGAGCACCAGATGCTCGTAGTAATTATGCACGTTGTCGATGCCGTCGTCGTAATCGCGGGTCTTGTCTGAAACGCTGAGCATGAGGTGGCTCCTGCTGTGAGATGGGCTTAAGTGTATATCACGCGCTGCCAATGCGCAGGTTTTGGTGGTGCGGCACCAATGGCGGCGACCGATTGAATCCACCACTACTTGCGGCCGCGCACCAGATCGCGTACTAGAAACCGTGCTGCCGATAAGGCCTGCACTAAATCGCGTGGCAGCGGGCGCGGGCTACCGGTGATTAAACTGGTCAGCAATTCGGCGCACAGTGGTGTCGAGGTCAGCCCGCGCGAGCCGTGGCCGACATTTACATACAGCCCCGGCAGATACGCGCCGGTTTCATTTAGACGCGCGTTGGCATTGTGCGCCAGTGCAGCGCAGCGCGATTGCATCACTGCGCTGTCGGCAACCGCGCCGACGATTGGCAGATAATCGGGCGTCGTACAGCGAAAACCGACGCGACCTAACAGTTGTGCGTAGGCGCGGTCGTCTGGCGGCAGCGATAGCAATTGCGGCAGCGCATTAAGTAACGATTGCGCATTGCGCTGGTGATCGATCGCGCGCAGCGTCGCATCGTGATCGCGTTGATCGAACGTTGCGCCGATATACAAGCCATCGGCATTCGGCGCGACATAGCCTTCGTGGCAGATGACGGTGGTGGGGCGCTGTTGCATCCAATTCGCAGGAATTTGCGTAGTCTGACCGCGAATCGGCTTTACCGGCAATTGCGCCAGCGCTGCGAAACGCTGCGCATCGTGCGCGGTCGCGATAATTACAATGCCCGCATGCACATCGCCACTTGTGGTGCGCACGCACCAGCCGGAATCGGTTTGCTCGATAGCTTGCACATCGCAATTTAATTGCGTATCGATCAACGTATGTTGGGCCAGGTGTTTACAAATCTCGGCGGGCGCGAGCCAACCCGCGCGCGGAAACCACAGCGCTGTTTGTGCGATTGTACAATTCGATAATTCGCTGGCGCGCTCGGCATCGACAAACTGCACCCACTCATCGTGACCGCGAAACGCATCGCGCAGCGTTTGCCATTGTTCGTTATCATCGCTGAGCTGCAGCACGCCGCAAAATTCGCCGGCGCTTTCGCTTTCTTTTAACACATTGCCTATTTCTTTTAAAAATGTTCGATAAAACCGCAGCGCGTATAAATAACTCGCGAGCGTAAACCGATTCAGCGTGCTGCCCTGCGGCGACAATTTGGTATATAGCACGCCAGCCGGGTTGCCCGATGCACCACCGGCCAGCGTCGCGTGCTGTTCGAGTAATGTCACCGGCCAGCCGCGCTCGGCGAGCGCGCGCGCGGTGTGCGTGCCGGCGAGCCCACCGCCAATCACGATCACCGCTTGTTTGGCATGCGCAGCGGGCGGATACGCCCAGTAATCGATGGCGCGCGCGCTGGTTTTTTTACGCAATGAATTTTGTGGTTCAGTGAACGATATCGATTGCGGCGCAAAAGCACCGCGCAAAATTTGGCGCTTGCTACCAAAGCCAGCAACTTTTTCGATCTGAAATCCCACCTGTTGCAAGCCGCGTTTTACGATACCGGCGACCGTGAACGTAGCGAACGTAGTGCCCGGTTTACTCAGGCGGCCGATCTGCGCAAATAACACATCGCTCCACATCGCCGGATTTTTAGCTGGCGCAAAACCATCGAGAAACCATGCGTCGACATAAAATCCATTCGCCAGTTCGAGCGCCGCGCTATCGTGCAAACTATCGAATCCGGCAATGGCATCGTCGAAGATCAATTGCAGCACGACATTATCGCCGAGCGGCAATAAATGATGGCCCGGCACTCGCGCCGGATAGTGCTCAATTAATTGCGCGCTGAGCATTGCGAATTGCGGCCAGGCTTGCAATGCGCGTTGCAATTGCGCGCGTTCGAGCGGAAATTTTTCCACCGAAATAAAATGCAGCCGCCACGTTTGCGGCGCGCATATTTGCCACAAGCGCCACGCACTTAAAAAATTAAGCCCGGTGCCAAGCCCGGTTTCGCCGATCACGAATACACCGAGCTGTTGAGGATCAAGCGCACGCCAACGCTCGGCTAAACTATTTTGTTCGAGGAACACATACTGGGTTTCGGCCAGACCATCGGCGCGCGAAAAATAAATATCGTCGAACGCAGCCGAAAACGGCGCATCGTCATCGCCCCATTGCAACTGCGGCGACGGCATTTGATAAGGGCTGAGGGATTGATCGGAGGAAGTTGGCATTGCTCGGCAGTTAACGCATCGATACCGTCGACAAGGTGCCGACGGCGAACCGAATGCTGGCACTCTTTGCGCGGGTCAGTCAACCAATGCTATCGTAGGGCGCATTGCTTGTTCCCTTTAATCGAGCGAACAGCTCAAACAGAAACAACAACGCAGAGACTGCCATGCAAACGTCTAATGCCAAACAGGAGGCGCTCGATGCCATTCAGCGCCTGCCCGACAACGTCGATCTCGATGAGATTGTGTATCGCCTCTATGTCATCAAGCGAATTCAACAGGGGCTTAAAGAGGTTGATGCCGGGGTGAATATGGTTTCCAGTGAAGAACTGCGCCGCGAGATCGAGCAATGGTGATATGGACACCCGGTGCTCGCATCGATCTCAAAGCCATTTACGATTACATCGCACAAGCCGCACCCATCAATGCCCGTCAAGTCGTGACCGATTTACGCATCAAGGCCGATGCAATCGCCGATGTTCCGTTTAGCGGCAAGGTAGTGCCAGAAGTCAGCAATGAGTATTTGCGCGAAGTCCACACACATGCTTGGCGGGTTATTTATAACGTGCGCAGCCGCGATGTGTTTGTGATCGCCGTCATTCACAAACGCCGGCAACTCACACCAGAAGATATCCAGGAATTGTTTCGCAGCTAAAAATAAATAAGCTCGCGTTTTTTGCTGAAAAGATCATGGCAAAACGCAAGACTTGACCCCGCAACCGACCCCGCAACCCCCTTGACCCCGCAACCCCAAAGCGAGCGGTGTTCAGCTGAATTTTATTCCGCCGGGCGAGCCGCAAAAAAATGGCTTTATCGAACGCTTGAATCGAAGCTTTCGCGAAGACATTTTGGACTGTTACTGGTTTGATACACTGGCTGCAGTGCGCGATGCCGCTTGGGATTGGCCAACGTAGCATTGCGAAAGTTAAGCGGGTGTCCATATTAATATTTCGTAGTACAAGGGGATGCCCACCAAGACATTGAATGGGAAGGTAACGCCAAGCGCAGCGAAAATAGCGATGCCAACATCAGCTTCTTTTATCGCGGTGCGAATTGCTGCTGGTGCTGCGATGTAGGAAGCACTCGCAACCAAGCAGCTTAGAATAAGTGTGCTTCCGCTCGGCAAACCCAATGCAAGCCCGAGCCCTAGTCCCACCATCGCGAGTATTACAGGAGCTAAGACGGCAAAACAGATCAGTCGCCAATGATGCCAGGGCAGCGGATACAAATGCTTCGAAACGCACAATCCCATATCCAGTAAAAAAAGCGCTAATAGTGCTTTGAAAGAGCCCAGAAATAACGGCGCAATCGCTTGGCTTCCTTCCGGGCCATACCAATAACCAATCGCTACGCCGCCTGTTAACAGTAAAACGCCGCGGCTCGTTAATGCCTCGCGCCATATCGCTCCCGCGCCACCTTTGCTACCTGTGACTTTGCGGTGCAACATAATGGCGGCAACGATGGCAGGCAATTCCAATAACACCAGATAGAGCGTGGTTTGGGGCGCGATGGGGAGATTTAGCGCCTCAGCAAATGCAAAGGCAACTGCGAAGGTGCCCGCACTAGCCGAACCGTAATGCGCAGCCACACTCGCCGCATTAGCTTGGGTGAGTTTTACCGCTTGTCGTAGCAGTGGATAGAGTAAGAAGGGAATCAGTGCACCAACGGCTAATACAGCCAGAACCTCTGGGAGCAGTTGCCAACTGACTTGGCCGTGCAGCGACAAGCCTCCTTTCAAACCCAGCGTGAGCATCAACAAAATGCTGAGAGTGTCGTAAGCGGCTTGCGGAACAACCAGATCAGACTTCGCTACACCCGCCAGTACCCCGAGCAAAAAAAACATAATAACGATATCGGGCATGCCAATTCCCCAAGTTTGAGGAGCGCAGTTTGGCTTAATCAAAGCATTTATGATAATTAATGTTTATACTCTGAGGTATTGATAATTATCTATATACCTTGTTTATGAACATACGTCACTTAACCTTTCGTCT
Source organism: Spongiibacteraceae bacterium (assembly GCA_043786385.1). Lineage (GTDB taxonomy): Bacteria > Pseudomonadota > Gammaproteobacteria > Pseudomonadales > CAMLJR01 > CAMLJR01. The sequence continues at coordinate 32,566 of JAYVWC010000058.1, read as the reverse complement.
GCTTCAAGTCTACGTTGCTGTGGTGCGCTCGGGCTCCATTTCCCGAGCAGCAGTGCAACTTCATCTCACCCAACCGACGGTGTCACTGCAAATCAAACGATTGACAGAAACCGTTGGGGATCAGCTGTTAGAGTTTCGTGAAGGCAGATATCAACCGACATTTATTGGCAAGGAATTATTTAATGCTGCGCAAGATGCGCTCACACGTTTTGATGACTTTGACAGCTTTCTGGGTGATGCCGCCCATGGCCATAAAGGCCATTTCAATATTGGGATAGTGACCACAGCAAAATATGTTCTGCCGCGTTTACTAAGCCCTTATGCAAAACAGTTCCCAGCCGTTGATGTGACCTTGAATATAGGCAATCGCAGCAATGTACTGCAACGATTTGCAACGCAACAAGACGATCTTTATGTGTTCAGTCACCCACCCACGGGTGATCATGTTGTTAGCGGCAGATTCTTGCGTAACCCTCTGGTGCTCATAGCACCAAAAGATCATTGGGCATCTGTAAGAGGAAAACCGGTGAATTTTTCAGAGCTTGTCGAGGAGCGCTTTCTCATGCGCGAACCTGGCAGTGCTACGCGAATGGTGTTCGAAAATTTTCTACGGGACAACAATCTGCAATTGCGCTACACGTTGCAAATAGAAAGCAATGAAGCCATTCGTTTAAGTGTCGAAACCGGCCTCGGCCTTGCGGTTATCTCGGAGCATACCTTGGCGCAGGTACAAGCTAATATTGCGACGGTTGCAGTTGAAGGCTTCCCGTTGTTAAGCCATTGGTATTTAGTTCGTCAAAGAGATCGACGTCTGCCTATTTCTGCCCATCAATTTATTGAGTTTATGAATACACATTTAGCCGAGTGGGTTGAAGAAAAATATGTGCGCAATGAGCTCGATATACTGCTGCGATAAATTATCGTGCGGCGGTGGCGAGAGCTGTTTTTGTATGGCAGCCTCATGTTTGATTATGCGCTGACCAGAAAATTTGATCAGGCAAAATATTTGCAACGCGGGTCACAACGCGGCACAAGGCGGCACAAGGCGGCACAAGGCGGCACAAGGCGGCACAAAACAACGCGGGGTCAGGTCTTGCGTTTTGCCTTTTTGAAAAATTGATAAGACTGATCTTAATTGATTTTTTTGAAACGCCCTCCCCCCAAATGGGAGAGCGCTCGAATGTCATTAACCGCTCATTTCTCCGCGAATAGCTTTAATCACTTGCTCACGCAATGAATGCAATACCGTTGGTATACGCTACCGGCTGCAAATGCGCCCACGCGGCTTCCTCCTCATCGTTTATCCAATCTTTGATTAAGGCAGGTTCCGATAACGCCAGAGTTTCATCGACAGCGACAGGTGCATCGAGCAGGGTGATTAATACACGTTGAGGGACATGCAGCTCCACCTCTTCCAGCCACTGAATATTACCTTGGGTATCGATAACAGCTTCTACGGTATGCAGCATGACGCGCCTCAAATTCCATGTTATTCGCTCAGCGAACGAAAGGGTTTGAAATGATGCTAGCAGGTGTTTCAATGCACAGGCAAACGATCTCTTCCGAGGTTAAGGTCGCAAGCGCTTTAAGCAGCCGCCACTGCATGTACTTCGATGTCGACCCGCAGCTTTTCACGGACGGCGCCAAAAATCGCGGCGAGGTTATCCATACTGGGATTGCCGGTTCGCGAAAGCATTCTATGCAGACTCTTACTCGGCTTGGCCGTGACCACTGACAATTCTTCAAAACCGATAGTAGCATTCACCAGATCGCGCAGGATCAGACGCGCGGTTTCCGGCTCGCCGTTCAAAAATAAAGTTGCCGCCTCATCGAGCAACGCTTTCGCAAACGCCGGGTCGCGCTGCACGCGCTCGACGACCGTGTGTTTGAAACTTCGTGTTAGCGCCATGATGGTTACCTCTTTTTACGCAAGGCTTGCTTACGTACTTTGTACTCACTATGCAGCAATTTGGCACGATCGATATCAACCTGTTGTCGCTGCTTGGTGCCACCACCAAACAATACGATTAATGCTGCACCGTCTTTCGCTAAATAAATTCGATACCCAGGGCCCCAATCGATGCGGTATTCACCGATGCCATCGAACCATTTCACGCTGGCGGTAACGCCTCGCTCCATCCGCATTACCGCCGTTGTCACTTTGGCAGCAGCTTGTGCATCGAGTTTGTCGAACCATTCTCGGTAAAGGTTCGCGCCATCCTGGCGAATATATTCCAAAATCTTCATAAATCTTAAAGTAACCTATATGTTACCGTTTTGCAATGGTGGTTTTTCAGCACTTAAGGTCAAAAATCGGAAGAGGGGAGTTGGCAATTGCGTGCAGCGAAAAATTTAGCAGCAGATTTTGCAACGGCAAAAAAATATTTTCCATCTTCCCTGATTCCCCAGAATAAAATCATTAATTGTTATTGTGATCGGGGCATGCAAAGCCCCATCCCTTTAGCCGTCGTATTTGCACTCAACCTAACATACGACTGATTTAACTTGCAATTCTGTTAGAGCGTAGGCCGCCAGCTGTACTTGGGGCGAGCTGTGCTAATATGCGGCAGCCATCCGCGATAAAAATTATGCTGAAATTCACCACCATTCTGCTCACCATTCTATTTCTGACATCGTCCGCGCACGCCGACGGCGGTATCGATATTGCGCAGCAGCGCATTCGCATTATGCTGAAATCCGAGCCGCCGAATCTGAATAGTTTGTTGGCCACCGACAATATCAGCGGCTTTGTGCTGTCGCATGTCATGGAAGGGTTGCTGCAGTACAACGAGCGCAATGAATTGGTGCCGGGTGTCGCCGAGCGTTGGCAGTTGCGCGCCGATGGGGTGACGTTTTGGTTGCGGCGCGATGCGCGTTGGAGCGATGGCAAGCCAGTCACCGCGCACGATTTTGTATTCGCGTGGCAGCAGGTGGTGGCGCCAATTACCGCGAGTCGCTATGCGATGATTATGGCGCCGCTGAAAAATTCCGAGCGCATCAATCGCGGTGAATTACCGCCGACTGCGCTCGGTGTGCGTGCGCTCGATGATTATCGGTTGGAGGTCGAGTTCGAGCGACCGTGTCCGTATTTCCTCGGTTTAACCGCGTTCGCAACGTATTTTCCGTTGCGCGAAGATTTTTATCGACAGCGCGGCGCGCGTTACGCAGCCGATACCAGCGATTTATTATTCAATGGGCCATTTGTGTTGAGCCGCTGGGATCACGGTGCGCATTTAACGCTGCATAAAAATTCGTACTACTGGCAACGGCAACAGATTCGTTTGAATGAAATCGACATTCCGTTTGTCACCGGCGATAGCGCGGTGGGTTTTAATTTATTTCAGGAGCACAGCATTGCATTGGCGCAGCTCGATGCCGAAACGTTGCCGGATGCCGTCGCGCGCGGCGCGCCGATAAAATTATTTAATACCGGCGCGCTGTATTATTTGGAATTCAATCTGCGCGCATCGCGCGCCACCGCCAACGTGCATTTGCGGCGCGCGGTGCAGGCGATATTTTCGCCGACGCAGTTAGTAAATAAGGTGGTGGGGCTGCCCGGCAACTTGCCAGCTGAGTCATTGTTTCCGCGTACCGTTAAAGGCGAAAATGGTTTGTTTCGCGATGAGCATCCCGCGGTATTGCCACCGCACAGTTTGCAGCGTGCGCGCGCCGAGCTGGCATTGGCGAAACAGGAACTCGGCGTAACGGAATTGCCGCCGCTGACATTGCTCGCTGGGGTGACGCCGATTGCGCATAAACAAGCGCAGTATTTTCAACAATTGTTGCAAACCGGTTTGGGTGTCGCGGTGCGCATCGATAATCAGATTTTTAAACAGATGCTCGAAAAAATGCAGCAGGGTGAGTTCGATATTGCGTTGGCGGGGTGGGTGCCAGATTTCGACGATGCGATTACGTTTGGCGAGCTGCTGGCGAGCTGGAACGATAACAATCGCGGTCGCTATCACAATTCGCAGTACGATCAATTAGTGCAAACCGCTAATCGCAGCACGGTGCCGACGGAGCGGATGCAGGCATTCGCTGGCATGCAACAACTAATTATCGACGAGGTGCCGATTCTGCCGACCTACGAAAGCGCCGAGATGTACGCGATCGATCCGCAATTGCGGGGCGTCACGCGCTCGCTGTTCGGCGGCGATATCGATTTTCGCCACGCGTATTTGCAGCCTGCGGAGGCAGCGCGTTGATGTGGACTTATATCTATAAACGGCTGCTCTCGGGTGCGCTGACGATTTGGTTTATCGTCACCGCAACTTTTTTTGCGATGCACGCGGTGCCGGGCGATCCGCTCGGTGGCGAGAAAGGCGTTAGCGCCGAGATTCGCCATAATCTGCAAATTAAATACGGCCTCGATCGACCATTGCCACAACAATATTTAATTTATCTCGGCAATATGTTGCGCGGCGATTTTGGTATTTCGTATACGCAGCAAAATCGGCGCGTTAACGACATCATTCGCGAACACTTTCCGGTTTCGGCATTACTCGGTGTGGTGGCGTTGTTAATTGCAACACTCGGCGCATTGGTGTGGGGCGCGTTGGCGGCGACGTATCGCGATCGTTGGCCCGATACATTGATTATGTTGCTGGTGGTGTTCGGCGTATCGCTACCAAGTTTTGTGTTGGCGGCGTTGGCGCAGTGGAGCTTGTTGCAATTGAATCGTTCGTTCGGCATTAGTTTATTGCCGGTTGCGGGTTGGGGCACGGCGGCGCATGTATTGTTACCGGCGTTGATTCTCGGCTTGAGTACGATGGCATATATGACGCGACTGATGCGCGCATCGCTGCTCGAAGTGGCACAGGCCGATTATCTGCGCACTGCACGCGCGAAAGGACTCGGTGCGTGGCGCATTTTTTATCGCCATCAATTGCGCAACGCGGTGCTGCCGGTGATCACGGTATTGGGGCCAGCGATTGCGGCGATCACCACCGGCGGTTTTGTCGTTGAATTAGTGTTCGCGATTCCCGGCCTCGGGCGGTATTTTGTCGAAGCGGTGCAGCAACTCGATTACACGGTAATTATGGGCACCACGGTATTTTACGGCGCGTTTTTGGTGTTGATGGTGTTGCTGGTCGATATCGTTTACGGCTTCGTCGATCCGCGTATTCGGGTGAGTCGATGAATACGCCAAGTAATATCATCGATGTCGTTGTTACCGACGAACTATTGCAACCGGCGCCGCGTATTGCCGAACTTAATATGCCGATCGCACCGGCGCAAAGTTTTCGAAGCCAGGTGTTGCAACGTTTGTTGCGCAATCCGCGCGCCATTGTTGCCGCGTTAGTATTGTTATTTTTTGTACTGGCCGCGCTGACCGGATCGTGGTGGTGGCGAGTCGATCCGGCGCAGCAGTGGATCGCCGCCGCGGCGCAGGGTTCGAGTCGCGCGCAGCACGCATTATTAGTGAAAGATGACGCCGATGTGCCGCGCGTAATCGATGTTGCAAACGAGCCATTGCGTATCGCCGCGCAATTGAGTGCGCCACAACAATTAATCGCACTCACGGCGAATACCGAACGCGTGTGTTTGATCTGGGCGCCGGTGGCGGGTGCGTTGCAATATCGCGTGTATCGCAATGTGCAGGCGCCGAAAATGCGTAGCGATTTAGGTTTGCCGCTCGGCGGCACCGCGCAGCGCGGGCAGATTAGTTTTTGCGATGGTTTGTTGTTACGGCCGCGCGCCTATTTTTACAGCGTGGTGGCGAGCGATGGCATCGACGAGGCGGCGCATTATGCAGTGATTGCGTTAACGCCGCAGCCAGGGATTGCGTGGCTCGAAGCGCAATTACAAGGGCTGGTGCCGATTGATGCTGATGCGAATTCGTGGCCAATAAAGAGTGTGTTATTGCCTGCGCATCCGCTCGGCACCGATTATCTCGGCCGCGATTTATTGGCGCGCTTGTTACAAGGCGCACGTGTATCGTTGTTTATCGCAGTTACCGCAGCGCTGGTGTACGTCGCATTGGGTACGTTATATGGTGCGCTGGCCGGTATCAGCGGCGGGCGCATCGATCATGTATTAATGCGCTTCGCCGATTTTGTCGTCGCGCTGCCGTTTTTATTATTTATGATTTTATTGCGCATCGCGTTCGGTATCGGTCCCGGCGAAAGCGGTATCGCGCCATTGGTGATTGCGTTGGTGGTGTTGAGTTGGCCAGCATCGGCGCGGCTAGTGCGTGGTCAGGTGTTGTTATTGCGCGAGGAGCCGTACATCGCCGCAGCGCGACTGAATGGTGCGAGCAATCTGTATATTATTTTTCGGCATCTGCTGCCGAATATTATTGGCGTGGTGTTGGTGGCGCTGACGTTTGCAATTCCGAATGCAATTTTTATCGAAGCGTTTCTCTCGTTTATCGGCATGGGCGTGACGCCACCGGCAACCTCGTGGGGCGCTATGAGTAGCGAAGGGTTGCATAATTTATTGGTGCATCCGGCGGAATTATGGTGGCCTGCTGCGTGTATTAGTATCACCGTGTTGGCGTTCAATGTGCTTGGCGATGCGTTGCGCGATGCGCTCGATATGCGCAGCGATGCTGGGGATTCGCGATGAACGCGCCGCTGCTCGAATTGCGTCAACTGCGCGTGCATATCGAAACGCGAGACGCGACGGTACAGGCCGTGCGCGATATTAGTTTATCAATCGAAGCCGGCGAGACGCTGGCGTTGGTCGGCGAATCGGGTTGTGGCAAATCGATCACTGCGCTCGCGACTCTGGGGTTATTGCCGCACGGCGCGCGCATCGTCGGTGGCGATGTGCTGCTGCACGGCGAGCGGCTCAACGATTTGGATGAGCGCGCGTGGAATACGATTCGCGGCGGTCGCATCGGCATCGTTTTTCAAAATCCGCTGTCGTCGTTTAATCCAAGCATGCGCATCGGCGCGCAAATCGCCGAAAGTTTGCAGGTGCATCGCGGTTTTTCGCACAGCGCAGCGTCGACGCGGGCGGTGCAATTGTTGGAGCGCATGCGTATTCCGCAGGCGGCGATGCGCGCGCGGCAGTATCCATTCGAATTTTCCGGCGGCATGTTGCAGCGCGCGATGTTGGCGATGGCGGTGGCGTGCGAGCCGCAATTGTTGATCGCCGATGAACCGACCACGGCGTTGGATGTCACGGTGCAAGTTGAAGTGTTACAACTACTGCGCGAATTGCAACGCGATAGCGGCATGGGGCTATTGTTGATCACGCACGATTTAGGCATCGTCGCGCAGCTCGCCGATCGTGTTGCGGTGATGTACGCCGGTCAAATTATCGAGCAAGCGCCGGTCGACGATTTATTTTATGCGACCGCGCATCCATACACCGAAGGTTTAAAACGCGCGCTGCCTGCGGCACACGCGAAACACGATGCGTTGCGTGCGATCGATGGTTCGCCGCCGAATTTAGCGCAACCGCCGAATGGTTGCGGATTTAATCCGCGTTGTGAATACGCGCTGCGGGTTTGTCAGCAAGGCGAAGTGCCGGAATTCGAAATATCCGCTACGCATCGCAGTCGTTGCTGGCTATGGCATCCACAAGTACAAGCCGCGAATTCCGAGCTGCCGATGTCGGCGCGTATCGCGTTGCGAGAAATATTGTGAGCGACGTTATGGGAATCGCAAATACGATAAGCAGCGAACCATTGCTGCGGGTTGAAAAACTCGGTAAACAATTTCTATTGCCGAACGGCGAAATATTTTGGGCGGCGCGCAATATTAATTTGCAGTTACAGCCAGGCGAAGCACTGGGATTGGTCGGCGAAAGCGGTTCGGGTAAATCGACGCTGGGGCGAATGCTGCTCGGGCTGCAAGATAAAACCGAAGGTGACGTATATTTTCGCGGCGAATTATTGCCGCAAAAATATCGACGCGCCGATTTTCGTCGCCACGCGCGCAATATGCAGATGGTGTTTCAGGATGCGTACAGCACGTTGAATCCGCGCCTCAGCATCGGCGCGAGTTTGGCGGAACCGTTGCAATTGCTCGGCGATACTCACGATTTGCCGCAGCGCATCGCCGCAGCATTGCAGCGCGTCGGTTTGGCGCCTGCGCTCGCGGCGCGTTATCCGCACGAATTTTCCGGCGGTCAGCGGCAGCGCATCGGCATCGCGCGCGCGTTGATGGTCGCACCGCAATTGTTGATCTGCGATGAACCGGTATCGGCGTTGGATGTATCGGTGCAGGCGCAGATTATTAATTTGCTGATGCAGCTGCGGCGCGAGTTGGGGCTATCGTTGATTTTTATTTCGCACGATTTGGCGGTGGTGCGCCATCTATGCGATTATGTAGCGGTGATGCAGAGTGGCGTTATCGTCGAGCACGGCGAAACCGAACAGATTTACGCGGCACCGCAACATCCGTTCACGCGACAGTTGCTCGCGGCGCGGCAAATTCCCGATCCGCGTCGCCGCCCTGCGGCCGTAACAAATTAGCTGCGAATATATTTATCGCTTTCCGATTTACTTACTGCTTTTCCATTTATTTTTTAACTTCCAAGGCGCTGCTATAAATAATCAAGCGCGGTTTTTTTGGATCGCTGTTGTCGTACAGAAAAATTGTCAGGCCTTGATCGCCCGCTGCGAACTCGACCGGTGCTTGAAAAAAGCCGATCGTCGCTTGATAGTGGCCGGAGTCGATCGTGCCTTTACCGCGATACTGCCCCTTGCCGAGTGCAAGCAACGCAATGCGATCTTTGTTCGTGGTTTTAACATCGGGACGTTTCAGATACAACGATTCATTGGCGCCGCGATCGCCAACGACACCCGCTACACGTTGTTCGAGCTGTTGCAATTCGTGCGCGACCTGTTGCTGATCCTGCAAGCGAATGATGCCAATGCTTGCGCCGGTAGCCGCCGCACTTGCAGGCGCGGCAGGGCTGGGTGCAGCAGTGGTTGAATTAGTGCTGGCGCTCGGCGTAGCGCTAGAAACTGCCGCTGTAGGTGCCGGTTTTGCGACTTCGATCGGTTTGACCGGCGCGGCGGGCGGTGCTGCTTTCGCGGCCAGCTCGGCTTTCAAGCGTTGGATCTCTTTCTGTTGCGCTTCGGCTTCTTGTTTCGTGCGCTGTAATTCTTGTTCTTGCTGACGGTGTTTGGCTTGCTCGTCGCTGGCCTTTTGTTGTTGTTGACGCTCGTTGGCTTTCTGCTGCTCGGCGATTTGTTTGGTGGCTTCCTTTGCCTCGCGTTGTTTGCTAGCAAGCTGCGATTTTAATTTATCGATGTCGTCGACCAGCGCATTGACGTCGGCGTGCGCTTTGTTGTATTTGATTTCGACGAGTTTTACTTTGAATTCGGCGTTATGTGCCTTGCCTTCATTGTCGGCAGAGGCATTGGCCTGATAGGCGGCGCGCGCTTGGTTGAGCGTTCGTTGCACAGCGTTTAATTCGGATTGCTCGGGCGAAGGGCGATCGCGCAACGTATTGACCTGTTGTTGCTTGGCGACGATTTGTTGATTAAGCGTTGCGATATCGCGCTCGATATTCAGTGGGCTGCGCGCTTCTTGGGCTAATGCACCGGTACTGCAAGCGATGGTGAGGGCGAGTAGTGTGGCCGAGCCGATGCCTTTCCAATGCTTCGCACCCTGAGTTCCATCTTTCATGCCCCAAGTCATAGTATCGATAACCTCTGGTTAAGCCGTGCTGAAAACGCTGGCCGCGCAACTGGGAAAATATGGCAGATAGTTCGTATTTGTCAAAAGTCTTGCCGTAATTATTGCCCATAGCGGCGATGGGCGGTTAACCGGGAGGACGGATGACAAACCGGGTGGTGGTGATTAGACTGACAGCACCTTTTTCCTGAATTATCTTTACCGAGTCGTGATGGTCGCTATGTCGCTTTATCGTACCCACAGTCTTACCCCGGAAAAGTTGTTAATGCTGTCGTTCAATATTTTGCAGCAGGCATTTTTTGCCGAAGTGCGGATCGAGGCCAAACATCGTTATCAATTTATCGAAAGTGGCCGCACGGTTTTTTTGTTGAATGTGCAGGCCGACGATGGCAGTGAGTTGGAGGTGAAGTTGCCGATGGATACCAGCGAATTGCGCGGTAAGCTGAACTTCAGTAGTTTCCGCCGGTTGCTGAGCCAATTACTGGTCGCGCAGGCAAAGCAGTTGCACGAAAAACAACCGCTCAACGTGTTTGGCGATGCCAAGCAACGGTTGGTATTTTTGATTCCAGCAGCAGTAACGATCGGCGAGCAACTGAATATGTTGGTATTGGCGGTCGAGTTGAGCCAGCCCGGCGCCATCGTGTTGGAGTTGATGTTTATCGATCCCAATCAATTTCAGCACCAGCCATCGCAATCCGTAATCGCAGAAGCAGGCGCTGCAGAAACAGGCGTCGCATAAGCGTTGCATGAGGAGTTCCAATGCTAAAAACAATAATAGAAGCGGCGCGTACACAAGCCGGTGTCAGCAATCAAATCGATATCGATCGCTACCATAGCGTGCTCGATTTGTTTCAAGAGGCGCTGGCGAAATTTCCGCAGCAGCCGGCGTTTAGCAGTCTTGGGCAGACCATCACGCTGCAACAGCTCGATCAATTATCGCTGCGTTTCGGCGCGTTTCTGCAGCAGCAGCCGGGCCTACAGCCGGGCGATCGCATCGCCATTCAAATGCCGAATTTAATTCAATACCCGGTGGCGTTGCTCGGTGCGATGCGCGCCGGTTTTATTGTCGTCAACACCAATCCGCTGTACAGCTGCGAAGAGATCGAGCACCAACTGAAAGATGCCGGGGCAAAAGCGCTAGTCGTGTTGGCGAATTTCGCGCACACCGCGGCGCGTGCGCTGGCGAAAACCGGTGTCGAGTTGGTGATAGTTACCGAGCTGGCGGATTTGCATCCGCCGTTGAAACGTACCGTGATCAATTTTGCGGCGCGTTACCTCAAGCGCATGGTGCCGGCTTACGATATTCCCGGCGCGATCAAATTTACCACCGCATTGCGCGAAGGGCAGGCCGCGAATTTTCGACGCGTCGTGTTGCAGCCGCAGGATCTCGCGATATTGCAATACACCGGCGGCACCACCGGCATCGCCAAAGGTGCGATGCTAAGCCATCGCAATTTGGTCGCCAACGCGCTGCAAGGGGCGACGATGTTTGCGACCTACGGTCTGCGACCCGGGGTGGAAACGTTTATCGTGCCGCTGCCGCTGTACCATATTTATTCGTTCACGTTCAGCATGATCATGCTCGGCAACGGCAATCACTGCGTGTTGATTCCGAATCCGCGCGATATTCCTGGTTTGATCGCCGAAATGCGGCGCTATCGATTTACCGGGTTCTGCGGTTTGAATACCTTATTCGTGGCGCTGTGTCAGCGCGCCGAATTCGCGAAATTGGATTTCAGCGCGATGAAGGCAACGATTTCCGGCGGCATGGCGTTGACGAGCAGCACTGCTGAACAGTGGCGACGCATCACCGGTTGCGATATCTATGAAGGTTACGGTTTAACCGAGGCATCGCCGGTGGTATCGGTTAATCCGGGCAGCAACAATCAAATCGGCACCATCGGCATTGCGTTGCCCGAGACCGATATTAAATTACTCGATAGCGAAAATCGCGAGCTGGGGCTCGACGAGCCCGGCGAGCTATGCGTCAAAGGCCCGCAGGTGATGTTGGGGTATTGGCAACGCACCGACGAAACCGCCAAGGTGCTTGATGCCAATGGCTGGCTGCGCACTGGCGATATCGCGATCGTGCGCGCCGATGGCTACATTAAAATTGTCGATCGCATCAAAGATATGATCGTTGTGTCGGGCTTTAAAGTATTTCCGGGCGAAGTCGAAGAAGTGGTGAGTCGTCATCCCGATGTGCTCGAATGCGCGGCGGTTGGCGTCGCCGATGAACACTCCGGTGAAGTCGTTAAAATATTTGTAGTGCCGCGGCGCGCCGGTCTCACTGAAAAAGCGGTGCGCGATTTTGCGCACGAATATTTGGCCGGTTACAAAGTACCGAAGTTAGTCGAGTTCCGCACCGAGTTGCCGAAATCGAATGTCGGCAAAGTGCTACGCCGTGAATTGCGCGACGCGGCTAACAAAGCGGTAAGTAAATAGTTTGTCGACGCTGCACCCTCCAAGAAAATCCCCTGCGATACGCAGCGGCCCGTTACCGGCGCCGCTCGCGGCATTGCGCGAATTATTCGAGCAATGCCGACAAAACGATCGCCATTCGTTGTGGCTGCGTTGGCAAAAATTAATCGATAATGCCCAACGCGAAATTTCTAGCGAAGACGACATCGCGGCGCTGCGCGCGCAGCTCGACACCTCGATCGCACTCGTGCAGCAGCGTTTGCAACAGCGGCCCGCGCTGAATTATCCAGAAAATTTGCCCATCAGTGCGCGCCGCGACGATATCGCCGTAGCGATTCGCGATCATCAGGTGGTCGTAATCGCGGGCGAAACCGGCTCGGGTAAAACCACGCAGATTCCGAAAATTTGTCTCAAACTCGGGCGCGGCTGTCGCGGCTTGATTGGCCACACGCAGCCGCGCCGCTTAGCCGCGCGCACGGTCGCGGCGCGCATCGCCGAAGAATTGCAAACACCGCTCGGCGACGCGGTTGGTTATCAGGTGCGCTTCAGCGATCAAGTTACCGATAACACCTATATCAAATTGATGACCGACGGTATTTTGCTCGCCGAAATTCAGCAGGATCGTTATCTCAATCGCTACGACACGTTAATTATCGACGAAGCGCACGAGCGTAGTTTGAATATCGATTTTTTATTGGGCTATCTGCGACAACTATTGCCGCGGCGTCCCGATTTAAAATTAATCATCACCTCGGCGACGATCGATGTCGAAACGTTCGCACGGCATTTCTCCGATGCGCAAGGAAAACCCGCACCGATTATCGAAGTATCCGGCCGTACCTTTCCGGTCGAGGTGCGCTACCGGCCGCTTGAAGAGTTAGTGGAAGCGTTAGATATGCCCGCCGCGATCGAAGCGGTACTCGAAGAATTGGCGGTGGCGGAGCGCGGCTTGCAAGGCGATGTATTGGTGTTTCTGCCGGGCGAGCGCGAGATTCGCGAAACGGCTTTATTGTTACGAAAAACTACTTTGCATAATAAATCGCTGCCGCATTTGGATATTCTGCCGCTGTATGCGCGCTTGAGTTTAAGCGAGCAACAACGCGTGTTCGATACGACTAAACGCCGCGGCACACGCATTGTGTTAGCCACTAACGTTGCTGAGACTTCGCTGACGGTGCCGGGCATTCGCTACGTGATCGATAGCGGTTTGGCGCGCATCAGTCGCTACAGTTTTCGTTCGAAATTACAGCGCCTGCCGATCGAGCCGATTGCGCAGGCCAACGCCGAGCAGCGCAAAGGTCGCTGCGGTCGCATCGGTCCCGGCATTTGCGTGAGGTTATACGACGAGCAGGATTTTGCGCGGCGACCGTTATTTACCGATGCCGAAATTTTGCGCACCAATCTCGCCTCGGTGATCGTGCAGCTATTGGCGTTACGGCTCGGCGATGTCGAGCAATTTCCATTTGTCGATCCGCCGGATAGTCGCCAGATCAGCGATGGTTTTACGCTGCTCGAAGAATTGGGCGCGGTGCGCGATCGCCGCACGTTAACGACGAGTGGTAAATCGTTGGCGCGTTTGCCGGTCGATCCGCGCATCGGCCGCATGTTGGTCGAGGCGAATCAACGCGGTAGTTTGCGCGAAGTAGCGATTATTGCCGCCGCGTTGAGCGTGCAGGATCCGCGCGAGCGACCGGCCGACAAACAGCAGGCGGCGGATGAAGCGCATCGCCGTTTTCACGATCCCGATTCGGATTTTAGCGCCTATGTGAAATTGTGGGATTATCTCGAAGAGCAGCGCCAGGCACTGACGCAGAATCAATTGCGCAAATTGTGCGAGAAGGAATTTCTCTCGTTCATGCGCGTGCGCGAATGGCGCGATGTGCATCATCAATTATTGTTGGCTTGTCGCGAGTTAGGCCTTCGCGAAAATCAACAACCGGCGACGTATGAACAACTGCATCGCGCGATATTAGCGGGTTTGTTGAGTCAAATCGCGGTGCAGGACGAGCGGCGCGAATTTCTCGGCACGCGCAGTCGCAAGCTGCGCATTTTCCCGGGCTCGAGTTTATTTAAAAAACCGCCGAAATGGATCGTTGCCGCCGAAGTGGTCGAAACGACACAGGTGTACGCGCGCTGCGTGGCGCGTATCGATCCGCTGTGGGTGCTCGGTATCAATGATGCGCTGCTGAAACGCAGTTACAGCGAGCCGCGCTGGCACGCGAAAAGTGGCCGTGTGATCGCGATGGAAACGGTGACGCTGTACGGGTTGATGCTCAACGATAAACAACGCGTCGATTTCGGCGCGATCGATCCTGCGCAGGCGCGCGCAATTTTTATTCGCAGCGCGCTAGTGGCCGGCGATTACCGCACCGATGCTAAGTATTTTGCGCACAATCAACAGCTGATCGCAGCGATCGAAAGTCTGGAGGATAAGGCACGCCGTCGCGACATTTTAGCCGACGAAGAAGAGCTGTTTCGTTTTTACGACGAACGCATTCCGGCCGATGTGGTCGGTGCGCCACAATTCGAGCGTTGGCGAAAAACCATCGAGCGCGAACAACCGCAGGTATTGATGATCGAGCGCGCGCGTTTGATGCGACACGATGCCGAGCAAATCAACGAGGCGCAATTTCCTGATCAGATCGCCTGCGGCGATGTGAATTTTGCGCTGCAATATTATTTCGAGCCGGGCCACGCGCAGGATGGCGTTAATGTCATCGTGCCGATCGCGTTGTTGAATCGCGTGCCGGAATTTTTATTCGAGTGGCTGGTGCCGGGGTTGTTGCGCGATAAATGCATCGCGCTGATCAAAACGCTGCCGAAACAATGGCGCAAACTATTGGTGCCGGTACCGGAGGCGGTCGATCGCATCGCCGCGCATCTGCAACGTTGCGATAAACCACTGCTCGAAGTATTGAGCGCTGTGTTAGGTGAGAAGTTAGGCGTAAAAGTCCCGCTCGATGCATGGCAGGCGCACGAATTGGAGCCTTTTTATTGTGCAAATTTTCGCGTTATCGATCGCGACGAAAATTTAATAGCGCAGGGGCGAGATCTCGCGGCACTCAAGTTGCAACTGCGCGAACCGATGACGCAGAGTCTGCGCGAAGAAAGTTCGCAGGCATTTCAGCACAGCGCGCTGCAGCGCTGGGATTTTGGCGAACTGCCCGAACGCTACAGTTTCGAGCAGGCCGGCGTGACAGTCACCGCGTATCCGGCGTTGATCGATCAGCGCGATAGCGTGGCGGTCAGCTTGCTCGAATCGCCGGAGGTGGCGCGGCAGCATTCGGAGCAGGGTTTGATTCGGCTGCTGCAATTGCAAACCGCGTCCACGCTAAAATTTCTGCGTAAAGAATTACTGCGCGGCAATAATGTCAATTTGCAGCTGGCGGGTATTTCGCAGCGCCGCGAGGATTGGATCGAAGAGATTTTAACGGCGACCTATCGCGAGATTTTTGTGGTCGGCAACGAATTGCCGCGCAGCGCCGCCGAGTTTGAACAATGTCTGCGCGTCGGCAGTGGCGATATCGCGCCGACAGCGCAGCGCTATGCCGCGTTATTGCAGACGATTGCCGAACAGTACGCAGCGATTCGCAGTGCGCAGCGGCGCGGTAGCGAGCTGGCTTGGTTACCGGTGTTGGCGGAGATCGATGAGCAGTTGGGCTTGTTGTTTCAGAATGGCTTTATCGTATCGACGCCGTGGTCGTGGCTGCAACAATATCCGCGCTATTTAAAAGCCATTGCCCAGCGCCTGGAAAAATTGCGCGGTTTATTTCAGCGCGATCGCGAATTGAGCCGCGAATTATTGCCGTTGCAACGACAGCTATTCGATTTATTGCAGCGACGGCCGCAGTGGTTAATCGATTGCGAAGCGTTGCAGCGTTATCGCTGGTTGCTTGAGGAATTTCGTGTGTCGCTGTTTGCGCAAACGCTGGGTACTAGCGAGCCGGTATCGGCAAAGCGTTTGCGCGATTTGTGGCAGCAGGTACAAATCGCTATTCGTTGAGATGGCGTCTATGGTGGCACCTGCAAAGGCAGAAAAATTCCGTTATAGTGCAGCGCTAGCCCTGTGGTCGAGTCTAAGGAATTGCAGTGAAACGTCCGATTAAAGTGCTGTCAATCGTCGCGCTGACGGTGTTGTCGATGGCAGCGTTTGCCGACGCTGACAAGACGAATAATTCCGATCCTTGGGAATCGGTTAATCGTAACGTGTTTGTGTTCAACGATTTTGCGGATCGCAATGTATTAAAGCCGATTGCCAAAGGTTACCAATGGGTAACGCCGCAATTTTTGCAGGATGGCGTGCATAATATCTACGGCAACGTCGGCGAAGTCAGTAATATTCTGAACAGCCTATTGCAGGGAAAGCTGCGCGTTACCGCGAGCAGTAGCGGTCGCCTGTTGATCAATTCAACGATTGGCTTGTTGGGTTTTTTCGATGTGGCCGGTCGCTGGGGCCTGGAGCAACACGAGGAAGATTTCGGTCAGACCTTGGGCTATTGGGGAGTGCACCCGGGCCCGTTTCTGATGGTGCCACTGTTGGGGCCGCGCACCGTGCGCGATGGTTTTGGTACCGTGGCGGATGCTTACTCGGATCCGATTCCGTATATCGTTACCGACGTGTCGACTCGAAATGAAGTATTGGTCGGACGTGTTATCGATAATCGAGCGCAGCTGCTGAAAGTCGAAGAGCTAGTGACCGGTGATCGCTACATTTTTTTACGCGATGCATATTTGCAGCGGCGCGAATTTATGGTCAAAGACGGCGCGGTCGAAGATAGCTTTGGCGCGGATGATTTTTCCGAAGACAGTGACAGTGCTACACCCGCAGAACCTCCGACTAACGATAACAGTAGCGAGCAGCAATGAGGGCAGCGAGTGCCCTCGTTCAGGAGTAGATCGGGGCGGGTGGTTAATCGTGAATGGCGGTCAACGCCAAGCCCAAAATGTAGCCTGACGGATTGACTGGATCGACCCTCACCACTTCGCCGCTAGCGCGAAATGTTTGCTGTTTTTCGGTTTCCGACGCAATACATACCTCGACGGTGCTGCCCATGTCGAGCGCCTGCTCGGCAAGAATCAGCATGCCCGAGCCGCTGAGGTCTTTACAGCGTGCAAGAAATTCTTTGTCGTCGCTTTTGATCTGGACTAGCGTGTTAATTTTCATGCGGATAAAGTTGCGCTTTTCGTCGTAGACCCGCTGTTCCTGAAGCATCATTAACTCCTCCGTCAGAGTGGCATGTCATTATTGCTGATAGCCCATAGCATAGCCTCAGGCGCCTATTAGTACCAGCATTGGCGTCACAGTTACAATTATTCATCACGACGCAATTGTTCATGATGACGATTGCTATTGTGGGGTTCGCCCTCGGATGTATAGGCAGCCGCTCACTGGCGGTTGAGATAGTAACCGGTGTTTATTAGAGTGTTAATCGCGCTAGCGATTTTGGCGCTAGATGGTATTGCAAGTCGGTATCCAAGGGTTTAGTGTTGCCGCCTCGATAATTGGTGCTCAGGCAGCCTATAGTTGGCTATGTTGCAGGTAGTTTTAGAAGGTTACAAACATGGAGCGTAAGCCTCCTCGCTTGCTGGTCATCGATGATGATGCTGGCGTTCGCGACAGTATGGCGGCCTATTTGCGGGATTTAGGCTATATCGTTGATCAGGCAGAGACCGGCCAGCAGGGGCTCGAATTATTCGAGCGCAACCTTCCCGATGTCGTGTTGCTCGATCTCAAAATGCCGAGCATGGATGGCCTGGCAGTGCTAAAAGCGCTTGGCCAGGATCCTGCCGACGTGCCGATCATCGTGGTGTCTGGAACCGGTGTGATGAACGATGTCGTGCAGGCGTTGCGCTACGGTGCCAGCGATTATCTGTTTAAACCGATCGTCGATATGGAAGTGCTGGAGCACTCAGTGGCGCGCTGCGTCGAGCAGAATCGATTGCGCCGCGAAAATATTCGCTACCGCCAGCAGCTCGAGGAGGCCAATCGCGAGTTACGGCAAAGCCTCAATGTGCTGCAACAGGATCAACAGGCTGGGCGTCACGTCCAGCTGAAAATGTTTCCGGCGCGGCCGCTCGCCATCGCCGATTACCAGCTTAGCCATCGCATTTTCCCATCGTTATTTCTGAGCGGCGATTTTGTCGATTATTTCACCGTTAGCGATCGCTTCGTGGTGTTTTTCATCGCCGATGTTTCCGGTCATGGCGCGTCGTCGGCTTTTCTGACGGTGTTATTGAAAAACTTGTTCGCACGCAAGCGTAGCGATTTCGGTCATTGGGGCGATCAGTCGGTACTGTCGCCAGCAGCGATGCTGGTTAAGGCCAATCGCGAGCTGCTGGCTACCGAGATCGGCAAGCATGTCACGCTGTGCGTTGGGGTGCTGGATATTCGCGAAAATGCTTTGCAGTACAGCATCGCCGGCCATCTGCCAGCGCCGATCTTGTGGGAGCCGCGTAGCTGTCGCTATTTGACTGGCGATAATCCTCCGGTGGGTTTGTTCGAGGATGCCGAATACCGCGAGGAACAGATACAATTGCCGCCGCGCTTTGTGCTGACGCTATTCTCCGACGGCATTTTGGAAACGTTGGTCGAGGAAGGGCTGTTGAGCAAAGAGGCTGCATTGCTCGGCGCGCTACAGCCTGGTTTGGACAGCATGGACAAAGTGGTCGCCGCGTTTGGTTTGCAGGGCATGAAAGAAGCGCCGGACGATATTGCCGTTTTATTGATTTCGAAAGGTACGGGGTGATGCAACCCGGTAAAATTTTAGTCGCCGAGCACGGCGGCGCATTTGTAATCAAGCTATTGGGCGACGTGCGTTTGACGTTCTGTACCGCGCTGGACGATTTTTTGGAGCGCATGTTTGCCGCGCCAAGCTTCGCGAGCGTGATTATCGATCTCAGCGGCGCCGACAATATCGATAGCACCACGCTCGGCCAGCTCGCGAAATTGGCGATTGTTGCGCAACGTCGCTATCAGTTTAAGCCCGTTATTCTTTCGACCAATCCCAATATCACGCGAATTATTTTATCGATGGGTTTCGATCGCGTCTTTGATATTCGTCAGCAGGCGCCGAACACCGAGCAACAGTTGGGCGAGTTACCGATAATCGGTGCGACCGAGCAGGGCGTGCGCGAACGCGTGTTAGACGCGCATCGAGTGTTGATGGGCATGAATGAGCAAAATTGCGCGCAGTTTCAAGAGTTGGTATGCGCGCTCGAGGCCGCTCGTTAGGCGCTATTACTTGTTTTAAGCTAACGCCTGTTTAGCTAAGGACTGTTTAGTTAAGGACAGCCAATTTTGCACGAATAAACTGCGAGCGCGGTAAATAAATCAGCTCGGCAATTCTCCCGATTAAATGATCTTCGTATTTATCGATGGCACCGTCAGCGTACGCTACGCGCCATAATTCGCAGACCAAATCGTATTTTTGCTCTTCGGAACATTGCGCATTGATGACGCTAGTAAATTCGTACAGCGACGTGGCACGCTCGTTAGCGGTTTCCGCTTCGTTCAATAATTCGGTTAACGTCGCTTCATCGATACTGTAACTGCTACGAATCGCCGCAGCGATCGCGGCCTGCTCGCGCGGATCGCGCTGAAAATCGGCTTTGCTTAATTCGATCAGTAATGCAGCGGCGGCAAACTGTAAGCGCCGCGTATTATCGGCTGGTGAAACTGCGTCGCCAATAAATAATTCTTTCAAGCGTTGCAGCATTAAAGCGCCCCCGCTAATTGTTGCTCCAGCGTTTGCTGATCCTCGGCAAATTTGCGAATGCCTTCGGCTAATTTTTCGGTGGCCATCGCATCGTTATTCAATGCGTAGCGGAAATGACTTTCGTCGTCGTGCTGCGGCGCGATTGGCGCACCGGTATTGTTGGCATCGAGGCGGCGTTGCAACACGCCGTTATCGTTGGCTAATTCCTGTAGCAAGGCGGGGCTGATCGTCAGGCGATCGCAGCCGGCGAGTTGTTCGACTTCACCGATATTGCGAAAACTCGCGCCCATCACGATGGTCGGGTATTTTTTTTGTTTGTAGTAATTAAAAATGCGCGCGACCGATAACACGCCGGGATCTTCGACGGGCGAATAACTGCTGCGCCCGCTGTGCGCGATATGCCAATCGAGAATGCGGCCGACGAACGGTGAAATCAATGTCACGCCGGCATCGGCACACGCTGCGGCCTGCGTGAAATTGAATAGCAGCGTTAGATTGCAGTGAATACCTTCTTTTTCCAAAATTCCCGCAGCGCAAATGCCTTCCCAGGTCGCAGCGATTTTAATCAATACGCGCTCGGGGCCGATGCCGGCCTGTTCGTACAGCGCGATTAAACGACGCGCTTTTTCGATTGTCGCGCGGCTATCGAACGACAGGCGCGCATCGACTTCGGTCGAAACGCGGCCCGGAATAATGTGCAAAATTTCGCAGCCGATCGCCACCGCTAGTTTATCGACGCAGGCGCTGAGCTGTGCTGCGCTGTTGCCGGCCTGTTGTTGCGCCCACGTTTTTGTGTGAGCGATCAACGGTTGATACGCGGGTAACGCCGCTGCTTTTAATAACAGCGAAGGATTGGTGGTTGCATCGAGCGGCTGAAAACGCTTGATCGCTTCGATATCGCCGGTATCGGCGACTACATCGGTCATCTGTTTCAGCTGTTCTAATTTATTGGCCATATTTTTTTACGCACTGAATGAGTTTATTGAAGGCAGCAGCAGAACGTTTCTATTCACGATTCGGCGGCATGCATTATTAACCGGAATTTATGACCGATGAAAGCACCGTGCGTTCACGCGGCAGAATTGCGGCCAGCGCCTCGGTTAACACTTCGATGCCGGCGCCAGCGCGCGGTGCGCCTTCGCTGAGAATGCGCCGAAAGCGCCGCGCGCCAGGCTCACCTTGATACAGTCCGAGAATATGTCGAGTTATATGATGCAGCGTGGCGCCGCGCTGCATTTGTTGTTCGATGTACGGGATTAAACGTTCGAGCACCGCAGCGCGCGTTTGCAGCGGTGTGGTTACCGCAAATAATTGCTGATCGACTTTGCTCAATAGGTACGGATCGTGATACGCCGCGCGGCCGAGCATCACGCCATCGACGTGTTGCAAATGCGTGCTGCATTCGTCGAGCGAATTAATACCGCCGTTGATGACGACGTTGAGATGCGGAAAATCGCGCTTCAGGCGATAGACATCATCGTAACGCAACGGCGGCAGCTGACGATTTTCTTTCGGGCTCAGGCCTTTTAGCCACGCTTTGCGCGCGTGTACGATAAATGTTGTGCAACCGGTCGCAGCGACGGTGCCGACAAATTCCGCCATATGCTCGTAGCTATCGAGCGCATCGATACCGATGCGGTGTTTGATCGTGATCGGCAGCGAACTCGCATCTTGCATCGCTTTAATGCAATCGGCGACGAGTTCTGGTCGCGCCATCAAGCACGCACCAAATGCGCCATTTTGCACGCGATCGGAAGGGCAGCCGCAATTCAAATTGACTTCGTCGTAGCCCCATTGCTGCGCGAGTCGCACGCAGGCGGCGAGTTCGGTCGGATCGCTGCCGCCCAATTGCAGCGCTAATGGATGCTCGATTTCGTCGTAATGTAAAAAGCGCTCGGCGGCACCGCGCAACAGCGCGCCGGTGGTGATCATCTCGGTGTACAGCAGCGCGTGCTCGCTGAGCAGCCGCCAAAAATAGCGCGCATGCCGATCGCTCCAATCGAGCATCGGCGCAATGCAGAAGCGATGCGAAAGCGGCGCGGGCGAGTTTTCACTGTGTTGATTTATATTCATGCGAATGGCTATTCGAAAAGACCGGCCCATTTTAGCCTGATCTCGATCGCCAAGCGATCAGCGTCGAGCCGCGGGTTTCGTTATACTGCCGCGCCTCAACTGCCCCGATTGAAAACATGCGCATTCTGCTCGCTCCGATGGAAGGCCTGCTCGACCATATGTTGCGCGATGCATTGACGCAGCTGGGTGGTCATGCGGGCACTGTCGGTGGCACTGGCGGTATCGATCTGTGCGTCGCCGAATTTATTCGGATCACCGATACGTTGTTGCCGGCGCGCAGTTTTTATCGCGTGGTGCCGGAATTGGCCAACGGTTGTCGCACGCCATCGGGCGTGCCGGTGCGCGTGCAATTGCTTGGCTCCGATCCGGTGTGCATGGCTGAAAATGCCGCGAAATTGGCGAGCCTCGGTGCGTTCGGTATCGATCTCAATTTCGGTTGCCCGGCCAATACCGTGAATCGACATCGCGGTGGTGCAGTGTTACTAAAAGAACCTGAAGCGCTGTTTGCAATCGTGCAGGCGGTGCGTAAGGCCGTACCCGCATCAGTGCCAGTGACGGCAAAAATGCGTCTCGGCTACGATACGCCCGAGCATGCATTGGTGTGCGCGCAAGCATTGGCCGAGGGTGGCGCTGCAGAACTTGTCGTGCATGCACGCACGAAAACTGATGGCTACAAGCCGCCCGCGTATTGGGAGTGGATTGCAAAAATTCGCGAGTGCGTGCGCATTCCAATCGTCGCTAACGGCGAGATTTGGAATGTCGACGATGCGCAGCGCTGTCGCATTGCATCGGGTTGCAACGATCTGATGATCGGCCGCGGCGCGATCGCAAACCCGGCGCTGGCATTGATGATAGCGGGGCAGCGCGATGCCGCGTTATCGTGGATTGAAATGCAATCGCTACTGCAAATTTTTTGGCACAGTGTCGAACAGCAGATCAGTGCGCGCCATCGCGCCGGTCGCATCAAACAATGGCTGCATTATTTAGCGCGGCAATATCCCCAGGCGCAACAGCAATTCGATTGCATTCGCCGCTTGACCGATCCCGCCGATATTAACGCAGCGTTATTTCCGGTGCGTAATTGCGCTTAGAGTAAAACGCATAGTCGATCGATAGCCGCAGGGTCGGATCGCAGCAATATTTCGCACGGGCGGATCGCAAGAGTCGCCCTTTTTTTTGCAAAATTTTATTCAAGATGCTTTTTCAAAATGGCAAACGCGCGCCGAAAAACTCCTTGTTGTGTTGTGTTGTGTTGTGTTGTTGAAATAAGACGGGGAGGCTGCGCAGCGGTTATATAAAAAAACGGCGAGTTTCCATTTGCTAAGGAGTGATGCAATGAAGATGTTTAGACGAATAAATCAATCCTGTACCTGGGTGATTGCAACGCTGCTGCTATTGAGCGGTGTCGCAGGCGAAACAGCCCAACATTCTCGTCATCTGGGGCGATGACATCGGTACTCAGAATATCAGCCACAATAACCGCGGCATGATGGGCTACCAAACGCCGAATATTGATCGCGTTGCTAAAGAAGGCGTTGCGTTCACCGACTATTACGGCCAGCAAAGCTGTACGGCAGGGCGCGCAGCCTTTATCGGCGGTACCGTTCCGCTTCGCAACGGCATGACCAAAGTCGGTTTACCCGGCGCGAAGGAAGGCTGGCAGAAAACCGATGTGACGATGGCGACGGTACTGAAAATCCAGGGTTACGCGACCGGTCAGTTTGGTAAAAATCACGAAGGCGATCGCGATGAGCATTTGCCGACGCTGCATGGCTTCGATGAGTTTCTTGGCAATCTCTACCATTTGAATGCCCAGGAAGAACCAGAGAATCTGGATTATCCAAAAAACCCGGAATTTCTAAAGAAGTTTGGCCCTCGCGGTGTGATCCATTCGTGGGCTGACGGCAAAGGTGGGCAGAAGATTGAAGACACCGGCCCGCTAAATAAAAAGCGCATGGAAACCATCGATGATGAAACGGTGGCTGCGGCTAAGACGTTCATCACTGAGCAAGTTAAAGCCGGTAAACCCTTCTTCGTTTGGTGGAATGGCACCCGCATGCACTTCAAAACCCATGTGAAGGCGGAACATCGCGGCATTTCTGGGCAGGATGAATACAGCGACGGCATGGTCGAACACGATATGCATGTCGGCGAGTTTCTTAAATTACTCGATGATCTCGGCGTTGCCGATAACACGGTGGTGCAGTACTCCACCGATAACGGCCCGCACTACAACACTTGGCCCGATGCTGGCACCACGCCGTTCCGCAGCGAAAAAAATACTAACTGGGAGGGCGCTTACCGTGTGCCAGCTATACAAAATTATGAAGGCATTCACTCAGCGGAAATCAGTGAGCTATATACGGGGATGAAGTTGTAATTATTTCTGATTTCTTCTTAATTCAGCTATAAATTTTTTACCATCGACCACTCTGTCATCCGCTCTGGTTTGCATGCCTTGGCTGATGGCTTCCTGCACCATCTTTAATTGTTCATCATAACTGAGCGCATCGAACATGCGTTTTTGCTCTTCCGTGGGAGCGGCCCACGGATAAATATCCATTGTTTTCTCACATGACGTGCTCATACTTTTTATCCCGATCTATGAGGCCTGAAGTGACATTTCAAGTTCCAGATTTGTATAGTTCACGCGGGGCGCAAGCTGGCGCCCCTGGCCTTTTTCAAACTTCACTAAACCATAACGCTCCATAGTGCGAAGCGTGCGGGACAGATTCGATTTTGCGCGTCCTGTTTGTTCCGCCAGTTCATTCATGGAAGCCGGGGATGTGCGCCCAATAAAAGCCAGCAATTCGCGGTTTCTCTCCGATAGCACTTTTGCAACACTCTCAATCGAGGGAAACCAAATTTTTGGTTCATCGGGACTTGGTTTATATTCTCCGCGCGCAATGGCCATCGTCCGAGCTTTGTATTGCTCCATGGTGGCAATGCCGATTTTCAATGTGCTCATGATGTACCACTCCTTTCCTTTAAAATTTTCTCAACTTCGGTCCAGAAATCGCCCATCAACGTGGCTGCATCCTGATAAACATAAAAGCGCACCGTATCTTTCCTGTGGCGGTGATCGTGCTCTATGCGCGTCCGCGCACCGGGTCCCGATCCTTCCTGCACCGCGTGAGCGTTATCAAAACCAAGCACCCGTTTACCATTCTCATCATGCAGGGTGAGTGAATATTTAAGCCCGTGTGGCTTTTCCGCAGTCACCGGAACTTGCTTCACTTCGAACTTGACCCAGTAACTCACGCTTTCATCAACCATGAAAGACTCACCATCGAGCAATAGCAGGGTATCAAGGCTAGGATCGCGGGCTTTCATGGTTCTTCTTATAAGTTATCAATAACTGATAACATTGTCAATGTTAATCGTTCTATTAGTTATTACTAAGACAGACAATGTATGGCTGCACCAAAATTCATTATTTATCAATAGTTTTTTTTGGGTTCCGGGGAGCCATAAATTTACCTTTCTGGCGCGAAACCTTCGCGGTCTGGTTGCCGTTCATGGGCGCGATGTTTTTCTGGAGTTGCGGCTTTTTCAAAATGCTCGCGTAAATTTGGCGGCGGTTGCGCGGCCATTTCCGCATAACCGCCAATATCGCGGTGTAGCTCTGCAACTTGCTGCGCCTGCGCATTTTTCATTTCTTTGGCTTGCTCGTGTAAAAGTTCGCGCTCACCCAATTGCCGGAAGATTAATTCGTCTTTCTCTGAGCGGTCGCGTTGCCATGCCTGCAATGTCTCTAACTCGTTTTGCTGGCGCACGCGCGCATGCGTGCCGTTCACGCGATCCCACAGACCGCGAAAACCTTTGTGGAAACGTTGGCTGCGCTCCTGCGTTTCGCTTACGCGGCGCTCTTCGTGACGCTTGTCTAATTGCGTTCGCTCGCTGCGCTGCTGCTCAATAAATTCCGTTTTGCGGAGCAGCAATGCGGCTGATTGCGTCCCCAGCCGCGATTCAGCTTCTTTGATATGGCCGCGCAGCATTTCGGACATACGCCCTGCAATCTGCGCTTTCGCCTCCGGCACGCTCATTAATTCCTTGGCGTCGCCCAGACGGTTTTGTACGTCTTTGGCCTTAATGCCGACATATTTGGAAATCGCATACACTTCGCCGCGATAATCGACCGCGACATGGCCGCGCCGGTCGCCGCGCGCGAGCGTAAATCCGCGCGCCCCTAATGCCTGCGCAAATGCTTTGCGCCCATCCGAAATCGCCCAGCATTCCTGAAACATGGTTTTGAGGGGCTTTGGGATCATGGCCGCCGCGTTTAGCCTGCTGCCATTCGGCCAAGCTGTAAGTGGCCGGATCGCGCTCACGACTATCGATAAAGCCGCGCGGCATTTGCCAGCCGTGCTCCAAAAACAATTCTTTGGATACTTCGCGGAGCTTTAATTTATAAAATGGCAAATTGATGGCCTTCATGTGCTGTGCATCAATCCGCGACGACACGACATGCGCATGGCGGCGACCTTCTTTTTCATGGAAGACAATGGCTCGGGGCTGGTGCTCTAACCCGAGACCTTGCTCGACCTGATCGATAGCCTTCTCGAAAGCGGTAATCGAGACTTTTTCGTGGGGCGGCGGATTAAGGCTTAAGGAAAACAGGAATTGCCGCGCGCGGGTGCCACGACTCACGGCATAGGCTTCATGAAACGCCGATTGCAGATCATCGGCCAGAAAGCCGCGCAGCTCGTGAACCTCCGCATGTTCGTTATCACGGGTATTGAGGAGGTGAATGGCGAGCTGTTTGGCGCCGCCGCGCTGGCTACCTTTGAGGATCATGACGGCCCTCCGGCGTCCAGCCCGAGGGCGGCAATCAAATCGCGCCGCATCGCCTTGATGGCTTCGCAAGCCTCAAGCAGCTGGCCTTCAGTTTCTGGTGTGACCTCCAAAGAACCGCAATTCACCGCTTTGGCGAGCTGATTGAGATTATTGGCGATTCGGGACTGACCCAGCTCGCCCAGCACTTTGGCTAGGGCTTGCTCGTCTTTTACGGGGTATCGGGTACGGCTGCGGCTACCGCCCGCAGCTTCCCCAAAGAGCTTGGAGCGGATATAGGAGCCCAAAGACTGGCTTCCGGCGTCCTGTTCCAACCGCGCGCGTTCCTCAAAGGTCAGGCGGAGTGAGAACGGGGGCGGGAATTTGCGCTTGCCTTTGCTTTTGCCAGCGGATAAGTTGCTGGCAGCATGCGCAAACGCCTGAGAAAGCCGAAAACCTGAGTTTACCGAGTTGTTTGGCCGATCCATGAAACCCCCTATAATTTTGGGGCATTCCTTTCAAGGATCGCGTTCCATTCTTCCAAGGTTTCAAATAGGCGGTTCGAGGATTCTCCTTCGAGGCGCACCATTAATACCAGTACGTAAGTACCAGTACGAACAGCAACGAAAAGGCTGATCAGCAATGATCGGCCTTTTTCGTTTTTGCGGGGTTTTCGTCACCGTTTGTGGAGAGCTGTTGAGATTATCGGCCGCTGCAGCCGCATGCGAGCCTGTTCAATTGATGTGTGGTTAGTTCTTTGCAAGCCATTCCCACCTCACCTCCGCTTGAATTTACCCGCATAGCGTTTGCGCCAGACTGCTCGAAGTAATCGGCACGCTCGGTCACTTTATCTGCTCCCTGCCAATACGTGTGGTTAAAGTGGTGAAGGCCGGAAACGTGCGGGTTGTTATTGAGATTAAGGAGATGGAGAGTGTCATCTATTCACGACAGCCGCTCCTAATTTAGGCGCGGCTTGCGCACATTTCGCGATCCTATAGGTCAATTTGGCGCTCAAATTTCAGTGCATCACCCGCTCAAAGCAGTAAGCAAATTTAGAGCTTTGCCTGCCATACGATATCAATTTTCCGATGCTGCGCCACACAGTCGCGTAGATACAAATTGATCAGGCTTTGATAAGGGACACCCGCTTCTTCCGCCATTTGCTTAAAATATTCGATGACATCTTCGCTCAAACGCATAGTGACGGGCTTTTTTAGTTTGGACGCGTACGGGTTTTTACGCGCCTTCATTTTTGAGAGATCATATTCTGCTTTCATCAAATGCCACCTTCATAAACTTTGCGCTCAGTCTTGGTCGCCTTACGAGCCGATATAATTCGGATGACATCGCCTGCCTCTTGCTCGCAGTGACACACGAGAAGAACTTGAGCATCTCTGCTCATACCAAGCATGAGAAATCTATCTTCGGAGGCTGAGCTCTCTTCCTCATCAAAAAACTGGATAGCAAGCTCGTCGTAAAAGACGGTCTGCGCCTCCTCGAAAGAAACACCATGCTTCTTTCGATTTCCCGCTGCTTTTACTGAACCCCACTCGAATCGTATCATGCGTACATTGTATGTACGTCAACAGAGGTGTCAATAACCCTATCAATTCCCGGAGCAAGCCAGACGAATCGTCAGAACAAGAAATATGGGGCATCCGTATTCGCCTGCAAATGAAATACAATGTGCGCGATTTGGCCTTATTCAATTTGGCCATCGACAGCAAATTGAGAGCCTGTGATCTGGTCAGGCTCAAGGTCTGCGATATATGTCACGGCGATTGTATTTCGCCGCGCGCGATGATCGTGCAGCAGAAAACTCAACAGCCCGTACAATTTGAAATCACTGAGCCCACGCGCGCTGATGCGGTTGCGGCGTTCACGATCACCGGAATATGCAGATATCGTTAGCTTCCCGATGTCTGGGGAAAATAGCGGACGTGCGGAAGTTCTGAAAGATCGTTCGCACCCTCGTCTGGGGCAACGATGCGACCGATTGTTATGTTGATATTCGGCACCAGCTCGTCAGCAGCGATCAAACGATTGGCGACATCGATATGATGGTCGCCGCCCACTCACTGTCGGATGTTATCAGTCTATTCTCGATCAATATTGTTTCCTAACAGGCAGCATTGCTAATTTTAGCGGCAGCAATGGTCTCCGTGCACAGCGACTATTTTTTGCCGATGCTGTGTGCAGCATCGAGGCGATCGCGCAGGATGCGTGCCCAACTTGTTGCGATCTGGCGGATCTCCGATGCATTGATAACGCTATTGCTTAGCGTCAATCGACCGGTGTTGCGTGCTTCGCGTTGGTCGATCACGCGCGCCAACACTTGTCCGGTTTCGGAATCGAATAGCTCGGCGACAATCGTCATTTCGCCGGCTGATACCGTGTAAGTTCGCGAGCGGCCGGGGGCCATCGTATCCGGCGCGTTGATATAAACATTGATCACATTGGCTTTGATCAGCAATACATCCGGGTCGGCTTCGTTGACGACTTGGTAGCTGCTTTTTTCCTCCAACGCTTTAACAAACTCGTCTTGCACAACTTTGGCGATACCGGTTCTGATATTCTCGCGCTCTGCGGTGCTCAGTCTGGTGCGGCCGCTGCCTTTCTCTGGTTTCCAATCTTTGCTAAATGCCACTTCGATCGGCGCCAGCTGGATTTTATCGTACGCGGCGAGCGATGCACCGGGCCGCGCGTAAGCGGTATCGATGCCTTTGACGTTGATTTTGACCAGGCCGTCGTAACTCAGCACCTCTTCGAGTTCTTTTTTAGAATCGGCAAAAGCAGTAGCCGCAACCAGCAGCAGCGCGCAGGTCGCGGTAAGCGAAATCGATTTTAAAAATTTCATGTTAAATCCCTCGAACAGGTGAATATTTTTATGCGTGGGTCGTCGTGCGTCGCAGGCATTGTACGCGATCGTTCGACGCAGTCGATATGGCTGCATCGATCGGTTACAATCCGGCGCAGCTCTATATTTCGCGCTAAACGCCGGTTAATAACTTCGAGACATCGATATGGCATTTACCACCACCATCGAAAATGGCATCGCCGAGTTGGTGTTCGATCATCCGCCGGTCAACGCATTCAATAGCCACGGCTGGTTGGCAATCGCGCACGAAATTAACGCGCTGGGACGCGATGCAGCTGTTAATGTCATCGTCATTCGCGCCGAAGGCAAAGGTTTTTGCGCCGGTACCGACATTAAAGAATTGGCGGCCGACAGCAGTAAAATGCTCGACGTGAACAAGGCCAGTTTTGCTACGTTCAAAGCGATACATTTAAATCCGAAACCGGTGATCGTAGCGTTGCATGGTTTTGTGCTGGGCGGTGGCATCGGTATCAGCGGTGCGGCGGATATTATCGTCGCGTCCGAATGCGCGCACTTTGGCGTGCCCGAAGTTGATCGCGGCGTGCTGGGCGGCGGCGCGCATTTGCAGCGCATATTTCCGCTACAGAAAGTGCGCTACATGTATTTCACCGGCGAATTTATCGACGCGCAAGAAGCATATCGGCTCGGCGCGATCGAGCGCGTGGTACCGCGTGACCAACTGCGCGCGACTGCATTGGAAATCGCGGCAAAAATTGCCGCGAAAAATCCGCGCTTGATTCAGCTCGCGAAAGAATCGTTGACCGGCATCGAAGACGGCAGTCTCGAAGATAAATATCGGTGGGAGCAAGGTTTTACGTTTGAAGCGCAGAGCGATATCGATTCGCACGAAGCGCGCGCGGCGTTTGTTGAAAAACGCGATGCAAAATTTTAACTGGTTACACACAGTTCTAAATGACTACATACAGATTTAACCGATTACACAGAGAGGAAATACATAATGGCCGAAGCCTATATTGTCGATGCATTGCGCAGCCCGGTCGGTAAACGCCGCGGTAGTTTATCGAAAATTCACGGTGCCGATCTCGGCGCGCACTCGATCAAGGCGCTGGTCGAGCGCAATCAAATTCCCGCCGAAGATTACGATGACGTGATCTGGGGTTGTCTCGATGCGATCGGCCCACTCGCGGCCGATGTTGCGCGCACCAGCTGGTTGGTGGCGGGTTTGCCGCAGACTGTACCGGGTGTGACGATCGATCGGCAGTGCGGTTCGTCGCAACAGGCCGTGCATTTTGCCGCGCAAGCGGTGATGTCGGGCACGCAGGATGTGGTGGTGGCCGGCGGCGTGCAAACGATGTCGCAAATTCCGATTTCGTCGTCGATGACGTTCGCCAAAGAATTGGATTTGCTCAGCACGTTTTCTGGCTCGCCGGGTTGGCGCGCGCGTTACGGCGATCAAATGATTTCGCAATTCCACGGCGCGGAAATGATTGCGCAAAAGTGGAATATTAGCCGCGAAGAAATGGAACGGTTTGCGTTGGAAAGCCATCGTCGCGCGATTCATGCAATCGACAACGGCTATTTCGATAGAGAGATCGTGCCGATGGCGGAATTGGCGATGGATGAAACTGCGCGTCGCGATACCACGCTGGAAAAAATGGCAACGCTCCAACCGATCGCGCCGAATGGTCGCATTACCGCCGGTGTGTCGAGTCAAACCTGCGATGCCTCGTCGGCGATGTTGATTGTTTCCGAGCAGGCGTTGAAGCGTTACAACTTAACGCCGCGTGCGCGTATTCATCACATCAGCGTATATGGCGATGATCCGGTGATTATGTTGACCGCACCGATTCCGGCGACGGCGCGTGCATTGAAGCGCGCGGGTATGAAATGGAGCGATATCGATTTAGTCGAAATCAACGAAGCGTTTGCGTCGGTGGCGTTAGCGTGGTTGAAGGATAGCGGTTATCCGCATGAGCAGACCAACGTCAACGGCGGTGCGATCGCCTTAGGTCATCCGTTAGGCGCCACCGGCACCAAGCTGATGACGACGTTGTTGCACGAACTCGAACGCCGCAAAGGCCGCTACGGCCTGCAAACGATGTGCGAAGGCGGCGGCCAGGCGAACGTGACGATTATCGAACGTTTGTAATTGCTGTTTAAACTCTCTCCCTGTGGGGGAGGGCTTTCACTAAAGCGTCCCACTCATAGTGAGCATCGAAATGAAAAACTGGCTGCGGTATTGCGCAACGTTAATGGCGGCAATGGTGTTGAACGCGTGTGGCGCGATTCCGGTCAACACCGATTACGATCCGGCGTGGCAGATGCCGACCGATGCGAGCTACGCGTGGATTAAACGTCCGACCCTAAATGTCGATCCGATGATCGATAACGATTTAGTGGCGGGGCGCGTGCATCGCGCAGTCGACGAGCAATTGGCAGCGAAAGGTTTACGCGTTGCGGATAGCGAAGCGCAGGCGACGCTGCTGGTTGCGTATCATATTGGCGAAGAGGAAAAGCTCGATGTCACTTCGTTCCAGTCTAATTTTGGTTACTACCCGTGCTGGCGTTGTAACGGCCCCGCTTCTAATTCGGAGATTTGGGTCAATCAATACACCGAAGGCAAATTGATCATCGATGTGATCGATGCCAAAACCAAGCAGCTGGTGTGGCGCGGAATCGCTTCGCGGCGCGTGCCGAATTTCAAAACGCCCGCCGAGCGCGATACCTATATTCGCGCCACCGTGGTGGCGATCTTTGCGAAATTTCCGCCGAACTATTAACTCAGCATCTAAATCCATCCTCCTGATGTATTTAGATTTCGCGGCTAAAGCCGCATGAAACGCATCCTACGTTTGTTATTAACCCGACATCTTTCGATGCCGGGTTAATAAGTTCGAGCGGGACGAGTAGCGTGCTTATAGTCGCGATGCAAAGAAGCTTGCCAGCGCGGTATTTATTGCGCAGAATACGCGCCCTCGTAGTCCCAGCTAATACAGCAGGAATGCGCTGCAGTAATTGGCGTCAGTGTTTGACGACCAGCGTTATGGCGATCTCATCGGTCCCCTCGCAACGGTAGACAGCGAACCCCGCCAGGCCCGGAAGGGAGCAACGGTAGTTGTTGATTCGTGTGCCGGGGTGTGGCTGGTGAG
>JAYVWC010000057.1:0-6130 GCA_043786385.1 Spongiibacteraceae bacterium | reverse complement strand
CGAATATTTGCCGCTGACCACATTTCGTCGATGTGTAGCGCGCTACACCGGCGATCTCCAGGTCAAGCGATTCACTTGTCTCGAACAGTTTCTGTGCATGGCGTTCGCGCAGCTGACGTACCGCGAAAGCCTGCGCGATATCGAAGCGTGCTTGCGCGCGCAGAGCGACAAGTTTTACCACATGGGTATTCGCAGTCGCATTTCGCGCAGCACACTGGCCGATGCGAACGAAGTGCGCGACTGGCGCATCTATGCCGACTTCGCGCAGCGACTTATCAGCATGGCTCGTGCGCTCTACGCCAACGATACCTTTGGCGTAGATTTGAAAGAGACGGTGTATGCACTGGATACCACGACCATCGACCTGTGTCTGTCGGTATTTCCTTGAGCGCCGTTTCGCAAGGCCAAGGCCGCAGTAAAAATGCACACCTTGCTGGATTTGCTCGGCAATATCCCGACTTTTATTCACATCAGCGACGGCAAAATGCACGCGGTCAATGCTCTCGACCAACTGGTACCCGAGCCCGGCGCGTTTTATATTGTGGACCGTGGATTTCTGGATTTCGAGCGACTGCATCGCTTCCACGAAGCGGGCAGCTTCTTCGTCATTCGCGGGAAGTCGAATCTCGCGCTATTCGCATCCAGTCGATCGTACAACGGGATTGATCTGCGACCAAACGGTTGTGCTTACTGGGTACTACTCGCAAAAAGGTTTCGATACACCGTTGCGGCGTATTCGTTTCAAGGATCCGCTGACAGGAAAGCGAGTGATCTTTCTGACGAACAACTTTGCGTTGCCCGCGCTCACCATCACCGATCTGTATCGGTGCCGATGGCGGGTGGAGTTGTTTTTCAAATGGATCAAGCAGCATCTTCGCATCAAACGGTTTTACGGTACTTCCGAGAACGCGGTGAAAACGCAGATCTGGATCGCCGTGTCGGTGTATGTATTGGTAGCTATCGTCAAAAAACGTTTAAATCTAAAAGCCAGCCTTTATGAAATGTTACGTAAGCGATCCATCATCTCCATCTGTTAATCACTATTCGTTGGCGCCACCATTCCGCGACTATTTTTTAGAGCGGAATATTTTATGAACCCTGCATCAGCTTTAACCGAGAAACGGCGCTTCTGGCAGCAACATGCTCTACAGATACAATCGCACAGCGGCTCACTCGCGGACTACGCCAAGCAGCAACAATTGAACGTAAACACCTTGTATTACTGGGTCAGCGTGTTCAAAAAGTCGCATGCGGCTGTCGAACCGATTGGCTTTAGCGCGGTGCGCATATCTTCACCCGCTGCGCAGTATTCATTGCAACTGTCGTCGCAAGTGACATTGCAGTGTTCGGTATTGCCTGATCCGCAGTGGTTGAGCGATGTGTGTCGTGCGATGGATGCACGCACATGAT
The DNA here is from genome assembly GCA_043786385.1 of Spongiibacteraceae bacterium. Lineage (GTDB taxonomy): Bacteria > Pseudomonadota > Gammaproteobacteria > Pseudomonadales > CAMLJR01 > CAMLJR01. The sequence continues at coordinate 4,720 of JAYVWC010000057.1, read as the reverse complement.
GCGGCCAGCACCGGAGGTAGCAGTTTATTTGTGTCGCCAACCGATCGATTTCAGAAAAGCCATCACGGGTTTGTCGGTGCTGGTGGAGCAAGCACTCGGATTAGATCCGTTTGCACCCGCGCTGTATGTGTTCACGAATCGGTGCCGCAATAAAATTAAAATCCTCTACTGGACCCAGAGGGCCTAAAGGAGCGCAACGGGTTTTGTCTGTGGCAAAAACGTCTGGAGCGCGAGCGTTTTAAATGGCCGCAGCATTTTATGAGCGATACGGTGACGCTTACTGGCCAAGAATTAAATTGGCTGCTGGATGGCTTTGATGTGTGGCGCCATCCACCGCATAAAATATTGAAATTCCAGTCGGTTTCTTAATCTATTATTGGTAAAATACGCGGCATGGATGCTTCGATAAAAATACTTCCCGACGATGATTTTGCACTGAAGAAAATAATTCTTCAGCTGCAAGCAGCGCTCGCAAAAAAAGAAGCAATCATCGCGCAGAAACAGCAACAGATTGAGCAGTTGCTCGAACAGTTTCGCTTGCAACGCCATCGTCAATTTGGTGCGAGCTCGGAGCAAGCGCCAGGACAAGGTCATTTGTTCAATGAAGTGGAAATACTCGCTTCAGAAAACATCGACGATGACGCAGAAGAAAATCCTGTTAGCGCTGAAGGAAAAAAGAAACTCGCACGCGGTCGTCGCCAGCCGTTGCCCGCCGAATTACCGCGCATTGATATTATCCACGACATCGCTGAATCCGAAAAAGTGTGCGCGTGTGGTTGTCAGCGTCATGCGATAGGCGAAGCGGTCAGCGAACAGCGAACAGCTCGATATTATTCCGGCGCAAGTGCGCGTCATCCGTCATATTCGCAAAAAATACGCGTGCGCGCAGTGCGAATCCGCACCGATCACCGCTGAATTACCGCCGCAACCGATTCCACGCAGCAATGCGAGTCCTGGTTTACTCGCGCATATTGCTGTTGCCAAATACCAGGATGCGCTGCCGCTGTATCGCCAGGAGAGTATTTTACAACGCGCTGGAATCGATTTATCGCGGCAGACGCTAGCGCGCTGGATGATCCAATCAGCGCACTTATTACAACCTTTGCACAATCTGCTGCGCGATAATTTGCTGGCAGGGCCAATTATTCATTGCGATGAAACCGTGGTGCAGGTGCTGAAGGAGCCGGACAAATCAGCGACCAGCCAATCCTACATGTGGATACAGAGCGGCGGTTCGCCGAATCAATCGGTCACATTATTTGATTATCGATCGAGTCGCGCAGGAAGCGTGCCGCTGGAATTATTGCAGGGCTATCGCGGCTATCTGATGACGGATGGTTACGAGGGCTATAACGCAATTGCGCAGCAGGACGGTGTCGAGCATCTCTGCTGCTGGACGCATGCACGCAGAAAATTTACCGAAGCGCAGAAGGCGCAACCAAAGCAAAAAAATGGCAATGGCGTTGTTGGCAAAGCCGACATGGCGCTTAATTTTATCGGCAAACTGTACGGCATCGAAGATGCGCAGCCGCGATGAAGATGTGGGAACGCGTTATCAGCGTCGCCAACAGGAGAGCTTACCGGTGCTGCAACAGTTGCGCACCTGGCTCGATAAAACACTGGCCAGCGTATTGCCGAGCGGCAAACTTGGTGCCGCGCTTCAGTATCTACACAAGTACGTATGCGTCCGAAAATCCGCACCCTAGCGTAAATCACGCCACCTGATTTAATGGCCCCATCGTAATCCGTGGAGGCCACATGAACGATTCCCCTCAATCCAAATCATCGCGCTCATCGGCGTCGGCGCGCACACGCGCCAAATGGCAGCAACACATCACCGCAGCAAGCTTCGGGTTTAACGCAGACGGCGTATTGTCGCGAGCACGGTTTGAACCGGAAATATCTCAGCCTGTGGAAGAGCAAACTGGCGGAGCCGGAAATGAGTGCGCCAGCCGGTGCAGCGGGAACGGAAAGCGCCGAAATGATTCCGGTGATCGTGAAACCAGAATCATTGCTTACCACAAAGTCATCGGTGGCCGCGCCAACGATTTTACCTGGTACGGAGTCGATCATCGACCTCCTCATCAAAGCGACGCTACCGAACGGTGTTGTGCTGGAATTTCTGGCGCGGACCGCGCAGACATTGTCGCCGCCATTAGCTGAATTGGCGCAACTACCATGTTAACCATACCGCCCGATACGCGAATTTTTATGGCAGCTGCGCCGGTCGACATGTGCAAGAGTTTCGATGGCCTGTGCGCGCTAGTGATCGAGGTGCTTCATAAAAATCCGTTGGAAGGTCATTTGTTTTTATTTCGCGGCAAATGCGGTGATCGCATTAAGGCGATGTATTGGGATCGCAACGGTCTGGTGATTTGGTACAAGCGGTTGGAAAAAGGTCGTTACAAGTGGCCGCAGAAAAACACGGCATCGCTGGAAATATCGGCGCAGGATCTTGCGTTGTTGTTGGATGGCATCGATTTTACTAGGCTTAAAAAACTGCCGCATTTCAACGCCGAATTTGCGCTATAAAAGGCGATTTATATCGATCAATTTGTTAAAATAGTCGCATGCAAAGCGCCGCTCACTTAACCACGCATGTGCCGACGCTCCATCAATTGCTGAGGGAGCAGCAGGACATGATCGACACGCTGCAAGAGCAATTGCGGCTCGCCTTGCGTAGGCAGTTTGGCCCACGCAATGAGTTTGTCGATATCGATCAACTGGGTTTATTTGCGGCGGCTGTGGTCGATACCGGCCCCGTGATCGAGCTGTCGGAAGGCGATACCGAAAAAGCAGAAGATGATTTGCGCATTGCCGATGAGTCCGACGTCGCACCGGCCCAGCGCAAAAAAGCCGTGCGGGTTTTAAAAGACCTGCCGCGCGAAATTCGGATCATCGATCTCCCCGATGCAGAGAAAGTGTGTTCCTGCTGCGGTGGTGCGCTGCATCACTTCGGCGACGAGTGCAGCGAGCAATTGGGTTATGTACCAGCGGCAGTCAAGATCATCGAACCAAAAGTAGGCGCTTTAGGCGACGCGCCGTATGAAATACGCGTGCAAGGGCTGCCACGGTGAAGTGAAGCGCGCTAAAGAAGAAACACCGCCACCGATGGCCAAGAGCATGGCGTCGGCCAGCTTGCTGGCGTTTCTGATTGTCTGCAAATACGCCGATCATTTACCGTTGTATCGGATTGCACAGCGTTTGCAACGTCTCGGCATCGAGATATCGCATGGCCTGATGTCCGATTGGTTATTGCAGTCGGGTGAATTGCTGGCCGCCATTCATCAACGAATGATTGAAAAAGTCTTGGCTTCCGGTCATGTATTTACCGATGACACGATTCTGCCGATGCAAAACCATGACCCCGCGCGCAACACCACGATCCAAAGCCGACTGTGGGTGTATGCGTGCCATCACCGACGGCAAAGGCCGTTGATTGCCTACGAATTCTCGTGCAGCCGTAGCGGTAAGGTACCGGCCGCGTTCCTGGGTAAGTATCGTGGCTATCTGCAAGCCGATGCTTCGCCTAGAAGCGCCTACTTTTGGTCCCTGGCTACGATCGTTTGTTTGCCGATGGTGGAATCAAAGAAGTGGCGTGCTGGGCGCACGCGCGCAGAAAATTTGTGGAAGTGAGCGCGCTAATGAAAATTCCAGGGCGGGCGCATGTAGCGCTCCGCTTCATTCGCAAATTGTATCGCATCGAACGAAAGATCAAACTACTCACCGATGCTGAACGCCTGCACGCGCGGCAGGAAAAATCAGTGCCGGTGCTCCATCAGTTCAAAGCGTGGCTGGATACGCAGATCAATGCAGGGTTACCCAAAAGCGCGCTGGGCAAAGCGATGCTGTACACCTTGAAAAATTGGGATGCGCTGTGCCGCTACACTGAGCAGGGTTTTCTCGAAGCCGATAACAATTTCGCCGAACGCTGCATGCGGCCGGTCGCTCTGGGACGAAAAAATTATTTGTTTGTGGGTTCTGAGCGTGGCGGCAAAGCGGCAGCCATTTATTACAGCCTGATCGAAAGCTGTAAGGCCAACAAAATAAATCCGCTCACCTACATGACCTACTTGCTAAGTAATGTGCGTAACAAAAATATCACGCTTCAACTGCCCGATGAGTTCGATCAAAATGATATTACTCAGATTGGATAATGCAGCATGACGGATGACCACATCAAATCGGTTCGGCTCACGCAACGGGAAGTTCAGTTACTGCTACGTTATGCGTACCCTTTTGAGGAGGCAGAGGAGCAGCTGCTTGCCTGCAAGGACGTAAAGGGCTCACACATACTCAAACTTGAAACCTTCGATTTAGAGCACTTAATTGGCGACTTTGTGTATTCGGCTAAAAACATTAATGACGACCAACTGCTGGAAGAGCTGGATGCTTTGTGTGACGTCTTAGAAAACGCGTTAAACAGCGATTCGCGCATCCGTGGCATTTAGCGCTAAACCTAAACGATTGAACTCTCAATCGCTATACGCGGATTAACGGACGCATACACAAGTACTGGCCTAAATTAATTCGCTACGCTGAGCGCGGCGATTTACCGATTGATAATAACCGCGCTGAAAATGCGATCCGACCATTTGTGATTGGCAGAAAAAACTGGCTGTTCAGCGACACGCCGCAGGGTGCCAACGCGAGTGCGATTATTTACAGCGTGATTGAAACGGCAAAGGCGAATGGTCTGGAACCGTACGCGTACTTGCGT
>JAYVWC010000056.1:0-44163 GCA_043786385.1 Spongiibacteraceae bacterium | reverse complement strand
GCGTCTGCTTTTGCCAGATGAACCCGACTCGTCTGTTGATGTAGGTTTTTGAGGGATAATGCAGACGCGTCGGTTGATGTAGTCCATTCACTCGGCCTCTGTTTTTAGTCGGGAAGCCGCGTCAATGCTGAGGTGGAGGAAACAATCCCTAGTTGTGGCGTAAATTAACCCGACGGCTGCACGCTGTCCAGCAACATGAAACGGATACCCAAAATAATTACTACCGCTGAAATGTGCTGCCGATTAATCGTGCGAAATCGTCTGTTGAAAACTCGGCTGCGTCGCCAGGCATTGAAAATTTGATAATGCGGCGAAATGAAAGACGACCATGAAATACGTTTGATTAAAATCGGTTTCTTTACAGCCTCGCTGCCCCCTAAATCCCTCTTGCCGCAAATCCGTCATTGACGTATATTGCTAGCCATGTATACGATCATCGAAACCCCGACCTTTCAGGAAGATGCCCGGAGAATCTGGTCTGAGCAGGAGCGTGGCGCCTTTTGTGCCTGGCTTGCAGCAAACCCCGAAGCCGGTGATGTCATCCCGGGTAGCGGCGGTTGCCGCAAAGTACGCTGGTTTCTTGCAGGCAGTGGCAAGCGTGGCGGCGCTCGGATTATCTACTTCAATAGATTGGCCAACGGTGAAATCTGGCTTTTGGTGATATACAGCAAGAGTGTTAGAGGCAACATCCCTGCCCACATCCTGAAATCGATCCGAGAGGCTATTGAGCATGAGTAAACAATCCAAAACCATGTCGGGCACAGAGCTTGGCAATAAACTTCTTAAATCAGTTCGTGAAATGAAAGCAGGCAAAGTAGCTCGCGCTACACAAATTGCTGCCAATGAAGTTGCTGCTGCACGTCTGAAATCAGGTTTGTCACAATCAGATTTTGCACAAGCACTACAAATTTCTCCGCGGACATTGCAAGAGTGGGAGCAGGGTCGCAGAGAGCCGTCTGGCGCAGCTAAGGCTTTAATACAAATTGCCTTCCGACATCCAGAAATTATCCGTGAAGGTTTGCTGGGTTAACAAGGCCCAATAATTCCTACCGCTGAAATGCTCTGCCGATCAATCGTGCGGAATCGTCTGCTGAAAACTCGGCCGCGTCGCCAAGCGTTCGGCGTAGGCGCGTAGCGCTGCGTGTTGGCTGCGCCAATCGATATGGCCCATGCGGAAGTCTAACCAAAACAACATGCAGCCCGCCGCGATATCGGCAGCGCCGAACGCTTCGTCGTACAGCCAGGTTTTATCGCGCAGATGCGTTTCAAGCGCAGCTAAGCCGCGCTCGATTTTGCTCTGCTGACGCTCGACCCACGCCGCATATTGTTTATCGAGCGGGCGCCGCCCTTCGAGCAGAATCGCAATGCCGGCGTCGGCGATACCATCCGCGAGTACGATCAATTGATTGACTTGCAACGCCGCTTTTCTATCGAGCGGGAGCAGCGCCGGTGTCGCGCTCAATTGATCGATGTAGTCGATCAAAATATTCGAATCAAACAATGCGCTGCCGTCGTCGGTGAGCAGCACCGGCACTTTGCCGAGCGGGTTGTGCGCCGGCACGCAGCTATCTGCATTCCACGGCGGATCGTTAACAAACTCGTGCGGTAAATTTTTCTCGATTAATGCGACGCGCACTTTGCGCGCATACGGGCTGGTGAACGAACCGATTAGCTGCATCGTGAAACTCCGTTTTTTTGTACAAAAAATTTTAGCCCTAAATACATTTCAGTACTAATTTTTGTTCAGTGCGAATTTTATCTACTTCGCGGTTTAATCCGTCCAGCGTTAACTTATGCGACGATCGTGCGATTGCGTCCCGCTAGCTTCGCCGCATACAGCGCTTTATCGGCACGCTCGATGGCTTGCGCAATTGGCTCGCCGACACCGACCTCGATCACGCCCGCCGAAAATTGAATGCGCAGCTCTGGCTCTTCGGCAAGCACCGGCAACTTCGCCAATGTATCGCGCAAGCGCGAAATGCCGAGCGTCGAACTGCCCGGTGGCGTCTCCGGCAATAACAATAAAAACTCTTCGCCACCCCAGCGCCCGATAATATCGGTTTCGCGCAGCGATGCGAGCAAATTCAGCGAAAATACGCACAGCACTTGATCACCAAAAGTATGGCCGTAGGTATCGTTAAAATGTTTGAAATAATCGAGATCTAACAGCACCAGCGAAAACCGATGACCACTGCGCGCCTGTCGACGCACCTGCTCGCCGATTGCTTCGAGCATGTGGCGACGATTGAACAGGCCGGTTAAATCATCGCGCGTCGCCATGCTCTCGATATGCGCCAGTGCGGTTTCGAGATCTTTCTTCTGCGCTTTGAGGCGATCGCGCATGCGCGTCAACTGCCCCGCCAACAACGCAATGGTCGGTAAAATCGTCACGACAAATACAAAATAAATAAACTCGATCCGCGCCGGATACACGATCGGATCGGTATTCGATTTAATCAGCATCACCGCGCCGACCAGCAATACCGAATAGCTGCTAACCGCGAGCGCCAGCCGCGCACTCAAACTGAACAAGCCGAACACCAACACCAGCGCGAATAAGATCAACGTGCCGGGATGCGCGTAACCGGTGGTCGCATAGGCGCCAGCAATGCAAAGCTGCGCCACAAAAATTTGCGGCAGCGTCAACGCGGGATCTTTGAAGCGTAAACTCCAGCCACTGCGCAGCGCCAGATAAAAACCACCAACCGATAATACGCAGGCGGTCGCTAGCAATTGCGCGGGTAGTTTGCTCATGATGCCGAAATACGATTCGTAGGCGATCAGCAGTATGCAGATCGCGTAAACGAACATCGATATCAACGCGCGCTGTATTCGGATGCGCTGTTTGGCATCGGTACCGAGTAGTAGATTGGCGTAACGCGCCAGCGGTGTTTGCTTCGATTGGCGGGTAGACACCGCCGATACTTTATTCAACATAATTATTTCTTACTATTATCGTTAGGCGTTGTAACTCAGCACTAAACGCGGATTAGGCGCTGGTCATAATGGTCAGCATATTTTGCGCATGGGCAGCCGCCTCTAACCCCAGCGGCGTCAGGTAACCACCATCGATTTGTGTGATGAGACCTTTTTTATACAGACGCTCGGTGGCGGCAATCACCGCAGCCTCAGCCGTTTTATGCACCTTGACACCTTCTAGCATCGTCGACAGGTTGTAGTGACTCAATACTTCTAGCTCATCCACCAACATGGGCGTGAAAATCATAGCTACTCCTAACAAGATTAAAGGTACCGCTAACGCAACACTTCCTCGGCATGCTAGCGCATTTACGGGGCTGCTGTCGCCGCCAGTTGCTCAATCGGCAGCCAACGAGGGGCCGTAGGCTGCGCATCGCAACCAAGTAATACGACTTCGCCGCATTGATTCGCAATTCGTGGGGCACGAATTGGGGTGAAGCAGGTTACGGCTGGTTGCCGTATGAGTATGTGTTAAAACAATTAGCCGTCGATTTAACCCGCCCGCAATTATTCCAACTCGCGCACTAAACGAAAACCGATATTGGTGTAACGGAAATCCGACATATTCGGATCGCGAAATGCCGAGCCCATATTGGTCGCCGGATCGCTCCACGAGCCGCCGCGCGCGATGCGATATTTACCATCGCCCATAAGCTTTCCATCGCCAACCCAAGCGCTGCCGTCGGCCGGTGCCTGCTTGTAATCTTCGCGAAAGCAATCTTGCGTCCACTCCGCAGTGTTGCCCGCGATATCGAATAGACCCCACGGGTTTGCGGCGAAGCTGCCGACCGGCGCAGTGCTATCGCCATCCCAACGGCTGTCGCAATTATTGCAATTCGCTTGGTTTTTGCCGATATCGTCGCCCCAATAATATTTGGTTGAAGTGCCGGCGCGCGCCGCGTATTCCCACTCGGCTTCAGTCGGTAGGCGGAATTTTTGCTGTGTCTTTTGACTCAACCATACTGCAAATGCCTGCGCATCGAACCAGCTGACGTTCACTACCGGATCGCGCTCGGTTTGCTTAAATAGTGGCTTGCGCCACGCACTGCCCGCGTCATAATTGCTATCGCTGATAAACGCCGCAAACTCGCCGCGCGTCACCAGATATTTCCCGATCGCAAACGCGCGCAATTGCACATCGTGCACTGGGCTCGCATTTTTTACTGCGGCATCACCCATTTTTAATACGCCGGCTTTTAGCAGCACAGAATTTTCAACCAACGCTGCCAACGTGGCTGCGACATCGACATCCGCCGCCGGTTTGGCGTCCTCGGCGAAAACCGATTCGCAACTTACCCAGGTAAGCGCTGCGGCAAACGCATATCGAATGAGGTCTTTCATTATTGGTTCCTACAGTGTTTCAGTAAACATATAGTAGTACTACAAGGTGTTATTTTGTAGCGAGACTGGCATAGTGATGTCCACGCATTCGCAATGGCAGAGTCATTTGAAAAAAGTCGCATTGTTTGTCGATGTACAAAATATCTATTACACGACCAAGCAGGCCTATGGACGCAATTTCGATTACAACGCATTCTGGGCACAGGCGACCGCCAATCGCGAAGTGGTAGCTGCATTTGCTTATGCGATCGATAAGGGCGATGCCAAGCAGCGGCAATTCCAACGCATCCTGCAAGCCATTGGCTTCGAAGTAAAACTAAAACCCTACATTCAGCGCGCCGATGGCTCTGCGAAAGGCGATTGGGATGTTGGCATCACGCTCGACGTACTGGAGTTATTCGACGCAACAAATAAAATTGCTAAAGCCGATATTGTCGTATTGGCCTCCGGCGATGGTGATTTCGATTTGCTGGTCGAGCGCATCATCGTCAAACACGGCATCGAAGTAGAGGTGTACGGCGTCGCGCAATTAACGGCAGATTCGTTGATCAAAGCTGCAACGCGCTTGGTGCCGATAGAAAATAATTTATTGCTGGATTCAAAAAAATAATTTTCAGACTAACTATATACCCTGCTAGCAGCTAGACCGCCAATGTAATACTCACCGGACAATGATCGCTGCCCATCACATCGGCGTGAATATCGGCGCTTTGCACTTTATTTTTTAGCGCCGGCGACACCAACACATAATCGATTCTCCACCCGACATTGCGTTCGCGCGAATTTGCGTAGTGACTCCACCAACTGTAGTGGCCATTGCCCTGTTTAAACAAACGTAGCGTATCGATAAAACCGGCATCGACAAAATTCTGAAAACCTTCGCGCTCCTCATTGGTGAAACCTTTTTTACCGCGATTCGGTTTGGGGTTGGCGAGATCGAGCTCGGTGTGCGCGACATTTAAATCGCCGCAAAATATTACCGGCTTCTTTTTTTCCAAATATTTGCAGTACGCGAGAAACGCGGGGTCCCAATGTTGGTGGCGCAATTCGAGCCGACTCAAATCCTCTTTCGCGTTCGGCGTGTACACGGTGACGACAAAAAACTTTTCGTATTCGGCGGCGATCACGCGGCCTTCGCCGGCGCTGTCGCGCGCTGCGGCATCGATCAATTGATAGCGGCTGGCGATGTCGTCGGGAAAACCATTGATTACCGACAGCGGTTCGCTGCGGCTAAAAATCGCCGTGCCCGAATAGCCTTTCTTGGTCGCCGAATTCCAGTATTCGTGATAATCGGGCAAATCGATTTCGACTTGATCGCGCTCGGCCTTGGTTTCTTGCAGGCACAAAATATCGGGGCGATGCTGCTCGATAAACGGCATAAAACTATTTTTCTTCAGCGTTGCGCGGATACCGTTAACATTCCACGAATAGATTTTCACGTTCTGGCTCCCAAGCGATGCGGTGGCGAATTCGGCCTATACTCGACCGTACGCATGATAACAATTTATGCGCGCGCACCGTCATACTTACCGTCATCATCGCGCGTGCGCCAAGTGGAGATGATTCCCGTGTATCAACGTCTGCAAGTCGATATCGATCAACGCGGCATCGCGCACGTGCAATTGGCGCGGCCGGAAAAAATGAACGCGCTGGATGCGATCACATTTCCCGAACTGATTCGTGCCGCTGGCGAGTTGGCGGCGAATCCGACATTGCGTGTAGTCGTGTTATCTGGTCAGGGGCGCGGCTTCTGCGCGGGTTTGGATCTGTCGTTACTCGCTAATCCGAATCTGCGCGACATGCTCGGCGCCGCCGATACTGATGGCGCCAACGATGTGCAACGCGCGGTGTGGGCGTGGCGCAAATTGCCGGTGCCGGTACTCGCCGCGGTACACGGCACCGCATTCGGCGGTGGACTGCAATTGATGTGCGGCGCCGATTTACGTTTTGTCGCGCCGACCACGCAACTCAGCATTATGGAAATCGATTACGGCATTATTCCCGATTTGTGCGGCACGCAATTGTGGGGCAACTTGGTGCGCGAGGATGTACTGCGCGAATTGATTTTCACCGGTCGCATTTTCGATGGCAGCGAAGCGCTCGCGCTGGGATTTGCGACGCAGCTCGCCGATAATCCAATCGCCGCCGCATTGGCATGCGCAACGACCATCGCGAGCAAAAGCCCCGATGCAATTCGCGCCGCCAAACGACTGCTTAATGAACGATTGCTAGATGAACAGCGCAGTGGCTGCGTCGCCGCTGGTTTGCGGCGCGAGGCGCAGGCGCAAATCGAATTACTGGCATCGCCGAATCAACGCGAAGCGGTCGCGGCCAAAATCGAACGGCGCGCGCCGTGTTTTAGCGATCCGGCATTAAACTAACGCTTCTTAAGCCAGCCCAGATCGGCGACACCGCCCAATTAATGTGCGACGCGCAAACAATCCCGGTGTTCGATGGCGCGCAAGCGTGCACTGATCTAACATTGATGGTGTTTTCGACAGTGCTACTGTCGGCTGTCATCCACTATCCAATGTAACTGCCTATAACATTCTCAACAGGAGATCGTCGGCGATGGGCTTCAATGTTTCGGTCCACAATAAACTCCTGATCGTGCTTGCGCTCACCGTGGGCGGCTCGCTATGCAGCGGCATCGCCACGCTATCGCTCAGCGGCGGCCAGGATCACACGGTGCTATTCACCGTGCTCGGCACCATCGCACTCGTGTGCGGCGCGCTGGTCTATGTCATCGGCCGTTCGATTTCGGCACCGCTGACCGCTATCGCACAGCGTATCGATGAAATTGCGCGCCACGGCGATTTAACCGCGCGCGTATCGGTCGACGGCGACGATGAAATCGGCCAACTGGCCAAGGCATTTAATTCGCTGATCGAGCGGGTTCGCGAAACCGTGGCGGCGGTATTGGAAGGCGCGCAGCTGGTGTCCGAATCAGCCGAGCAGATGGCCCGTATCACCGCGCACGTACAGCGCGCGGCGGCCGATCAATCGCGCGAAGTCGAGCACGCCGCAGTCGCGGTCGACGAAATGACCAGTACGATTCAAGAGATTGCCCGCAACGCATCGCAGGCGGCGGACAGCGTCTCCGCAACGCATAATCAATTGCAGACCGCCAGCCAAACCGGCACGCAAGCGCGCCAGGAAATCGAAAAGCTGACCGAGGAAGTGCAGGAGGTCGTCGAGGCGATCGAAACGCTGTCGCGGCAGAGCGGCGACATAGGGCATGTGTTAGATGCGATTCGCAATGTCGCTGAACAAACCAATTTGCTGGCACTGAATGCAGCGATCGAAGCGGCGCGCGCCGGCGATCAAGGCCGCGGCTTCGCGGTGGTAGCCGACGAAGTGCGCACGCTGGCGAAGCGCACCCAGGAATCGACCGAGACGATTCGGCTGACGATTCAACAATTGCAACAGGGCACCGAGCAGGCGGTGACCACCGTCGATCGCGCCAGCCAACGCGCCGGTGCCGGTATCGCACAGGTTAGCCGCACTGCGCATACGTTGACCGATATTGAACACAATGTCAGCGCGATCAGCGATTTGAATTTACAAATCGCCGCCGCCGCCGAGCAACAAAGCGCGGCCGCCAACGAAATCGCGCGCAATGTTAGCCGCGTCACCGATTACTCGCGCCAAGTCGGCGATCAAGCCGAACAAGCCGCGCACGCCAGCGCTGAACTCGCCAAGCTCGGCACGCGCCTACAAAATATTGTTAGAAATTTTCGGGTGTGATTAATTCCGTAGGGGCAGGCCCCCGTGCCTGCCCTTTTCGTTACAACCACGAAACAACCCAGGCAATACCAAAACAAAAGGGCAACCACGGGGCGTTGCCCCTACGGGTAATCGATTATTTTTTTAATCGCGGAAATTGGTAAATTGTAGCGGTTGTTCGAGCGTTTTCGCGCGCAGCATCGCAATCACCTCCTGTAGATCGTCGCGCTTCTTGCCGGTTACTCGCACTTGCTCACCTTGAATCTGCGTCTGCACTTTTAGTTTTTCATCTTTGATTATTTTGACAACTTTTTTCGCGAACTCAGTCTCCAGACCGTTCTTCATGGTCACCACCACTTTGACCAATTTGCCCTGCTGCTGCGGCTCGCCGACTTCCATCGACAGTGGATCGATTTTGCATTTGATCAAATTGGCGCGCAGCATATCCTCCATCTGCTGCAACTGCATATCGGCCTCGGCGACAAGGGTGACCGCAAGCTTGTCGCGCTCGTAGCGCGCCTCGATGCCCTTGAAATCAAACCGCGTCTCGACCACTCGACTCGATTGATCGACGGCATTGGTAAATTGATGTAAATCGACTTCGGACACGATATCGAACGATGGCATACAAATATCCTCTGGCTTGCGTACTACGGCAATATTACCATTGCTGCGGCGGCTGTTGTACGAATGGCATTGCTGCGCAGCGCGAGCACCGAGAAATAATGGGAACCGATCGTGGCGAATAATTGTAGCGAACAAGTGAGCGCAATAAATGGCCTGCGCTAAAACGTCCTGGCACCTACTCGGGGCCGGCTCAATCGGCTGTCTGTTCGCCGCGTATTTGCGCCGCGCCGACATCGACGTACAACTGCTATTGCGCGATCGCAGTGCAGTAGCAGAATTCACCCAGGTCGGCGGCCTGCGCCTGCACTGCGACCAACGCAGCAAGCCGATCGCGATTGCTGCGCATAGCCTTACCTCGCTATCGGAGCCGGTACAAAATATTTTGTTATGCACCAAAGCGCCGCAGGCATTAACTGCGCTGCAAGCAATTCGTTACGCGCTCGCACCCCAGCCGTTATTGATACTGTTTCAGAACGGCATCGGCTTGCACGAATTATTGCAACGCGAATTTCCTCAGGCGATTATCATCAATGCCGTCAGCACCGAGGGCGCGTATCAGCAGACTCGCTTTCATGTCGTGCATGCGGGGCGCGGCACTACCGTGCTCGGTGCGATCGATTCAACGCAGCAAGCATTTGCCGAGCAAGCCGCGAGTGCATTGCATTGTGGATTACCGATCGCCGCAGTGCCCGATATCGAAACGCGACTGTGGTTAAAACTCGCGATCAATAGCGTGATCAATCCGCTCACCGCATTGCACGAATGCCGCAATGGCGAATTATTGCAGCTGCCGAATAGCGATTTATTAATCACTGAACTCTGTAGCGAATTCGCAGCGATCGCCGCCGCACAACAAACACTGACGGTGCCGAAATTGCTCGACCACGTGTATCGCGTAATTCGCGAAACCGCGGCGAATCGCTCATCGATGCTGCAAGATATCGAACAACGACGCCACACCGAAAACGAATTTATCAGCGGCTTTATCGTGCAAAGCGCCACGCGCCAGCGCATCGATTGCCCGCAACATCAGCGCTTATACGCCGCAATTAGCGCCAAAGAACGACAACTCGGCTGCCGCTGAAACGCGCCATCGCGCCGAATCAAATATAGCGCAAGCCTGATGCGCGATGCGCTGCTGCGCTGGGTCGGCTTAACTGCTAGCGCATATTTGACTCGTACATGAAGCGCGTTATGCCAAACTTTTCACCCTAATGTTCTGATAAATTTTCAGTAAAAAATCGATATGACTTCGCCCAATATTTGAGCCGCCGAATCAATCTCCGCAACTGAAACATTCAACGCAGGCATAAATCGCAATGCATTGGCCTGCGCTGCATTGATCAACAAACCGTTATCAAATGCGGCGTCGGCGATTTGTTTTGAATTGCCGCGCGGAATTTCCAACGCCAACAGCAAACCAGCACCTCGCACTTTCCCTAACGAAAATTCCGCTGCGAGCGATTGCAATTGGGCGCGCAGATATTCTCCGCTCGCGATGACATTGCGCAGAAATTCCGGCTTGGCCACGATATCCAGCACCGCACAGCCGACCGCCGTCATCAATGGATTACCGCTGAACGTGCCGCCCTGATCGCCGTGATCGAAACAGCTGACTTGGCGATGCGCCAACAACGCGGCCAGTGGCACGCCGCCGCCGAGACCTTTGCCTAGCGTCATAATATCCGGTGCAATACCCGCACGTTGAAACGCGAATAACGAACCGGTGCGACCGATGCCGGTTTGCACTTCATCGAGGATCAATAAAATACCGCGCTCTTTTGTTAACGCACGCAGCTGTTGTAAATATTCGTTAGTCGCAGGGATTACGCCCGCTTCGCCCTGCACCGGCTCTAACATTACGGCAACGGTGCGGTCATCGATTGCAGCGGCGATGGCATCGATATCGTTGATCGGTACTTTGATAAAGCCCGGCACTTTCGGCTCGAATAACGTTTCCCATTGCGGCTTGCCCGATGCCGACATCGTCGCCAACGTGCGGCCGTGAAAACTATTTTGCAGCGTGATAATGGTGAATGCGCCATCGCGAAATTTCTCGCCCCACTTGCGCGCCAATTTAATTGCACCTTCGTTGGCTTCGGCGCCGCTGCTGGTAAAAAACACTTTTTGCAAACCGCTCAGCTCAGTCAGCGATTGCGCCAATTGCAGCATCGGTGCGTTGTAATACGCGGGGCTACAGCTAATCAAGGTATTCGCTTGTTGTGCAATTGCGTTGGCGATAATGGCCGGCGAGTGGCCGAGGCAATTCACTGCCCAGCCCTGCACAAAATCCAAATAGCGCCGACCACTATCGTCGTATAACCACGACCCCTCGCCACGCACCATCGTGCGTTGCGGTCGCGTACTGACTTCCATCAAGTTATCGCCCAACTGACTCATTGCAATCGCTCCGTTTAAATCGATTGGTGAAACACAAATTTCAAGAATAAAAAAAGGCCGCAGGGATCGCCTGCGGCCTTTTGGAGATTTCGATTTAACTAAACTATCATCTCCTCCGGCTCGCAGGCATGCTCGCGCGCGCTACGCGGGCGGTTGCTCGCGCGGCGATACGAATAGCTAGGGCGTTCAGAGAGAATGTTTGCATGCGGCGATAATGCTGAAAGGGTGGTGCGACTGTCAAGCGTTAAAATTTATTAGCGATATTATTTCGCGCGTTTGCGCTGTGCATCTTATTAGATTTATGGCTTGATATTTTCTATAGCTTGCTTGGGGAATTTTGTTATTAGCCATTTCATCACTTCAAGCTGATCCTGGGATGTAGCTCTGCGCACCTGAATTAATAATTTTTGTAAGTCAGGCCTCATTAGCGTTGCATTTGATGCACCCTCATTACATACAGAACAAATAGCCCGGAGATTAGCAGGATCGTCGGAGCCTCCCACGCTTTTGTCTATTACATGGCCAAGATGCAGTCGCGTTTTCCTAGAAGGATCGTATGGATGAGGCTCCCCAGCGACTGCACCACACATTTGACAGGTAAATCCATTCCTATCTAGGACATAAGCGCGCGTTTCTTTTGAGATAGCGCGCTCAAAAGCTGGTTGTGGTTTTGGTGTTTCCAATAAATATTGACCAGGCTTTAATTCGCTTCTGTCATTGTGCGTGAGAATCAAATAGCCCTCTTCTGTGCGCAACTCACGAACGCGGCGCGCCCACTCGGATTGATTATCGGCTACGGCTCGCAGCTCATCGGAGTCCATAATGCGGCCAATATTCGCTAAAAAATGTGTGCGAAGCTTTCCGCGAGCACCACCTTTTGGCGCTTTTACCTTCGTCATATTCAAGCTCGTTTAAGTTTTGGTTTTGCTGCAGCATTTAGTGCTGCTTGGATTTGAGTACCAACTGCACATGCAACCGGAGGAGGAAAGGCATTACCAATTTGACGATAAGCGGCTGTTTTCTTCCCACTAAACTCCCAGTGATCCGGAAAGCCCTGAATACGAGCAGCCATGCGCACCGTGAGACGGGGCATCCCAAGAAAATCCTTTTCGGGGGAATCATTTGCTATACCCATACCATCAACACCAAGAGATGCCCACGCTTTTTTTGCTCTTGTTGGACCCAGGTCAGGCCCACCATGTTTTTTGCTTCCGCCTACCAATGTTGGCGCGATATCACTCGCATTTTTTTTCCACTGCTTGGCTCCGCGCCAACCATTGATTGCCATTAAATCAAATAGGGCTTCGCCAACAGTTGGCGGAGGATTAATAGAAGCTGAAGGCCAATTAAAGTATTCGGCGGCATTTTTTTTAAGCGCAACAAAAACGACTCGCGGCCTGAGTTGGGGGACACCAAAATCACTTGCATTCAATAGGCGCCACTCCGCCACATAGCCAAGCTTTTTTAGATCGCTAATAATTTTCCCTCGATATTCATCAAAAACAGAATCGAGTAAGCCCCGCACATTTTCAAGCATGACTGCTTGAGGCTTACATTCAGATACCAAGCGAATTGCTTCTGGAAATAAATCACGCGCGTCTTCTTTGCCTAGTTGCTTACCCGCTTTTGAAAAAGGTGGGCAAGGAACACCACCCGCGAGAAGCTCTACTCCCTTCCATTTATCTGCGCTGTAATAACGTAAGTCACCCTCGGTTACATTCCAGTGGCTTCGGTTTATACGAAGCGTTTGGCACGCCGGAGCCTCTATTTCTACAAGGCTTACATGGTCGAAGCCGGCCTGCTCTAAACCCAAGGCCTGCCCGCCAGCTCCCGCACATATTTCTATTGATTTCAGTGACATACTTTATACCCATCGGCGCAACACTGTTTTAGTATACAGTGTATTAGCAGAGCAGTGAATCGGCTTATTAGTGCTTCGAGACCAGTGGTACGCAGTATTTAGATTTTAAGTTATACGCGGGCAGAAGGGCCACCTTACCAACAACGATTAAATCCTCTTTTTGTAAGACCGCACTAATTGAGCTAATCACCGCGATGAAACACCAACTGCAACCACGGTTTGTCATTGCCGCGATGGTGAATGCGTACGCGCGATAGGCCTGCGTATGGCACGGCGATATTTGAGAAGGCGGTCATCGGCATTTGTAGCCATTCGCACAGCAGCATGCGGATCACTGCACCGTGCGTCACGATTAAAATATGCTGCCCACTGTATTGCGCGATAATTGCCGTGGCGGCACTGACCACGCGCTCGCGAAATAGCATTATCGATTCGCCGTTTGGCGGCGTGTATGCAGTAGGATCTTGCCAAAACTTTTGCAGCGATTTGCCGTGTTCGCGTTCGATGTCGGCGATTTTTTTTCCTTCCCAATCACCGAAGTGGATTTCGCGCAATGCGTGCTCGGCGCGAAAATCTAAATTATTTTCGGTCGCGAAGGTTTCGGCAAAGCGGCGGCAGCGTAGCGCCGAGGACGAGACCACCACTTGCCAGCCGGTTTGCGCGGCCAAATTATTTTGCATTTGCTGCCAACCGAGTTCGGTTAACAGCACATCGGTGCTGCCGCGAAATATTTCGCCGCCTTCGCAGGCGCCGTGGCGCAGTAAATCGATTGTCGTGATTTGATTATTCATCGCGCGCGCATCTCAACCGGCAGTGCTAACGCCAGCACTGGCGAAACTGGCCATGCGATTGTGCAGCGCGCACGCCATCCGCAATAACGGCGCAGCCACTGCGGCGCCGCTGCCTTCGCCGAGCCGCAAATCTAAATTCAATAGCGGACGCACATCGAGATGTTCGATCAATAGACGATGGCCGCGCTCGGCCGAGCAATGCGAAAACAATAACCACGGTCGCAGCGATGGATTTAATTGCAGTGCGACCAACGCCGCAACGGTGCAGATAAAACCATCGACCAACACCGGAATGCCACGCTGCGCGCAACGAATATACGCGCCGCTTAACGCAGCGATTTCAAAACCGCCGAGCGTTTGCAAAATGGCGAGCGGTGTCGTCAATTTTTCTGAGTGAATCTGCAATGCATTGGCGATCACGCGCGCCTTCAACGCGACGCCGTTCGCATCGACGCCGGTACCGCGCCCAACCATTTCCTGCGGCGCGATATTCAACAGCGCGCACGCCAACGCGGCGGCGGTGGTGGTATTAGCGATACCCATTTCGCCGCCGATAAATAAATCGCTGTGCGCGATGCCATCGATTACTTCACGACCGACTGCGAGTGCTTGCGCGCATTGTTCAGCGCTCATCGCCGCTTGCGCATTAAAATTTTGCGTGCCCGCTGCAACGCGGCGATCCAATACTTTCGGCAACTCGGGCAAGGGATTGACGGTGCCGACGTTGACGACTTGAAAGTTTGCGTTCAGCTCGCGCGCCAACACGGTGATCGCCGCGCCGCCGCTGGAAAAATTTTTCACCATTTCGCCGGTGACCACTTGCGGGAACGCCGACACGCCTTCGTCGGCAACGCCGTGATCGGCGGCAAAAATCACGATGTCGATCGCGTCAATTTGCGGCAGTTCGCGTTGTTGCAACGCCGCTAATTGCACCGCACAACTTTCCAATACGCCCAGCGAACCGGGTGGCTTCGTCAATTGCTGTTGGCGCGCCAGCGCCTGTTGCCGATGCTGCTCGCTTGCCGCCTGCGCGGGTTCGCTAAACCATTCGCTCACAATGTCGTTCCTTTTAAAATTTGCGGTAAACCCGCGACTACAAAAATTACACGCTGACTCAATTGCGCCAACTGCTGATGCAAACGCCCGCTTTCATCGACAAAGCGTCGACTCAATGCATCGGCCGGCACCACGCCCTGCCCCACTTCATTGCTGACCAACAAAATGCGCCCTTCTGCACGCGCTAATACTTGCAATAACAATTCGCGCTCGCGCGCAAATACCGTGGCGTCGTCGTGCAATAAAATATTGGTGAGCCACAGCGTTAAACAATCGATCAGCAGACAGCGATCGGGCCGCATCTGCTCGGCGATAGTTTGCGCTAAATAAATCGGTTCTTCGATCAGCTGCGCAAAACCACTGCGCTGTTCGCGATGCAGCCGAATGCGCTCGGCCATTTCAGCATCGAGCGCCTGCGCGGTAGCGATGTACACGCACTCCAACTCGCTGCTATTGACCTGCTGTTCGGCGAAGCGGCTTTTGCCGGAGCGCGCGCCGCCGAGAATTAATTCCAACTGGGGCCGAGCGGATAACAAGGGCGTATCTCGCATTTTTCGATCAGATGCGTATAGTAACGCAATCCAAAAAATACCGCTGCGCGAGGCTATCGAACATGGGTCACCGACTTTCTAAAATCTACACTCGCACCGGCGATGACGGCACCACCGGCTTGGGCGACGGCGGCCGCATCGATAAAGATCACCCGCGCATGGCGGCGATCGGCAGCATCGACGAATTAAATAGCTTGATCGGCATGTTGATTGCGGAGCTATCTAGCGACGATCCGACGGTAGCGCCGCTGACCGAAATTCAACATCATCTGTTCAATCTCGGCGGCGAGTTATCGATTCCGGGCTACGTGATGATCACCCCCGAGCACATTAGCGCGCTCGAAAATAAACTCGATTTTTTCAACGACGAATTGCCGCCGCTGAAAAATTTCATTTTACCCGGCGGTTCGCGCAGCGCTGCGGTATGTCATTTAGCACGCGCAGTATGCCGCCGCGCCGAACGCGATTTAGTAACATTGGGCCGCGACACCGAAATTAATTTGAGCGGCCGTCACTACGTCAACCGGCTATCGGATTTTCTGTTCGTGCTCGCCCGCGTATTGGCGCGCCGCAATGGTGGGCAGGAAGTATTGTGGCAGCAACCTAAACCGTAAGGACAGCAATCAAAAGCCTAAAGCCCGATACGCACCACTTGCACTTCGGGATCGCGCGCGGCGCCGACTGCGTGCAAACGCTGCAAATAGTTTTCCCAATACTCAGTTTGATGCGTACACAGCTCGTGCAAATAATTCCACGAATACAAACCGGTGTCGTGGCCATCGCTGAACACTAATTGAATCGCATAATTGCCAACAGGCTGAATCGCGGTGATCGTCACGTTGATTTTACCGACCTGCAATGTTTCTTGACCGGTGCCGTGGCCGCGCACTTCGGCCGATGGCGAATACACGCGCAAATACTCGCAGCTCAACGCATAGCGTTCGCCGTTGGCGTAGTGCAACTCCAACGATTTCGATTGTCGATGCAATTCAATATTGGTGGGCAGCGGCGCTTTTTCGCTGTTACGTTCGCTCATAGTATTACTCCAGCAACGGACGCCTAACGGCGCACCATCGCAACACTGCGACCGCTTTTATCGGGCGTCGGTAATTGTGCGTGCAGGCGCGCGATGCCTTCGAGGCGTACGCGCTCGGCATCGGGAAAATTCGCCGCACGACGTGCGGTCAAATCGACATGAATGTTCAATTGTTCGCCGACTGCAGCGCGATAATTGCGCTCGACATTAAACACTTCGTGATAAATATGAATGCGTTTGTTATCGACTGCCAACAGACGCGATGCAACTTCGATGCGATCGCCGAGCAGCAATTCGCGCTCGTAAACCAAATGACTTTCGACCACATTGATGCCGAAGCCGGTCGAGTGCACATAGCTTTCGTCGAGTTGCAGGTAACGACTGAACGCTACATTCGCGGCGAACACCACATGACTGTAATACAGCACATTCATATGGCCGTTTTCGTCGATCCACTCCGGCGCAACGGTGATCGCGTATTCGCGAAACGGTGCGGCGCTATTCATAATATGGCTTTGTCACGATATGGATCTGCTCATAATATAAAACGACTCAAATCTTCGTCTTTGGCGAGTTCGCCCAATTGCTTATCGACATACGCGGCATCGATCAGCAATTCCTGTTGGCCCAAATCAGCCGCCGCAAACGATGCGTCTTCGAGCAAACGCTCTAATACGGTATGCAGTCGGCGTGCGCCGATATTTTCGATGCGCTCGTTCACCTGCCACGCAATTTCGGCGATGCGACGAATGCCATCTTCAGTAAAGCGCACCGGCAAACCTTCGGTGGCGAGCAGTGCTTGATACTGCTCGGTGAGCGACACATCGGGCTCGGTGAGAATTCGCACAAAATCGTCGGCCTTTAATGCATCAAGTTCGACGCGAATCGGCAAGCGGCCTTGCAACTCCGGAATTAAATCCGACGGCTTCGATAAATGAAACGCACCCGACGCGATAAATAAAATGTAATCGGTTTTTACCGCGCCGTGTTTGGTGGTGACAGTACAGCCTTCGATTAGCGGCAGCAGATCGCGCTGCACGCCTTCGCGCGATACATCGGCACCGGTGATTTCGCCACGGCGACAGACCTTATCCATCTCGTCGATAAATACGATGCCGTTTTGCTCGACTGCAGTAATTGCAATTGCTTTTAATTCTTCTTCGTTGACCAGCTTCGCGGCTTCTTCGCTCTGCAGTTTTTTCAGCGCCGCAGCGACCGTCATTTTGCGTTTCTTTTTACGCTCATTGCCGAGATTCGAAAACATACTTTGCAGCTGATTGGTCATCTCCTCCATGCCCGGCGGCGCCATGATTTCTACGCCAACCGGTGTCGCTGTCACTTCGATTTCGATTTCCTTATCGTCGAGCTCGCCTTCGCGCAATTTTTTTCGGAACAATTGTCGCGCGCTACTTTCCTGCGGAGTTTCTTCGCCGGTAAAACCGATGGTGCTGCGCGCGGGTGGCAACAGTGCATCGAGCACGCGCTCCTCGGCGGCATCGAGCGCGCGCGCCTGGCCTTTTTCCATTTCGCGTTCGCGCTGCATTTTAATCGCGGCGTCGACCAAATCGCGGATGATCGATTCGACATCGCGGCCGACGTAACCGACTTCAGTAAATTTTGTCGCTTCAACTTTGATAAACGGTGCATCGGCGATTTTTGCCAAACGCCGCGCGATTTCGGTTTTTCCGACACCAGTCGGCCCGATCATCAGAATATTTTTCGGCGTAATTTCATCGCGCAAGCGCTCGTCGAGCTGCATCCGACGCCAACGGTTGCGCAATGCAATCGCCACGGCGCGTTTCGCCTGCGCCTGTCCGACGATATGCTTATCGAGTTCGTGGACGATTTCGCGCGGAGTCATAGTCATAGGCAATCCAATTCTTCGATGGTGCGATTGTGGTTCGTGTAGATACAAATATCGGCGGCGATACCTAAACTTTTTTCGACGATGTCGCGCGCACCGAGCTCGGTGTTATCGAGTAACGCACGCGCCGAAGCTTGCGCGAACGCACCGCCGGAACCGATCGCAATCAAATTATCTTCGGGCTCGATGACATCGCCATTACCGGTGATAATCAGCGATGTGGTTTTATCCGCCACCGCTAACAGTGCTTCTAAGCGGCGCAGCGAACGCTCGGTGCGCCATGCTTTCGCCAACTCAACCGCAGCGCGCACCAAGTTGCCTTGATGTTTATCGAGCTGGCCTTCGAATAATTCAAATAACGTAAATGCATCAGCGGTACCGCCAGCAAAACCGGCGATTACTTTATTCTGATACAGGCGCCGCACTTTGCGCGCGTTGCCTTTCATAATGGTATTGCCCAACGAAACCTGACCATCGCCGCCGATCACAACTTTGTTGTGGCGACGCACGGATAAAATGGTGGTGCCGCGATATTGTTCCAATGTGATTTCCTCGGGGAATATAAATTCAACCCTGTGGCTTTTGCTTCAGCCCTGTGGTTTCTGCTTCAAGAGCAGCGACTCGATACCTTCGCTGCTGAGCTGATTGCGCGCCTTGCTCAGTTTATCGCGCGACGTGAATGGCCCGGACTGCACGCGATACCAAGTGTCGCCATTGGCCTGCACCGATTCCACTTTCGCTTCGAGGCCGAGCAGAATAATTTGCGCGCGCCGCCGATCGGCTTCCTGCGCGGAACGGAATGAACCGACCTGCAAAAATAATGCTTCAACGGTTTCGGCTGGCGGCGCTTGTCCGGCCGGTGCTTTCTGCTTGTCATTACTTTTAATCGCTTCGCGCTCGTTTGGCACAATCACTTCGCGCTCGGGCAGCAGCGTATAAAAATCGAAACGCGTGGCCGGTTTGGCATCGGGCGCCGAAGTTTTTCCTTGCGACTTGTCGCTAGCTTGCTTTTCGTTAAATTGCTCGCCGTTTTTCGACAACTCTGTTTTCAATAACTCTGCTTTCGACGACTCTGTTTTCGACAACGTACTTTTATTCGCGGCGCCGGTTTCGAGCGGTGCGGTTTTAATCGTTTTTTCGTTGGCTTTGGTCGCTACCGATGTCGCGTTGTTTGTTGTCGGCGCACCCGCGAGCTTGATCAAAAAGCTAACGAACGCGCCGATCACAACACCGGCCACCAGCCACGCCCAACCCGGCACCGACGGACGCGCCGCATTCGATGCGCCGCTGCGCTTTTTTTTCTTGGCAGCAGCCGCTGCCGGACGACGCGGGTTGTATTGATTGCTCGCCATGATTTACATTTCCTCCGGCGCGCTGACACCGAGCAACTGCAAACCGTTGCGCAGCACTTGCCGGGTCGCCACCGCAAGCGCCAAACGCGCATCGCGCAGGCCGGCATCGTCGACTAAAAATTGTTGCGCGTGATACCAAGTGTGCAATGCGGCCGCTGCATCGCGCAGGTATTGCGCGATCAAATGCGGCTCCAAGCTGTTCGCCGCAGCCGCAACCAACTCGGGGTAGCGCGCCAACAAATTCATCAGCGACTGTTCGTGTTCATTATCTAAACGATCGAGATGTGCGAGACCGTTTTCGCTATTCCAACGCAAATCTTTTTCCGCCGCCTGGCGCAGCACGCTGCACACGCGCGCGTGCGCGTATTGAATGTAATACACCGGATTGTCGTTGGTTTGCGCGCGCGCCAAATCGATATCGAACGTCAATTGCGAATCGGCGCGCCGCGCGACCAAAAAATAACGTGTTGCATCGCGACCGACTTCGTCGATCAAATCGCGCAGCGTGACGTAGCTGCCGGCGCGTTTTGAAATTTTTACTTCTTCGCCGCCGCGCATCACGGTGACCATTTGATGCAACACGTAATCGGGCCAACCCTGCGGAATGCCGATATCGAGCGCTTGCAAGCCAGCGCGCACGCGTGTGATGGTGCTGTGATGATCGGCGCCCTGCTCGTTGATCACGCGCTGAAAACCACGCTGCCATTTATTCACGTGGTACGCGACGTCGGGTAGAAAATACGTGAACGTGCCATCCTGCTTGCGCATCACGCGATCTTTATCGTCGCCGAAAGTGGTCGTGCGCAACCACAGCGCACCGCCCTCTTCGTACGTGTGTCCGCTGGCGATCAAGCGCTGTACCGTTTCTTCGACTTTGCCTTCGGCATACAACGCCGACTCCAAATAATACACATCGAAATGCACATCGAATGCGCGCAAATCCAAATCCTGTTCGCGCCGTAAATACGCAACTGCGAATTGACGAATCGCATCGAGATTGTCTTCGTCGGCCGCGCCGATCACTTGGCGATCGTCGGCGTGCACGCTCTTGCCGGCCATATACGCATCGGCGACATCGCGAATGTAATCACCGCGATAACCATCGGCAGGCCAATCGCTATCGTCGGGGCCAAAACCTTTGCAACGCGCTTGCACCGAAAACGCGAGGTTGTTGATCTGCACGCCGGCATCATTGTAATAAAATTCGCGCGTCACATCCCAACCGCTGGCGGCAAGTAAACGACACATACTGTCGCCGACCGCCGCGCCGCGGCCGTGACCGACATGCAACGGGCCGGTCGGATTGGCCGACACATATTCCACCTGCACTTTGCGATCAGCGCCATCGCGATTGTGACCGTAATCGACACCGCTGCTTAAAACCTCCGCGATCACCGAGCTTTGTGCGGCATCGGATAAATAAAAATTGATAAACCCGGGGCCAGCGATTTCCACTTTGCTGATGCGCGGCGATTGCGGTAGCGTCGCGACGATCAACTCGGCGATGTAGCGCGGCGCGCGCCGTGCGGGCTTAGCCAGCGTCAGCGCGACATTGCTGGCGAAATCGCCGTGCGCTTTATCTTTGGTGTGCTCGACCTGGATTTGCGCGACGACATCGCTCGGCAATTCGCCATTGGCCTGCAATTGCGCCAGCGCTTGACCGATCAGCTCGGCGACGTGATTTTTCATATCGATGGATTACCGCGTGTTAAAAGCAAAAATTAGGAGCACCACAAGAGCGGCACATACTCGCAACAATTCACCAGGAACAATTAACCCAGGAGGATGGCCGAGAAAGGGCGCTATTATCCCCATTTATCGACGGTGCGGCTAGTTAACGGC
Organism: Spongiibacteraceae bacterium; assembly: GCA_043786385.1. GTDB lineage: Bacteria > Pseudomonadota > Gammaproteobacteria > Pseudomonadales > CAMLJR01 > CAMLJR01. The sequence continues at coordinate 22,737 of JAYVWC010000056.1, read as the reverse complement.
GGTTTCAGTAAGGGAGGAGTCTGCGACCCAATCGGCGGGCCGCAAGGTGGACTACACGTGAATTACAGCGGGCGGGTTTCGGACGCGCTGCTACGCAGCGCTACGCTTTGTTGGCGCTGCAATTTGGGAGCCTTCGCAAACGCAACATCGAACATCGATTTAGCGTTTGGCCAGCGATTGCGCGCGTTGAGCATCACGATCATCACCCGCACATTGTTGCGCTTCGACACCGCCACCAGGCACGGACCGGCTTTAAACGTAAAGCCGGTTTTGACGCCCATCGCACCATCGTACTTGCCGATCAACGCATTGGTGGTACGGAACGCGAATTTGCGGCGGCCATCGACGGTGCGCACCACCATCTGCGGCTTATTGACCAGCCGACTGAACGTTCGGTGCTTCAGTGCCTGCTCAGCCAACACCACAAGATCGTGCGCGGTACTGTAGTGACCTTCGGCATCGAAGCCACAAGCGTTGGCGAAATGCGTATCTTTGAGACCGAGTTCACGCGCACGCTGATTCATGCGCACGACAAATTGCTTTTCGTCGCCGGAGTGCCAATCCGCCAGCGCGTGACAGGCATCGTTTGCGGAGTGCACCAGTGCCGCCGCTAATAAATCGGAGACGCGCATGCGGTCGCCGGCACGCAAGCCGATTTTGGTCGGGTGGGCAGCAGCGGCACTGCGACTGATGGTCACGACGGCATCGGGCCGATAGTCTTCCAACACCAGCAACGCGGTCATAATTTTGGTGAGGCTAGCCTGCGGCAGGCGCTCGTCGGCGTCCTGCTCCCACACAACCTTATCCTGAATTTTGACGAGCCCGGCGGCAACGGACGGATTAAAGGTATCGGGGGCGGCATAGGCCAAGGGCATCGATGTGCATAACAACAAAATCAGCCATCGGATTGTTAACTTCATTTCTTCTCCACCCTTGCTACAACTCAACGGTTGTTATCGACTCGACGGCTGTTATTTTTCACGAGCTTAACGCCCATTGTTCGCGCCACACGTAACATTTCAGATGGTTTTTAACTGAGATGCAAGTTCAAATTGCATAATCCGAATAAAAATCGTCGAATGCCCTGCGACGCTCGTCAAAACCAACCCAATTTAGCGCCGAAAAAGCCTTAAGAGAAATCGATCGGATCGACATCGATCGACCATTTCACGCGACGGCCCTCCGGATGCTGCTCGGCGACTTGCGTTAAATGCTCCAATGCGCGATGCAGCGGTATGCGTTGCGCGGCGCTCAATAATAATTGCGCTCGAAACAAGTTAGCGCGGCGCGCCATCGGCGCAGGTAATGGCCCGTAACAAGTCACCGCTGGCGCAGCCAACGCTGTGCGCAAATCGGCCAGCAATGATTCCGCGGCATGCAACGTGCGCGCATCGGCGCGAATCAATGCGAAATACGCGAACGGCGGCGCGCCGACCAACCGTCGCTCGGCCAATAGGCGCGCAGCGAAATGCTGATAGTCATCGCGCACTAAACCTTCGATTAACGGATGCTGCGGATAGTGCGTCTGCAACAACACGCGCCCACTTTTCTGCGCACGCCCGGCGCGCCCCGCCACCTGCGTCAACACCTGCGCCATGCGCTCGGGGCCGCGCAGATCGGCGCTGAATAGACCGCCGTCCATATCGACCATCACCACCAGCGTCACATCCGGAAAATGATGACCTTTCGCCAGCATTTGCGTGCCCACCAAAATGCTCGGCTGCCCCGCGCGAATTTCGGCCACTTTATCGCGCATCGCGTGCTTGCGCTGTGTCGTATCGCGATCGATGCGAATCACCGGGAAGCTCGGGAACAGGGCCGTCAACACTTGCTCCAGCCGTTCGGTACCGGGGCCGCGCGATTCGAGTCGCGCGCTTTTGCAATGCGGGCAGCGGCTCGGCAGCGGCTCGGCGTAGGTGCAGTGATGACAGACCAACCGTCGCTCGGCCAAATGCACGGTTAGCCGAGCGTCGCAGCGCGCACATTGACCGATCCAACCGCAGTCGTGGCATAGCAGCGCTGGCGCAAAACCGCGGCGATTTAAAAATACCAGCGCCTGATCGCCGCGCTGCAACGCACTTTCGATCGCCGCGATCGCGGCAGGCGCCAAGCCATCGCGCATCGGCGCATGGCGAATATCGATGATCTCGATCTGTGGCAACGTCGCCGCACCGGCGCGCTCGGTGAGCCTCAAATGCCGATAACGTCCACTCAGCGCGTTGTGCAGGCTCTCCAAGCTCGGCGTCGCGGAGCCGAGCACAATCGGAATGCCGTTATCCGCCGCACGCTTTATCGCGACATCGCGCGCCGAATAGCGAAAGCCATCCTGCTGTTTGTACGAACCGTCGTGCTCTTCGTCGACGATGATCAAACCGAGTTTATGAAACTCAGCGAATACCGCCGAGCGTGTCCCCAACACCACACCGGCCTGCCCGCTGCGCGCCAATCGCCACGCGGCAAGCCGCTCGGCATCGCTGAGACCCGAGTGCAGCACAGCGATCGGTGACGCCAAGCGGCGCTGAAAGCGCGCGCTGGTTTGCGGGCTCAGGCCAATTTCAGGAATCAACACCAATGCCTGCTCGCCGCGCGCGATTACCTCGGCGAGCAGCTGCAAATACACTTCGGTTTTGCCGCTGCCGGTGACGCCGTCCAATAAAAAACACGCAAAACTGCCGAGGCCCTCGCTGACCGCACGAATCGCCAGCGCTTGCTCGGCCGATGGTTGCAATGCCGCCTCGACAGCGGCGGGCGCGGCGGCATTGGCGGCTATCGCCGTAGTAGCTGCAGTAGTAGTAAAGCGTTCGACCAAACCCTTCCGCTGCAACGCATGCAAATGCGCGCGCTGCACTTCGCAGCGAACCAAATCGGCGGCGCCGAGCGAACCTTCGCGCAGCAACACCGAGTGCGCTAGCGACTGCTGGCGTGCACGCCGCAACGCGCCATCGGGCAATCCGAGGCCAGCGACGGTCAAGCGCCAGCGTTGCTCGCTTGCCGTTAATGATTCGCCCTGGCGCAACGCAGTCGGCAGCGCTTGCAACAAACATTCGCCCAAGCCGTGGTGATAGTAATCGCTGGTCCAACCCAACAATGCGAGCAGCGCTCTCGACAGCGCTGGCTCGCTATCCAATATTTCGAGCGCCGGCTTCAATTGCGCGGCGGGAATTGCGCTGTGCGGTACCACCTCGACCAAAATACCGATCAGTTGTCGGCGCCCAAATGGCACCCGCACGCGCACCCCGGGGCGCAATGACGCACCCGTCGGCCACGCGTCTGGCGGCAGATAGTCGAACAGCTGGCGCAGCGGGCTCGGCACCGCGATGCGAAGAATGACCGTCACTAAGTTTTCGTCGGCATGATTGATTAAGGCCGATCAGGCCGCATTAAGAGAAAGCGCGGCAGTTTAACAGAGGCCGCGAGCTGGAAAGTATGACGCCCATTGATCTTGGGCGGACAAATGGAATGAGTTGCTTCCTGGCTAAATTTTGGTAACATGCCTGCCCTGTTTTTAGTTGTCGGCCATTCCCCGCAACGAAACAGTGCGGTGCGGTACTCGGCCTTCGCTCGAGTGGCGGCCCCCCAACGAAATTAGGAAACTGTCATGAAATCTGAAATTCATCCGAACTACTCGGAAATCACCGCCACTTGCAGCTGCGGATCGAGCTTCCAAACGCGCTCCACACTGACTAAAGACTTGCATATCGACGTATGCTCGCAGTGCCACCCGTTTTATACCGGCAAGCAAAAAGTGGTCGATGCTGGCGGTCGCGTCGATAAATTCCGTAAGCGCTTTGGCGCACGCGGCGCTAAACCCGCTTAACCATCTAACGCTACTACCCTTAGCGCTACTACCGCTGTTTTGCTCTGCACCCAAACGCCCGCACTGCTCGGGCGTTTTCGTTTACTCCGACAACGGTAAAGATTCTTTACTTGTTGCGCAGCGGTCTTTTTTATATCCTGTGGCGCTTTATTCTATTCGCGCAATAAAATTTTGCACAACGTAACTTTGCACAACGTACAGCGGTAGCAAACTATGACGACCGACCCCAAGCAAGCGGCACTGGATTATCACGAGTTCCCGCAGCCCGGCAAAATTTGCGTGCAACTGACCAAGCCTGCCGAAACCGCCGCCGATCTGGCGCTGGCGTACAGCCCAGGGGTCGCCGAGCCGGTTCGCGAAATCGCGCGCGATCGCGACAATGCCTACCGCTACACCGGCAAAGGCAATTTGGTTGCGGTGATCTCCAACGGCAGCGCAATTCTCGGTCTCGGCGATCTCGGGCCGCTTGCCAGCAAGCCGGTGATGGAAGGCAAGGCGCTACTGTTCAAACGTTTCGCGAATATCGATTCGATCGATATCGAAGTCGATGCCGAAGACACCAATGCATTTATCGACACCGTGCGGCGCATCGCCGACACCTTTGGCGGCATCAATCTCGAAGACATCAAAGCGCCCGAGTGTTTTGAAATCGAGCGCGTGTTGATCGAGCAATGCGACATTCCGGTATTTCACGACGATCAACACGGCACCGCCATCGTCACTGCGGCCGGCATGCTGAATGCGCTCGAAATTCAAGGCAAAACGCTGGCCGATGCCAAAATCGTCTGCCTCGGTGCCGGCGCTGCGGCGATCGCGTGCATGCGCCTGTTGGTCAGCCTCGGCGCGCAAAAGAAAAATTTATTCATGGTCGATCGCCGCGGCGTGATCTACCCAGGCCGCGAAGGCCTGAACGAATTCAAAGAAGAATTTTTGAACGATACACCGGCGCGCACGTTAGCCGATGCGCTGCACGGCGCCGATGTATTTGTCGGTTTGAGCGGCGCCAACTTGATGAGCGCCGAGATGCTGAAATCGATGGCGCCAAATCCGATCGTATTCGCTTGCTCGAATCCGGATCCGGAAATCAAACAGGAACTCGCCGTGGCGACGCGCGACGATTTAATTATCGCCACCGGTCGCAGCGATTATCCGAACCAAGTCAACAACGTACTGGGCTTCCCGTTTATTTTCCGCGGCGCGCTCGATGTGCGCGCACGGCGCATCAACGAAGCGATGAAAATCGCCGCGGTGCATGCGATCCGCGATTTAGCAAAATTGCCGGTGCCGAAGGAAGTGATGCAGGCTTACAACGTTGCGCATTTGGAATTCGGCCGTCAATACATCATTCCGAAACCGATGGATGTGCGCCTGCTCGGCATCGTCGCGGCGGCGGTGGCGAAAGCCGCAGTCGATTCAGGCGTCGCGCGATTGCCATATCCGAAACACTATCCGTTATAAATAACTACAGCGAGCCCAGCGAACCCAGCTGGCGCTCCAACAACACTGAATCGCCCAAATTTAATTCGACCAAGCGCCGCAAGTTGCTGATGCTATCGAGATCGATATATTCGCATTCAAAGCCAACCTGACCCCGGTCGGCGTGGCGCCAGCGCACCGTCATTTGAATGCTCGCTTGACTACCCAACATGATCGCGGCGCTCACCGGGCGATCGACCTCGATTTGCCAATCCTGCGGCTCCTCGACCAACAAGCCGCGCAGCGATAAATCGACCACCGCGGCATGCCAGTGTTTTTCACCCTGTCGCAACTCAACCCAGGCATCGAACAGAATACGGCTGAAGTGGCGACGGTCGTCTTGCTCTCGATCGGTCATGGCGCAACACCTATCTTGGGAGGTAACTGATTGTAGACCAACACGCGCTGCACTCGCACTATTTCAGAACTACTCAGGCCTATTTCAGGCGTTTGTACTTCATCCGCTGCGGTGTCGCGTGCTCGCCAAAACGCTTAATGAAGTCAGCGTGATATTCGCTGAAGTTACCTTCAAAAAATACCACTTTCGAATCACCTTCGTAGGCCAGGATATGCGTCGCGACGCGATCGAGAAACCAGCGATCGTGTGAAATCACCATCGCGCAACCGGGAAATGCCAATAACGCTTCTTCTAAGGCGCGCAGCGTTTCAACATCGAGGTCGTTGGAGGGTTCATCGAGCAGCAGCAGATTGCCGCCCTCCCTCAAGGTACACGCCAATTGCAAACGACCGCGCTCGCCGCCGGATAAATCGCCAACACGCTTTTGTTGATCGCCACCTTTGAAATTGAAGCGACCGATATACGCGCGCGACGGCACTTCGTAATTGCCGATCTTGATAATGTCGTGACCATCGGCGACCGCTTCCCAAACGGTTTTATTGTTGTCGAGTTTTTCGCGGGTCTGCTCGACGTACGCGAGCTGCACGGTATCGCCAATGCGAATGCTGCCGCTATCGGGTTGCTCGCGACCCGCGATCATTCGGAACAGCGTCGATTTACCCGCACCATTGCCGCCGACGATGCCGACGATCGCGCCCTGCGGCACCGTGAAACTGAGATTTTCAAACAGCACGTGATCGCCGTACGATTTCGAAATATTATTAATTTCGACCACCACATCGCCGAGTCGTGGGCCGGGCGGAATATAAATTTCATTGGTTTCGTTGCGCGCTTGAAATTCCTGCGATTGCATTTCTTCGAAGCGCTGCAAGCGCGCCTTGCTTTTCGCCTGCCGGCCCTTGGCGTTTTGGCGCACCCATTCCAATTCCGACTTCACGGTTTTTTGGCGCGCGACTTCCTGCTTCTGTTCTATTTCGAGACGCTGCTGACGACCTTCCAACCACGCCGAATAATTACCTTCGAACGGAATGCCGCGACCGCGATCGAGCTCCAAAATCCAACCGGCGGCGTTATCGAGAAAGTAGCGGTCGTGGGTGATCGCGACGACAGTGCCGGGGAATTCGCACAGAAAATGTTCGAGCCACGCAACGCTTTCGGCATCCAAATGGTTGGTCGGCTCATCGAGCAATAACATATCGGGGTTCGACAGCAGCAATTGGCACAGCGCGACGCGACGCCGCTCGCCGCCAGAAATTTTGGTGACGTCGGCATCCCACGGCGGCAACCGCAATGCATCGGCGGCAACCTCCAGTTTGTGATCGAGATTGTGCGCATCTAACGCTTGCACAATGTCTTCGAGCCGCGCCTGCTCTTTGGCCAGCGCATCGAAATCGGCATCGGCTTCGGCGTACGCCGCGTACACTTTTTCAAGACCCGCGAGCGCGTCTTTCGCTTCCTTAACGCCAACCTCGACATTGCCGCGCACGTCTTTGCTCGAATCGAGCGGCGGCTCCTGCGACAGATAGCCAATTTTTAACCCGGGCTGCGGGCGCGCCTCGCCGTTAATTTCGGTATCGAGGCCGGCCATAATGCGCAGCAGCGTCGATTTACCCGACCCATTGAGGCCAAGCACGCCGATCTTGGCGCCGGGGAAAAACGACAGCGAAATATCGGTGAGAATTTCGCGCTTGGGCGGCACGATTTTGCTCACTCGATTCATTGTGTAAACGTATTGGGCCATGCCGAATCGTACCTCAAAAGAAAAAAGCAGTACCTCGTCTAAAGTGTGGGCACGTTACCGAATCCGCACCCTCGAAGCAATCGACGAACGCATATCTCGCACAGGTGATCCGGCTATTTACCGATATCCCTTTACCGTAGATCGGGTATGCCGCATGGGGTAGATACGTTACAATTGCGCCCTTTTCCGCGGCTGCGGTCGGCTTATGACCAGTTGGCCTCGCCAGTTCATTTGTTCACTTTGCGCACTCGACCTATTTGTTTATTTAACCCACTTGGGGGAATTTCCGATGTTTAGTAAAGACATGACCATCGCCGGCTTTGACGACGCGTTATGGGGCTCTATCCAGAACGAGGTCGTTCGCCAGGAAGAGCACATCGAGTTAATCGCCTCCGAGAATTACGCCAGTCCGCGCGTATTGCAGGCGCAAGGCACCGTGCTGACCAACAAATACGCCGAAGGTTACCCGGGCAAGCGCTACTACGGCGGCTGCGAGTACGTCGATGTCGCAGAGCAATTGGCGATCGATCGCGTTAAACAATTATTCGATTGCGATTACGCTAACGTGCAACCGCACTCCGGCGCGCAGGCCAACGCGGCGATCTTTCTCGCGCTAGTCAGCCCCGGCGATACCGTGATGGGCATGAATCTCGCGCAGGGCGGCCACCTGACGCACGGCAATCCGATCAATTTCTCGGGCCGTCATTACAAAATTGTGCCGTACGGCCTCGATGCCGACACCGGTGTAATCAATTACGAAGAGATGGAGCGCATCGCGCTCGAAACTAAACCGAAAATGATCATCGGTGGTTTCTCGGCGTATTCGCGCTACAAAGATTGGGCGCGCATGCGCGCGATCGCCGATAAAGTCGGCGCGTTTCTGTGGGTCGATATGGCGCACGTTGCTGGTTTAGTCGCCGCGGGCGAATATCCAAGCCCGCTGCCGCACGCGCACGTCGTCACCAGCACCACGCACAAAACACTGCGCGGCCCGCGCGGTGGCATCATTTTGAGCAAAGGCCAATCCGAAGAGTTTTACAAAAAATTAAACTCAGCGGTGTTCCCCGGCATTCAAGGTGGCCCGCTGATGCATGTGATCGCTGCGAAAGCGGTTGCGTTCAAAGAAGCGCTGGCGCCCGAATTTAAAACTTATCAAAAGCAAGTCGTGTTAAATGCGCGCGCGATGGCCAGCGTGTTGCTCGAACGCGGTTATAAAGTGGTTTCCGGCGGCACCGACAATCATTTGATGTTGATCGATTTGATCGGCAAGGAATACACCGGCAAAGACGCCGATGCCGCGCTCGGTAATGCCAACATCACCGTCAACAAAAATTCGGTGCCGAATGATCCGCGCTCGCCGTTCGTCACCTCGGGTTTGCGCATCGGCACACCGGCGGTGACCACCCGCGGCTTCAAAGAAGACGAATGCAAACAATTGGCGAATTGGGTGTGCGATGTGCTCGACGGTCTTGAAAACGGCAGCAGCGAAGCGGCGATTGCAAGCGTGAAACAAAAAGCGCTGGCGATTTGCGCGCGCTTTCCCGTTTATGCATAGCACCTGATCGCGCGCCCGTAGGGGCAGGCCTCCGTGCCTGCCCTAGGCGAGACACTGGGCAGGCACAGGGGCCTGCCCCTACATTTTTTACCCGGATACCACACCATGCGCTGTCCGTTTTGCGGTTTCGACGATACCAAAGTAATCGATTCGCGCCTGGTTGCCGAAGGCGGCCAAGTGCGGCGTCGACGCGAATGCCTATCGTGCGCCGAGCGTTTCACGACCTTTGAAAGCGCCGAACTTTTAATGCCACGCGTGATTAAAACCAATGGCTCGCGCGAACCGTTCGACGAAGAAAAATTGCGCAACGGTATTTTGCGCGCGGTACAGAAACGTCCGGTGAGCGTCGAGCGCGTCGAAACGGTGCTATCGCAAATCAAACATCAATTGCAGTCGACCGGCGAACGCGAACTCGATTCGCGCGTGATCGGTGAAATGGTGATGGAAGCATTGAAGCGGCTCGATCACGTCGCCTACGTGCGGTTTGCATCGGTGTATCGCAGCTTCCAGGATTTAAACGAATTCCGCGCCGAAATCGACAAGCTTGCCCAAGAACCCACCCCCAGCGAAAACTAATTCGCGATGAATGAACGCGATGAATGAAATAGTCGATCGCCAATATATGTCGGAAGCGCTGCAACTCGCGCGGCGCGGCTTGTATACGACGACGCCAAATCCGCGCGTCGGCTGCGTATTAGTGCGCGACGGCGCGATCATCGGCCGCGGCTGGCATTTACGCGCCGGTGAGCCACATGCCGAAATCAATGCGCTGCACGATGCGCAAAAATATTTTGGCAACGCGCGCGGCGCCACCGCGTACGTAACGCTGGAGCCGTGCAGTCATCACGGCAAAACACCGCCGTGCTGCGAAGCATTGGTTGCGGCTGGCATCAGTCGCGTTGTCGCCGCGATGCCCGATCCGAATCCGCAAGTCGCCGGCAGTGGGCTCGAATTTTTGCGCAACGCTGGCATCAATACTGAAGTCGGTTTACTCGCCGACGAAGTGCGCGAATTAAATATTGGTTTTGTCTCGCGCATGCAACGTCAACGACCGTGGGTGCGCGTTAAATTAGCGATGAGTTTGGATGGCCGCACCGCGATGGCATCCGGCGAAAGCCAATGGCTCACCGGCCCCGCCGCGCGCTCCGACGTGCAACGCTTGCGCGCGCGCAGCTGTGCGATCATCAGCGGTGTCGAAACGGTATTGCACGACAACGCCGCGCTGAGTGTGCGCGCCAGCGAATTGAATTTGCCCGATGCGCATTTGTTCGATGTCGATGAAATCGCCGCACGCCAACCGCTGCGCGTAGTGCTAGATTCGCAACTGCGTTTGCATCCGCCAGCGCGCTTGTTTGCGCAACCCGGTCGCTTGGTGATCGCAACAATTAATGACGAACAAAAACGCTGGGAACCGATTGTCGAAGCCGGTGCGCAAATTTTACGTTTGCCCGCACAAAATGGTCGCGTCGATTTAAACGCGCTGATGCAATGGCTCAACGAACAACAGTGCAACGAAGTGTTAGTCGAAGCCGGCGCAACCTTGGCAGGCGCATTTTGGCGCGCCGGTTATGTCGATTGGTTGACAATTTATATGGCGCCGACTTTACTCGGCAATCGCGGCCGCCCACTGCTCGAATTGCCACTCGAAAAAATGCGCGAGCAACAACGTTTAAAAATTCACGAGATGCGCGCGGTCGGCGTCGATTGGCGTATCGATGCCAGCCCATTGCAAAATAATTCATCGCAATTCACTGCGCCACTCGCCGCCGAGGATAATTAATATGTTTACCGGCATTATCGAAGCGCTCGGTCACGTCGCCGCCATGCAGCCGCGCAACGGCGATCTGCGGCTGCGCATCGCCACCGATAAATTGGATTTGCGCGATGTTGCGATCGGCGACAGTATCGCCACCAACGGCGTATGTCTGACGGTGGTCGAATTGACCGGCGACGGTTACTGGGCCGATGTGTCGCGCGAAACGCTGGCGTTTACTACTATTGGCGAATGGCGTATCGGTAGCGCAGTCAATTTAGAAAAAGCGTTAATGGCGCAATCGCGGCTCGGCGGTCATATCGTCAGCGGCCATGTCGATGGCATCGGCGAAGTGATTAAGCGCAGCGACGATGCGCGCTCGATTCGCTTCACCGTACGCGCGCCGAACGAACTCGCCAAATATATCGCGCACAAAGGCTCGATTTGCGTCGACGGCACCAGCTTGACCGTCAATGCGGTCAACGGCAGCGATTTTGAATTAAATATTATTCCGCACACCGCGCAGGTCACGGTGATCGGCGCGTATCGCAGTGGCACCCGCGTCAATTTGGAAGTCGATGTGATCGCGCGTTATTTGGAACGCTTATTATTAAGCGACAAATTATTCGGCGACAAATTGCTAGGTAACGAAGCGGGCAACGCATCGAGCAATCAAGCTGCAACCGGCAGCGGTATGACGGCGGCATTTCTCGCCGAACACGGCTTCGGCCCGCAAACATAAGCTGCGACAAGCATAAGCCAGCACAGGAATAGGTTAACGAATATGGCGCTCAATACGATCGAAGAAATCATTCAGGATATTCGCCTCGGCAAGATGGTGATTCTGATGGACGACGAAGATCGCGAAAACGAAGGCGATATCGTGATGGCCGCCGAGTGCGTCAGCGCCGAGCATATCAATTTTATGGCGCGCTTCGGCCGCGGATTAATTTGCATGCCGATGACGCGCGAGCGTTGCGAGCGCTTAAATCTGCCGTTGATGGTGCAACGCAACGCCTCCGGTTTCGGCACCAAATTCACCGTTTCGATCGAAGCCGCGCAGGGTGTGTCCACCGGCATTTCCGCCGCCGATCGCGCATTGACGGTGCGCGCTGCAGCGGGCCGCAATGCGCGCGCCAACGACATCGTGCAGCCCGGTCATATCTTTCCGTTGATGGCGGAGCCCGGCGGCGTATTGGTGCGCGCTGGTCACACCGAAGCGGCGTGCGATTTAGCGCGGCTGGCGGGCTTCGATGGCTCCGGCGTGATCTGCGAAATCATGAACGACGACGGCAGCATGGCGCGCCGTCCCGATTTGGAAAAATTCGCGCAGCAGCACGATTTGAAAATCGGCACCATCGCCGATTTGATTCACTACCGCGTGCTCAACGAAAGCAGTATCGAAAAAATTAGCGAAGGCCCGATCACCACCGATCACGGCGATTTCACGCTATGCACGTATCGCGATTTGTATCGCGGCGATATTCATCTCGCCATCGTCAAAGGCGATTTGGCTACGATTCCAGCGCCGCTGGTACGCGTGCAATTTGCCAGCACGCTGCGCGATTTAATCGGCACGCGGCCGCAAGGCCAAATCGGTTGGAATTCGCAGCGCTGCCTCGCACGCATCGCCGCCGAAGGGGGCGTGCTGGTATTACTGTCGGGTAACGAAGCGGTCGACGATCTGCTCGCCAGCGTCGATATCGCGATGGGATTGCGCGCGTCGCCAGCACCAGCCGCGATCGGCGGCCGCAGCACGGTGCTAACGATCGGCCTCGGCTCGCAGATTCTGCGCGATTTGGGCGTGCGCAAATTTCGGGTGATGGGCACGCCGGTGAAGTACAATGCCATTTCCGGCTTCGATCTCAGCGTGGTCGACTATATCGATCCGACTTGAGCGGCGGCCATCGAGCGGTGGTGCTCTTTGATCGACAGTACCAGCGCGACCGGCCGAACAGATTATTTATAGTTAGCGAAATTTACACTTAACAAATTGTGTTTTTAGTTTCGACGATCCATAAAGGAAAAATTATGAGTGCGATTAAAACCATCGAAGGTCATTTCAACGCCGGCCACGGCCGCTTCGCAATTGTCGTGGGTCGCTGGAACAGCTTTGTGGTGGAAAGCCTGGTCAGCGCTGCGGTCGATACGCTGCGTCGCCACGGCGTCGCCGAAGATCAAATCACCATCGTGCGCGCACCCGGCGCGTTTGAAATTCCGCTGATCTGCCAGAAGCTCGCCGAGAAAAAACAATTCGACGCGATCATTGCGTTGGGCGCGGTGATTCGCGGCGGTACGCCGCATTTCGAATACGTCGCCGGCGAATGCACCAAAGGTCTCGCGCAAGTGATGCTGCAATTCGGTATCCCGATCGCGTTCGGCGTGCTGACTGTCGACACGATCGAGCAAGCGATCGAGCGCGCCGGCACCAAGGCCGGTAACAAAGGCGCCGAAGCGGCAACCTCGGCGTTGGAAATGGTTAGCTTGCTCGGTAATTTGTAATTTTAATTCCTCTCCCGCAGGGAGAAGAAAGCAAGCAACGGAACCGACACGGTCTCCGCGTTCTTTTATTTATCGAGAGAGAGACACTGTGGCGCAATCTTCTAATGGCAAATCGGTCACCGGATTCAATGCTGCTCTGCGTCGCAAAGCGCGCCATTATGCGATGCAGGCGCTGTATCAATGGCAGATCAGTCGCAACGCTTTGCGCGATATCGAAAATCAATTTCGTGGCGAATACGATTTTAGCCAAGTCGATCTCGAATATTTTCAGGATCTGCTGCACCAGGTTCCCGCCCATCTCGGCGAATTGGAACAAATTTTCGCCCCGTTTCTCGATCGCCCACTCAAAGATTTAACGCCGATTGAATTATCGCTATTGCGGATGGGCACTTACGAACTAGCGCACCGCATCGACGTGCCGTTTAAAGTTGCGATCAACGAATCGGTGTCGCTCGCAAAAAAATTCGGCGCCGCGGAAAGCCATAAATATATCAACGGCGTGCTAGATAATGTCGCCAAGCAATTGCGCGCGGTAGAAATTGCAGCGGAGCGCAGGTAGCCGCTATGCCGCTCGGCGAATTCCAACTAATCGAAAAATATTTTTCACACATCGGTCGCAGCGTAAAACATCCTAACGCCATCGCACTCGGCATCGGCGACGACGCCGCATTATTAAATCCACCCGCCGGTCAGCAACTCGCCATCTCCGTCGACACGTTGGTGGCTGGCGTGCATTTTCCCGCAGCGGGTGACGCGCGTTTAATTGCGCACAAAGCGCTGCGTGTAAATTTAAGCGATCTCGCCGCGATGGGCGCGCAGCCGTTGGCATTTACGCTGGCGCTGACATTATCCGAAATCGATCAACACTGGCTCGCCGAATTTAGTCGCGGCTTAGCCGAGGTCGCCGATGAATTCGATCTTGCATTAATCGGTGGCGATACCACGCGCGGCGCGCAGCTCGTCATCACGCTGCAAATTATCGGCACGCTGCCGCACGGGCAGGCGCTGCTGCGCAGCGGTGCGCGCGCTGGCGATAATATTTTTGTCACCGGCACACTCGGCGATGCACGCGCGGCGCTCGATATTTTAGATATGCCGCACGAACGCTTAACCGCGCCGCAACGCTACTTGCTTGAACGCTACCACCAACCGACGCCGCGCCTCGCATTTGCGCAAGCATTGCGCGGCATCGCCAGCAGCGCGATCGATATTTCCGATGGCCTGGCCGCCGATCTCGGCCACATTCTCGAACGCAGCGGCGTCGATGCCGAACTGCGCTTAACCGCGCTGCCGTTATCCGCCGCGCTGATTAATCTGCCGCATGCACAACAGTACGCGCTCTGCGGCGGCGACGATTACGAATTATGTTTTACCGCCGCGCCCGCACAGGCAGAAAAAATTCGCGCGCTCGCGGCGCAATATGCAATCACAGTCACTCAAGTTGGCCAGATCCTCGATCGACGCGATGCAAGTCAGAGCAAATTAAACGTGCGCGATATCAACGGCGACCCGGTGCCGGTAGCGCGCGCCGGCTATACGCACTTTTAGCACAATCACATTTTTATAACGCAGACTCGAAGCACGACGATGGCCAAACCGAATCCACGCAATCCGATTCATTTGCTCGCCGCCGGTTTCGGCAGCGGACTCGCGCCGCGCGCGCCAGGCACCTTCGGCAGTCTGGCGGCACTGCTACCGTGGTGGCCGCTGCAACAACTCGCGCCGCTATATTATTGGGCGGTGATCGCGGCGGGATTTTTAATCGGCGTGTACGTATGCGGAAAAACCGCGCGCGATTTACGCACGCACGATCACAGCGCCATCGTCTGGGATGAATTTATCGGTTTATGGATTGCACTCGCGTGGCTGCCTACGCAAGCATTATCACTACACAGCCTTATGTCGCTACAAGGGCTTATGTCGCTACAAGGCCCCATCTCACTGCAATGGTTTTTGATCGCGGCAGGCTTTGGGTTATTTCGCTTATTTGATATTTGGAAACCATGGCCGATTTCGTGGTGCGATCGCAATATTCACGGCGGCTTCGGCATCATGTTTGATGATGTGTTGGCAGGCGCGTTAGCTGCCGCCGTGTTGCAGATCGGTATCGTGTTACTGGCTTAATTACATCCGCACTATCGCCGGCAGCAAAAATTGCTGAATAGTCTGGCGCCACTCCGAGTCAGCGCTGCGCTGTCAAAAAAGCAGCTCATCGAAACCGGCACGGCCCAAGATATTACTCAGAGATTCTCCTCGGCAAACGCCGCCAAGCGACTGCGCTCGATACCATTGATATGCATGATGCCGGCGTGCTCGAATGCCTTGCTCTTCTCGACCAGATAGGTGAGCCCCGAGGTCAGCGGCGAAATATATTTGTTATCGATCTGCGCGAGATTGCCGAGCACGACGATTTTTGAATTGGCACCGACCCGCGTAATAATCGATTTCAACTGAAATTGCGTTAAACCCTGCGCCTCATCGATAACGATATAGGCGTTATTAAATGAACGACCGCGCATAAAATTCAGCGATTTGAATTGAATATTCGCGCGCTGTTTAACGTACTCGATGCTGCTCATCGGCGAATCGTCGCCGCCGTGCAGCACTTCGAGATTATCCTCGAACGCCGCCAGCCACGGCGCCATTTTTTCTTCCTCGGTGCCGGGTAAAAAGCCAATATCTTCGGCGATCGGTGGCGTCGAGCGCGCGACGATTAATTTGTCGTAACGCTTCTCTTCGATGATCGCGTGCAGTCCGTACGCGAGCGCGATCAACGTCTTGCCGGAACCAGCTGGGCCCGTTAGCACAGTCATATCGACATCGTGGCGCTGAATCAGAAAGAACGCCATCGCCTGCTCCAAATTGCGCGGCGTTATACCCCACAGGCGCTGTGCAAGCAGTCGCTCGCGATGCAAATCGACCAGCTCGACCAACTCGTCGTCGAGTCGCTCGACGTAGCCAACAAAATCGCCGTCATCGACGATAAACATATTCGGATGCGCAGCGGGCAACACGCTGCGCGCAACCAAATGCACGGTATCGTTACCGCGCCGAAAAGTTTTTACTTTATCTACGCGCGCCCAGAATTCGCCCTCGAATTTTTCGTAACCTTTCGCCATCAAATCGATATCGTCGAGCACGCGATCCTTGCGATAGTCCTCGACATTTTCGAGCCCCGAGCCTTTGGCCTTCAGCCGCATGTTGATATCTTTAGTCACCAAACACACGTACGCGCCGATATTGGTGGCCTGCAAATGCAGTGCGACATTAATGATGCGATTGTCGTTAGCCTGCTGCGGCGAGCCGTCGAGATACGGCGCTTTATGATCGAGGTGCAGCAGTTGATCGGCATATATCGCCAAGCGACCATTGCGGCGATTGCCGGCACCGCTGCCGGGAATTTCGACGCCATCCTGAATTTGTTTCGGCGATGCATTGGCGAGAATCGCATCGATCGCGTGAATCGCAATGCGCGCCTCGCGGCTGACATCTTTATCGCGGCGATCCTTGATCGTATCGAGTTCTTCCAACACCGTCATCGGCACCACCACGCGATGCTCGGCGAATGCGTTCAACGCGAGCGGATCGTGCAGCAACACATTGGTATCGAGCACGTAAATTTTTTCGCGTTCTACTGGATCACTACCCATGGCAATACCCCCGCGCGACCGTAAGCCGCACAACACGTTGAGTGGATGGAGTTGGAAAGAGATAACGACGCTGCAAAACCGATACTAGCAACGATAGCGTCCCGGTAAGGTCGAATGAGTCGATATTCGGATGACGACGGATATTTGTCAACCGGCGCGATAGTTTGTTTTAGCGAGGTTTTTTAGCAAGATAAGACGATTATTTTATTTCAGCAGCGAGATTGCAAATTCTGCTGCCAAAGCGTGCCGTTTTCCGTTACGCTAATCGCCCCGCTTCTCTGCTAATGCTATTTTCCCTCATGCTAAACACCGATGCACTGTCGCAACTACGACAGCTGAAACAAACCATTGAGCAGCACAAACAAACCGTTGAAAGGCAAAAAGCCAGCAATACCGGCATTGTAAAAGCCTCGCAGGGGCGCTACGGCTTTGTGGTATTGGACGACGGCCGCGAAATTTATTTGCCGCCCGAACAAATGTTGCGCGTGCTGCCCGACGATCGCGTCGAAATCGAGGTGGTCGCCAACCCCGAAGGCAAAGCCAGCGCGACCATCGAAAAATTGCTCAGCTCGACGCTGGTGCAACTGACCGGCCACTACGTAGTGCGCGACAACGCGCATTTTGTCGAACCGGATTTACCGCGCTTCAACCGTTGGTTATTCGTGCCGCCGAAAATGCGCGGCAGTGCGCAGCACGGCGATTATGTGTGCGCACGCATCGCCCGCCATCCATTGACCGACGGCAAAGCGCAGGCGCGCATCGAACGCGTGATCGGCAATGCCGCGCAATCCGGCGTCGAAGCGCGCTATGCATTGGCGCGCTTTCAATTGCCCACCGATGCGCTGCCGCTCGCGGCAGACGATCTGGTCGAACCCGATTGGCAGGCACGTCGCGATTTAACTGCGCTGCCATTCGTCACCATCGACGGCCTCGAAACTTTGGATATGGACGACGCGTTGTACGCGCAGCCCAGCGCCGATGGCTGGCAGCTGTCAGTGGCGATCGCCGATCCGAGCGCATGGATTAAACCCGGCTCGAAATTGGAGCAAGAGATCGCAGCGCGCGCCACCTCGATTTATTTGCCGGGCCTGACGATTCCGATGCTGCCCACGCAATTGGCCAACGAGCGCTGCGCATTGCAAGCCGATGTGGAACGTTTGGCATTGGTGTGCACAATCGATATCGATCGCGACGGCAATATCGCGACGTATCAATTTTGCGAAGCACGCATTCGCAGCTGCGCGCGCCTTAGCTACGATGGCGTCGCTGAATTTCTCGCCGCCGATAATTCTACCGACGAAACAATCTGGGCTGCATCGGTGCGTGCGCTGCACGAAATCGCCGACGCATTGCGCGCGCAACGGCAGCGCGCGCATATCGTGATGCCAGAGCGTGCCGAGTATCGGCTAGTGCTCGATGCCAATGGCAAAGTCGCTGCGTATCAGCGCGATGAAAAAAATAGCGCGCAACAATTGGTAGAACAATGCATGGTCGCGACCAATCGTTGCGCTGCAGATTTTCTAGCGAGCGAGCGAGCACTGTTTATTCGACACGATGGCTTTCGCAGCGAGCGCCGCGACATCGTTGCGCAACTACTGGCCGCAGAACTGCCGCAATTGCCAACCAACGAAGTCGATCAATTAGCACCGTATATCGCGCTACAGAATACACTCGCGAATAACGAATTCGCATTGCCACTGCGCGCGATTCTGATGCGCTCGCTAACACGCAGCCAATTCAGCGATCGCGCGGCGCCACATTTCGGTTTGGGTTTCGCGCAGTACACGACGATCACATCGCCGATTCGCAAATTCAACGATTTCTTTTTACATCGCATTATCAAAGCAAAATTGCGCAACGCTGCACTACCGACTTGCAGCGATGCGTTGCTCGCGCAATTGCAGGATGTTGGCGATCGCACGCGGCAGGCTAGCAGGCTTGCCGAGCAGTGGTTGAATTGTGAGTATTTACAGCAGCGCTATTTACCGGCGGCTGACACAGCGACCGTCTCAACAACCGTTACCACAACTTCTGATGATTCAAATACACCGCAAGACAACAGCGCAGCAGTGTCGCCGCCAACGATTCTGCACGGCGAAA
The DNA here is from genome assembly GCA_043786385.1 of Spongiibacteraceae bacterium. GTDB lineage: Bacteria > Pseudomonadota > Gammaproteobacteria > Pseudomonadales > CAMLJR01 > CAMLJR01. The sequence goes on along the minus strand of JAYVWC010000056.1, from coordinate 3,785 downwards.
TTGCGCACGTAACCAGCAGCGGTATCGTGGTGCGCTTGCTCGATAACGGCATCGAAGGTTTTGTCGATACGCGTCATTGCGGCGAGAAATTCAGTTTCGATAATGTCTATATGCGGCTTAGCTCGGCCACGCGCCAATTTGAATTGGAGCAGCGTGTCGCCGTTACCGTTAGCGCCATCGACTTAAAACGCCGTTCGATCAACTTTCAATTGGTAGCCGACACCACTAACGCGACTGCCGATACGGCTCAAGAAATTTCAGCAGTAGCGACATTAGCAACAACAGCGCCGGAAAGCGCGGCTTAATCCGCGCTCGCCAGCGTTACTGCGGTGCGCTCTCTAGCAACCACGCGCGCAATTTATCGCGGCTCGCTTTCTCCCACGGCTGTCGATGCTCGCTGAGCGTCGGCGGCAATTGCACCAACTCCGACGGTAGCTGCGCGAAATCGTCGGTGCTCGCGATGATCAATTTCGGATACGGCGGCGTCTGCGCAAATTGCAGCAATTCGGCCGCTGTTTGAAATACGGTAATGCCAGGCGGCAATTCGCCGTAATACAACAAGCCGCCCGCCATGCGATTACCGAATGACGCCATTTGCGTAACCGGCAACGGCTCCGCGAGCGCTTTTAATTCGCGCGCAAACGGCCACTCGGTGCGATAGCCATCCTGCAACACGCGAATCTGTAGAAAAAACCCGCCTAGCAATAACGCAGCAACACCGAATAACACTGCGACGCGCTGATTGGTACCGAACAACACGCGTTGCACTTGGGTGGAACGCGTCATCGACAACCAATACAGCGCCGCAAGCGCGCCAATCACCAACACACTGCGCAATGACAGATCGGCGGGCAATTCGAGATGCGCCCGCGCGGCCATACGCGGCAACAATGCCGGTAGCGCCAACAACACGCCGATTACGAACAATAAAAATGCTATTTGGATACGTAATAAAATATCGCGCAGCCGCTGCAAATCGTCGCGCCGTAAAAATAATGCGATCAACAACGCGCAATACGGCAGCAACGGCAAAATATAATAAATGCGGCGCGAGCCAGACAGCAGAAAAAATAAAAATATCGCGGTGAATGCGGCGATCAGCCAATGCGTCACCGCATTCTGCGATTTATAATTGATAAAAATACTGGCGATGCCGCCGCCCAGCAATGGCAACCACGGCAGCATCAACACCGGCAGCCACAAAAAATACATATAAAACGGCGCATCGTGATCGAATGGCGCAAAGTAGCGCACCACGTTTTCGCGAAACACCAACATGAGTCCTGCTTCACCGGCGCCGCCGCTCGCTGGCGTCTGCGCCAATAAAAACGGCAACACATAGACGATCGAACCAGCCAGTGCCGCTAATACATGCGTGACGTTAAGATGCGCACGCCAGCGACCGGTGCGAAATATATCGCACGCCAGTGCCAACATCGGTACCACTGCGGCGGTTAAACCTTTGGTTTGCGCACCGATAAAAATAATCAGATAAAAAACAAAATACGAAAAAAAATTCGGTGCCGAACGCGTGCGCCAGTACCACGCCACCGCGAGAATACTGGCCGCCATATTTTCCATATCGGCTTCACCGGAGCGGCCCCACATCAGCAACCCATAACTGGTCAGCAACAACCAGCCTGCCAAGCGACCGGTTTCCAACGACCACAGCCGCTTACCGAGATCGATCGTCGCCCACAAACTCAGCAACCCGCACAACGCGCTCGGCAAGCGCAACGCCCATTCGTTGACGCCGCCGGTGACAAACGAAAACAGCACTACCAGCCAATAACTACCGAGCGGCTTATCGAAATACACGACGCCGTTAATCATCGGCTCGAAATAATTACCGCTGAGCCGCATCTCGCGCGCGACCTCCATCCAGCGATCCTCCGAATTCCACATCCCGGTGTCGCCGAGCCCCCAGAACAGCAGAATCGCGGCGACGAGCCAAAAGACGAGATTGGCGAGTTTAGAATCAAGCGAAACAACGCGGCTAGATATGGGCATGACGGCTCGTAACTTATCCTGCAACAATGCGGAAATCGGTTGATGTAGCAATGGGGCGAACATGATTTTTCTCGCGCTTCATTTCCACGATGCCATAGCGCGACATCGTTTTCAGCGTGCGCGAAAGATTTCCGGGTTTGCGCCCGGTCAACTGTGCCAGCGATGAAATGGATTCAGGCTTAGTCTCTTTGATAATTTTAAGCAATGCACGATTTTCGTCGCTTAATACCTCGGCAAGCGATTTCATTGATGTAAACCAAATTTTTGGCTCCTGCGCCTTGGGCTTATACTTGCCCCGAGCGATAGCCAATACTCGCTCGCGAATTTGCTCTTGCGGCATGATCCCTATCACAATGGTTTTCATCTCTTATTTACCCCTTGCAATACCGCATCAACATCGGCAAAAAAATCCGCTAATAGCTGATAGGCATCTTTAAATTCGTATGGCACACCGCGGTCGGATACATGCCGATGCCGATGATCCCAAGTTACAATGCGCCCCGCATAGGCGAATTTTTTCGGCAACTTCACTATATGGGCATTATCGTAACCTAACACCCGTTTGCCATAGGGCTCATGTAGCGTCAGCGTATAACGAATGCCATGCGGCACTCTCGGCGTCACAGCAACTTGCCAAGCCTCTATTTTTATCCAATATCCGCCGTCCTGATCGATAATAACGCCATTTAGATCGAGCAGTGTTTCAATGCCGGAATCCATTCCCGCCCCCTCACCATATCATCAGATGATACACCATTCCAATTAGCCCGCCCATAGCGGAAAGCACAACGCCGCGAATGATTTATAGTGCGCCATATAAACAGGGATAAAATGGTACCGGAAAATGAGCAAACTGTTGATAGTTATCGGTGCGGTTCTATTAGTGCTGGGATTGTTGCTGCATTTCGCACCCAACCTACTACACTGGTTCGGCCGCCTGCCCGGCGATATCAGCATCGAAGGCGAGCGCGGCGGATTTTATTTCCCGATCGTATCGATGCTGATAATCAGCGCGGCGTTGTCGATTATTTTGCATTTCGTAGGGCGCCAATAAGGCACAGCCGCATTGCGCCGTGAAACTCGATACGCGGCGTATCACTCTTGCGATAGGCAGCTCTGTGTTGCGGACTCAACCGGCGGATGCGACAAGCGGCGGAAGTTCGGACTTAGCGGTCGTTTGAGGCTTATTAAAATAAACTAGCAGTGTATGACTGCTATCGAGATATTGCGTACGTCGCCTCAGCTACAAGTCATCCGTTGTGTAAGCGATGCGAGATTTCAGCCTGATACTTGCGCAGGGGTTACGTGTACGATGGCGCGGCTCAAATTGTTGTAGATTCGGCTCCGTCGAATAATTGGCCACCAGCCATATAAAAAAATTTGTATTGGGCGCCACATCGCGACCCAACCGGCAATCAGCAGGCTTTCCTTAAGCAGTCGAAGAAAGGTGTTGTTCGAGAAGGCGGCAAGGATATCGGCAACGAGCAAGCACAGCGCGAGAAAGCCGAGCCCGATCAGCAGGCTGGTGCGACCTTCCAACAGCAGCAGACGCAGATTGCGTGTTGACCGCACTGACTTGTAACCGAAGTAATTGTGAATCGCCTCTGTGATCAGCTGAGTGGGGCCCTCTGGTGGCATCTGTTCGATGTGAATAATGATTCGAAAGTGGCTGTCCTGCGGAAACTCCAGTGCCCAATTTTCGAGGAACTCTTCCGCGTCGGCATCGAGGTTGCGATGGTGGAAAGGCGTCGGATCCATCGAGTTGAAAAGCTCTG
>JAYVWC010000055.1:0-16187 GCA_043786385.1 Spongiibacteraceae bacterium | reverse complement strand
TCGCGCTCTTCCGGTGCATTATCGATCTGGTCGAAAGCACGCACCGTGCCGCCCCAGGTCTCTGCACACACGCGCGTCAGCGCTGCAGTCAATGTCGTTTTACCATGGTCGACGTGGCCAATCGTGCCCACATTGACATGGAGTTTCGAACGCTCAAACTTTTCTTTAGCCACGATGAAATATCCTCAAGCTCTAACAAAGATGAAAGTGTTGAAATTATTTAACTTTGCTCTTGGCAATAATTTCTTCTGTGATGTTGCTAGGAGCTTCGCCGTACTTCAGAAACTCCATCGTATACGTAGCGCGACCCTGAGTAGCGGAACGCATATCGGTGGCGTAACCAAACATTTCAGCCAACGGCACCTCTGCAGTAACCACTTTGCCCATCGAGCTATCTTCCATGCCCTGGATCAAACCACGCCGACGATTTAAATCGCCGACGATGTCGCCCATGTAGTCTTCGGGCGTCACCACTTCGACTTTCATAATCGGCTCTAACAGTACCGCGCCGCCTTTCTTAGCCAACTCTTTGGTCGCCATCGATGCAGCGATTTTGAATGCCATTTCATTAGAGTCGACATCGTGATACGAGCCATCGAATACTGCAGCGCGCAAACCGAGCAACGGGTAACCGGCCAGCACACCATTCTTCATTTGCTCAGCAATACCTTTTTGGATCGCCGGAATAAATTCTTTCGGCACCACGCCGCCAACCACTTCGTTGACGAATACCAACTCTTCCGCCGACTCGTCTTCAGAGGGCGAGAAGCGAATCCAGCAGTGGCCGTACTGGCCACGACCGCCGGATTGACGAACAAACTTGCCTTCGATTTCGCAGGTATTGCGAATGCGCTCGCGATAGGCCACTTGCGGCTTACCGATATTCGCGTCGACACTAAATTCGCGACGCATCCGATCGACGATGATGTCGAGGTGCAACTCACCCATACCAGAAATAATGGTCTGGCCAGTCTCTTCATCGGTATGCACGCGGAACGATGGATCCTCCTGCGCCAATTTCGATAAAGCGACGCCCATTTTTTCCTGGTCGGCTTTAGTTTTCGGCTCGACGGCCACCGAGATAACCGGATCCGGAAACTCCATACGCTCGAGCACGATAATATTATCCAGCGCACACAAAGTATCGCCGGTGGTCACATCTTTCAGGCCGATACAGGCGGCGATATCGCCAGCCAATACTTCCTTAAGCTCCTGGCGTTCGTTAGCATGCATTTGCACCAGGCGACCGACGCGCTCTTTACGCTGCTTAACCGAGTTGTAAACGCCATCGCCACTTTTCAGCGTGCCCGAGTAAACCCGAATAAATGTCAACGTCCCAACAAACGGATCCGTCGCAATTTTAAATGCCAATGCTGCAAACGGCGCACTGTCATCAGCCGCGCGACTCTCAACGGTCTCGCCATCTTCCAACGTACCTTGAATCGCCTTCACTTCCGGCGGCGACGGCAGATACTCAATAACGGCGTCGAGCACCGCTTGCACGCCTTTGTTTTTAAACGCAGAGCCACCGAAAACTGGCACTATTTCATTCGCCAAAGTACGCTTGCGAATACCGAACTTGATTTCCTCTTCGGTGAGTGCCTCGCCCTCGAGGTATTTATTCATTAACTCATCGTTCGCTTCCGCAGCCGCCTCCACCATCTGCTCGCGCAGCGCTTCGCACTCGCTTAGCAGCTCGGCGGGAATATCGCGGTATTCGAAAGTCATTCCCTGATCGGCTTCATTCCAAACAATAGTGCGCATTTTCAGCAGATCGATAACGCCACCAAAGTCATCCTCGGCGCCAATCATCACCTGCATGATCACGGCATTCACGCTTAAGCGATCGCGCAACTGCTCGACCACGCGGGTAAAGTTTGCCCCGGTGCGATCCATCTTGTTGACGAACACCACGCGCGGTACGCCATATTTGTTCGCCTGCCGCCATACTGTTTCAGTTTGCGGCTGCACTCCAGAGGATCCACACAGAACCACCACCGCGCCATCCAGCACGCGCAGCGAGCGTTCAACTTCGATCGTGAAATCGACGTGACCGGGAGTGTCGATAATATTAACGCGATGCTGATCGAACTGCTTCTGCATACCACTCCAAAAAGTGGTGATCGCCGCCGCAGTAATCGTGATTCCGCGCTCTTGCTCTTGTGGCATCCAGTCGGTCGTTGCCGCGCCGTCATGCACTTCACCGATCTTATGACTCAAGCCAGTGTAAAACAGCACGCGCTCGGTGGTCGTCGTTTTGCCCGCATCAACGTGGGCGACGATACCAATATTGCGGTAACGCGAAAGGGGAGTTTGACGTGCCACAATAAATTCCTCAGATAACGACTAGTTAAGACGGCAGCGCACAACACAACGCTCGCCGTAACTGTAATCAATGTAAAACGGTTAACAGCGCGGCGCTAACACCGCGCAACAACCTGTCGCCACAACTTAGAAGCGATAGTGCGAGAACGCCTTGTTGGCTTCGGCCATACGATGCACGTCTTCACGTTTTTTCACCGCGGCACCCTTACCGTCGGCGGCATCCATAATTTCGCCGGCCAGGCGCTGCGCCATCGATTTTTCGCCGCGATCGCGCGAATAATCCACCAGCCAGCGCATTGCAAGCGCCATGCGACGCGAAGGGCGCACTTCAACGGGAACTTGATAGGTGGCGCCGCCGACACGACGCGATTTTACTTCGACCATCGGCGCGATATTATCGAGCGCCGCATCGAATGCTTCGATCGGATCTTTATTCAACCGCTGATTAACGATGTCCAGCGCGCCGTAGATGATGCGCTCGGCGACGGATTTTTTACCGCTCACCATGACATGGTTCATGAACTTTGCGAGCTTAACATTACCGAATTTTGGATCCGGCAGTATTTCACGCTTGGCGACGACTCTTCTTCTTGGCATAACTGCACCTTTCTCTTCAGGTAACTCCGAGCACGACTCGCGATTGCGAGGACCCAGCCTTACTCAAGGTTGATGTGATAAAAAAAATATTACTTACGCTTTCGGACGCTTGGTGCCGTATTTCGAACGCGACTGCTTACGGTTGTTAACGCCGGAAGTATCCAAGCTGCCGCGCACAGTGTGATAACGCACACCCGGTAAATCTTTTACCCGACCACCGCGAATCAATACCACGCTGTGCTCTTGCAAATTGTGGCCTTCGCCGCCGATGTACGAAGACACTTCGTAACCGTTGGTGAGTCGCACGCGACAAACTTTGCGCAGCGCAGAGTTCGGCTTCTTCGGTGTAGTGGTATACACGCGCGTACACACACCACGACGCTGGGGGCAACCTTGTAACGCAGGCACGTCGCTCTTCTGGGCCTTGCGCTTTCTAGGCTGACGGACCAACTGATTGATCGTTGCCATTTGTAAACTCCAAAAATAAAAGACCTTCAGCCGAAAACTAACCATCTTCGATGTCGGCAGAAAGTCTTGATGTAACGCCGCGCGCCCTTCGCGAGCCGCACGGCGTTTTGCCGGAATTAGGGAGCGCGAATTCTAAAGATACGCTCCCGATGAGTCAAGCGGCCCGCAGGCCTTAGATGCTATCTTTTCAGATACCATCTTTCTTTTTAGATACTGTCTTTTAACGCCTCGGTCAACGCGGCCTCGACATCGGATGCCGAAACACCCGCTTGGCGACTCAGCTCGGCTTCGCGCCTGCGCTTCCGCTCCGCGTGATAAGCCAAGCCAGTACCAGCCGGGATCAAGCGCCCAACCACAACGTTTTCTTTCAAGCCGCGCAAGAAGTCTTTCTTGCCGGTGACCGCCGCTTCGGTAAGAACGCGAGTGGTCTCCTGGAACGAAGCCGCAGAGATAAACGATTCGGTCGCCAACGATGCCTTGGTAATACCCAGCAGCATACGCTCGAGCGTCGCCGGCACCTTGTCTTGTAGCGCTAGGCGCTCGTTTTCCTCAAGTGCGCGCACATACTCAACCTGCTCGCCCTTGATGAAACACGAATCACCGGCAGCAACAATATCGACTTTACGCAACATTTGACGCGTCGTAACTTCGATATGCTTGTCGTTGATTTTCACGCCCTGCAAGCGGTACACGTCCTGAATTTCATTGACGATGTACTTGGCCAGCTCCTCGACGCCTTTCAAGCGCAGAATATCGTGCGGGTTAAGCGGGCCTTCCGACACCATCTCGCCCTTCTCGACCAGCTCGCCTTCGAACACCGTGAGATTGCGCCATTTCGGGATCAACACTTCGTAGTGATCGGAACCATCTGCCAACGGCTTACCATCGATCGGGGTGATCACCAAACGACGCTTACCCTTGGTTTCCTTGCCGAAGCTCACTGTGCCGGAGATTTCCGCAAGAATGGCGGGCTCTTTCGGCTTGCGCGCTTCGAACAAATCCGCAACGCGCGGCAGACCGCCAGTGATATCGCGAGTTTTCGACGATTCCTGCGGAATCCGCGCAATAACGTCGCCGACTTTAACGGTCGCGCCGTCCTGCAAACCGATGATCGAACTCGCCGGCAGAAAGTAATGCGCCGGCACATTGGTGCCCGCCAATAACAACTCATTGCCTTTGGCGTCGACCAACGTTACCGCTGGGCGGATATCCTTACCTGCCACTGGGCGCTCGCCAGAATCCATAACCGAAGTGTTGGTCAGGCCGGTGAGCTCGTCAGTAACACGCTTAACGGTGATGCCGTCTTCCATGCCCGACAATTTAACGATACCGGCAACCTCGGTGATGATCGGGTGCGTATGCGGATCCCATGTCGCTACGATTTGGCCAACTTTGACCTTGGCGCGATCGGCAACTTTCAACAAAGCACCGTACGGCAGCTTGTAGCGTTCGCGCTCGCGACCGCTGGCATCGGCGATACCCAATTCGCCAGAGCGGCTGACCGCGACGAATGTACCATCGTCGCGCTCGGCCAATTTGAGATTGTGCAAACGCACTTCACCGTCGGATTTAACTTGGATATTGTCCGCTGCGGTAGCTCGCGAAGCCGCGCCGCCGATGTGGAAGGTCCGCATCGTCAACTGAGTACCCGGTTCGCCGATCGACTGCGCGGCGATAACGCCGATCGCTTCGCCGACGTTGACCAAGTGCCCGCGCGCCAGATCGCGTCCGTAACAGCTAGAACAAACACCGTAGCGCGTTTCGCAGGTAATCGGCGAACGCACTTCGAGTTCGTCGACGCTGGCCGACTCCAATAGGCCAACCCATTTTTCGTCGAGCATCGTGCCGGCTTTAACCACCAGCTCTTCGGTGCCCGGTTTGAATACGTCTTTTGCCACAACGCGACCCAACACGCGATCGCCTAACGTTTCAATAATGTCGCCACCAGCGATAACCGGGGTCACGCGCAGACCTTGATCGGTGCCGCAATCGTGTTCGGTGATTACCAGATCCTGCGCCACATCGACCAGACGACGCGTCAAGTAACCCGAGTTCGCGGTTTTCAACGCGGTATCGGCCAAACCCTTACGCGCACCGTGGGTGGAAATAAAGTACTGCAGAACGCTCAAGCCTTCGCGGAAGTTCGCGGTGATTGGCGTTTCGATAATCGAGCCATCAGGTTTCGCCATCAAGCCACGCATACCGGCGAGCTGACGAATCTGCGCAGGCGAGCCCCGCGCACCCGAATCCGCGTACATAAACACCGAGTTAAACGAAGGCTGACGCTCTTCCTTACCCTCTTTGTTAATGACGAGCTCGGTCGACAAACCCTCCATCATCGATTTCGATACCAGATCATTCGCACGCGACCAGATATCGATAACCTTGTTGTATTTCTCGCCCTGCGTCACCAGGCCCGACGCATACTGCTGTTCGATTTCTTTCACTTCGTCGTCGGCTCTCGCAATGATTTGCACTTTCGCCGCGGGAATTTCGAAATCGTTGACGCCGATCGATGCGCCCGAGCGCGTCGAGAATTCAAAACCGGTGTACATCAGCTGATCGGCGAATACCACGGTCGCCTTCAAGCCGACTTTGCGATAGCACTGGTTCAAAATGCGCGAGATCGCTTTCTTGGTCATCGCTAAGTTAACCAATTCGAAACTCAAACCTTGCGGCACGACGCGCCACAACAGCACGCGACCAACCGTGGTTTCGACCAATTTAATCACGTCGTGACAAACACCGTCTTCGGTGTAAGTGACTTCGCGGATACGGCACTTAATGCGCGCTTGCAAATGTGCAGCGCGCGTTTCGTAAGCGCGATGCACCTCTTCCGGGTTCGCGAAAATCATGCCTTCGCCAGCGCCGTTGACGCGCGAACGCGTCATCCAGTACAGGCCGAGCACCACGTCCTGCGACGGCACGATGATCGGCTCGCCGTTCGCGGGCGACAGAATGTTATTGGTCGACATCATCAATGCGCGCGCTTCGAGCTGCGCTTCGATAGTCAACGGTACGTGTACCGCCATTTGGTCGCCGTCGAAGTCGGCGTTGAATGCAGCGCAGACCAGCGGGTGCAGCTGAATCGCTTTACCTTCGATCAACTGTGGTTCAAACGCTTGAATACCGAGACGGTGCAGCGTCGGCGCGCGGTTCAGCATCACCGGATGTTCGCGAATCACTTCGGCGAGGATATCCCACACTTCTGGCGGCTCGCGCTCGACCATTTTTTTCGCGGCTTTGATCGTCGTCGCCAGACCGCGCGCTTCGAGCTTGCCGAAAATAAACGGTTTAAATAATTCCAACGCCATTTTCTTCGGCAGACCGCATTGATGCAGACGCAGCGTCGGACCGACTACGATAACCGAACGGCCCGAATAATCGACGCGCTTACCCAACAAGTTCTGACGGAAACGACCTTGCTTACCTTTGATCATGTCCGCAAGCGATTTCAGCGGACGCTTATTCGAGCCGGTGATCGCGCGACCGCGACGACCGTTGTCGAGCAACGCGTCGACCGCCTCCTGCAGCATGCGCTTTTCGTTGCGCACGATGATGTCCGGCGCCGATAAATCTAACAGACGCTTTAAACGGTTGTTACGGTTGATCACGCGACGATATAAATCGTTCAGATCGGAGGTCGCGAAACGACCGCCATCGAGCGGCACCAGCGGGCGTAGATCCGGCGGCAACACCGGCAGCACCGTCATGATCATCCAGGCGGCTTTATTGCCCGACGATTGCAGCGCCTCCAACAGCTTTAAGCGCTTGGATAATTTTTTGATTTTGGTTTCTGATGTTGTCTGCGGAATTTCTTCGCGCAGCCGATCAATTTCGCTTTCCATGTGAATATCGGCGAGCAACAACTGAATCGCTTCGGCGCCCATTTTAGCGACGAACTCATCGCCAAACTCTTCCATCGCTTCAAAGTATTGCTCGTCGGATAATAGCTGACCTTTCTCCAGCGTGGTTAGACCGGGATCGACGACGACAAACGATTCAAAATACAGAATGCGCTCGATATCGCGCAGCGTCATATCGAGCAGCAAACCAATACGGCTTGGCAGCGATTTCAAAAACCAAATGTGTGCAGTTGGGCTCGCCAATTCGATATGGCCCATGCGCTCGCGACGCACTTTCGCCAATGCGACTTCGACGCCGCATTTTTCGCAAATCACGCCGCGATGTTTGAGGCGCTTATATTTGCCGCACAGACATTCGTAATCTTTAACCGGCCCGAAAATTTTTGCGCAAAACAAACCATCGCGCTCGGGTTTGAACGTGCGGTAGTTGATCGTCTCTGGCTTTTTAACTTCGCCGAACGACCACGAGCGCACCATCTCTGGCGACGCGAGGCCGATGCGAATGACATCGAACTCTTCCGATTGCCCCTGCTTCAACAGATTCAATAAATCTTTCACTGCTGTTCCTCCGCGGATTTTGTTGTGGGCGCGCCATCCATCGATGGCAGCACCCAATCAATCGCTAGCGATCTATGGCCGATATTCACTCGCTCTCTAACTCGATATCGATACCGAGCGAGCGAATTTCCTTGATCAGCACGTTGAAGGATTCCGGCATGCCGGGCTCCATACGGTGATCGCCATCCACGATGTTTTTGTACATTTTGGTGCGGCCCGCAACATCGTCCGACTTCACAGTCAGCATTTCCTGCAAGGTGTAAGCGGCGCCGTATGCTTCCAACGCCCACACTTCCATCTCACCGAAACGCTGACCGCCGAACTGCGCTTTACCACCCAACGGCTGCTGAGTAACCAGACTGTACGAACCGGTCGAGCGTGCATGCATTTTGTCGTCGACCAAGTGGTTCAACTTCAACATATACATGTAGCCGACGGTAACCTGACGATCGAACGATTGACCGGTACGGCCATCGAACAATGTCATCTGACCACTCTCCGGAATATCCGCCAGCTTCAACAGATCTTTGATTTCGCTTTCTTTCGCGCCATCAAATACCGGTGTCGCCATTGGCACGCCGCCGCGCAAATTCGCCGCTAATTCCAGCACTTCGCGATCGGAAAGACTTTTCAAATCTTCCTTACGCCCGCCGCCGGTTTTATTGTAAATCTGGTCGAGGAAGGTGCGAATTTCAGCCACTTTGCGCTGCTCGCGCACCATGCGGTTGATTTTTTCGCCCAAACCTTTCGCCGCCATACCAAGGTGCGCTTCGAGAATCTGGCCGACGTTCATCCGCGACGGAACACCCAGCGGATTCAGCACGATATCAACCGGCTCGCCATGTTCGTCGAACGGCATATCTTCGATCGGCATGATGACCGAAATAACACCTTTGTTACCGTGTCGACCCGCCATCTTGTCGCCAGGCTGGATGCGACGTTTAACCGCCAAATAAACTTTAACGATTTTCAGTACGCCAGGCGCTAAATCATCACCGCTTTGCAGTTTGCGTTTTTTGTTTTCAAAACGCTCTTCCAACAATTTGCGATGTTCGCTCAACTGTTTATCGGCGTCCTCGATCAACGCGTTCAAACCATCGTCGGATAAACGCAGCTTGAACCATTGATCCTTGTCTAAACCGTCGAGCAATTCGCCGGTTAGCTCGGTGCCTTTTTTCAAGCTGGCGCCGCTCACGACTTTGTGACCGCTCAAAGCGTTGCGCAGGCGCGCATGCGTCGCTTCTTCAACGATACGGTATTCCTCGTTGAGATCTTTGCGGTACTGATCGAGTTGCATTTTTTCGATTTCGAGCGCGCGCGGATCTTTTTCGAGACCATCGCGCGTGAACACCTGTACATCGATGACGGTGCCCTTGGTACCGGACGACACACGCAGCGATGTATCTTTCACATCCGACGCTTTCTCACCGAAAATTGCACGCAGCAATTTTTCTTCCGGCGTTAATTGCGTTTCGCCTTTCGGCGTTACCTTGCCCACCAAAATATCGCCGGCGTTGACTTCAGCACCGATGTAGACGATGCCAGCCTCGTCCAATTTGGACAATGCGCCTTCGCCAACGTTGGGGATATCCGCAGTGATTTCCTCTGGGCCCAACTTGGTGTCGCGTGCGATACAGGTCAACTCTTGGATGTGGATCGTCGTAAAGCGATCTTCGCGCACAACGCGCTCGGAGACGAGAATCGAATCTTCGAAGTTGTAACCGTTCCATGGCATAAATGCGATGCGCATGTTTTGGCCGAGCGCCAACTCGCCGAGATCGGTACTCGGACCATCGGCAAGAATGTCGCCTTTGCCAATCACATCGCCAGCCTGCACGAACGGCCGTTGATTGATACAGGTGTTCTGGTTCGAGCGCGTGTATTTGGTGAGATTATAAATATCCACCGGCGCTTGGCCCGGAGCCACTTCGCTTTCGTTGATGCGGACAACGATGCGCGCCGAATCGACGGTATCGACAACACCACCGCGACGCGCCACCACGCACACACCGGAATCGCGCGCTACGGCGCGCTCCATGCCCGTACCGACCAACGGCTTCTGCGATACCAATGTCGGCACCGCTTGGCGCTGCATGTTCGAACCCATCAACGCGCGGTTCGCATCATCGTGTTCGAGAAACGGAATCAACGACGCCGCCACCGATACCACCTGCTTCGGCGACACGTCCATGTACTGCACCTCGTTCGGCAGTTTCACGGTGAACTCGTTCATATAGCGCACGGCAACGAGATCTTCGACCAAATTGCCTTTGCCATCGACCGCTGCGGACGCTTGCGCGATGACGTAATCCGATTCATTGATCGCCGAAATAAATTCGATATCGTCGGTAACTTTGCCGCTCACCACTTTGCGATATGGGCTTTCGATAAAGCCGTAATCGTTGGTGCGCGCAAACGTTGCCAGCGAGTTAATCAAACCGATGTTCGGACCTTCCGGTGTTTCGATCGGGCACACGCGACCGTAATGCGTCGGGTGCACGTCGCGCACTTCGAAGCCGGCGCGCTCGCGGGTCAGACCGCCTGGCCCGAGCGCAGAGACGCGACGCTTGTGGGTGATCTCGGACAGCGGATTATTCTGATCCATAAACTGCGACAATTGGCTGGAACCGAAGAATTCCTTCACCGCCGCCGCGACCGGCTTGGCGTTGATCAAATCCTGCGGCATTAGGCCTTCGCTTTCCGCCATCGACAACCGTTCTTTCACCGCGCGCTCAACGCGCACGAGGCCGACGCGGAATTGGTTTTCGGCCATTTCGCCGACCGAACGCACGCGGCGGTTGCCGAGGTGATCGATGTCGTCGACGATGCCTTTACCGTTGCGAATATCGACCAGGTGTTTCATCACATCGACGATATCTTGCTTCGACAAGGTGCCTTCGCCGACGATCGCTTCGCGACCCAAACGGCGATTGAATTTCATCCGACCTACACCGGACAAATCGTAGCGCTCGGCGGAGAAGAATAAATTCTGAAACAGATTTTCGGCTGAGTCTTTGGTCGGCGGCTCGCCGGGACGCATCATGCGATAAATCTCGACCAACGCATCGAGCTGCGTGCGGCTTGGATCGACGCGCAGGGTATGGCTGACGAACGGCCCGCAATCGAGATCGTTGGTGTAAATCGTCTCGATTACGTTGATACCCGCCTCGTCGAGCTTTTTCAGCATGTCGGCGGTGATTTCGGTGTTGCATTCGAACAGCACTTCACCGGTTTTTTGATCGACGATATCTTTGGCCAGCGAGCGCCCGATTAAATACTCCGGCGGCACCAGCAATACTTTCAGCTTGGCCTTCGCCACCTCGCGAATGTGACGCGCAGTGATGCGACGGCCCGCTTCAACGAGAACCGTGCCGTCCTTATCGCAAATATCAAACGTCGCGATTTCGCCGCGCAATCGCTCGGGAATTAAGTCAACCGTGTATTTGCCTTCTTTGTCGGAGGTAAATGCGTTGACTTCGTAAAACATCTCGAGCATTTCTTCGGCGCTATAGCCGAGCGCGCGCAACAATATCGTCGCCGGCAGTTTGCGGCGGCGATCGATACGCACGTAGACCATGTCCTTCGGATCGAATTCGAAATCGAGCCATGAGCCACGGTAGGGAATGATGCGCGCAGAGTAGAGCAATTTACCCGATGAGTGGGTCTTGCCTTTGTCGTGGTCGAAAAACACGCCGGGGGAGCGATGCAATTGTGAAACGATAACGCGCTCGGTACCGTTGATCACGAAGGTACCGTTCTCGGTCATCAGGGGGATTTCCCCCATGTAAACTTCCTGCTCTTTAATATCTTTGATGGCCTTTTGCGACGACTCGCGATCATAAATGATCAAGCGCACGCGCACGCGCAGCGGCACCGCATAGGTGACACCCCGCAATTGGCATTCACCCACATCAAAAGCCGGCAGCCCGAGCGCATAATCGACGTATTCCAAAGCCGCGTTGCCTGAATAGGACACGATTGGAAAAACCGACTTAAATGCGGCGTGCAAGCCAATATCGGCGCGTTCGCGCGCCGATACACCCTGCTGGGTGAACTTGGTGTAGGAATCCAACTGTATCGCTAGGAGGTAGGGCACTTCCATGATGCTCGGCAACTTGCCGAAGTCCTTGCGAATACGTTTTTTCTCAGTGTACGAGTAAGCCATCAGTACTCCCCATTATGTTTCCTGACTTTCGATTCGGCGCCCGCTACACTGAGATGCAGTAGTAGCGGGAATGCAACTGCTCGTGTCGATTTCGCAATTTGCAAATCGGCGACGAACAGCCGTTAGTAACTCTTTTCAGCAAGCATTTTAAAAACTACTCGCTGAAACAACTGTTCAAACAGCGCTTTCGCCAAACATCGAAAGGTCCGTTAAAACAGCAAAAGGCCGGCGGGATAACCCACCAGCCTATGCACAACGTATTACAACGCTGACCGGCAAAACTCGCTTACTTGAGTTCTACGCTAGCGCCAGCTTCTTCCAACTTCTTCTTGGCGTCTTCGGCATCAGCCTTCGAAACACCTTCTTTAACTGCGCCTGGCGCACCGTCAACGACAGCCTTGGCTTCTTTCAAGCCCAGACCGGTCAGCTCGCGTACCACTTTGATCACGCCAACTTTCTGCGCACCAGCACTGGTCAACATAACGGTGAACTCGGTTTGCTCTTCAGCAACCGCAGCAGCGGCAGCAGGCGCAGCAGCGGCAGCGACCGGTGCAGCGGCAGAAACACCGAATTTGTCTTCGATAGATTTGATCAGATCGACCAAATCCATCACGCTCATTTCAGAGATTGCATTCAAAATATCTTCTTTGGACAGGGCCATGATTAACTCCTGGATAAAAAATTAAAATTACGATTAATCGAGCTATCGTTACGCCGCTTTCTGATCGCGCACCGCCGCAATGGCGCGCGCAATTCCGCTCGGCATTTCGTTGAGCGTACGTGCCAATTTCGACAACGGCGCTTGCAACACACCAGCCAGCATGCCAAGAGCCTGCTCGCGGGTCGGCAAAGTCGCCAATCGGTCGATCTGCTCGGCACCGAGCAATTGACCACCTACTGCCAAAGCCTTCACTTCAAATTTTTCGTTAGTTTTCGCGAAATCTTTGAAAATGCGGGCCGCAGCTCCCGGATCCTCCATCGAAAATGCCAACAACGACGGCCCTTTAAAAGCCGGCTGAGCACATTCGAATTCAGTTCCTTCGACTGCGCGATGCGCCAAGGTATTGCGCACTACACGCAAATACACTTGCGCATCTCGCGCCAATCGGCGGAGTTGCGTCATCTGACCCACGGTGCAGCCGCGCGCGTCGGCAATCACCAGAGAAAGAGCTTGAGCGGCAGTCTCGCTAACGTCGGCAACGATAGCCTTTTTGTCTTCGAGTCCTAAAGCCACTGGATTAACTCCCGGATTCACTGTTGTTTCGGCATCGCTTTACGCTTAGTTAAAGAGCGGTTGCGACACCACCGTTCGGTGAAAATCCAATCCACCATCTGCGTAGGCACTTCATAACAATCAAACTTCAATTGCTAGCGGAAGAGCTTAAACCGACCGCGCCACACTGCATCTGTTAGGACAACACAGCGTTAACGCGCTCGATACCTACGGTCTTTGACAGCCTTCGGCTTAGGTCCAAAAAGAGCCTGTCCAAAGACTCCAAAGCCTGTCTGCGATAACGCCCTGTCGTCGCAACGTTGCTGCCGATCCAATCGACCGACAGCAACGAATTTTTATGCGTCTAAAGTGGCCGGATCGATCACTAAGCCGGGACCCATGGTCGTCGACAGCGTGATTTTCTTCAGATAAATACCTTTAGAGGCAGCTGGTTTAGCGCGCTTCAAATCGATCAACAACGCTTCCAAGTTTTCTTTGATCGCAGGCAAGTCGAACGTTACTTTGCCGATAGCACCATGCACGATACCGTTTTTGTCGGTGCGGAAGCGCACCTGACCAGCCTTCGCATTTTTAACGGCAGTTTCTACATCCGGAGTCACGGTGCCGGTTTTCGGGTTCGGCATCAAACCACGCGGACCAAGAATTTGACCGAGCTGACCCACCACACGCATTGCGTCGGGCGATGCGATAACGACGTCGAAATCCATAATACCGGCTTTCACTTGCTCTGCTAAATCTTCCATACCGACAATATCGGCGCCGGCTGCTTTAGCTTTTTCGATATTCGCGCCCTGCGTAAATACCGCTACGCGCACTACGCTACCCGTACCGTGCGGTAGCGTAGTAGCTCCGCGCACCACCTGGTCGGATTTACGCGCATCGATACCGAGGTTTACTGCCACATCGACCGATTCGGTAAATTTGACGGTAGAAAGCTCCTTCAACAACGACAAGGCATCGGCAATAGCGTATTGCTTACCCGGCTGTAGCTTTTCGCGAATCAATTTTTGGCGTTTCGTTAATTTAGCCATTTCACACGCCCTCCACATCAAGACCGGCCGAACGCGCGCTACCGGCGATGGTGCGCACAGCGGCGTCCATGTTCGATGCGGTCAAGTCCGGCATTTTCAGCTGCGCAATTTCTTCCAATTGCTGGCGCGTTACTTTGCCAACTTTCTTGGTGTTCGGATTGCTGGAACCCGACGTAATCCCGGCTGCCTTCTTTAACAAATACGAAGCTGGCGGCGTCTTGGTCACAAAAGTGAAACTGCGATCCGAGTACACTGTGATCACGACCGGAAGCGGCATGCCCGCTTCGACGTTCTGCGTCTGCGCATTAAACGCTTTGCAGAACTCCATGATATTTACACCGTGTTGGCCGAGCGCCGGACCGACGGGCGGGCTCGGGTTAGCCTTGCCTGCAGCAACCTGCAGCTTGATGTAGGCCTGTACTTTCTTAGCCATAAGTTTTCTCCAAATTGGGTACTTAACGCCAGCCGCTAACAAAAAGTGTTAGAGCTTAGGCTCCCCGCGAATCGCTAGGACTCGCCATCGACTACACGATCAGGCTTTTTCTACCTGACCGAATTCCAGCTCCACCGGTGTAGAGCGCCCGAAAATCAACACCGCCACCCGCAGGCGACTTTTTTCGTAATTGACTTCCTCGACCACACCGTTGAAATCGTTAAACGGCCCGTCGACCACGCGCACCATTTCGCCGGGCTCAAAAATTGTTTTTGGTTTCGGCTTATCGGCCGATTGCACGCGCTGCAATATTGCATCAGCTTCGGCATCAGTAATCGGCGCCGGCTTGTCGGCCTTACCGCCGATAAAGCCCATCACGCGAGGCGTTTCTTTTACCAAGTGCCACGTATCGTCATCCAACTCCATTTGCACCAATACGTAACCGGGGAAAAACTTGCGCTCGCTTTTGCGCTTCTGTCCACCGCGCATCTCGACGACCTCTTCGGTCGGGACGAGAATGTCACCGAACTTCCCCTCCATGGCATGCAATGCAACACGCTCTTTGAGGGTAGCGGCGACTTTCTTTTCGAAGCCGGAATAGGCGTGTACGACGTACCAACGTTTTGCCATCACCTTCCCCTAGCCCAGACCCAAAATGCGGGAGGCTGACCACCCGACCAAGGTATCCAGCCCCCATAAAATCAATGCCATCAACAATACAAAGCCAACCACGATCAGCGTTGTCTGCATGGTCTCCTGCCGAGTCGGCCAGACCACTTTGCGAATTTCAACCTTCGCTTCTTTAGCTAACTTCCAAAACGCCGCACCCTTGGCCGTTTGCAGAAATATAAACAGCGCAGCAGCGGACAGAACCAACAACACCAGCACACGGTATAGCAACGACTGATTGGCGAAATAAATATTGCCGCCGACACCAACAACGACCAGCAATACTACTGCCAACCATTTCAAGCCATCGAGCCGAGCGCTTTCCGCTTCTACTTTACTATTCATATGCTACGGCAAACTCTGTAATAAACCGCCCGGAGGTCGGCAGCACTTTCCGCTGAGCGCAAAACACCCCTCCACTACAACCCTTGCCGGATCGCGTGAAGAGGTGTCTTAGCATGGCAGGCCAGGAGGGACTCGAACCCCCAACCCCCGGTTTTGGAGACCGGTGCTCTACCAATTGAACTACTGGCCTGTAATTTTGTTACCAATACAACAAACGACTTTTTTTACCAATTAAGCAATAATTTTAGCGACGACGCCGGCGCCCACGGTACGACCACCTTCGCGAATCGCAAAGCGCAGACCGTCTTCCATCGCAATCGGATTGATCAGCGTCACAACCATCTGGATGTTGTCGCCTGGCATCACCATCTCGGTACCTTCCGGCAGCTCGCACGCACCCGTTACGTCGGTGGTGCGGAAGTAGAACTGCGGACGGTAGCCTTGGAAGAACGGCGTATGACGACCACCCTCTTCTTTGGTCAGCACGTACACTTCG
>JAYVWC010000054.1:0-16431 GCA_043786385.1 Spongiibacteraceae bacterium | reverse complement strand
AGAAAGTTAGAAAGTTAGAAAGTTAATTGAGTAGAAAAGAAAAATTATCACAACGGCACGCGCAGCATGCGCGATCCGATTGCAACAATCAAGCATGTATCTGAGCGAGTAAAAAGCGATGGCGATGTGGGAATGCATTATCTGCGGTTATGTTTACGACGAAGCAAAGGGCGATCCTGAAAACGGAGTGTCGGCCGGTACGCCGTGGGCGAATGTCCCTGCCGATTGGGTATGCCCCGACTGCGGCGTCACCAAGGATGATTTCCAATTACTGCCCGAATCCGTTGTATCCGCGGCGCCGCACCATGAACAGGCTCAGATGGATACCAGCAATGCACCGGTGGTCGTGATCGGCACTGGCATGGGCGGCTATTACTTCGCCGAAGAATTTCGCAAGCACGATAAAGAAACGCCGCTGGTATTGGTCACCGCAGACGATGGACGCTGGTATTCGAAACCGATGCTGTCGACCGGCTACACCAAAAATAGCGATGCTAAAAAACTGACCATGAACGACAGCGGCGGCATGGCGACCAAATTAAGCGCCAGCGTTTGGGCGATGACGAAAGTGACGGCCATCGATACCGCTAAGCAGCTGATCAAAGTTGGCGACGCTGAAACTGCGATTCATTACGGCAAATTGGTGTTGGCGCTCGGCGCCGATGTCATCCGCCCACCGTTGTCGGGCGACGGCCTCGAGCTGGTGTATGCGGTTAACAGCCTGCTCGATTACGACGATTTCCGTAACGCGATGGAGCGCAACGGCGCCAAGAAAGTGTGCGTGATCGGCGGCGGTTTGATCGGTTGTGAATTCACCAACGATTTATTGAACGGCGGCTTCGCCGTCGAAGCGGTCGATCCGCTCGGTTATTGTCTGCCGACTCTGCTGCCCGAGCAGGCCGGTAAAGCGGTGCAGCGCGCGCTCGAAGCCAAGGGCGCAAAATTCCATTTCGGACCGCTGGTCACCGAAGTGAATAAGAAAGCCGGTGGCGGCGTGCGCGTATCGCTGAACAATGGCCAGTCGATCGACGCCGATTTGGTGTTGTCGGCGGTCGGTGTGCGGCCGCGTACCGAACTGGCCAAAGCGTCGGGCATTCAGTGCAATCGCGGTGTGATCGCTAATCGCAAATTAGAAACTAGCGCGCAGAATGTGTATGCGCTCGGCGATTGCGCCGAGGTCGAAGGCCATGTGTTGGTTTACGTGGCGCCGTTGATGGCGGCAGCGCGTGCGTTGGGTGCGACATTGGGTGGCAAGCCGACCGATGTGGTGTATCCGGCGATGCCGATAACGATCAAAACCCCGGCGTGCCCGGTGGCCGTTAGCCCGGTCCCGCGCGGTGCCGAAGGTGCTTGGTCGATCCAGGAAAACGGCAACGATGTGGTGGCGGAATTCCGCAATGCCGCCGGTCAATTGCTTGGGTTTGCATTGACCGGCGAAGGCACCAAAGAGAAACTGCGTCTGCAAAAAGAGCTGCCGCCGATTTTAGCTTGAGCATTTCGATTGCATTGCGGCGCGCCTAACGGCTGAGTTTGCCGCGTTGTTGTAGAGCGCATCCTACGCACGCGGCCGATTCTTACATTTTGGCACTTTGATAAAAAGGGCACTCGCTATGCGCAAACCTGATCTCGCTGCTTATATTGCTGATCGAGCCGATATTTCTGCTGAAAAATCGCAGCAGGTACTGGCTGCGATTCTCGATCAAATCACCCTTGCGTTGAGCCGCGACGACAACGTCGGTCTGGTCGGTTTCGGCACCTTCGAAAAACGCCATCGCCATGCGCGCACCGGTAAGAATCCACAAACCGGCGCGGCGCTCGAAATCGCTGCGAGCAATACGGTGGGGTTTAAGCCAGGCAAAGCGCTGCGCGATGCACTCGGTTAAACCGCGATGAGCGATACGCGCGCAGTAAGCGATAACAGCGACGACATCGCTATTTTGCTAGCTGCCGCGCATACGCGGCGCTGGATCGAGCAGTTTGTCGTGGCGTTGAATTTGTGCCCGTTTGCGGCACCAGTGGTGCGCGCCAATCAGATACGTATCGCCGTGTGCGATCGCGAGGTGGAACGCGAGTTGGCGGCTGCGGTGCTCGATGAGCTGGATCGTTTGCAGCGCGCTGCCGAGAACGAGTTGCCCACCAGCGTGTTGGTGTTTGCTCGCGCGCTAACCGATTTCGAGGACTATCTCGATTTTTTAGCGCTGGCCGAAGCGTTGTTGCGCAAAAGCGGTCTCGATGGTGTGGTGCAAATCGCCAGCTTTCATCCGTACTATCAATTTCACGGCACGTCGATTGACGATGTCGCCAACTTTACCAATCGCTCGCCGTATCCAATGCTGCATTTTATTCGCGAGGCAGCGGTGTCGCGTGCATTGCAACATTATCCGGCACCCGAACAAATTCCGCAGCGCAATATCGCGCAACTGCAAACGCTCGGCAACGATGCGGTGCAGAGATTGTTAAAACGCATCGAAGCGAATATCGCCGACTAGACGATACGATTCGCACGCGCTTTAATACGCGGCACTGCGGAATACACGGCGCTGCGGATTGTATGGATAGAGTATTGAGCTTTGGCATTCGCGAATTAATTATTATGCAAAAAATTTTTCAAAGTAGCGCGCGCGCGGCGATGCTAATCGCATCGTTGTCGACCGTTGCGTATGCGCAGACCGCCGCAACACTGCAACCACCAGCCGCGCAACAAAATCCGCAGTTAGTGCAACAGACGCGACAATTGCTCGATTGGCTCGGCGTGTTGGCGCTGCTCGATCAAACATCGACGACGCTGACCAACAGTCTCGAAGCCGAAGCGAAATTTCGCCAAGCAACGCAGCAGCAGCGCGAAGGTTGGCGCCGCGAATTGGAGCCCAAATTAAAGTCGACCGCGTTGCAGCAGGCGTTGATTCGCTATGTGGCGGATCGTTATCGTCCGGAAACTTTTCAGCGCGCGGATGAGTTGCTGCAACAACCGTTGGCAAAGCGTGCACGCTTTTTCGATTTGGCGATGACGCAGCCGACAGCGGCACCCGGCTTGCGAGATTATCGCGCACAGCTACAGACCGCGCCGCAGGCGAATCGACGCGCAGTGGCGCAGGAGTTAGATGCGGCAATGGCGACATCGTTGCTGACCGCAATTTTACAAACGTGTATCGCCAGTCGCGTGCAACAGGTCGCCGATGGTGCAGTGCAGGCGCAGTGTCCGGTGCAGGAGTTCGTCGAGCGGCAACGATTTTTGGAGCCATTTACCGAGGATTATTTGTTGTACGCGTATCGTTATTTTAACGACGATGAATTGGCGGCGTATCGCGATTTAATGCGCGATGCGCAGCTGCAGTGGTTATTGGATGTTGCGCGGCAGGGTTTGATCGCAGTGTTGCAGGATGCCAAGTAAGCTGCAGTGTGCCAAGTAAGCTGCAGGATGCCAAGTAAGCTGCAGGATGCCAAGTAAGTTCAGGACGCTAAGTGAACGGCACCATCGATGGCGCGAGCGGTGCGCGACACCGCTGCATTCTATGTATTCCAACGATAGCGAATTAAGCGGCTAAATTGGCGGCAATGTTATTGATTTCATCGCTGGCGTCGACCACTTGCTGAATCGCTTGCAGCGCTTTTTCTCGATCCAGATGCAGGCGCTCGAATAATTCGTCGGGAATAGTTTCCAGCGGCGCGTTGCCGATGCCGTGTTGCTGTAGCATCCGCATCGCGACAAATATCAAGTTTGCATAGGCGTGACCGGGGCCGTCGTAGTCAGGCTCGTTTTGAAAGCGCAGGGCGCAACAGACATCGTCCGGCATCGACCACAGTCGCATCAGCCAACCCGCTAATTGATCGCGCGTGACACCGAGTAGGAAGCGTTCGATCACGCCGTAGTTCAGCGTGCGGTTGGCTTCTTGAAAGCGGCAATAGGTGGAGAAGTGCGGCGGAAATACTTCCGCCATAATCAGGTGGCCGAAGTTGTGTAATAGGCCGCTCAAGTAGGCGATGCCGATAGTGGGTCGATGCTCGGCGCGAATGCAGCCAACCAGTGCCTCCACTGCCGTTGCGCCGTATACAGCTTGATGCCAGTACGAGGTGAAGCCTTTCGGCGCGTCCTTCGGCAAGCTCAGACTTTTGCCCAGCGATAGCCCCAGCGCCAAATTCAATACCAGATCGAAACCCAGTATGCGCATGATGGCATCGTGCACTGATTTGATTTTGCCGGGCGCAGCGTAATATGGCGACGCCGCCCAACTGACCACCTGCGCGGCGAGCGCCGGATCGGTTTCGACGATGGTCGTCAGCGCACGCATATCGGCGTGGGGATCGACGCGTAATTTAATAATTCGCTGTGCCGTCTCTGGCAGCGGCGGTATTTCTAACGTTTCTTCCAAGCGCTGTTTGATGCGCAATTGCGTGAAGTCGGCAACCGCCAGCGTAATCTCCGCGACATCATCGACATGCTCTAATTTTCCACGCTGTAGGGCGGCGATGTCGACTGCGAAGTCGCCGATCTTGGCGCCGTTGAGGCTGCGCTTAAATTGCTCGGCATCCAGATGCAGCAGGTCCGAATCGTCGCCGGAGCTGAGTACGACCGAGCCGCCCGCCAACAGCTTTTGATCGACTAGCGTAGGTAGTCCTATCGCGCCGGGCAGTGCGGGAAGATTTTGAAAGCGGTGTTGCTGACAGAGTTTATTCATTTCGCCGGGCATCATCGCGTGCAGCTGCGACCAGCCAGTCAGGGCCCGCACGGCGTTTAAATCGAGCAGCGTGTGCGCGGGATACACAACTTGCAAGCGATGCTCGCGCTCGCTATCGCACAACAATGTCGTTTGCGCCGCGTTCAGAGACGATTCGGTGTTGGACGACAGGTCTTCTACACCGTATTGAATGTTGTGCTTGCGTAGCAACGAGTCTACCACTGCGGGAATAGCCATGGGCTAAACGCTCCTTTGGTTGGTGTATTGGCGAGATCGCTGCCGGGGTTGTAGATGACTTGCCGATGCAAAATGCTGGTGTGGTTGGGCTAAGTGTAGCAGCGCTGTTTTTAACTGCATCACACCGTGGCGTATCGATCGCGGTTCGGCAGCCAGCGCTCGATAATCGGCGCCACTAATTCGGGATAGTTTTGGTACAGCTGCCGCCCGTAAGCGGTGATCGCTGGGAGGAGCGCTGCGTCGCGCTGCAAATCGGCGATGCGCAGTTGCAATAGCCCGGTTTGGCGGGTGCCGAGTACTTCGCCGGGGCCGCGTAACTCCAAATCTTTTTCTGCGATCGCGAAGCCGTCGTTGCTATCGCGCAAAATTTGCAGGCGCGCTTTGCCGAGTTGCGAGAGCGGCGCTTGATACAACAACACACAGAAGCTTTCGATGCTGCCACGGCCGACGCGGCCGCGCAATTGGTGCAGTTGCGCGAGCCCCAGACGCTCGGGATTTTCGATAATCATCAGACTCGCGTTCGGCACGTCGACGCCGACTTCGATCACCGTGGTGGCCACCAGCAGCTGTAGTTCGCCAGCCTTGAACGCGGCCATCGTCGCTTGCTTGGTGGCTGCATTCATTCGTCCATGCAGCAGGCCCACTTTCACCTCCGGGAGCGCCGCCTGCAAATCGGCGCAGCTCGCTTCGGCCGCCTGCGCTTGCAGTAATTCGGATTCCTCGATCAGCGTGCATACCCAATACGCTTGCCGACCCGCGTTGCAGGCTTCGCGAATGCGCGCGACGATCTCGGCGCGGCGGTCGTTGCTGGTGACCGTGGTGCGAATTGGCTGGCGTCCGGGCGGCAGCTCATCGATTACCGAGCAATCTAAATCGGCGTAGGCACTCATCGCCAGCGTGCGTGGAATTGGCGTGGCGGTCATAATCAATTGGTGCGGTTGCAGCGCGCCGCCTTTGTCTTGCAGCGCCAGCCGTTGATGCACGCCAAACCGATGTTGCTCGTCGATGATGGCGAGCCCCAAGCGCTGAAATTTTACCTCGTCTTGAAATAATGCATGCGTGCCGATGACGATGCTCGCTGCACCGCTGGCGATCGCCGCGAGTTCGGTTTTGCGCTGACTGCCTTTGATTTTTCCCGACAGCCAGCCGAGCTGAATGCCGAGTGGTTCGAGCCACGCGGTGAAGTTATGGCGATGCTGCTCGGCCAGAATTTCGGTGGGCGCCATCAGCGCAACCTGCCAGCCGTTGCCAATCGCACGCAGTGCTGCCAGTGCGGCCACTATCGTTTTGCCCGAGCCAACATCGCCTTGCAGCAAGCGCAACATTGGCGCCGGGCGGGCGAGATCGGCTTCGATGTCAGCGAGCACTCGCTGTTGTGCAGCGGTCAATGAAAATGGCAGTTGCTGTAATAATTGGCGGCTTAATTGCGAAGTATTGGTACAGCTCGGCGCGCCGCGGCGCTGCGTTTGCGCGCGCAATTGCAGCAGGCTGAGCTGGTGCGCGAGCAACTCTTCAAACGCCAGCCGCTGCTGAAACGGATGTTGCCCTTCGAGCAGAAGCGCCTGCGGCGCATCGGCAGTCGGCTGATGCAGATAGCGGAGTACCTCTTCGAGCGACGTGGTCGTTGCGAGCAGCGGCAAGGGTGTCGGCAGATAATCGACTAATGAATCGGGGGTCAGCAACGTCAGTGCTGCAGCGCATAGTTTGCGCCAACTAGCCTGCTGTAATCCTTCGGTGGTCGGATAGATCGGCGTCAGTGTGCTGCTGATCGTGGCGTTGTCTGCTGCTTCTGCGGATTGGTATTCGGGATGATAAAACTCTAAACCGTGCGCGCCGCGCCGTGCCTCGCCGTAGCAGCGCAGGCGCGTGCCGGGTTTTAATTGCTGCTGTTGCGCAGCATTGAAATGAAAGAAGCGCAGCGTCGTGGTGCCGGTGCTGTCCTGTAACCGACATACCAAACTGCGGCGTCGCCCGAACACGATATCGGCGGCGCGCACTTCGCCTTCGATCACCGCATCGTGGCCGACTTGCAGGGCGCCGATCGGCGTGATGCGGGTGCGATCCTGGTAGCGCAGTGGCAGGTGAAACAGCAAATCCTGCACGCTATGAATATCGAGCGCAGCCAGCTTTTCGGCGAGCCGTGGGCCGACGCCGCGCAGCGCGGTTACGCTGATTTGCGCCAAGCTCGGAGTACTACTCAATGCCGGTTGCCAGCGACGTTAATGGACATTGGCGAATCGCTTGATGGCGCGGAAAGCTCGCGCGCCAAGCGAGCGCTACGCTGCGGCGCAGTGTAACTTTCTTCGATATACAGTGGCATATTCGGCGCGAGCTTGCGCAGTTCGGGCACGAAGTACGGAAATAAGTAAGGGCCAACCGTAAAAATTGATCCCACCGCCAATCGGCTGCCGAGCGGATCTTTACCTTGATCGGCTAATTCACGGATATGATGCGCTTGCTCCAATACGGTCTGTGCCTGCGCGATAATTTTGGTGCCGAGCGGCGTAGCGCGTACTTGATTGCGGCTGCGTTCGAAAATCGCTACGTCGAGCTCCTCTTCGAGCTTTTTTATCGCGATGCTCAACGTGGGCTGGCTGACATGACAGCGATCCGCCGCTTTGCCGAAATGTCCGGTCTGTTGCAGCGCAACGATGTAACGCAACTCGGTTAGGGTCATGGTCGACAAATTTTTCCATTGGTAATCTCAATCTATTGAGCCGATTTTTGATGCAGGAGTCAATCGTGGGTAAACCTTCGTTACTAGTGATCGGCTGCGGCGATCTCGGCTCGGCAGTGGCCGTGCATTTTGCCGAGGCTGGCTGGTCGGTCTGCGGCGTGCGTCGGCAGCCGCACGCTTTACCCGGCGTAACGATGTTGGCGGCGGATGTGACACAGGCGCCGACGCTGCAAGCACTGGCAGGTGTGGCGCCAGATTTTGTGTTGATCGTACTGACTCCAGGCGGGTTTACCGATGAACGCTATCGAGCCGTCTATGTCGATGGTTTGGCGAATTGCCTCAATGCGTTGGATAAAAGTCGGCTGCGGCGCATCGTGTGGGTATCGAGCACTAGCGTGTTTCATCAAAACGATGGTCAGTTGTTAAGCGAGGCCAGCGCGGCTGAGCCGACTGGCTTTTCCGGGCAGCGCTTGCTCGAAGCGGAGATGCTGTTGAGCGCCTCCGGCATCGCGCACACTATCGTGCGTTGCGGCGGAATTTATGGCCGCGGTCGCGAGCGACTGTTGCGGCAATTGCGCGGCGGGTTTTGTTCGCCACCGCAGCCGCCGCGCTACAGCAATCGTATTCACCGCGACGATGTGGTCGGTATTTTACAATTTTTGTTAGCGCTGGCTGCCAACGATGCGTCGCTGGAGAATCTCTATTTGGCGGTAGACGCTGAGCCGACGTCGATCGCGGAAGTCGAGCAATGGTTTTGTACCCAGCTCGGTATCGACTACGCAGCGCTGACCGAGCAGGAAGGGGAATTGCGCGGTGGCAATCGGCGCTGTAGCAGTCAGCGCTTGCAAGACTTGGGTTATCGCTTTATGTATCCGACCTATCGCGAAGGGTTGCGCGCGTTGTTGAATAGTTGAGCCAAATAAATAGTTGATTCAAGTCGTCTGCGCTGTTGCTTTTGCTTGCCGGAGCGAACGAAACTGCGAATAATGGCCCGCTCTATCATTCTCTTCGCCAGCAGGGATTTACGCACAATGCGCAGCTTTTTGTTTCGCCTATGTTGTGGTTGCTTGATGTTATCGGCGCTCGTCGTGCAGGCGGCAGAAAAAACCAGCGCACCGCCAAGCTTTAGCCAAATTCTCGCGACGCACAAACTGCGTATCGGCACGTACTTATCGACGCCGTACGCGATGAAAGATGCGGATGGCAAATTGGTCGGCTCCGAAGTCGATATCGGTGAGCGGTTGGCGAAAGATATGGGTGTCGCTGCAGAGTTGAAGCTGTACAGCTGGGAGCAATTGTTGCCGGCGTTACAGCGCGGCGAGATCGATATTATCGTCGCCGGTATGTCGGTGACGCCGGAGCGCGCGCTGCAAGTTTATTTCAGTAACCCCTACGAAAGTTCGGGCATCAGCATCGCCACCAATATCAAACTAACGGCAAGTTTTGGTAGCCTCGACGCTTTAAATAAATCCGATGTGGCGGTGGGTGTGATCGCGGGTACGCTGTCGGAACAATTGGCACGCCAGCTATTCCCCAAAGCGAGCATCAAATTGTTTACCGAGGAAGCCCAGGCCGAGGATGCGTTGGTGAAAGGTTTGTTGCACGCTTACGTGCGCTCCGATCCCGGGCCACGTTTTCTGGCTTTAAAAAACCCCAAAGAAGTCGATGTACCGATCGCCAAGCCGCTGCTGGCAACTCGCGAGGCATTTGCAGTGCGCAAAGGCGATAGCGATTTTATTAACTTTTTGAATGCGTGGATTGTCGCGCGCGATGCCGACGTCTGGCTCGCCAGTACGCATAAATATTGGTTTGAAAGCTTGAGTTGGCAGGAGCAGTTAACCAAGTGAGGCGCATAACGTTTGGAGCGATGTTGTTATTCAGTGCAGCTGCTGTTGCGGAGCCAGAAGCGCCTTCAGCGGCTGCGTTGTTGCCGACCAGTGCGTATCGCCTGCCGATGGAGGAGGTGATCGCAATCGGGCAGGCGCCATATTGGCAACAGCAACCGCGCGCTAACTGGGATGCGCCAAAAGCCGAGCTGCCGTTGGAAGCACAACCGTCGCGCCTACAGTGGGCGCCGCGTTACGTACGCGACGAGCGCGACGATTACAACGGCGTGCGCGAGCAACTCAATCCGCAGCCGAAGACTAAATTATTTGAGCTGCATTTCTAGCGGTCTGCGTCTGCAATTACAGCTCAAGGATGAGTTCGATTTCGACCTTGGAGCCTCGCGGCAGTGCAGCGACTTGTACGCAAGCGCGCGCAGGATAAGGTTCGCGAAAATACTGCTTCATCACGTCGTTTACTTTCGTAAAATCGCCTAAATCGGTCAGCGAGATATTTACTTTCACTGCATCGTTTAAATCGCCGCCCGCGGCTTCGGCAACGGCGGCAAGATTTTTAAACACTTGGATGGTTTGTGCGCTGACATCGCCATCGATTAATTGCATGCTGCTGGGATCGAGCGGAATCTGCCCTGATAAATATACCGTCGTGTCGACTTTAACCGCTTGCGAATAAGGGCCGATTACGGCCGGTGCTTTATCGGTAGAAATAATCGTACGCTGCTTGCTCACGTGCTGCTCCATTCGATATTGAGTTTTTCTTAGTGACGAATCCGCGCGACCTTGGCGACGCCTTTGGTGGTGCGCACCAGCTTCATGATGCGCGCCAAATGAATTCGGTTGCGTACGCCGATCACTAAGCGCACGGCACTGATACGTGGATCGTCGTCGTCGACATTGATGCGTTTGATATTGGCATCGAGGCTGGTGATACGCGTTGCCAGCACCGCGATGGCGCCGCGACTTTTTTCGAGATCGACGCGAATTTCGCAGGCGAACTCGCCGGCCACATCTTCGGCCCAGCGCAGTGGTATAAAGCGCTCGGGCTTATCGCGTACATTCGCGCTGTTGTGGCAACTTTCGGCGTGTACCACCATGCCTTTTTCCGAGCTGATTAAGCCGACGATCGGATCGCCGGGAATTGGATGGCAGCACTTGGCAAAATTAATTAAAAATCCTTCGGTGCCGTGAATGGTTAACGGCTCCTGATTTTCGGTTGCATGCGGTATCGTGCCGTCGCTTTTGCTGATCAGCTGCCGTGCCGTTAAAAACGATACCCGATTGCCTAGCCCAATTTCTTCCAAAACGTTTTCAAATTGATCGACGCCAGTCGTGTTCAATAGGCGTTGTTTCTGTTCGTCGGAGATTTTATCGAGGCTCGAATTTAAGCTGTTCAGTGCTTTATCGAGCAGGCGCTTGCCAAGCGCTAATGCCTCGGTGTGGCGGCTGTGTTTGAGGAAGTGGCGAATGGTCGTGCGCGCTTTGGCGGTCACGACAAAATTAATCCACGATGGATTCGGTTGCGCGCCCGGCGCGGTAATAATCTCGACCGTTTGCCCGCTTTGCAATGTTTCTGACAGTGGCGCTAAGCGGCGGTTGATGCGACACGCGACGCACGCGTTGCCGACATCGGTGTGTACTGCGTAGGCGAAATCGACGGGGGTCGAACCCTGCGGCAACTCTTTGATATCGCCACGCGGCGTGAACACATAAATCTCATCGGGAAATAAATCGATTTTGACGCTTTCGATAAACTCCAAACTATCGCCGGCGTGTTGTTGCATTTCCAGCAGGCCCTGCACCCAGCGGCGCGCGCGCGCGTGGCTGCCGTTTTGCGGCTCGCCGCTATCGGTTTTGTATAGCCAGTGCGCGGCGATGCCATTGTTGGCCATCTCTTCCATTTCTTCGGTGCGAATTTGAATTTCGATCGGTACGCCCTGCATACCAAATAGCACGGTGTGCAGCGATTGATAGCCGTTGGCTTTGGGGATTGCGATGTAATCTTTAAATTGCCCGGGTACTGGCTTGTAAAGACTGTGCACGCAGCCGAGTACGCGATAACAGGTATCCACCGAATTAACGACGATTCGAAACGCGTAAATATCCATGATTTCCGAAAACGATTTACGTTTCGTTTTCATTTTTCGGTAGATGCCGTACAAATGTTTTTCGCGACCTTGGACGCGCGCGGGGTGGCCTTCCTGCTGCAAATAATGTTCGATTGAGGCACGTATTTTTTCGACGATTTCGCGTCGATTGCCGCGCACCGCTTTAACGGCCGCGCGAATTCGATCGGCGCGCATCGGATACATTGCGTGAAAACCGAGATCTTCGAATTCGATGCGCAGGTTGTGCATGCCAAGGCGCTGGGCGATCGGTGCATAAATTTCTAACGTTTCGCGCGCGATGCGACGGCGCTTGTCGGGCTTTAATACGCCGAGCGTGCGCATGTTATGTAGTCGATCGGCGAGCTTAACCAAAATGACGCGGATGTCCTTGGCCATCGCCATCGCCATTTTTTGAAAATTTTCCGCCTGTGCTTCGGCGCGCGATTGGAATTCAATTTGCGTGAGTTTGGAGACGCCGTCCACCAATTCGGCAACCGCCGCACCGAATTGCGCGCCGAGCGCCTCCTTGCTGATACCGGTGTCTTCGATGACGTCGTGCAGCATCGCAGCCATCAGGCTTTGATGATCCATGTGCATTTCGGCAAGAATCCCGGCGACGGCCAGCGGATGTGTTACGTAGGGTTCGCCGGTGCGGCGGCTCTGACCGACATGCGCTTGCTCGGCAAAAAAATAAGCGCGGCGTACCTGGTCGATTTGTTCGCACGACAGATAGCTGGCGAGAGTGTCGCACAGCGTGCCGATCGTCTGCCCACGGGGGTGGGCAGACGCTTGGGGGAAAATGCTGTACTGTTGCATTCTGTGCTCCCCTGAGCGGCTGCGTTAGAGGGCCGCACTAAAGCCGTGGATTACTCCAGCGGCTCCTCGATGATTTCCAGTGCTGCAGCTTGCTCTTCGATCACTTCTTCCTCGACGCGTTGGATTTTTTCGCGATCGATCCGACCTTCGGCGATTTCGCGCAACGCGATGACAGTGGGCTTGTCGCCCTCTTCGGGGACTAAGGCTTCTTTGCCGCCGACAGCGATTTGGCGGGCGCGTTTGCTGGCGACCATGACCAGCTCGAAGCGGTTATCCACTTTGTCCAAGCAGTCTTCAACGGTGATACGTGCCATGTGTGCTCCAATGATGCGGATCGCAGGAAGGCCCTGCGTAGGAAGATAGCCGACCAGTGTATC
Organism: Spongiibacteraceae bacterium; assembly: GCA_043786385.1. GTDB lineage: Bacteria > Pseudomonadota > Gammaproteobacteria > Pseudomonadales > CAMLJR01 > CAMLJR01. The sequence continues at coordinate 3,699 of JAYVWC010000054.1, read as the reverse complement.
AAAATCCCGCTACGATAGCAGCTCGGTCAATCGCTGCGCTTGGCGCAGCTGTTGTTTGGTTGTTTGCAGGCGCCAGGAAACCAGCACGGCGCGCAATTCCTGTAGTGCGGTGTCGAACTGATCGTTGACCACCAGATAATCCGCCTCGGCGTAGTGCGACATTTCGCTGATCGCCGCAGCCATGCGCTGGGCAATGATGGCAGCGGGGTCTTGGCCGCGGTTGTTTAGGCGCTCTTGGAGTGCGGCTCGCGACGGTGGCAAAATAAAAATCGATATGGCTGTCGGCAGCAAGCGGCGCACTTGTTGAGCGCCCTGCCAGTCGATCTCCAAAATAACATCGTGTCCGGTAGCCAGCGTTTCCTCTACCCACTGCTGCGAGGTGCCGTAATAATTGCCGAATACTTCTGCCGATTCGAGAAATGCGCCTTCGCCCAACATTTGTTCAAACTGTTCTTTAGCTACAAAATGATAGTTGGTGCCATCGACTTCGCCCGGTCGACGCGCGCGCGTGGTGTGCGAAATGGAAACTTGTAGGTCGTCCAAGATCAATACCAGCGCATTGACCAAGCTGGTCTTACCAGCCCCCGACGGCGCCGAAATAATGTATAGATTGCCTGGGCAGCGCGACATGGAAATCACCCGAATTTTTAGCGAAGGTTAACGTAGCGGTGATTCTACTCAATATTGGATTTGAATCTTAAGTATCGGCATCAGCGCCTTTAAATACGGGCCATCAGGCCAGTGCGTTTTTTACTGGGGTACACACATGGGTACACGCTTTTGGTGAGACTGCGTGCATCAGGTAGATATCCTACGTCGACGGCGTTGCCATTTTAAGCTGGGTGCATCAGTTGCGCAAAGCTTAGTCCGGTCGCATGTACTACAGCACGCAGCGTGTGCAGAGTAGGGTTGCCGTTCGGCGATAGCGCCCGGTAGAGGCTCTCGCGGGAAAGCTCAGCGCGCTTAGCCACGTCCGCCATGCCACCTCGGGCTTCGACCAGTTGACGCAATACCGCCAATAGGGCCGCTTCGCCGCCTTCCTCGTCCATTTCCTCAAACGCTGTGCGCATGTACTCCGCAGCAAAGTCGGGATCGCTCCGCAGCATTTCGATCATGGCGTCGTCGTGTCGTTTCATGTTGAGCACCTCCTCTGGTGATCGACCCAATAGGCCGTCGCCTTTTCAATATCTGCCTGCTGGCTGGATTTATCGCCACCGGTCAGCAGCAATACCAATTGCTGGCCAGCCAGCGAGTAATACACGCGGTAGCCGGGGCCGGTGTCGATACGTAGCTCCCACACACCACCGCCCACTGGCTTGTGATCGCCGAAGTTGCCCGCCGTCACGCGGTTGATTCGCACGGCCACTCTGGCCTTGGCGTGCTGATCGCGCAGAGACGCTAACCACTCCTGAAAAGGATCGCGCCCTTCGGTGGTCAGGTAGTGGAAGATTTCGTACATGGAAGGATTGTAGCTTAAAAGCTACTGCGCGTGAAGTGCTAGAGAGATGGTGCGCGAGGACGCAGGACTGTGATTCCTGTTGCCATCGCTTGCTCAACTCTTCTCCAAGCGGTAGCCTCAGCGAAAACTATAAATCATAAGGGATCGATCACATGAAAAAATGGCTGCTTCCAATCTCTGCCGTAATGCTTTCCGGCTGTGCCACATCAACGATAACTGCATTTAAAGATCCAGCTTTTTCGGACGCTCATTACAGCACGGTCGTTGTTGCGGCCACAGGTATGACTCTTGCTGCCACCGTCGAAGTAGAGCGCCAACTCTGCAAAAAGCTCACTCCAACAATCTGCTTCCGAGGTAGTTCGTTGTTACCGCCAACAAGGAATTACACCAAAGCAGAGGTTTCCGATGCACTTACTAAAAATAGCATTGAGGCTGCGCTAATTGTTTCGTTGAAAGGCGATAAAGCCAATAGCCAGTATTTAAGCACAATCAACAATTCGACCGCCAATGCGTATGTAAATACGACCGGAGGCGCAAATTATTATGGCAATAACGCACTTTACAATTCCCAAAGTTACGGCTCAGCATCAGAACAAACAACCTCAACACCGATTTATGGATTTAGTCGAGTCGCTTTTGGAGAGTTGACTTTAGTGGACGAAAAGTCGGGAAAAATCGCTTGGAGTGGAGAGATTCGCATTGAAGGGCAAGGAACTGCAAATGTTACGGATAGCGCATTCATAGATTCAGCAGCCACCAAAATTTCAAATGAGCTTAAAGCCTCGCTTTTGATCGATTAGCCGCGCACGTTTCGCCTTTCGCCACCATGCGCACTCATTGTTCGAGCACGAACCAAAGTCAATAAAAATCAATAAACCTTCAGCCCGGGGGTTCATCGTCAGTTCCGGGTAACGGAATAGTGCTGCCGGTTAATATCGATTTTGTCATTGCTTGTGATGCTCTAAATTTGTGACGCGCGCGGCGCCGAATTTAGATTGCATGTCGGCCAGCATTGCGGAGTAGATGCGATGCTCGTAATCGATCGCAGTAACGCGCTTGCCGTCGATAGTGAAATGCCAGATGGTGACGGCGGGGCGCTGTGACGGTTTCGCGCGTTGATTGCTCGCTCGCAATAGGTCGATGATTTCGGCTTTGCGTTGGCGCAATTGTGGGGCAAGTGTGTCGCCGATATTTTTTGGCAGTTGGGCTTTAATTGTTTCACCCTCTAACCAAAGTCGGCCACCGCACTGCGCTACCTGCTCAACTAGTTGCGCAGCATTCATATATCCCACTCCTCAAGCGTATTGCTGTCCGTTTCCTCTGTTTTATCCGCTACAGTGCTACAACCCCCGCCGTTGCTGGGCTTTGGGCTTTTTTCATCCGCTACAGTTGGCGCCGGTGTAGCGGATAAAATGAGGGGGTGCGACAAGTAGCGGGTAAACGCATCGGCAAAATCCGCTACCTCGTAACCTCTACGGTTAGTTGTCCCGAATCGAATCTGCCGAGAGTTAATTCCGAAGCTATCGAGCCGCGCGCTCAACTGCCGCGCTGACATTTGCCTGCCTTTGTTCCAAGTCGCCCATGGCTTTTCTTCGTCGTTACAAAGTGCCTCGATTAAATCGGCGGTGGCGATGCGAAGTAATTTCTTATCCGCAAATACTTCCTGAATATCCGCGAGCAATTCGGCATTGATACTCGGTGCATCTTGTACCGTGCCGGACAGCTTCAGCGCCGCTCTACGTGCTAACTCTGGCCACTCACCACCGGCAACATCTGCAATGGCTAGTAGCGGCTCCCAGTTGTCAGCGGCACGATCGTTAAGTGCGGCCACTGATTCAGGGCGAGCGTTGCGCACCGCCGGCGCGCTATCCGTAGACCATCGGACAAGCTGTTTAGTCAGAGTTACGAACAGAGTAGGCTCGGCATGGCGCAGCTTGTCCGCTTGCTCGCCCGGTAACTTGCGACGAAGTTCGAGCGCGATCGATCGATCCGTTAGCGTGTCCGCCAATCTGCCGATACCAGCAATAGCCTTCGCTCCCCATGTACTAAAACGTCGCGGCTCCAAGCTCTCGCCAACAATGCGAATAACAAATGCACTTTGGCGCGTATGGCCGCTGTTTAAAATGCCTCGTGCGTCCTCATTGTTTAAGGGTTATAAGATGCCTGCCCGAAAACGGTATGCCTCTGAATCTCGCACTCAAGCGCAATGGGTAGGCGTCTTATCAAGCCGACATGGAGGA
>JAYVWC010000053.1:0-16447 GCA_043786385.1 Spongiibacteraceae bacterium | reverse complement strand
CTGCTCCTGCTCCTGCTCCTGCTCCTGCTCCTGCTCCTGCTCCTGCTCCTGCTCCTGCTCCTGCTCCTGCTCCTGCTCCTGCTCCTGCTCCAACCACTTACAGCGCACAATTTAGTTGGAGCATTCCCAGCACACGCGCCGACGGTACACCGTTGGCACTCAGCGAGCTGAAGAGTTACGAGATTTATTACACCACCGATAATCCGGCAATCACTGGCACTTTCGCAATCAATGGCGGCAGTAGCAGTAGTTACAATGCCACCAATCTGAAAGCGGGTACGTACTACTTTACGATGTCAGCAATCGATACCAACGGCTTGAAAAGCGCGATGTCGGGCTTAGTGTCGCTAAAAATCGGAATCTAGCGCAACGCCAATCATCGACGCTTTAAGCCAGGGCAACGCAAGTTGCCCTTTTTTATGCGCGCTGCTTTTATGTGTGTTGATTAGCACAGACAGGCGAGCTGATTGCGATTGAGTTGTATCATCCGCGTTTGAATAAGGCTACTGCGGTGCTCGATATACGCGGTCGGGCGCGAAGCGTGCCAACGAATTGGATTAGGCAGTATCGCAGCGAGCCGCGCCGCTTCGAGACTCGACAGCGTTAGTGCCGGCTTGTTGAAATAATAATGCGCGGCCGCTTCGGCACCGAAAATTCCCGGCCCCCATTCGGCGATATTGAGATAGATTTCTAAAATACGGCGCTTCGGCCACAGCGTATCCAGCGCTAACGCCAGCGGCGCCTCCAACACTTTGCGCAGCACGCCACCGCCGGTCCACAAAAACACATTGCGCGCCACCTGCATGCTGATCGTGCTGGCACCGCGCAATTTACCGCGCTCTTGATAATCTTCGACGGCGTCTTCGACCGCATCGAAATCGATACCGTGATGCGTGCAGAAGCGACCATCCTCCGATGCGATCACAGCGCGCTGCAAACTAATGCTGACCGCATTGAGCGCAACGTTATCGTGTTGAATCCAACGCTGATTGTGATACGCGCTGAGCACCATCGTCAGCGTGACCGGCGGATTGACGTAGCGAAACAACAGCAAGCCGGTGAGCCATAACAACACCGTGCCGCCGAACACAATAAATATTATTTTTTTGAAAAATTTCATGCGGGTTCGCCAGCCTCAGCACGCGCCGCACAGCGCGCGTACTCAGGCCATTAATTCTTGCGGCGGCATTTCGCACACCAACTTTTTACCGAGCAGCACTTCGAGTGGCATCAATAAAAAGCCATCGTCCTCGCTGGCAAAGCTGATCGAGGTACCACTGGCGCCAGCGCGCCCGGTGCGACCGATGCGGTGCACATAATCCTCGGGGTCTTCGGGCAACGCGTAGTTGATAACGTGACTGACACCGTCGACATGAATGCCGCGCCCAGCAACATCGGTGGCGACCAATACTTGCAACTTGCCGGTTTTAAATTGTTGCAGCGTGCTGGTGCGTTTTGCCTGCGGAATTTCGCCGGAAATCATCCCGCAATTAATGTTATTCTTTTTCAACTTATCGAATAACCAACGCGTTTCATCGCGGCGATTGGCAAAAATAATCACGCTGGTCGCGTCCGGCTGCCGCAAAATATTGCACAACACTTGAAATTTTTCGCGCTCGGTGACCATGTAAATTTTTTGATCGACAGTATCGGTAGCAACGCTTTCCGGTTCGATTTCAACGCGCGTCGGCTCGAAAGTCCACTGCTGTGTTAAATTGATAATATCCGGCGTAAACGTGGCGCTAAATAATAATGTTTGCCGATGCGCATTCTGCGGCGTGCTGCGCACGATGCGCTTTACCTGCGGAATAAAACCCATATCGAGCATGCGATCGGCTTCGTCGATCACCAGAATTTCCACTTGATCGAGATACAAATCTTTGCGCTGCTGAAAATCCAACAGCCGACCTGGCGTTGCGACGATCACGTCGACCACTGCGCTACCGAGTTGGTTCAATTGTTTTTGATAATCCATGCCGCCGATCAACGTGACGATATGCAGCCCCGAGTGCTTAGCGAGTTTGCACGCGTCGTCGCCAATTTGCTGTACCAGTTCACGCGTCGGCGCGATGATCAACGCGCGCGGCTCGCCGACATAGCGTTCATCCCGCATAGGATTGTTCAATAAATCGTTAAATATCGTAATCAAAAACGCTGCCGTTTTACCGGTGCCAGTCTGCGCCTTGCCGATCATATCGTGGCCGCGCAAGGTATGCGGCAACGCCGCCGCCTGAATCGGCGAACAGTATTGAAAACCCAAATCGGCGATGCCGTGCAGAATGCGCTCGTCTAAACCGAGATCGTGAAAGCGCGTTTTGCCCGCCTCTGGCGGCACCTGAAATTGATCGATCGACCACGCCGACTGCGCACTGGCCGCAGGCTTCTGACTTTTGCCGCTGCGCGGACGCCGCGGCTTGCTCACTGCATTATCGGTGACAGTCGTCGGATGTTCTTCGGGGGTATTGCGATGCTGTTCGGCGGGGCGGCCGGTTAACGCTTTCAGCCATTTGTTAATCAATACGGTATCTCTCATGCGTTAGGGTTGCGCTGCAGTTTGCGGCGCGAGTCCGAGGTGGTCCCGCACAAAGCTAGCAACACGAAAGCAGAGGCAGATGAGAACCGGAACTGTAGGGGGACTGACACGCGCGGGCTATTATCACTGCATGCAGCGCCCTTGGCAAACCAGCAGCTAGCCGCAGTCGCCTTTGCGTCCTTTATACTGTCGCTCTTAAAACTAGCGCCCCAGCCTCTAACTACATCCTGAGCGGAACCCGCAAGCACTTGACCAGCCAATCCTCAACATTTTTGCCGCCGCCAACCAAGCCGCGACCACTACCACCGCGCGGTCGCGATTTGCGCGAACTGCTGCAACTTGCGTGGCCGATGCTGATCGGCCAACTAGCGCAAGTGGCGATGGGCGTGGTCGATACCGCGATGGCCGGCGCGGTGAGCCCGGTTGATTTAGCGGCAGTCGCAGTTGGCTTCAGTCTGTGGATACCGATTCTGCTGTTCAACAATGGCCTGTTCAGCGCCGTGACTGCGTTGATTGCGCGCGCGCACGGCAGCAAGCAGCGCGCCGACATCGCGATCACATTTCAACAAGCGCTGTGGTTGGCGCTGGCGATGGGCGTGATCAATACCTTGTTGGCCAGCCATTGCAGCTATTTGCTGCGCTGGATGTCGGTCGATGCGAATGTCGTCCCGCTCGGCGAATTGTATTTGCGCGGCATTGCATTCGGCGCGCCGGCCGCGACGCTAATTTACGTATTGCGTAGTTTCAGCGAAGGCTGCGGCCGCAGCACACCGGTGATGTTAGTCAATGTCGGCGCATTGTTGCTGAACATTCCACTCAATTACATTTTAATTCACGGCTTGTTCGGCTTACCGAAATTGGGCGGCGCCGGTTGCGGCTGGGCGACCGGTATCGCGCTGTGGATAAATTTTTTCGCATTGGCTGCATTATTATTTCCGCGCTATAAACATTTATTGCGCGATTTTCAACGGCCGCAGTGGCGCACCATCGGCAATATTGTGCACCTGGGCTTTCCGATCGGTGCGGCGGTATTTGCCGAGATCAGTTTATTTGCACTGGTTGCATTACTAATCGGCCAACTCGGCGCCACGACCATTGCCAGCCATCAAATTGCACTGAACTTTAGCGCACTGACATTTATGGTGCCGACGAGTTTGGGGCTGGCACTAACGGTAAAAATCAGCCGCGCGATCGGCGCGCAAGAGGCGCAGCGCGCCCGACGATACACCGGAATGGGTGCAATCTTCGCCAGTTTATTTTCGATAATAAGCGCAGCGGTGATGCTGTTATTTCCAAACTCCATCACGGCGATTTACAGCAGCGATCCCGCCGTGCACACACTGACCGCACAATTATTGGTATTCGCTGCCGCGTATCAATTATCCGATGGCTTACAAGCCACCGCCGCCGGCAGCCTACGCGGCTACCACGATACGCGCGTAGTAATGGTGATTACACTGATCGCGTACTGGGGTATCGGTTTGCCAGCGGGTTATTTGTTGGGGCTAACCGATTGGCTCGGCCCCGCGCGCGGTGTGCAAGGTTTATGGATGGGATTAGTAATAGGGCTTACTGTTGCAGCGGTGTTGCTGAATTGGCGGTTGTTGCGCGTGAGCCGCCGATTGGCAGCCTCGTGAAATATTTTTATAACGACTATAAAGTGGCCGTCCAAGCCCGCGGGGTAATCTTGCTATGTTTCATCTTCGGGGAGTAGCAGTAGTCTTTCACTACGCCAGACCCGCACTAAATTAACAACCGAAATATGACGCAGATAAACAATGCGAAATGGTGGATGAATAATTTCACGGATTTGCTCTTGATCAAACTCAGGAACTTTTCTTCCGGAGTCAGGGTGGTCGATCAGCCTTTGCGCCTTTTTTAGAATAGCGCTTACCAACTGCTGGCCGATTTCTGGCACCCCCTGCTCAAGGTAGTAAGCCTTAATTTGCAGCAAGTCGCTCAATGCGGAGCGCGCAATTACGAGCTTCATTCATGCCAGGCCGAGTATTTTCTTGGCTTCACTCAGTGTGACCGTGTTGCCCTCACGAATATCAGCCAGCCCTTGAGCCACCGCCTTTACGAAACGTAATTCTTCAGCAGTCTTTTCGTAATCTTCAAGACCTTGCACCACAGCGACCCCTCGACCTCTGCTCGTTAAGAGAATGGGCCGATGTGTCTCATTTGCACGGCTGACCACCTTGCCAGGATTGACCTTCAAATCGGATAGAGGAATGACATCCTCGGAGAATTTAGCTTGCATTCTAGTACCCCCCATTTCTGAACAGGGCCATTAATAGCACCTGCTCACAGGTGCCGTCAAGAAACATAATGCCGCAAATAGTGGTAGTAAACGCCGGCGTTTGGCAGCCGCTTCTAACCTCCGCACACCGGGCAATTCGCAGTACGCGCCAGCATCAAACTTCGCCATTCCAACGTTTTGCCATCGAATATTAATAGTTTGCCGATCGATGGCGTGCCGTAATTGGCTAGCAGCTTAATGGCTTCTAGCGCCTGCAACGAGCCGATCACGCCGACCAGCGGTGCGAGCACGCCATTTTGCGAGCAATTTAATTGTTCGTCTTGCACCGCGTCGTCGTACAGGCAGCGATAACACGGGCTATCGTCGCAACGCGGGTCGATCACTAGCAATTGACCTTCGCTGCGAATGGCGGCACCCGATACCAGCGGCTTTTTATTGTTCCAACATGCCGCATTCAATGCGAAGCGCGTGCGGAAATTATCTGAGCAATCGACCACCAAATCGACTGCGCGCACGGCATCTTGCAATAATAAATCCTGCAATTTTTCGCTGATGCAGTTGATGTGTAACTGCGGGTTCAACGCGCGCAATGCATCGGCCGCCGACGCCACTTTCAGTCTCCCGATATCGTTTTCGCCGTGCGCGATTTGGCGCTGTAAATTGCTGCGATCGACGCTATCGTGATCCGCCAACCACAATTCGCCAACTCCAGCGGCGGCAAGATATAACGCGACCGGTGAACCCAAGCCGCCAAGACCGACGATCAATACTTTTGCTGCGAGTAAACTTTGCTGGCCGACGATATCGAAATCCGGCAGCATAATTTGGCGGCTGTAGCGCAGCAGTTGCTCGTCGTTCATTATTATATTTTTATCGCTCATGGCATTACACCTCCGCTTACGCGCTCGCGGCCGCCCCAATCATTCCATGTAGAAACTTGTTGAAAACCGCCGCGCGATAACAACGTGCGCACATCGGGACCTTGCGCAAAACCATGTTCGAACAGCAACCAACCTTTCGATTTTAAAAATGCTGGCGCCTGCTGAATAATTTTTTCAATATCCGCCAGGCCTTGCTGTGCAGCAACCAACGCGCGGCGCGGCTCAAAACGCACATCGCCTTCGCGCAAATGCGGATCGTCGGCATCGATATACGGTGGATTACTGACGATCGCATCGAAGCGTTGTGGTATTAGCTCAGCAAACCAATCGGATTGCAAAAATATTGCATTGCTAATCGTCAGCGCGTGCGCATTTTGTGTGGCGAGTTGCACCGCATCCGCACTGATATCGATGCCGCACACCGACCATGCCGGTCGCTCGCTGGCTAACGCTAACGCAATGGCGCCACTACCAGCACCTAAGTCGAGTACTGTCACAGCCGAGGACGGCAATAGCTCCAACGTCACTTCGACCAAGCGCTCGGTATCGGGACGCGGAATTAACGTGCTGTTATTCACTGCCAGCGACAGCGACCAAAATTCGCGCTGCCCGATTAGATACGCAATCGGTTCACCGGCGACGCGACGCATCAGTAATTCGCGAAATATATTTTCATTTTCAGCGGTAACTTCGCGCTCGGGCCAGGTATATAAATAGGTTCGATTTTTACCGAGACAATGCGCCAGCAATAATTCACTGTCGAGCGCAACGCTATCGCTGCGCGCTTCGGCAGCACGCAAGAGGGACTGCGAAAAATTTAGCAGCTCGCGAATCGTCACCAATCACTCGTCACCCATCGCCGCTAACAGATCCGCCTGATGCTCTTGCATCAACGCACCGACCAATGCATCGATATCGCCTTCCATCACATCGTCCAATTGGTAAATCGTTAAATTGATGCGGTGATCAGTGATGCGGCCCTGCGGATAATTGTAAGTGCGGATGCGCTCGGAGCGATCGCCAGAGCCAACCAAATTGCGCCGCTCGGCCGCCTGTTCCTGCTGCTGTTTATTTTGCGCCTGCGCCAAAATGCGGGACTGCAATACCGACATCGCGCGCGCACGATTTTTATGCTGCGAGCGCTCGTCCTGGCATTCGACGATGATGCCGGTCGGCAAATGCGTGATGCGAATCGCCGAATCGGTTTTGTTGACATGCTGACCGCCAGCACCACTCGATCGATACGTATCGATACGCAAATCGGCTTTATTGATTTCGATCGCTTCGACTTCGTCGACTTCGGGCAATACCGCGACGGTACACGCCGAGGTATGAATGCGACCCTGCGCTTCGGTTTTCGGCACGCGTTGCACGCGATGCGCGCCCGATTCAAATTTCAAACGCGCGTACACATCTTGCCCTTCGACGCGCGCGATAATTTCTTTATAGCCGCCGTGTTCGCCGGGGCTTTCACTAACCACCTCGACGCGCCAGCGTTGTTTTTCCGCATAGCGCGCGTACATGCGAAACAAATCGCCTGCAAAAATCGCCGCTTCATCGCCGCCGGTGCCGGCGCGCACTTCGAGAAAAATATTATGGCTATCGTTCGGATCGCGCGGCAACAACAAACGCTGCAACTCCGCCGCCAGCGGTTCCAAGCGCGCCCGACCACCAGCCATTTCTTCTTCGGCCATTGCGCGCAATTCGGGATCGTTTTCAGCCAGCATTTCTTTGGCGGTATCCAGATCGTCCTGCACCTGCCGGTATTCGCCGTAACATGTTACCAACGGCTCGATTTCAGCATACTCTTTCGATAACGTGCGAAATTTCTCTTGATTGTTAATCGTATCGGCATCGCTGAGCAGCGCCGACAACTCCTCGTGGCGATCCGTCAACTGATCGAGTTTTTGCAACACACTTTTTTTCATTGGTTCGCTTTCATATCGGAAGTTTTATTTGGCAATTACAGATGACGCCATCAATCGTCATGGTCGGCTCGCGGCTCGCTTTCGATCTGCGTATCCGACGGCTCTTGGCCTTCAATTTCAAACAACTCGCGCGACCAATTGATCACTTCGTTGCGACCCATCGCACTCGCCTTGCGCATTTGGCTACTCGGGCTGTGCAACAGCTTATTGGTGAGATTACGCGCCAGCGCTGCCAACACATCCTGCGGCGCCTCGCCGCGCGCCAACGCACGCTGCGCTTTTTCAAGCTCCGCATCGCGCAGCGCTTCGGCTTTAGTGCGCAAAGCTTTCACAGTAGAGACCGCATTTAACGAACGCAGCTGCTGATAAAACTCTTCGACGCCGGCCGCAATAATTTGATCGGCTTTGCGCGCTTCTTGTTCGCGACTCTTGCGACCTTCGTCGACAATTTCTTTTAAGTCGTCGACCGTATACAAATAAATATCGTCGAGTTCGCCGACCTGCTCCTCAATATCGCGCGGCACCGCCAGATCGAGCATAAAAATCGGTTTGTGTTTGCGTACTTTTAACGCATGTTCAACAGCACCTTTGCCGAGAATCGGCAATTGACTCGCGGTCGACGAAATCACGATATCCGCTTTGGTCAATTGCTCGGGAATTTCCGCTAGCAACACCGCCTCGGCGTTAAACTGATCGGCGAGTTCGCGCGCGCGACTCAAGGTGCGATTCGCGACGACGATTTCGCGCACGCCTTTATCGCTGAGATGGCGCGCAACCAATTCGATAGTTTCGCCAGCGCCGATCAACAATGCGCGCGTATTACGTAAATCGGTGAAAATATGTTGCGTCAAATTGACCGCTGCGAATGCTACCGAAACCGGGTTTTCGCCGATCGCGGTGTCGGTGCGCACGCGCTTGGCGATCGCAAACACCTGCGGAAAAATGCGCCCGAGTTCGCTGCCAACGCTGCCCGAATGCGCAGCCACCGCGTATGCCGATTTCAATTGTCCGAAAATTTGCGGTTCGCCGAGAATCATCGAATCGAGCCCGCTCGCGACCTGCATCATATGCCGCAGCGCATCGTGCTCGCGGTGGATGTAACTGCAGGCGCGCAGCTCATCGAGCGGCATGTGGTGATAATGCCCGAGCCAATCGAGCAGGCGCTGCCCGCTGTCGCCAACCTCGCCGACGACCGCAAAAATTTCGGTGCGATTGCAGGTCGACAGAATCGCGACCTCGTCGATCTGCGCGTTGCTCAATGCGTCGGCGAGCGCCTCGCCCATTTGCTCGGGCGCAAAATTCACCCGTTCGCGAACGGCCAGCGGTGCCGACTTGTGATTGATGCCGATGACCAACAGACTCATGCGGTGCCGACGACCTAAGAAAAAAAGCGTGTAATTCTAACAAGGTAGTACAGAAATGGGGTACGGAAATGGGGATTTATGTTGCACTTTTGCCGACGCTTAAACATGTTAGACTTCGCGTCCTTTGTCCATTCCTCACCAGTAGATTCACGATGAAAACAGCCTTCGGGTTGCTGCTGATCGGCAGCTTTTTGATTGCCGGTTGTAGCACCCACCCCAGCCACGCGCCGGATGCGGTGGCCACAACCGAGCCACAACCGACACCGCCGCCGCCCGCAGCAATCAAAGAACGACCGTTTCCGCCGGAGAGTTTCTACGATTTGCTGGTGGCCGAATTTGCATTGCATCGCGGCGCCTACGATCTGGCGCTAAACAATTATCTACAACAGGCGCATACCACCGGCGATATCGGCGTGACCGCACGCGCTTCGCGGCTCGCGCAATTTATGCACGTCGATCGCGCCGCGCTCGATGCCGCGCAACTGTGGGTAATACAAGATCCCGACGATAACGAAGCGCAATTCACGCTCGCCACCCAACTCGCCAAAGCGCAACGCCCGCTCGAAGCGATGCCGTATATGGTGAAAGTGCTGGACGCCGGCAGCAACGCGAATTTCGCAGTGATCGCCGCGGCTGCGATGCAGCAATCCGACGCCGCGCAGCAGGCGCTGCTCGCGCAACTTAATGCATTACTGATCACGCACCCGGATAGCGTCGAGCTGATGACCGGCAAGGCGCTACTGTTACAAGAGCGCGGCGACAAGGCCGAGGCGCTGGAGTTGGTGCGCAAGGTGCTCGATACCGCACCCGACAACACGCACGCATTGATCATCGAAACCAAACTGCTCGAAGATATGGGCCGCCAGGATGAAGCAGTTGCGCGGCTGCAGCAGATGATCGAGCAAAATCCTTACAATCGCCGACTGCGCCTGCAATATGCGCGCGTGCTGACGCGCATCGATATGGCGAAAGCGCGCGAGCAATTTGCGATTCTGGTCGAGCAATCGCCGGGCGACGCCGATATGTTGTTGTCGCTTGCGCTAGTCACTAAAGAATCCGGCGATTTCGACGATGCCGAGCGCTACTTTCAATTATTGCTGGCGTACGGCCAACACACGCAGGAAGCCAACTTCTATTTAGGACAAATCGCCGAACAGCGCGGCGATAATGCGAAGGCAATCCGCTATTACGAACAAATTCCACCGAGCCCGGATTTTTTCCCGGCGCTGGGCCGCATCGTGCAACTGCAAATGGCCGCGCATCAAGTCGCGCAATTGCGCACGCATCTGCATGATTTACGCGAACGCTATCCGCAGCACGCGGTGCGTTTATATTTGGTCGAAGCCGAAGTACTGATGCAATTAAAAGACTATCAGGCCGGCAGCGAATTAATGACCGAGGCGCTGAAAAAATTTCCGCTGCAACCAAACTTGCTGTACAGCCGCTCGACATTTAGCGAGCGCCGTCACGATCTGCCGCTGCTCGAAAAAGATTTGCGCGCGATTCTGAAACAAGAACCCGACAACGTGATCGCGCTGAATGCGCTCGGTTATTCGCTCGCCAATCTAACCAATCGCTATGCGGAAGCCTACGAACTGGTCGCCAAAGCACTCGCGCAAAAACCCGACGACCCCGCGGTGATGGATAGCATGGGCTGGGTGCAATATCGGCTCGGCAATTTACCCGCAGCGCGCGAATTATTAGAAAAAGCCTACGCCGCGTATCCCGATGCCGAAGTCGCGGCGCATCTCGGCGAAGTGTTATGGCAATCCGGCGAGCAAACGCGCGCGCGCGAAATCTGGTCGAAGGCATTGCAGGATGCACCCGATAGCGAGCCGTTGCGCGCTACAGTAATGCGCTTTGCGTCGGATGCGCTGCCCGCGCCATAATCGTCGGATCATGATGTCGCCAATCGCTTTCCGCCACTTACCGTTGCGCGCGATGTTGATCGCGAGCATTTGCTGCCTGTTCGTCGCGTGCGGCGGCACCGGTATTCGCCCCGGCATCGACGATCAACGGCATTGGCAATTGAGCGGCAAACTCGGCCTGCGCGGCCCGCAATTGGCCGAAAGCGCGTACCTGAATTGGTTGCAATGCGGCGAATTATTCGATGTGCGTTTATCGGGGCCGCTCGGGCAAACGGTGGCGCGCATCGAAGGCCGCGGCGAATTATTAACGGTGCGACTCGAAGGCCGCGAGCCGGTGACGACCAGCGACCCCGAGCAATTTTTGCAACAACAACTCGGTTGGTCGGTGCCGCTGCGCGCGCTGCGTTATTGGGTGCGCGCTGAAGCCGCGCCGGGCAGCACCGCCAATATCGTCGGCCCCGCTACGCAACCCGAAGCCCTGCAACAACTCGGCTGGCAGGTGCAGTACCTCGCCTATCATCAAAATGCCAGCATTGCGCTACCGGCAAAATTAACGCTGCGCAACGATAGCAATCTACAGGCAACGCTATTGATCAACGAATGGCTGTTATCCGATGCCGTCGAAGGTTGCACACGATGAATGCGATCACGCTGCTGTCACCGGCTAAACTGAATTTATTTCTGCACGTCGTCGGTCGCCGCGCCGATGGCTACCACAATTTGCAAACGGTGTTTCAGCTGCTCGATTACGGCGACACACTGCGCTTCGAAACCACCACAGATTCCGCAATCGCATTAACGCCCGAACTGCTCGGTGTGCCGAACGCAAATAATTTAATCGTGCGCGCCGCGCGCTTATTACAAACGTTTAGCGGCTGCACGCACGGTGCGCGCATCGAGCTAACTAAGCGATTGCCGCTCGGCGGCGGTCTCGGCGGCGGCAGCTCGAACGCGGCGACCACGCTGCTCGCATTGAATCGGTTATGGGGTTTAAATTTGCCATTGCCGACACTCGCGGCGCTCGGCGTGCAACTCGGTGCCGATGTACCGGTGTTTGTGCATGGTCGCAGTGCATGGGCCGAAGGTGTCGGCGAACAACTCGAACCGTTAGCGTTACCGCTGCGTAACTATCTGATTTTAGTGCCACCGTGCGAGGTTTCGACGGCGCGCATTTTTTCGCATCAAGCGTTGACACGCAATTCGAGTCCCATCACAATAGCCGCCTTTCTGAGGGAGGGTGGTCGCAACGACTGCGAACCCGTGGTCAGAAAACTCTACCCGGAAGTGGCTTTTGCCCTGGATTGGTTGAGTCGATTTGGCCCAACCCGAATGACCGGCACCGGCGCTTGCGTATTTACCAGCTTCGCCACACGCGCCGACGCCGAGCAAGTGGCGCAACAAATACCCGCGGGTTATCGCGGTTTTGTCGCGCAAGGCGTGCAACATTCGCCGGTGCATACCGCCCTCGGAATAGCAGTAACCGATTAAAAATCGGTCATCGATGAAATAATCAGCGTCGATTATTATAGAAGTGCAATATCACAGGGGTGTCGCCAAGCGGTAAGGCAGCGGGTTTTGATCCCGCCATTCGGTGGTTCGATCCCATCCACCCCTGCCACTATTTTCTCTGTACACGCTTCTGTACGTGCAGCGCCCATACTCTTTGCGCTGCGCTCACACTGTGTACAGCGCTCACCCATGAGCCTTTCTGCGTCGACAATACACCTATCAACCACAGGAAAGCCCGCTGTGTCTCGAATGATGGTCTTCTCCGGCAATGCGAATCCCGATCTCGCGCGCGCAGTGGTCGAAAATCTGCACATTCCTCTCGGCGATGCCGTCGTCGGTCGGTTTTCCGACGGCGAGATCATGGTCGAGATCAATGAAAACGTCCGCGGCGGTGACATCTTCGTGCTGCAATCGACCTGCGCACCGACCAACGACAATTTAATGGAATTGATTTTTATGGTCGATGCGTTGCGCCGCAGTTCGGCGGGACGCATCACCGCAGTGGTGCCGTACTTCGGCTACTCGCGCCAAGATCGTCGCGTGCGCTCGGCGCGTGTACCGATCAGCGCGCGCGTCGCGGCGGATATGTTGACCGGCGTCGGTGTCGATCGCGTGTTGACGGTCGATTTGCACGCCGAACAAATTCAAGGCTTCTTCGATGTACCGGTCGATAACGTTTACGGCTCGCCGGTGTTGCTCGACGATATCGAGCGTCAGTGCTACGAAAATTTAGTCGTAGTTTCGCCCGATATCGGCGGCGTGGTGCGCGCACGCGCGGTCGCCAAACAATTAAACGAAGCCGATCTCGCGATCATCGATAAACGCCGCCCCGCTGCCAATGTTGCGCAGGTGATGCATATCATCGGCGAAGTAGAAGGCCGCAGCTGCATCATCGTCGACGATATGGTCGATACCGCCGGCACATTGTGCAAAGCCGCCACCGCGCTAAAAGAACACGGCGCGAAAAAAGTAGTCGCGTATTGCACGCATGCAGTGCTGTCGGGCAAAGCGGTCGACAATATCAATGCCTCGCAGCTCGACGAATTGATTGTCACCGATACGATTCCGCTGAGTCCCGCCGCGCGCGAATGCAAACGCATCCGCCAACTCGGCATCGCCAATTTATTGGCCGAAGCGATGCGCCGCGTCAGCAATGAAGAATCGATCAGTGCCATGTTTCGTTAGTGATTAATTTTAAACCCGGTGTCGTTAAATCGGTCGCAGATTTAACGATGCTTTTTCTAGTAATACCCGTAAATATAGGAGCTACATCATGACAACGAATTTCACTCTGGCAGCAAAGGTCAGAACCGACGCAGGGAAAGGTGCGAGCCGCCGTCTGCGTCGTCTGGCCGGCGAATTGCCTGGCATCGTTTACGGTGGCACTAATGCCCCGCAAAACATCAGCCTGTCGCACAAAGATCTGGCCAAGGCTCTCGAAGATGAAGCGTTTTATTCGCACATCATTTCGCTGAGCGTCGATGGCAACGCAGAAAAAGTCGTACTGAAAGCGCTGCAACGCCATCCGGCAAAAGGCACGCTGCTGCACGCCGATTTCCAACGCGTCGATGAAACGCATGCCATCGTGTTGCGCGTACCGCTGCATTTTATCAACCAAGAAAAATGTATCGGTGTACGTTTGGAAGGCGGCGTGATTTCGCACTCAACTTCAGAAATCGAAGTGCGCTGCCTGCCGCAAAATCTGCCCGAGTACATCGAAGTCGATGTCACCGATCTGCACGTCGGTGCGATCGTGCATCTCTCCGACTTGTCGTTGCCAGCTGGCGTCGAAAGCGTGCAACTCGCGCACGGTGCCGAGCACGATCACGCCGTGGTCACGGTGCATTTGCCGCGCGGTAGCAGCGGCGATGCAGCGGAAGAAGCGGCTGGCACAGAGAAATAAGACCGACGTTAAGCCACTATCGCTGACGTTAGGCTCCCGCTGTGAGCGCCATCCAACTAATCGTCGGCCTGGGCAATCCGGGCCGCGACTACGAAGAGACGCGCCACAATGCGGGCGCTTGGTTGGTCGCGCAACTCGCACAACAACACAGCTGCACATTAAGCAACGACAGCAAGTTCTCTGGACTGACCGGCCGCATCAATCTCGCCGGTCAGGACATCAAATTACTGATCCCCACCACATTTATGAATTTAAGCGGCCAAGCGGTCGCGGCGCTGGCGACTTTTTTTAAAATTCCGCTCGATGCCATTTTAGTCGCACACGATGAATTGGATTTAGCGCCCGGTATCGTGCGCCTAAAACAGAGCGGCGGTCACGGCGGTCACAACGGCCTGCGCGACATCATCAACAAATTCGGCAATCAAAATAATTTTCATCGATTGCGCATCGGCATCGGACATCCGGGCAGCGCCGATAAAGTGGTCGGTTACGTGTTGAATCAACCGACGCGCGACGAACGCATTAGCATCGATGCGGCGATCGATGCCGCACTGAAAATATTACCGCTCGCGGTGAGCGGCCAATGGCCGCGCGCGATGAATGAATTGCATACTTTTAGCGCGGTGTAACTGTTAACTAATTGAATCACCACCAATCAATACACAAACGAATTTAGTAGGAAATAATTATGGGTTTTAATTGCGGCATCGTCGGTCTTCCCAACGTCGGCAAATCGACGTTATTCAACGCGCTGACCAAAGCCGGCATCGGCGCCGAAAACTTTCCGTTCTGCACCATCGAACCGAATACCGGTATCGTGCCGATGCCCGATCCGCGACTCGATGAATTAGCCGCGATCGTTAAACCCGAGCGCGTGGTGCCAACCACAATGGAGTTTGTCGATATCGCCGGCTTAGTCGCGGGCGCATCGAAAGGCGAAGGACTCGGCAATCAATTTCTCGCCAACATTCGCGAGACCGATGCGATCGCGCACGTGGTGCGCTGCTTCGACGACGACAATGTGATTCACGTCATGAACAAAGTCGATCCGGCTTCCGATATCGAAGTGATCAATCTCGAATTGGCGCTCGCCGATCTCGACACCGTCGAAAAACAATTATTGCGCGCCACTAAATTCGCCAAAGGTGGCGACAAAGACGCCGTGGCACTGAAAGCGCTGCTGGAAAAATTACAACCGCAATTAAACGATGGCAAACCAGTGCGCGCACTCGCGTTAAACGACACCGAAAAGCAATTATTGCGCACGCTGCATTTGCTGACCGCGAAACCGACAATGTACATCGCCAACGTCGACGAAAACGGTTTCGACAATAATCCACATCTCGCCACCGTGCAGCGCATCGCCGCCGCCGAAGGCGCGGTCGTGGTGCCGATTTGCAACAAACTCGAAGCTGAAATCGCCGAACTCGAAGACGACGAGAAAAATGAATTCCTCGCCGATCTCGGCATGACCGAGCCAGGACTCGATCGCGTGATTCGCGCCGGTTACAGCTTGCTCGGCCTGCAAACGTACTTCACCGCTGGGGTTAAAGAAGTGCGCGCCTGGACCGTGCGCGTCGGCGCCACCGCACCGCAAGCGGCCGCCGTGATTCACACCGATTTCGAAAAAGGTTTTATTCGCGCCGAAGTAATCGCCTACGTCGACTTTATCGCCAACAAAGGCGAACAAGGCGCGAAGGATGCCGGCAAATGGCGCTTAGAAGGCAAAGAATATATCGTGCAAGACGGCGATGTTATGCACTTCCGGTTTAATGTGTAATGTACTGCGAGGCTTGATCGAATCAGTCAGACCTCGCATTAAAATTATTTACCGAATCTTATAATTATCTCACCACCCAAGTCGCTAACAACCCAAGCACTGCACTCGCGGCGAGTACTTCGATCACGCCGCGTTTAAATCTAAATAGCGCGATTGCTGCTGCCAGTGCGATCGCCGCTGCGACCACGTCGAAGGTGCCGCTCAAACCCTGCGGCCATAGCACGTGATAACCGAAAAATGTTGCGAGATTTAAGATTACGCCGACCACTGCAGCAGTGATCGCAGTGAGCGGTGCGGTGAGTTTCGGCATATTGTGCGTCGATTCGACCAGCGGCCCGCCCGCTAAAATAAATAGAAACGACGGTAGGAATGTGAAATACGTGACGACGATTGCCGCGCAGGCACCGGCGAGAAATAAATG
>JAYVWC010000052.1:0-45049 GCA_043786385.1 Spongiibacteraceae bacterium | reverse complement strand
TGGCCGAAGGACTCGAAGGCGATTTCCACCGCGTGCAATTCACGCCCGACTTGTTGCCCGGCGATATTACCGGCACCGATATTTATCGTCCCGAGGACGGTACTTTTCGGTTTCAGCCAGGACCCATTTTTCACAATTTAGTGCTCGCGGACGAAATCAATCGCGCCCCCGCCAAAGTGCAATCGGCGTTATTGGAGGCGATGGCCGAGCGCCAGATCAGCGTCGGTCGCAGCACCTATCCGCTGCCCGAATTATTTTTAGTGATGGCGACGCAAAACCCGATCGAGCAGGAAGGCACTTATCCGCTGCCCGAAGCGCAACTCGATCGCTTTTTATTGCATGTGCGCGTCGACTATCCGGGTGTCGAGGCCGAGCGCCGCATTTTGCAATTGGCGCGCGCCGAAGCGCAGGGCACCGACAATGCACCGCGGCCGCAGCGAATTACTCAGGCAGCGGTGTTCGCGGCGCGGCAACAAGTGTTGAGCCTGCATATGGCCGCATCGGTCGAGGAATACATCGTGCAGCTGATCATCGCGACGCGGCAACCGCAGCGCTACGATAAAACGCTCGCCGGTTGGATTGAATTCGGCGCCAGCCCGCGCGCCACCATCGCACTCGATCGCTGCGCGCGCGCCAAAGCGTGGTTGGCGAATCGCGATTACGTCAGCCCCGACGATGTGCAAAGCGTGTGCGCCGATGTGTTGCGCCATCGTTTGATTTTGAGCTTCGATGCCGAAGCGAGCGGCGTCGACACCGATCAAGTAATCCAGCGCATTCTCGAACTTGTGCCGGTCGCCTGACGTAAAGTTGTTGCATGGTTATGGCAAATCAATCGATTTTTAATCCAGCGCTCGATCCGCTGCGCGGCGCGTATTGCGAAGTGGCCGAGCTGACTGCAGCGCGACTCGCGGCGAATGGCTTAACGCTGCCGCGCCCGCAACGCGCGCTGAGTCCGCTATTCGGCGATTTGCGTTCGGCGGTGCGCGGTCGCGGTTTGGAATTTGAAGAGGTACGCGCCTATCAAGCCGGCGACGATGTTCGCAATATCGATTGGCGCGTCACCGCACGCACCGGTCGCACGTTCACTAAATTATTTCGCGAGGAACGCGAGCGCCCGCTGCTATTGGTGATCGATCAACGTCAGCCGATGTTTTTCGGCAGCCGCACCTGTTTTAAAGCAAAACTTGCCGCGTATCTCGGCGCACTGCTCGCGTGGGCGGCATTGCAACAAGGCGATCGCATCGGCGGCTTGATTATCGGCAACGATGAACGCTGCGAAATTCGACCGCGGCGCGCGCGTAAAACTGCAATGGCGTGGCTCAGCGCATTGCATACCTTCAATCATCGCTTACAACGTACTACGCAATTGCCGAGCGCGGAGGATTCGTTGGTCGCAGCACTCGCCGATTTGCGCCGCATTGCTCGCCCCGGTAGCAGCGTGGTGATCGTCAGCGATTTTGCCGGCGCTGAAAATCCGCAGGTGCGCGAATTGCTGCACAGCCTCGCGCGCCACTGCGAAATCACTGCGCTGTATGTATTCGATCCGCTCGAACGCGAACTGCCGCCGCCAGCACTGTACACAGTGACCGATGGCGTACAACGCAATACGCTCGACAGCGGCGCTGCCGCGTTGCGTGCTCATCATCGCGCTGCGTTCGCACAACGCTTAGAAACGCTGCAACAATTATTGGCGAGCATGGCGATTCCGCTACTGCTCGCCGATACCGAACAAGCGCCGCTGACATTATTCAAGCGCAATACGCAACGCCGTAAAGGATCGACGCGATGAGTGCGCTGCCGTCAAATTCTTCATCGACGCCTAGCGCAGCGCCACCGACCAACAATTTATCGGCCAACGATCCGCTCGCACAATTGCGCGATATTCATTTGCCCCCGCCGATCGAGTGGTGGCCGCCGGCACCCGGTTGGTGGCTGCTCGCTGGTACTTTATTACTAATGATCAGCGTTGGTATCTACGTTTGGCGACGTAGACATAAACAACGCCGCTATCGACGCCTCGCGTTGCAAGCGGCGAAAACTAATTATGCACAGTGGCAACAGCACGGCGATGCGCTCGCCTATGTACAGGCATTGAATCAATTATTGAAACAAACTGCGCTGCAAGCATTTCCCGCACATCAAGTTGCCGCGCTGAACGGCGATGCGTGGTTGAGTTTTCTCGATAGCCATTTGCCAGCACCGCAATTCAACCAAACCACAACGCGCGCGTTAGCCAATGTATATCAAGCTCAGATCGAATCGGTAGAACCCGAATCGCTGCAGCGTGCCGCCGAGTATTGGCTACGGAGGCATCGATGCTAGGTTTCGATTATCCGTGGGTGGCATTGCTGACACCGCTGCCGTTATTAATTTATTGGTGGTGGCCGCGCGCGCAACAACAGCAAGCCGCGCTGCGCGTGCCGTTTTATGCACAACTCGCCACTAACGAAACCACTATGCCGCGTCATGTGCGCAATCGCGTGCGGTTATTGTCGCTGCTATTGTGGTGGCTGTTATTGGTGTGCGCGGCGTGCGGCCCACATTGGCTCGGCGACGCCGTTACATTACCTGCCAGCGGTCGCGATTTAATGCTGGCAGTGGATTTATCCGGCAGCATGCAAATCGAAGATATGAAAATTGGCAACGAACAAGTGCAACGCATCGTCGCGATCAAAACCGTCGTCGACGATTTTCTCCAACACCGCAAAGGCGATCGCGTCGGTCTGATTGTGTTCGGCACGCGCGCTTATGTGCAGGCGCCGCTGACTTTCGATCTCGATACCGTGCAACGCTTTTTGCGCGAAGCGCAAATCGGTTTTGCCGGCGAGCAAACCGCGATCGGCGATGCGCTTGGTCTCGCGGTTAAACGATTGCGCGCGCGGCCCGGCGATCGCCACGTATTGATTCTGCTCACTGACGGCGCCAATACGGCGGGCAATGTGACGCCGGCAGCAGCCGCAAAATTAGCTGCCGACAATCACATCGTGATTTACACGATCGGGATCGGTGCCGATAGCATGGTCATCCCCGGCCCGTTCGGCACCAACTTCGGCGCGCGGCGCGTCAATCCATCGCAGGATCTCGATGAGGGTGCGCTAAGAAATATTGCCGACACTACCGGTGGAAAATATTTTCGCGCGCGCAATCCCGAGGAGCTGGCCGGTATTTATCGATTGTTGGATTCGCTTGAACCGGTCGTCGACAATACGCAAACGTATCGTCCGCAAAGCACGTTATTTTTCTGGCCGTTGGGCGCGGCGTTGCTGATTAGTTTCGCATTTGCCGCGACCGCATTACCGTGGCACATCGGCGCGCGCAATGCTGCGTTGGAGCCGCAATGATCGAGCAGCTGAATCAATTAGCGTTGCTATATCCATTAGCACAGCTACAACAATTAGCACAGCTGGGCGAACTGCATTTTTTGCGGCCGTTATGGTTGTTGAGCGCCCTACCCGCGCTCGCGCTAACATTTTATTTGTGGCGCAGACAAAGCAGCGGCGCGAATTGGCGCCGCGCGATCGCCGCCAATTTGCTCGCGCATTTATTGGAACCGCAACACGAGCAACGCCAGCGCTGGCCGTGGCTCGCGTTAATCGGTTGGTTAATCGCCGCACTGGCAATGGCCGGACCGACCTGGGAAAAATTTCCGCAGCCGGTACTACAAAAACGCGACGCGTTAGTGATCGTGCTCGATCTTTCGCTATCGATGTACGCCGAAGATGTTAAACCTTCACGACTGCAACGCGCACGCTTTAAAATTTTAGATATTTTAAATCGACGTCACGAAGGAGTAACCGGCCTGGTCGCCTACTCCGGCGACGCGCACGTGGTATCACCGCTGACCGACGACACTGCCACGATCGCCAATCTGGTACCCGCACTTGCACCGGATATGATGCCGAACTACGGCAGCGATCCGGTCTCCGGTATCGAGCAGGCGATTCAGTTGCTGCACAACGCCGGTTTCGAGCGCGGCCGCATTTTGTTGCTAAGCGATGAGATTACCGACGCTAATATCGCAGCGATTGCCGAGCGCATCGGCGGCGGCCATTGGCAATTATCGATTATCGGTGTCGGTACCGAACAAGGCGCACCGATTCCGATTAACAGCGATGGAAAAAATGATGGTTTTCTAAAACAGCGCGATGGCAATATCGTCGTTGCACAATTGCATCGCGAGCGCTTTGAACAACTCGCTCGCCAGAGTCACGGCCGCTACAGCGATTTGCGCGTCGACGATCAAGACATCGATGCGCTGCTACCGATCGATTTGCAGACCAACAACGAAGCGCGCACGGTGCAGCGCGAATTCGATCAATGGCGCGAACGCGGCGCGTGGTTGGCAATGCTGCTGTTGCCGTTGGCTGCGCTGGCGTTTCGACGCGGCTGGCTGCTGATGTTATTGATATTGCCCTTAAGCACGCCGAGCGAAGCGCTCGAATGGAGCGATTTATGGCAGCGCCACGACCAACAAGCACAGCAGGCGATCGACGCTGGCGATGCAAAAACTGCCGCCGAAAAATTTCGCGACCCGGCGTGGCGCGGTGCGGCGCAATATCGCGCCGGCGATTATGCAACCGCGGCGCAAACGCTAAAGAATATCGACACACCGGATGCCGATTACAATCGCGGCAACGCGCTGGCCCGTGCCGGCCAACTACCGGAAGCCATCGCCGCGTACGATGCCGCGCTGCAAAAAAATCCGAATTTAGCCGACGCCAAAGCGAATCGCGAATTGGTTGAAGAATTATTGCAGCAACAAAAACAGCAGCAAGGCGACAGCACAAACAAAGATAATAAAAATAAGTCGGACAAAAACCAGGACGCAGATAATCAGCAGGCAGGACAAAAATCGCAACAGCAAGGCGGCGATAAAAATCAACAATCGGGAAATTCCGAACAAAAGGACGCACAGCCTTCCGACTCGCAAAATAACGATTCGCAGAATGCTAAAGCGCAAGACGGTAAATCGGATAATTCTACTAAGCAAGCTAAGTCGCAGGACGATGCAGCTCAGCAGCAAAACGCCGACAAAAATCAACAAGCAGCTCAAGCGCAACAAAATGCTAATGCTAAAGAGGCTGCCGACAAGAAGCAGCAGGCAGTGGCCGGCACCGATCAGCCAAGCAAAGAAGAACAGCAGCAGCGCGCCACCGAACAGTGGTTACGCCAAATTCCCGACGATCCCGCTGGCTTACTGCGGCGTAAATTTCTGTACGAGCATCGGCAGCAGGAACGCAGCGCAGCACCGCGCGATAACCAGCAGCCGCTTTGGTGACAGCATGAAAGCATTCTCGATCACACATTTAATTTTTTTATTAATGCTATCGCTCGCCGTACCCAGCAGCGTACACGCGGCGAACAACCCGCAAGCCAGCATCGATCGCAACGTCGTTAGCGAAGGCGATTCGATTACGTTGACGATTCGAGTCAATGCTACCGGCTCGTTCGATGCACCCGATTACAGCGTGCTCGAACGCGATTTCCAGGTATTCGGCAGTAGCGAAAGTACGCAACATAGTTTCAGCAATGGCAACTGGGAATCGTCGACCGTATGGCAGACAACGCTGCTACCAAAACATAGCGGCAGCTTGGTGATTCCCGCGCTGACAGTCGGCGGTGGGCAAACGCAGCCACTCACTATTCGTGTAAATTCCGCGAGCCAAACTAATAGCGAGGATAGTGACGAACCGGTTTTTATCGAAACGCAGCTCGATCATAAAAGCGTTTACGTACAACAACAATTACTGTTGACGGTGCGTATCTTTCACGCGATTCAACTCGACGATATGCACCTCAGCGAACCGACTTTCGATAACGCCAGTATTCGCAAAGTGGCCGAAACGACTTTTCGACGCGATATCAAAGGTTCGACTTATTTAGTACACGAGCTCACCTATGCAATTTTTCCGCAGCAACCCGGCGAGCTGACGATTCCCGAGTTGGTGTTCAGCGCGGTGCAGCCGACGACGCGGCGCTCGTTATTCGACTTCCCCGGTCAAGGCCAGGGTCGCGGATTGCGCAAAATGAGTCGACAAATATCGGTGCCGATTAAATCGATTCCGAAATCGTTCAGCGGCAGCGTGTGGTTACCCGCAAAAAATTTAACACTGGTGGAAAGCTGGAGTAATAGCGCCAAGCAAATTGCTGTCGGTGAATCGATCACGCGTAAAATCAATATACGCGCCGATGGCTTGCTCGCAGCACAACTACCGGCGCTCGATCCGCCGCAACTCGACAACGCCAAGCTCTACAACGATCAGCCGACGCTCGACGATCAGCAGGATGCCAACGGCGTGCATAGCAAGCGCATCGAAAATATGGCATTGATTCCGAGCAAAACCGGCGATTTGCAAATACCTGAAATGCGCGTCGTATGGTGGGACGTCGACAGCGATAGCGAAAAACAGGCGACGCTGCCGCCCTCGACGCTACGAATCGCCGGTGGTGCAACGAGTACCAGCAACGCAACGAATGTACCCACGCCGCAGCCCAGGAATACTACAAATAGCTCAGCTAACACTGTCACTATTGCGCCAGCAGCGATCAGTGAACCTGCGAATGCAACACCGCCACTCGCCAATCGGTGGTGGCAAACCAGTACCGCAGTATTGGCGCTGGCGTGGTCGATCACGCTGTATTTGTATTGGCGCTTGCGGCAGCGCGTGCGACACAATGCACCACAAACTGCGGAGACCACTAGCGCTGCGAATACGGTGGCGCACAATGAAGACGCCGCGTTCCGCAACTTAAAAGATAGTTGTCGCGCCAATAATCCCGCTGCCGCTCGTCACGCACTACTCAGCTGGGCGCAGCAGTTTTATCGCGATGCGAATATTCATACGACCGAACAGCTATTACGCATCGGCAACAACGATTTGTTAACGCGCGAAGTGCAACAATTGGATAACCGATTATTCGGTACCCAACTGGAGAGCAATACGTGGAATGGTGAAAATTTATTGAGTGTGGTGCGCGAATTACGCAATAAGCGAACGGGGAAATTAACTGTTGAGCAATCGCTGCCGCCGCTGTATCCGCTGACCTAATGGTTGTTTCTTTAAGAACAATCCAATAAATTATTTAAGCAGCGGTATGCAGGCCGCATTCGGCGTTATCGGCGACTTTGGTCGGATCAAAATAATGTTTGCAGGTCGGTAGTTGATGGCGGTCCATATAATCCTGCACGTCCTGTTCGCTCCAATAATACAGCGGTGCGACGCGCAGTATGCCGCGATTATCCCACGACACGATATCAAGTGTTTTGCGAAAATCGGTTTCCTCGCGACGAATGCCGGTCAACCAAATCTCGGGTTTAAATTCGTCGAGCGCGCGTTGAAACGGCTCCAATTTTACTTGACGCGTAAATTCCGCATGCAACTCGGCATCATCGCCCGGATGCGGAATGCCACCCATCAGCGCATTGCGGCGTTCAGCGGTCATCACCGGCGTGAACACGTGAATATTTAAATGCAGTTGTTGAATAATTTGTTCCGCGGCGCGATACGCATCGGGCATGTTGTAACCGCTATCGATCCAAACCACCGGCATATCCGCTTTGATTTGGGTAATCAAATGCAGTAGCGCGGCCGAGTTCGGCGAAAAACTACTGGTAGTGATAATGCGAGTGCTGCGTTGCAGCGCCCAGCGCACGATGTCTTCGGCGGAGCGATCTTTTAATTCGGCGTTAACTTTGTCTAAATCGAGGTTCATCAAGGATCTCTAACAGTCTTTCTGTGTGCAACCCATTGACTGTCAAAACTGCACAAGGCTTTGCACTATAGAGTAAAACACCATCCAGATCAAACAGTTAAAATCTATAAGCTAATCGCCGCCGTGCATTTGAAACGACTTAAAACGATCTCAGACCCAGCCTTCAATAGCTTAGGCAACCTTTATTTAGGCAACTTTTGTTTAGGTAGCTTTAATTTAGGAAAATTTGTCGACGATCTTGGCGAGCATCAACCTGGCCGCAAAGGCCGCCGCATCGTCTGCGCCTTCGGCGGGTGCCCACGCGGCAAATTCGGCAGCGGTCTGCGGATCGTAAGGCCCCTGCTTGATCTCAAAAAATACCGAGTTGTCGGCCAGAGGCAGCCAGGTGTGGAATGTATTCGGAGGTAATTCAAACGCAACCACATCGCCTTCCGGGCCGACGCGAATACGCTGCTTGATAACACCAGCGTCATCGAACGTCAACACATCGAGCAGGCCCTGCATGATTGCAATCGACCTGGCTAGGCATACATCCCAATCAAATTTTACAGAATGGCATCATTGATAACGTCCGTGTCGAAACCACGATATTGCAAAAAACGCATCCGCTTCGCTTTTTCTTTAAAATTCGTCGAAGGATTACTACCGAATTTGTTCGCTATGAGTTTTTCTAGATTGGCCTGCCAATCGATTTCGGACGCTCGCAATAACGCAACAATCGCCGCATCGCTAATACCGCGCTCGCGCAATTCGGCTTTAATCCGTAGCGGACCGTAGAGCCGCTGCGCACGGCTATGCAAATACGCCTCTGCAAACCGCTCATCGCTTTGCAGACGCTCAGTGCGCAGGCGTACAAGTTCGCCGGTAATTAATGGATATTGCCCAAAGCGGCGCGCGAGTTTCGTTTCGAGTTCGCGCCACGAATGCTCGCGGCGGGCCAGCAAATCCATTGCCGCCCGCCGAATATCAACCGCCGTAATGTCGGCTACAATTGCATCGGCGCTATCCAAAATAATGCCCGCGCTAACGCTTAATTTTCCAGTTCAACCTCAACCACCGCTGCCTTTGTCGGCAGCGGTGTGTCGAGCAATTGCTTACGCAAATCCGCTTCGATCACATCGCTAATCGCTGGGTTGTCTTCGAGAAATTTCGATGCGTTAGCTTTACCCTGGCCGATTTTTTCGCCCTTGTACGCATACCAAGCACCGGATTTTTCGATGAGCGCCAACTTCACGCCGAGATCGATAATTTCGCCCATCCGGTAAATACCTTTACCGTACAAAATTTGGAATTCGGCTTGCTTGAACGGCGGTGCAACTTTGTTTTTGACGACTTTGACGCGCGTTTCAGAACCGACCACCTCTTCGCCCTCTTTCACCGCACCGGTACGACGGATATCGAGACGCACCGACGCGTAGAATTTCAGCGCGTTACCACCGGTGGTAGTTTCGGGGCTGCCGAACATCACACCGATTTTCATCCGAATCTGGTTAATAAAAATCACCAGGCAATTGGTTTGTTTGATCGTGCCGGTCAATTTGCGCATCGCCTGACTCAGCAACCGCGCCTGTAATCCGACGTGTGAATCGCCCATCTCACCTTCGATTTCGGCCTTCGGTACCAATGCTGCGACCGAGTCGATAACCAACACATCAACCGCCCCCGAGCGCACCAGCATTTCGGCAACTTCGAGCGCCTGCTCGCCGGTATCCGGCTGCGACACCATCAGATCGTCGATGTTGACGCCGAGTTTTTCCGCGTAAATCGGATCGAGCGCGTGCTCGGCATCGATAAATGCCGCAGTGCCGCCGGCTTTTTGTGCCTGCGCGATTACCGATAGCGTCAGCGTCGTTTTACCTGAGGACTCCGGCCCGTAGATTTCGACGATGCGGCCTTTTGGCAGACCGCCGATACCCAGCGCGATATCCAAGCCCAACGAGCCGGTCGAGATGCTGGGAATGGTGAGCTGAGCGTGATCGCCCATGCGCATCACGGTGCCTTTACCGAATTGGCGTTCGATCTGTGCCAGAGCGGCGCTGAGTGCTTTCTGTTTGTTGTCGTCCATCCGAGTGGTCCTCGCGCTAGTGAAATGGGAATTACATACGGCGTTGTGTATGTCGTGCTTATCATTAAAGCAGACAACTGTATGGATGAACAGTATTATTCCACAGATTATTCGCGCTGCCTAGCCCCACCGCTAAGTTCGCGTCAAACACCACGATTGACGTAAAATCGCGCGCTTCACCGAGGGGATGGAATAAGCGCCAATGTCAAACCTGCTAGAGCCGAACGAGCCTGAATCCGTCGCACTACACACGCCGATGATGCAGCAGTATCTCAAAATTAAGGCGCAACATCCCCAAGAATTGCTGTTCTATCGAATGGGCGATTTCTACGAGTTATTTTTCGACGACGCCAAACGCGCCGCCACACTGCTCGATATCACGCTGACCGCGCGCGGCAAATCCGCCGGCGAAGCGATTCCGATGGCCGGCATTCCGTACCATGCGGCCGACGGCTATCTGGCCAAACTAGTAAAGGCCGGGCAATCGGTCGCGATCGCCGAGCAGATCGGCGATCCCGAAACCAGCAAAGGCCCCGTAGATCGCAAAGTGGTGCGTGTAGTTACGCCAGGTACGGTCAGCGACGAAGCGCTACTCGACGAGCGCCGCGATAATTTATTGGTGGCGCTGCATCGTCAGCGCAATCGTTACGGTTTCGCCACGCTCGATATCGGCAGCGGTCGCTTCACGGTCTTTGAAGTCGATGGCAGCGCCGCAGCGCTCGCAGAATTGCAACGCTTGATGCCGGTCGAATTATTGCTGGAAGACAGCATCGATCACCCAGAAATACTCGCACGTATTGGTGTACGGCGACGCCCGGTGTGGGAATTCGAACCCGATACCGCGCAGCGGTTGTTGACACAACAATTCAATACGCACGATCTGCAAGGCTTCGGCTGTGCTCACCTCACCGTGGCGATTCCCGCCGCAGGCTGCCTGTTAAATTACGCGCGCGACACTCAGCGCACCGCGCTGCCGCATATTCGCTCGCTTGTCCACGAACGGCGCGAAGACAGCGTGATCATGGATGCAGCAACGCGCCGCAATCTCGAACTCGATACCAACTTGGGCGGCGGCAGCGAGCACACCCTGATGTGGGTGCTGGATAAAACTTGTAGCGCGATGGGCTCGCGGCTATTGCGCCGCTGGCTGAATCGACCGCTGTGCAATCGCGCGATTCTTGAGCCACGCCAGCGTGCGGTCGAAGCACTGCTGCGCGACTATCGTTTTGAAAGCGTGCGCAACGCATTGCAACCGATCGGCGATGTCGAACGGATTCTCGCACGCGTAGCACTGCGCTCGGCGCGCCCACGCGATTTAGCGCGCCTGCAAACCTCACTGGCGAGCTTGCCTGCGCTGCAAGCGATCAGCCTGCAAATCGAAGCACCATTGATCGCACAACTGGCCGCGCAGATTCGCGAATTCCCCCACTTAGCCGAGCTGTTAGCGCGCGCGATTGCCGACAATCCACCGATGGTGATTCGCGATGGCGGTGTTATCGCCGCCGGTTACGATAGCGAACTCGATGAACTGCGCGGTCTCAGCACCAATGCCGGCGACTATCTGGTCGATTTGGAAACGCGCGAGCGCGCGCGCACCGGCATCGGTACGCTGAAAGTCGGTTACAACCGCGTGCACGGCTACTACATCGAAATCAGTCGCGGCCAGGCCGAACACGCGCCAGCCGATTATATTCGTCGACAAACGCTGAAAAACGCCGAGCGCTATATCACGCCCGAACTGAAAACCTTCGAAGACAAAGCTTTGTCAGCAAAAAGTCGCGCACTGGCACGCGAAAAAGCGCTGTACGACGAGTTGCTGGAATTATTGAATGCAGAGTTACTCGAACTTCAAGATAGCGCTGCCGCGATCGCCGAACTTGATGTGCTCGCCACGTTGGCCGAGCGTGCCGATACTTTGAATCTCTGCCAGCCCGAATTGATCGACGATGAAGCGATCGATATTCGCGGAGGCCGTCACTTGGTCGTCGAGCAAGTTTTGGATACGCCGTTTATTCCGAACGATGTCAATTTTAACAACGAGCGGCGCATGTTGATTGTCACTGGGCCCAACATGGGCGGTAAATCGACTTACATGCGCCAGACTGCGCTGATCGTACTGCTCGCTCACATCGGCAGCTTCGTGCCAGCAAAAACCGCGCGCATCGGCATCGTCGATCAGATTTTCACGCGCATCGGCTCGTCCGACGATCTAGCCGGTGGGCGCTCGACGTTTATGGTCGAGATGACCGAAACTGCCAATATTCTGCACAACGCTACCGCTCGCAGCCTGGTACTGATGGATGAAATCGGACGCGGCACTAGCACCTTCGATGGTTTGTCGCTGGCGTGGGCGGCGGCGATCCATTTGGTTCAACAAGTGCGTGCTTTTACTTTATTTGCCACGCACTATTTTGAGTTGACTCAATTGCCGGAAAACTTTCCGCAAGCGGAAAATGTGCATCTCGATGCCACCGAATACAATGATCACATCGTATTTTTACATACGATTCAGGAGGGCCCAGCCAATCGCAGCTACGGCCTACAAGTAGCGAAGTTGGCAGGGATTCCTACCGCTGTTATCGCTGCCGCCAAACAAAAATTGGCAGAACTGGAAAATAATGTAGCGTCTACAACTGTCAGTGCTACGCTTGTCACACCGCTGCAACCGGATTTATTCAGCGCGCCGACCCACCCATTGGTTGAGCGGCTACGCGCACTAGACCCAGATAGTTTGAGCGCACGTCAAGCGCTTGAACTAATTTACGATCTGAAAGGTTTGGTGGACTGATTTCAAAGTGATAAACTGCGCGCCACTTTTATACCCACCCCGCCAAGAGGCTTGCTGAAATGACTTTTGTAGTTGGCGAAAACTGCATTAAATGTAAACATATGGACTGTGTCGAGGTATGCCCAGTCGATTGTTTCTACGAGGGTCCCAACTGTCTCGTGATTCACCCCGACGAATGCATCGATTGTGCGCTGTGCGAACCCGAATGCCCGGTCGACGCCATTTTCTCTGAAGATGAACTCCCGGAAAGCCAGCAGCAGTTTCTAGGATTAAATGCCGAATTGGCTGATATTTGGCCAAATATCACCGAGAAGAAAGAATGCCCCGCCGACGCAGAAGAGTGGGATGGCGTACCGAATAAAATTCAATACTTGGAGCGCTAGCTTCAGGTATCTATCAGTCAGGAAGCGAAGCACGATAGTTATGCGCTCGCTTCCGGCTAACGCACTCCCTTTTCATACACCGCCCAAAAGCTAATCGTGCGCCGCTAGCTAGACCGCTAAGGCTGAATGGTAATCGGCGTACCAACATCGACCGAATCCCAAATTTCGTCCATCTGGCCATCGGTAACCGCAATGCAGCCGTTGGTCCAATTAAACTTCTGCGCCAACTCTTCCGGCCATTGCGATTGCTTCGGCTGGCCGTGAATCATAATTGCACCACCGGGATCGGCTCCTAATTTTTCGGCGCGCTCGCGATCGAATTCATTGGGGTAAGAAATATGAATCGATTTGTAGAAGGTGCTGTGGTCGTTTTTGCGATCGAGCGTATATTCGCCTTCCGGTGTGCGCTCGTCGCCGTATGCGATCTTTGGACCCCGAGGTCTTGGGCCAAGCGCGACTCGATATTCGCGGAATGGCTTGCCATTGCTAATCAAGAACAGTTTGCCTTCGGATTTTTTAACCAGTACCAGCTCTGCTTTTTCTAATGCATGCGCTACTGGGGCAATCAGCAGCAGCAATAAAACTATTTTTTTCATTGTACGACCAAGTCAATCAACACGCTTAAAACTCAATTTATGTAAAGCCACGAACACCGCAACGAGCACCCAACAACATCGCCTACTGCCCAAGCGTAGCTCGGCGTAAGGCACAAGCAACCCCCTCGCTAAGATTTGCGGCACCAAGCACAAATCCAAATGATGGCGATAAAGTTAGCTTAGATCAAAATCTTTACTAACTAGCTGGAAATAACTACGCAAGTAATGATAATCTACAATTAATCCTCGTCCTTGGGCGAGGGCAGGATTTATAAGTTTGGCCTATCTAGTGATTAGTTTTGTTTCAGAACCCCCACAAGGAGTCATCAATGATGAACAAGAACCTGTTAAAAGCAGTCCCCTTCGCTGTATTTATCGCTGTAGCCGCTGGCTGCGCTAGCACCAAGTCTGTAGAAGAAGCTACGGCTACTGCTACTGCTGCACAAAAAGCTGCTGGCGAAGCTAAAGCTTCCGCTGCTGCTGCACAGAAATCGGCCGACGCTGCTCAATCGACCGCTAACAAAGCACTGGAAGTTGCTAACCAAGCTCTGCAATCAGCTAACGAAGCTAACACCAAGGTCGATGCTGCGTTCAAAAAGTCGATGCGCAAATAAGCATTTACTGACTGAACAAAAAACCCAGCGCCCGCAAGGGCACTGGGTTTTTTTTCGAGTCTCAAAAACGAGTTCTGTAGTGACCGCGGTAGATTTCAGCGACCGGATGTCGCAACTGCAGCACCCCACACCGGCCCCACCGGCGTCGGCAAACCGCTCCGCTCGGCATCGAGCAAACCGACTTGCTGCCAATCGATCGGATAGTTCGCTACCGCTTTAGTTGCTGCGGTCAGCGCCTCAATCATTGGCGTTTTGTCGCGTCGACGCTCAAGTGGAACCCCATCCAACGTAGGATGCACTTCCAGGTAGAGCTGGCCATTGTGCCAACCCGCTTTATACGTTTGATTGATAATTCGCACCTTTGTACCAATCGGTACCGCACGATAAAGACGCTCGATGTCTTGCGCGTACATCCGCATGCAACCATGAGTTACCTGCATGCCGATGCCGAATTGCTTGTTGGTGCCATGGATCAAATAGCTCGGCAACGCCATGCGCAGCGCGTACTTGCCAAGCGGGTTGTCCGGCCCGGCAGGTACAAACTCCGGCAGGGGATCGCCTTCGGCTGCATGTTCGGCACGAATCGATTTCGGTGGGGTCCACGATGGATCGACAACCTTGCCGGTGATTTTGGTCGTCACGATCGGCGTACTCCAGTCGCCGCGACCAATACTCACCGGGTAGGTTTCGACCATAGCGCGTTCGCCGCGCTTCGGCACTGGAAAATAATACAGTCGCATCTCAGCCACATTGATGACGATGCCCTCGCGGGGAGTCATCGGCAGCACGTAGCGGCTTGGCAAAGTCACCACGGTATCCGGATGCAGCAGCCACGAGTCCACCGACGGATTAGCGGCGCGCATTTCATCGTAACCAAAGTCATAACGACGAGCTACATCGATCAAGGTTGCATCGTCGTAAGCCGGCACACTTCGCATAATGCCGATAACATCATCGCCGGGCGGCGGTAGTGGAAATACATCGGCCCGTACCGACGAGGCGATCAAAAAAAACACTGCAAAAAAAGATTTGCCAACCCAATGCGCACTAGAGCGCGCTACACGAGCAACTAACAAACGGTTTATCACTACTAACAACACCTTACCAAAGAACGCCCATAATAAACGAAATTACCATGCTCGAAATCAATCGCTCACCGCAAACAGCTGCGCACACAAAGTGATTGGATCGTGAAAACTGACATGGCCGTTTCAGCTCTGCTGAATTTTCAACTCTAGATAGCGCTCTTCGAGCTCGACATGCTGGGTTTGCAAGCTGAGCAACGCGCGCTCGGCCTGCGCCAGTTGTTGTTGTAGCGCCGCCATATCCGCAAGTGCAGCGCCGCCGCTGGCCGACTGTAACTGCTCGCGTAGTTCACGCGCCTCCTGCTCCAACAGCTCGAGCGCGCCGAGCATTTCACAGCTCTGCTGCGTAAAATCTTCGATAATTGATCTCAATTGCTCAAAATCTTCTTCGGAAGTAGCAGAACTATTCACCTCCACTGATTGCAGCTCGGCCAGCTTTCCCCCTAGCGTTTGATTTTCAACCAAGGCATGCGCAAGCTTGGCCTGAACCTCTTGTGCGCCACTGTCGAGTTGCTCCCGAAGGCTGCGTAGCTGCTGCTCCTGCGTATGATTTTTCCCAACCATGCGGGCCAGCTCAGATTCCAATTGCTTAGTACAAATATCAGATTCTTTAAGAAAGCGCTCGTGCCGCTCCAGCTGCTTACGGAGCGCCGCAATGGCTTGATCTTTCTGCTCAACCGTCTGGGCATCATCCAATTGCTGCCGTAAATTCAAAATCACTTTATGCTGATCGATCGCCATATTGCGCAAACGCAACATTTCTTCCTGATTGGCAATAACGACACTTCCCCACGATGGCTGCCCCCTTTCGACTTCAATGACATGCGCCGCCGCGCGCGCCTCACCGCGATCCTCTGCCAACTCGGCGCCAAAGTTACTATAAGCACTACCGTATTGCACGAGCAGCGCCTCAAAGCTCTCATCGGCCCCGATCGCTTTACTGCGCTCCAACAACTGCTGGTGATACTTCTCGGCTTGCGCGCTGGCATCGCGCCACTTTTGCTCGGTATCGAAAAATAATTTTTTGAATTTTTCAAGATTTTCCATATGGCGCGTTTGATTCGCGAGCGCCTCTTGCAGCTTCGCTAGCTCCTCATCGGCTGCGCTTGAATCAGCCGCCGCTGGATTCGCAACTTCAATATCGGCGGTCGCCACCGAAGATCCCTGTTGGTAAAACTGAATAATTTGACCGAGTTTCCCCTGCAAAACATTCCAATCGATCTCCTGCTCGTCATTCGCCAACCACGCCTCTTTTTCAGCGACCAAAAAGGCGTGACGCAGCGCAACGGCTTGTCGCTCCAACGAGGCATCCGGGGCAATATCGAGCACGATATCGCGATCGGGATCCAACGACAGATGATGGTTGCGCGTGGCATCAATTTGCGCATCGACGTACTCGCCGTAATCCAACGCTGAAGCCTGCGGGCCATCATGCAACTGCTGGCGCAACACTTTGGCATCCTGCCGAGTCGCTTTCAACGTATCACGCCCGCTAATCACTTTAGCCTCAAGCGCTTTTACGACTCGCTGCATGCCACGCACATGCAGCAGCAGAAATACGCACAGCAATAGCAGCACGACTGCTATTTCAATGGCCACGAGTACGACTAGCGAGGACTCAAACATAGGGATAGGGATTCAGTTAACTCGGTTAATTTAACGTTCAGCAAGCATAGCTAAGCATTTGAAAGCTCACCACTTTGCCATTGTGGTAACCGCTCCGTGAAGGAGGCTCCTACTGGCGAAAACAGCGCAGATTAAACGGGCGCTCGGTGCTGGAACTGCGATAGGGATTGATGTCGAGCCCACCGCGCCGCAAATAGCGCGCATACACCGTCAGCTGTTGCGGCATGCAGCGCTGCGAAATATCCAGAAATATGCGCTCGACGCATTGTTCGTGAAAGTCCTGATGTTGTCGAAACGAGACGATATAAGCCAACAGCCCGGCTTTATCAATTTCCGCGCCGGTGTATTGGATTTGCACCGAACCCCAATCCGGCTGTCCGGTCACCGGGCAGCGCGAGCGTAACAGCCGACTAAACAACAGCTCGCTGACCACGCGATCCGATTGTAACCGCAGCAATTGCGGGGCCGGCTGATAGTGCTCGATGGTCACCGGTAAGTCGTCGAGACAAAAGCCAGCAGGTGTACTGAGTGCGGCATCCCAATGCTCCGGACCGCGAATATGTACCGCCAAGTCAGCGCCGAGACAGCGTGCGAGATCGCGCTGCAATACCATTTGCAGCTCGGCAATATCGGCAAAGCGATGCTGATTCAGCGAGTTCAGATAAAGCTTAAAGGATTTCGATTCGATGATATTCGGCGACTCTGTCGGCATCCAAAACTCGCCCCACGCCACCATTGGCTTACCGAGCGGGTCTAACCACGATAACTCGTAGGCATTCCAAATATCCCAACCGTGAAAAGGCAGATCAGCATTCAACCCCAATTGCTGACGACCGCTCGCGCGCGCAATCGGGTACAACAAATCGGGGTTATATCCGGCGTCGTACGCGACGGATTTGCCGAGCGGTAATTCGCGATCATGCATCGCGTTACATCCGCAGCCGTTTGCCGGTGCGCAGCAGATGCATCGAATACACGTAAGCAACCACGGTGAACGCCATTACGACGCCAAATGCCAACCCCACATCGACATCGGAAACCCCGAGAAAGCCATAACGAAAAGCATTCACAATGTACAAAATAGGATTGAGCCGCGATAGGCTGGACCAAAAGCTCGGCAGTAAATCGATCGAATAAAATACTCCGCCCAAATACGTTAGCGGCGTCAGCACGAACGTAGGCACAATCGAGATATCGTCGAAATTATTCGCGTACACCGCATTGATAAAGCCAAGCAATGAAAACAACAACGCGGTCAACAGCAAGATCAGCAAGGTGATGCCGATATGCTGAATATGCAATTTGCTAAAAAATAATGACAACGCGGTCACTATCGCGCCCACGCAAATACCGCGCATTAATCCGCCGACTACAAAGCCCAGCAAAATCGTATGATTCGATGTCGGTGAAACCAACAGCTCCTCGATATGGCGCTGGAATTTAGCACCAAAAAACGACGACACAACGTTGGAATAGGCATTGGTCAATACCGCCATCATAATCAGCCCCGGCACCATGAACTGCATGTACGAAAAGCCGCCCATGCTGCCGATACGCGAGCCGATCAAGCTACCGAAAATAATAAAATATAATGTCATCGAAATCGCCGGCGGCAATAACGTCTGCGACCAAATGCGAAAAAAGCGTCGCGCCTCTTTGCGCACAATCGTTGTAAATGCCACCCACTCGGTTTGCAAACTCATCGCGCATTAATTCCCGGCGGCATTGCTGCGGGTCGCATCGTTGCGCGCCAGCAAACCGACAAATAATTCTTCCAAACGATTGGACTTATTGCGCATGCTGGTCACGGTAATGCCGCGCACCGATAAATCCGCCAACAAATCGTTGAGGCTTTCGCCACGTTCGATCTCCACTTCGATGCTGTTGCTATCGAGTATTTTGCCGTCGAAGCGCGTTAGATCGAGCGTGCCGTCGAGCGGCTCGCGGGTATCCAAAATAAAGTGCTCTTTATGTAGCTGCTTCAACAACCCTTTCATGCTGGTATTTTCGATTACGCGGCCATGGTCGATGATCGCAATATTGCGACACAAACTCTCCGCCTCTTCCAAATAATGCGTCGTCAAAATGATCGTCGTGCCCTGTGCATTGATCGTGCGTAAAAAATCCCACATCGAACGGCGCAGTTCGATATCGACGCCAGCGGTCGGCTCATCGAGAATCAGCAAGCGCGGCTCGTGCACCAGCGCGCGCGCAATCATCAGGCGGCGCTTCATGCCGCCCGACAACAAGCGCGCTGCGTCATTGCGCTTCTCCCACAACCCTAACTCGTGCAAATATTTTTCCGCGCGCACCTCAGCGAGTTTGCGCGGCAGACCGTAATAGCCGCCTTGATCGGAAACGATATTGAAAACTTTTTCAAAGTTGGGAAAATTAAACTCCTGCGGCACCAAGCCGATCGCGCGCTTGGCGGCAGGAAAATCGACATCGATATCAACATCGAAAACGCGAACTTGGCCGGCGGTCTTGCGCACCAACGAGGCGACGATGCCGATTGTGGTCGATTTGCCGGCACCATTAGGCCCCAGCAACGCGAAGAAATCGCCCTGCTCGACCTGTAAATCGATACCTTTTAAGGCCTCTAGGCCATTGTCGTAAACTTTAGTCAGTCCGCGAATCGATAATGCGGTGGTCATGATGTTCCCGAAAAATATTGCGCGAATGAGGATCAGCGGATTGATGGGACGGAAGTGCGACGATTGTACCGCAAATCGAAATCGATCCGGAAACATAACGGTAACCGCAGACTACTGGCCAGCAGTCGACGCACTACGCCGAGAACTTACGCAAACGCACTACGAGGTGGTCGAGAGATTTCGAAAGGGGTTGGAGCGGGAAACGAGATTCGAACTCGCGACCTCAACCTTGGCAAGGTTGCGCTCTACCAACTGAGCTATTCCCGCTTAAACCAGAAGCCAGTGCGAATTTTAAGCAAATCCGCCCTATTGGCAAGAGAAAGTTGGCGTCCCCTAGGGGACTCGAACCCCTGTTACCGCCGTGAAAGGGCGGTGTCCTAGGCCACTAGACGAAGGGGACGCCGAACACTTTTAGCGACTTGGCAATGTTTCGCTGTCGTTCAAAGTGGCGCGCATTCTAAGTAGCGCACCTACAAAGGTCAAGCCCGTTTTTGCAAAATACTCAACGTAGGACATACTGTTGCAGCGACTCTATTACCGCGACACTCGGTACAAGACGAAATAACCGACTAAAATCTAATCATCCAATACGCGCGGTCACACATCCCATGGCTACCACCACCATCATCATCGCTGTTTTCGCCTGTCTTTTTATCTTGGTGGCAGTGACATTTACGTTGCAGCAAATCGAAAAAAACAACGCCGAAAAAAGCGCATTAATCGCTGCGCTAAAAGGACAAACCCGCAACTTTCAGCAACTCTTGGATGGTTTTCCAGAAGGCTTTCTCAATCGCGACCTCAAACTATTGGTCTGTCAATGTATCGCTGAAGGCCTCGATCAACTATTGCGGCTAGATCGCCACAATCCGCAACACCAGCAGCAACAACGGCAACTGACCGAGCGCACCACGCACCTGCAAGCGCAACCCGCCGACCAAGGCCAGTACCAAAATTTGAACAACCCTGCACAAATGCAAGAAGTGCAAAAGCTGTTAAATAATCTTTTCAACGTCGTGCAGCGGCTGTACCAAAATAAACGTCTAAATGTTGCACAAGCGGAATCGTATTCCAAACAAGTGCAGCGCTTAGTCACCCGCGTTGCATTGGATACCCATCTCAACACCGCGCAACAGGCACTCGGCGAACGTAAGCTCAGATTGGCAATACACCACTACGGTCAGGCGCTCGAAAAAATGGGTAAAGACAACGCCGACGGTCTATTCACCGCGCAAATCACCGCTTATCAGCAGCGCACCCAAGAGCTGGAAGTACTCGAGCACGAATTGCAAAAGCAACAACAGGTCAAAACCGCATCGAGCACCGAATGGGATGCCTTAGCGAAAAAAGACGATACCGATCAGAAAAAGAACGTTTACGATTAATACGATCTTTCCCGTCTTTAACGCATCGCGCAGATAAATGCAGAGATTACTCCGCAGGCTTTAATTTAATCGACAATGAATTGATGCAATATCGCAGCCCCGTCGGCTGCGGTCCATCGTCAAACACATGCCCTAAATGCGCACCACAGCGACGACACAACACTTCGGTGCGCAGCATGCCGTGACTAATATCACGCTGCTCTTCGATGCACTGCGCATCCGCCGGCTGATAAAAGCTCGGCCACCCGCAACCGGCATCAAATTTGGTAGCCGATTCGAATAAATCCACACCGCAACAACGGCAGTAATACGCCCCCGGCGTTAATGTATTCCAGTACTCGCCGGTAAAAGGTCGCTCGGTGCCCTTCTGACGACAAACCCGATATTCCTCGTCGGAAAGCTGCTCGCGCCATTGTTGCTCAGTTTTTTCTACTTCGTGCATCGTCGATCACCTCGCGTCAGATGGCTATTTCCCCTAAACTTGCACTTTATAAGCGCCGCGGCGCGGTTTTTAAAGCGAGTTCAGCATGTCAAAGTTTTTCAAATCTGACAAATTAAACAATGTTTGTTACGACATCCGCGGCCCGGTACTGCAAGAAGCCAATCGGATGGAAGAGGAAGGCCATCGCATTCTAAAACTCAATATCGGCAACCCTGCGCCATTTGGTTTCGACGCGCCCGAC
Source organism: Spongiibacteraceae bacterium (assembly GCA_043786385.1). Lineage (GTDB taxonomy): Bacteria > Pseudomonadota > Gammaproteobacteria > Pseudomonadales > CAMLJR01 > CAMLJR01. Next base: position 23,460 of record JAYVWC010000052.1, on the reverse strand, counting down.
GAAATCATTCAAGACGTGATTCACAATCTGCCGCAAAGCCAAGGCTATAGTGACTCCAAAGGTCTCTACTCGGCCCGCAAAGCGGTGATGCAGGAATGCCAGCGCCACGAAATTCAAGGCGTCGAAATTAACGATATTTATCTCGGCAATGGCGTCAGCGAGCTGATCTCGATAGTGACGCAAGCGCTATTGAACGGCGGCGACGAAGTATTGATTCCGGCGCCCGATTACCCGCTGTGGACCGCCTCGGTGCGGCTCGCTGGCGGCAAAGCCGTGCATTATTTGTGCGACGAACAATCCGAGTGGTATCCCGATCTCGACGATCTGCGCAGCAAAATCTCCTCGCGCACCAAAGCGCTGGTGGTGATCAATCCGAACAACCCCACCGGCGCAGTGTACCCGCAGGAAGTTCTCGAGCAGTTGGTGGCAATCGCACGCGAGCATAATTTGGTGCTATTCGCCGATGAAATCTACGACAAAATTCTTTATGAAGATGCGGTGCATATCCCGCTCGCGCGCCTTGCCACCGATGTACTGTGCATCACGTTTAACGGGCTTTCAAAAGCGTATCGATTAGCGGGATTTCGCAGCGGCTGGATGATTATCTCCGGCGCCAAACATTTGGCCGGCGATTACATCGAAGGTTTAAATATGCTTGTGTCGATGCGACTGTGCGCCAACGTACCTGCACAGCACGCAATTCAAACCTCGCTCGGCGGCTATCAAAGCATCAACGATTTAGTGTTGCCGACCGGCCGGTTGGGTAAGCAGCGCGATCTCGCCTGGCGCATGCTGAACGATATTCCCGGCGTCAGCTGCGTCAAACCGCGTGGCGCGATTTATCTATTTCCGCGTCTCGACCCAAAAGTGTATCGCACCACCAACGACGAACAATTGGTGTTGGATTTATTGCGCCAAGAAAAAATTCTATTGGTGCATGGCAGCGCGTTTAATTGGCCGCAGCCCGATCATTTGCGTGTCGTGTTTCTGCCGCGCGTCGACGATCTCAGCATGGCGATCGAACGGTTCGCTAATTTCCTCTCGCGTTATCGACAGTAACACGGCGCGCAGCAACATGAGCGATTTACATATCGATGATTTCTACAAAAATGTCGCGCTGATTTTACTGCGTCTGTACGGCGTTTTTCCGCGCAAGCATTTATTGTTCGTCGACGATATTTGCGGCTTCGAAGAACCCGACGAATTTGGCCTGCCCAGCGCGCGCAGTCTCGGCTGTTTCAGTGCGATGATTTGGCTCGGCGAGCAAAATTATTTACGTTACGCAGAAGCGATTCGCCAAGAAGCACTCGATCAAGCAGTGCTCACCGAAAAAGGGTTTTTATTATTGTCGTCGCGCTCGGAAATCGCACCGCCCGATGCCGAACCCACACTCGACGCACTACCGCCTTCGGTGATGGCCAAATCGCTAAGCAATATCGCGCAACTGCGCCGCGCGATCGACAGCAACTCGTCGATTTTAATCGAGCAATGCGTGCATCACTTGCTGGCCAATGCGCCGCGCTTTAATATTCGCGCGGCGCAGTAAAACCAAGCGCCATTAACCAACCACGATTTTCAACGCACAACGCCTGCCAATTATCGATTTGCACCGCGGCAAATTCGCGACGCGCCGGATAGTTTTTACGCAGCGCATCGAAAGTGTTTGGCACTTGCGGCAGCGACACCGCAGCTAACGCGGTGCGCAAATGGCGATCGTCGGTGCGCACATCGTAGACTGCTGATACCGCTGCACGCAGCAATGCGATACCCGATAAATCGTCATCGATAATTATGTGCGGCGCATCATTAGTCGACTGCAGTGCAACGGACGGCAGCGACCAGCCGAAGAAGCGACCGCAAGCCTCCAAGATTTGTCGCGTGCCGGCCAGCTTGCCATCGACGCTGTAACCGGCGATATGCGGTGTGGCTAATGCAACGCGTTCGAGCAGAGCCGGATCGATCTGCGGCTCGCGCTCCCAGACATCCAACACCACGCGCAAACCCGTTTGCCTCTCCAACAAATTCGCTAACGCAGCATTGTCGATAACGGCGCCGCGTCCTGCGTTCAACAACACCGCTTCCGATCGCAACTGCTGCAAACGCTCCGTGTTCAACATGTGCAAGCTCGGAAACGGACCGTCATCGGTTAGCGGCGTATGGCAGCACACCACATCGGCACTCAGCACTTGCTCCAATTCGCACAATGGCAGATTTATATCGTCGGTTAGCAAAGGGTCGTAGCCGATGCAGCGAATACCCAACCGCTGCAAGCGCACCATCAAGCGCGAGCCGACATTGCCGAGCCCGATGATGCCGACGACGCCACCGGTCAGCAAACGCTCCAGCACGCCATCCAACGCACACAAACAACTGAGCACATACTCGACGACCGCAGTGGCATTGCAACCCGGTGCGCTTGCATAACCGATGCCCTGCTCGCGCAAATAAGTCGTATCGATATGATCGGTGCCGATCGTGGCGCTGCCGACGAAACGCACCGAGCTACCGGCCAGCAAGGCTCGATCGACCGTCGTCACCGAGCGCACCAGCAAGATATCTGCCGAGCGCACATCCGCTGCGCTCATCGCGCGCCCAGGTAACGTGCGCACCTCGCCAAACGCGGCGAAAGCTTCGCGCACCTGCGACATATTTTCATCGGCAACAATTAGCATATAACGCTCGCGACAAGAGATATCCGTAACAATAGGTTGGAGCCTTCGCGCCATTGTAACAAGTCGTATCGACGACAGCGGATCTAAACAATTGCAACAAACTTGCACTCGGCTATTTGCCGATTTGCTGCTGAACTCTCTATACTGAGTTTGTGTCCAAATCAGTACGCCGATAGACCGTTTGGCCATCGACCGTTGGGTGGCAACAACCGGGAGGCGGTTTCAATAGCCGCGACACTTGCCGATCGATGTCGGGCGAGTGTATGAAGAGGGGTGTTGGCCATGGCCAGAGTGACCGCTTCGGATCTCCCAGACAATGTGGTGGACCTATTTTCCGGTAAGGCCCTTACCGAGCTACGCGGCGAGCAAATCATTCGCCTCGCCCCCGAGTACGATGGCTTAAGCATGCTGTACTCGAATCGCCATACCGACCCCAACAAACTCTATTCGATGAAAATCCTCTGCTGGGGTCTCAGCGCCGACGGCGATGTGGTCGGCTTTGTGCCGTGGCTGAATCGCCTCACGCCCTGCCCCGAACTCGACGATGCCGGCACCGGTCAATGGGAAGGCTACTACGACTCGATCACCGATCAGATTTTTTTCGATGCACCGTGTCACAAAGTGGCCGAGCTCGAAAACGCCGCCGATTATTTCAATGCGCGCCTCGACAATCCAAACCCTGTCGTGCAGGAAATACCCGATACCATCGGCACACACGCGATGCTCGCCGATCAAGACGACGACACATTGGTGTTAACCGAAGTCTTGAGTTGGCGTTTATTAAACGACGGCAAAATCGAAGCGATGCTGATCGATGAAGACGCCGTCGAATCGACGCCGGTAATGCCCGGCGATCCCTGTCTATATCCGGCAGGCAGCGATCCGCGCTTTCGCTATTTTTTCCAACACCATATCGCCAACCAAATTAAATCGGAAGATCCCGTTGCATTGGCCGCGATTGCAATGTTGTTTGATTCGTAACGCTACGGTTAAACCTTTTGAGTCGGCTTAAGCTTTTTGGATTAAATAGCTAAATCCGGTAGCGGTGACCTGTTGTGCTAACAACGTGTGACCGAGGAACGTGCAGAACTTCGGAATATCGCGCTGCGTAGAAGGATCAGTAGCAATCACTTGCAGCACTTCGCCACTGTGAATATCGCGAATTTTATTGTGCAACAACATCACCGGTTCGGGGCAGTACAAACCGGAGGTGTCGAGAAGATGATCGGCTGTCGTTGGCATATTGGTTGACATATTGGTTGACATAGCAGTGTCGGCGGCCGAGTTGAGTTAGATCGATATGAGCGACGAGTTCAGCAGCTTACGCGTCGCACGGCAAGTATAACGCGTCTTTGCGAGGAGTAAGCGCAATGCCTCTGGCCGATGCCCCCGAATACTATCGCGACTTTTTCAATCGCGGCACGCTCGAACTAACCTTCAAAGTACTGCGTCGAAAATTTCCACCTTTCGCTGGGCATCACCTCGGCGCGGACGATATATCTGTACCGCTATTATCAATTTACTCACACCTGACCGCGCGGCACAATCGTGCAACTTTCGGTTATCAAATCAAATACGATCGATGCGTCGCCGCGACGCAACAATTCCCGCACCTGTTCAACTTTTTGCGCTAACGACCATTCGACTTCGCCGTAATCGGTGCCTTCGCGCGTAATAAACTCCTCGATCAAGCCCTGCAAGGCGTCGCTCGATAACTGCTCCGGTGCGATGATTAATCCGCTGTGCTCTGCTTCGTTTTTCTCTTCCATATCAGTACAGAATCACCGAGCGAATGCTGGCGCCTTCGCGCATTAAATCGAAGGCGCGATTGATATCGTCGAGCGGCATGGTGTGCGTAATAAATTCGTCGACTTTGATTTCGCCGTGCAAATAATGCTCGACGTAGCCCGGCAATTGCGAGCGACCTTTGACGCCACCGAATGCACTGCCGCGCCAAACGCGACCAGTCACCAATTGAAACGGTCGCGTCGCGATCTCCTGCCCCGCACCAGCGACGCCGATAATTGTCGATTCGCCCCAGCCTTTGTGGCAACACTCCAGCGCCGCGCGCATCGTGTGTACATTGCCGATCGCTTCGAAACTGTAATCGACGCCGCCATCGGTGAGATCGACGATAATTTGTTGAATCGGTCGATCGTAATCTTTCGGATTGATACAATCGGTGGCGCCCAATAATTTCGCCATCGCGAATTTTTCCGGATTGGTATCGACCACGATAATACGCGAGGCACGCGCCAACACCGCGCCTTGCACCGCGCTTAACCCAACGCCGCCCAAGCCGAAAATCGCGACGCTGGCGCCGGGCTGCACTTTGGCGGTATTCAACACCGCGCCGATGCCGGTGGTGATGCCGCAGCCGAGTAAACAGACTTTATCGAGCGGCGCGGCTTTATTAATTTTTGCGACGGCGATTTCGGGCAGCACGGTGTACTCGCTGAATGTCGAGGTGCCCATAAAATGCAAAATCGGTTTGCCGTTTAATGAAAAGCGCGAGGTCTCGTCCGGCATCAAACCGCGTCCCTGCGTGACGCGAATCGCCTGGCATAAATTAGTTTTGCCGGAGCGACAAAATTTGCAATGTCCACACTCAGGCGTGTACAGCGGAATCACGTGATCGCCGACCGCCACCGAGGTTACACCGGCGCCGACATCGACTACGACACCGGCACCTTCGTGACCGAGAATGCACGGAAATAAACCTTCGGGATCGTCGCCACTCAGCGTGAATGCATCGGTGTGACAGACGCCGGATGCGGCGAGCTTGACCATCACTTCGCCAGCGCGCGGTTCCTGCACATCGATCTCTTCGATCACCAACGGTTGACCGGCTGCCCATGCTACCGCTGCGCGCGATTTAATCATGATATTTTCCTGCTGAATTTAATTGGCGACTGATTCGTAATTCAAGTGATTCGCGATTTAATTGATCCGCGAGCTAACTAGTTATTGTTTGCGCGATGCGCTGTTTAACGCTATCGACTTTCGATTCGAGCGATTCGCTGCGATCGGTGCGCGTGCCGATTTTTAACGTACTGCTAATGCGCGGCGCACCCATTTCGTGAATGCGATAATGACAGCGCTTCACCGCGTCCATCACCGTCTCCCATTCGCCTTCGATGTTGGTGCCGTAGGCGTGTAATTCGTGCTTCAATCCAAGCTCGGTCAAGATGCGCTGACACTCGGCGATATACGGCGACAACGATAATTCCACGCCGAGCGGAATCACACAGAAATCGACGATAACTTTCATAGCGGCTCCTCATCATACGCGGCAATTAATTCACTGGCTCATGCCCACCTTGGCTCGCGATCACGCAAACTACTATACTGGCGAACCGCTGACAATGTCGCTATTCGCAACGATGGCGACCGTACCAATCAAACAGGATTGCGATGATGACCACTGCCATGGTGTTTACATTTATCGGTGCCGACAAACCCGGCCTAGTCGAAAAGCTCGCGCAGACCGTCGCCAAACACGGCGGCAATTGGCTCGAGAGCCGCATGAGTGAACTAGCCGGGCAATTTGCCGGTATCGTGCAGGTGGGCATCAGCGAAGCGCAACTGCCGACATTGCGGGCCGCATTGTTATCATTATCGGGCAGCGAGCTGACGGTGGTGGTCGCGACCGATCAACGTGGCATCGATAACGACAATTGCCGACGGTTGCGACTCAGCATCATCGGCAACGATCGCCCCGGCATCGTGCGCGAAGTCGCCAGCGCGCTGGCCGCGCGTCATATCAATGTGCGCGAAATGGACACCACGATCACCAGCGCACCGATGAGCGGCGATCCACTATTTGAAGCAGTCGCGGAAATTCAAGTGCCGAAAACATTGAATCTCGTCGAGCTTAACGAACAACTCGACGCGATCGCCGATGCGTTAACAATTGAAATCGATTTGGAAGAATCGCTGCGCTAATTGCGAAACAAAATACAGCGAAAAAATATCAACGTATTACTGGCGACTTGCACCATAACTTGGCTTTCGGTGCTGATGCCTGACAACAAGAATTCTAATTTCATCGGCAGTAGGCACATACACGACCGAATACGGAAATACATGCAGCGGAAAAGTTCGCCAACCTCGGGTCGAAGGTACACCGGCCGCTTGATTTTCAACAAGGAACGTAGCGACTCGATAAAACTCTGCCAAGAATCGCTCCGCGATAATTACACCGGCATGTTCGATGTAGAAGTCGAGCGCATCAGCAATATCTTTTTCAGCGCCAGGATGTAGCGTGAAACTCACAATTTCAGCCTAGCGCGCAAACGACCCATCGCCTCTTCGCCGGGAACTAAAACTATCGCTCCCGATTCAATTTCAGCTTGGCGCCGTTCAGTCTCCTGAAACCACGCAGCCTCAACTTCCGCGTCCGCATCCAAGCTAACGACGAGCCGCTCCAATAAGTGCGTGCGATCCGCAGCAGAAAGCTTTAAAGCCTCTGCCTCTAAGGTTTCCAAGTTCATGCCCATAAGAACCTCCAATCAATACCCCCCACTCTCACGCATCCACTCGCAGCGCATCGCCAGCGAGCCCGAGTTAGGTTCGTGGTATTCCTGTTCGGAGTGCCAGGTAAATGTGTGAGTGCCGTTGAATTCGGTTTCCAGATGCACAGTCGCGGAAACCCAGTACATATTTTGCAGTAAATCTTCGAAGCGCTGCAGCCACTGCTCCCATTCATATTCGACGCCTTTGTAGGAACTACCGAACGGCACCACATCGGTATGCAGATCGTCGACGATCAACGTCTCCGACGGCAATACAAACATTTCGCGGCTCAGCAGCGGCCAATCTTCGATGCTCGGCAGTGCGGCCAACACGCGACGATTGATATGTCGGCGCTGCCGGGTTTGCTCCATATCGGCGGTAAACACCACATCTTTGATACAGCCGTAAACCACGGATTCCTGCGACATCGACCAGACCTCTTCGGTATGAATTAATAGCATGCTACGAACTAGCGTGCGACCTTATCAAATGCGCGCGGCGCCGCCAAGTGCAGCATTGTTTTATGGGATGCCCTCTCCGCTTACCTCTCTCGCGAAATCGGAGAAGGGAATAGCGCTTAAGCCACCCGCTGCGCCAACAAGCGCTCCGCCAATTGCGCGCTGGCCGGCATGTCGCGCGCAAATTCGATAACGCCGTGGTGATAACGCAAACCGACACGGCGCAATTTCAACAATAATCGCGGCGCCAGATTGTTGATCACGATGGCGACATTTTTACTGCGCAAATCGTCGAGTAGTGATTCCAACGCGACCATCGCTGTCATATCCATCATCGTTACATCGCTCATATCGAGAATGATGACTTTGATCTCCTGGCGAATATTGGTTAGCGCATTCAACGCCTTTTGCGCCGCGCCGAAAAACAACGGCCCGTCGATATCGTACACCGCAACCGACGTCGGTAAATGTTGTAAATGCGGATGCGCGTGCATCGCGACCAATTGCACGCCGGTCAAATCGGCCATGCGACGAATAAATAATACTGCCGCGAGCGCCATGCCGATAGTCACCGCCATCGCCATATCGACGAATACCGTGACGCTAAAGCAAGTCAACATCACCGCGATATCGCCGCGCGGCGCAGCGCGTAAAATATGCACGAAATGCCGCGCATCGCTCATATTCCACGCGACCAGCAACAATAAGGCGGCCATCGCCGCCATCGGCACATAACCGAGCAACGGCGCGAATAAAAGCAGTGCCATCAAAATAAACAAACTATGGATGACCGCCGCCCAACGGCTGCGACCACCGCTGCGCACATTGGTCGCGGTGCGCGCGATCGCCGCCGTCGCCGGAATTCCGGCAAAGAACGGCACTAACATATTACCGATGCCCTGCCCGATCAATTCGCGATTCGAATCGTGTTTAGTGCCCGCCATACCATCCGCAACCACCGCACACAGCAGCGATTCAAGCGCGCCCAACATGGCGATCGCAAAAGCCGGATGCAGCAGCGATTTTATTAACGCAAACGACAACGACAGCGGTTGCCCAGCGGCATCGGGCAACAACCACGGCAACACAAAATGCGGCGACACTGCTGGAATACCCGCTCCGATCACACCCGCGAGTTCGTAGTGAAAGCGGCTGCGAATCGTCGCGACGCTGAAATCCGGCCAACCGTATTGCAGCGCCCATGCCGCTAGTGTGCCGACTAACAGTGCAACTAAGTGTTGCGGAATACGCGTTTTCAGTTTCGGCCAACCGATCAACACCGCTAACGTCAATGCGCCGATCACAAAATCCTGCCAGCGCCATTGTGGCAATGCAGTCGCTAGCAATTTTAATTTATCGAGATAGTCATCATCGAGTTGTGCTACAGACAAGCCGAGTAAATCTTTTATTTGCAGCGTGGCGATGACGACACCGATACCAGCGGTAAAACCGATCGTCACCGGATACGGCACCACCGCGATAAAACGCCCGAGCTTCGCCACGCCCATGCCGACCAAAATCACACCGGCGAGAAATCCCGCAATCAACAAACCGCTGAGACCGTGCTGCTGCACAATCGGTTGCAAAATCACGACGAATGCGGCGGTAGGACCCGAGACATTGACCGGCGAGCCACCGCACAGCGCGATCGCGATGCCGGCAACGATTGCTGTATAGAGCCCATGTTGCGGCGGCACGCCGGTGGCGATCGCCAACGCCATCGACAGCGGCAGCGCAACGATGCCGACCGTGATGCCGGCCAAAATATCGCCACGCCAACGCTCCACCGCAATATTTGCCATCGTCGAATCCTTGCTTGCTGTTAAATTCTCTATACCAGTGTAACAGCCGATACTCAAAATTTATTTAATCGCAAGATTAAGAGTTTTTATCTGCTGTGGATCAATCCAAATCCAAGCAATCAATAACGCCAGCAACGCCGCCGCTGCCGCGATAACAAACGTCGCGACTGGGCTGATCGACCACAGCAAGCCGCTACCGATTGCACCGACTGCCGCACCGCCGCCGTAGCAAACGCCGCTGTACAGCGCCATGCCCTGCCCTTCGTGGCCACCGGCGAATAAGCGGCGCACCATTTCGATCGCTGTGGCGTGTTGGCTGGCAAATGTCACCGCATGCAAACACTGCGCAAATAATAAAATCGGCAAGGCCTGCACATAAAATGCAATTAACAGCCAACGCAGCGCGGTCAATGCGAGACTCGCCAGCATCATTGAGCGCAAACTAAATTTTTCGAGCAAGCGGTGCATGCATAAAAACATTAACACTTCGGCAACAACACCGAGCGACCACAACAAACCGGTCTCGCTGCGCGAATAATGATGATTTTCCAAATAGACGCTGAAAAATGTGTAATACGGTCCGTGCGAAATCTGCAACAAAAAATTAACTGTAAAAAATGCAATCACGATCGGTTGGCGCAAAATCGCGCGCAACGCGCCGCGTACTCTCGGCTCGGTGCTAGGCGTTACTGCAGGTTCGACGATGGTTAAAGTGCTGAGCCAAATTCCGGCCAGCAATAGCAGTAAAATCCACGGCAGCGTGCGCAACGCAATGCGATCGAACAGAAAGCCGAGACAAATGACTGCGACGATAAAACCGATCGAACCCCATACACGCACCAGACTGTAACGCTGCACGCGTTCGCGTAGATGCGCGAGCGTGATCACTTCAAATTGCGCGTGTACCGCATTCCAGAAAAAACTGTAGCCAGCCACAATCAACGTCAACCAGATAACACTGTTGTGTAGAAAAATGCCGGCAAAAATCAACATCGCGGCAAACGCACCGCAGCGAATGATGCGCAGCCGCGCACCGCTGCGATCGGCGAGCCAGCCCCACAAATTCGGTGCGACAACTTTGGTGGCCTGCATCACGCCCGCAAGTAATCCAATTGCGGTGGCGCTATAACCGAGATCGCGCAGGTACAGCGGCCAGAACGGCAGCCATGCGCCTAGCAGTGCAAAATAAAAAAAGTAAAAACTCGATAGGCGCCAGTACGGAACGGCGTGCGCAGGCATTGCCGCTTAGCAGTGACTTGGAATAATCGGCGTGCGCGATTGAACGTCGGCATTTTGGCCGCGCTGACGCAGCAGATGATCGAGCAGCACGATCGCCAACATCGCCTCGGCGATCGGCGTCGCGCGAATGCCGACGCACGGATCGTGACGACCGGTAGTTATCACCTCGACGGCATTGCCATCGATATCGATGCTACGCCCCGGCAGCGTAATACTCGACGTCGGTTTCAACGCGATATGCGCGACGATATCCTGGCCCGATGATATTCCGCCCAACACACCACCGGCATTGTTCGACGTAAATCCCTGCGGTGTCATTTCATCGCGATGCACACTGCCTTTGGCTGCGACGCAATCAAAACCCGCGCCTATTTCGACGCCTTTTACTGCGTTGATACTCATCAACGCATGCGCAATATCCGCATCGAGCCGATCGAATACCGGCTCGCCCAAACCCGGTTGCACGCCGCTCGCTATAACGGTGATTTTCGCACCGATCGAATCGCCATCTTTGCGCAACTGTTGCATATACAACTCCATCGCTTCGACCTTGCTCGCATCGGGGCAAAAAAATGGATTGCTCGCAACAAAATCCCAATCGATATTATCGACTGCAATCGGTTCGATCGCGATCGGCCCGAGCTGCGATAGATAACCGCGCACGCTGACACCGCAGCGCTCGCGCAAATATTTTTTTGCGATCGCACCGGCCGCGACACGCATCGCCGTTTCGCGCGCCGACGAACGACCGCCACCGCGATAATCGCGCACGCCGTATTTTTGTTGATACGTGTAATCGGCGTGCATCGGCCGAAACGTAGTCATGATTTTTGAATAATCTTTCGAGCGCTGATCGGTATTTTCGATCAGCAAACCAATCGGCGTGCCAGTGGTTTTACCTTCGAACACGCCGGAGAGAATTTTTACCGCATCGTCTTCGCGGCGCTGCGTGGTGTAACGCGACGTACCGGGTTTGCGGCGATCGAGATCGATCTGCAAATCCTCTTCGCACAACGCCATGCCGGGCGGACAACCATCGACGATGCAACCGAGTGCAACACCGTGGCTTTCGCCGAACGTGGTGACGGTAAATAATTTGCCGATGCTATTGCCGGACATGGTGCATTCTCAGAGTTAATTGAAATCAGCGAATTATACGTAATTTAAAGCCAATCATCAGAACTCAGCAGCGTGTTCGAGCAACTGCGCGCGCGTCAGTAAAAATACACCGTGACCACCGCGCTCAAATTCCAACCAAGTAAACGGCACGTTCGGGTACGCCGCTTCCAACGCCACCCAACTATTACCGACCTCGACGATCAACACGCCCTGCTCGGTCAAATGCGTTGCCGCAGCGCGCAGAATACGCCGCGCCAAATCGAGGCCATCGTCACCAGCAGCCAATGCCAGCAGCGGCTCGTGGCGAAACTCAGCGGGCAATTCGGCGATATCGCGCGCATCGACATACGGCGGATTGCTGACGATCACATCGAATACCTCGCCGTCGAGCCCAGCGAATAAATCCGATTGCACGCAACGCACGCGCTCCTCGACCGCATGGCGCTCGATATTGCGCTCGGCAACCACCAACGCATCGGCGGAGATATCGGCCAACACCACCTCGCTCTCGTCCAGCAACAGCGCACAGGCGATGCCGATACAGCCACCGCCGGTACACAAATCGAGAATGCGCTCGGGGTAGCGCCCGCCTAGCCACGGTTCGAAACCGGCCGCGATCGATTCGGCAAGCGGCGAGCGCGGAATCAACACGCGTTTATCGACGTGAAACGGTATCCCCGCGAACCAAGCCTCACCGGTGATGTACGGCGCTGGCAGACGCTTTTGATAGCGCTTTTCCAGCACGCTTAAAATTTGTTCGCGCTCGGCTAGCGTCAAGCGCGCATCGAGCATCTGCGCCACGCAATCGTGCGGCAACTGTAGCGTATGTAGCACCAACACCAGCGCCTCATCGAACGCATTATCGGTGCCGTGCCCATAAAAAATACCGGTGCGCTGAAATTGCGTCATGCCCCAGCGGACATAATCGCGCACCGTATGTAACTGTTGAACAATTTGCTCGCGCGTTTCCACAGGCCTCTCCATCAATCATCGCTCGCGACGATCGATCCATCATAAAACGATCGATATACAGCGAGGGCATATTATACCTGATCAGTTTGTCAGGCTCCTGCTGGCTTGTTAAACTACCGGCCCGCTGTCTTTGCCGCAACCAAGAGGATATTCCGCGTGGAACAGGCCTTCACCAAAATTATCGAAAGTATCGGAGAGGATTTGCAGCGCGATGGCTTGCGCGATACCCCGAAGCGCGCCGCCAAAGCCTTCGAGTTTCTGACGCAGGGCTATCATCAATCGCTCGATACCATCGTCAACAATGCGCTGTTCGATTCCGAGTGCAATGAGATGGTTGTAGTCAACAACATCGAGCTGTACTCGATGTGCGAACATCACATGCTGCCGTTTATCGGCCGCGCGCATGTCGCGTATATCCCGCAAGGTAAAGTGTTAGGTCTGTCGAAAGTAGCGCGCATCGTCGATATGTACGCGCGTCGCTTGCAGATTCAAGAGAACCTGACCAAGCAAATCGCCGATACGATTATGCAGATTACCGGCGCGGCCGGTGTCGGCGTGATCATCGAAGCCAAGCATTTATGCATGATGATGCGCGGCGTCGAGAAACAAAATTCGAATATGCGCACCTCGGCGATGCTCGGGATATTCCGCAGCGATCAAAGCACGCGCAACGAATTCTTAGCACTGAGTGGCGTGAATAGTTAACCGCGAGCGGGTGGGAACTAACTCCCGCCCTGAATTAACGGCAACTCGCCCCAGAACGCATTAATTTTTTCGGCTAACGGATCCGCCGCTGCCTCCAAATGAAAATGATGGCTGCCCGGCAATAGGGCGTGGTGCAACGCCGAATAATTCAAATCGCCATGATTGATCATGCGCGCGCCAAAACCGTTTTCGGCCAACAATAATAAATGCGGCATTTTGGCGATCTGTTGATGCAAGATGCTAATTTGTTTGGCGCCCATCTTGAACGTCGATGCGTAATTCAAACGCGGGTCAGCGCGCCACAACCACTCATCGCCGACACGCTTTAAACCGCGCTCGACAATTGGCATAGCCACTTGCTCGGTGATGCCATTGACGCGACAGCGCACTTCAAGCGCACGCTGTAACGACGGATAGCGCGCCGCCACCTTCGGCACCTGCAAATGATCGCGCAGATGACGCCCCAATTGATTAAACGTTTCAGCCACCGGCATCGGCGGCGGCGAAAGGCCATCTAAAAAAGTAACGCTGCTAACTCGCTCGGGCAGCGCTGCCGATAACAGCGCCGAAATCATCGCGCCGCGCGAATGACCCAGCAGATGAAATTGCGACCAGCCGAGCTGATCGGCAACCCGGACGATATCGGGCAGATCATCCCACAGGTTGTAAGTACCTTGCGGCGGCTTGTGATAACTGTAGCCGTGCCCGGCTAAATCGATCGCCACCACATCGGCATCGCTTAGTTGTGGCGCCAACACATCGAAACTCGCGGCGTTATCCAGCCAACCGTGCAGCGCGAGCACCGGCCGCGTGCCGTTGCGCCAACGCTTGCCGGCGATCTCGACACCGGCGATCGACAATACAAATTCTTCAACTGCCATCTATCACATCACCGATTTACGATAATCGGGCGCGTGCCGCAGCGAACGCAAAATACCGCAGCCTGGCGCCAACGTCGATACCACCACTTCAGCCAGCGATGCGGTATCCATTCCCGAACCGGCGCGATAATCGCCATCGGCTAACAGACCGACTAAGGCGCTGACCAACGGTTGATGACTGACCAATAATACATGTTGGTGATGCAGCTTTTCCAACTCAGCGATGACTTCAAGCGGATCGTGATCCGGCGTCAACCATGCGACAGTGTGTAATTTTTTATTTGGCATCGCCAGCAACGCTTGCTGCGCGGTTTGTTGCGCACGCTTATACGGGCTCGCCAGTACGTGCAGCGAATCGGGCACCACCTCCGCCAACCATTGGCCGACCGCGCGCGCATCATGTTCGCCTTGCGGCGTCAATGCGCGCTCGGAATCCGGTCGCGTATGCGGTTCGGCCTGACCATGGCGCAAAATCCAAAGATGCATTTTCATTGCAGCACCCGCTTCACTTTAATTTTCACTTTAAAACCTATTCTCACTTTAGAGAATACTCGACATCGCGATTTTGCTCGGCCCACATTAAACCACCGACGACCTCGGGAATACTGCATCCGTTAAATAAAATTTCAAACAATCCCGCCACCAACGGCATCCGCACTGCGGTTTGTTCCGCGTGCTCTTTTAATAATTTCAACGTGTTGATACCTTCGGCGACCTGACCGAGCTCATCGATAATTGCATCGAGTTGCTTGCCCTGCCCCAGCGCAAAGCCGACTTGATAATTACGACTGAGTGGTGACATGCAAGTCACCATTAAATCGCCAATGCCCGCTAAGCCCATAAAGGTCAGCGGATCGGCGCCGCGACTGACCGCGAAGCGCGTCATCTCCGCCAACGCGCGCGTGATCAACATACTGACCGTGTTGTGGCCGATACCGAGCGCCGCCGCCATGCCAGCCATAATCGCGTAGACATTTTTCAGTGCACCGCCCAACTCGACACCCAACATATCGGCGCTAGCGTAAACGCGAAAATAACCGCAGCGCAGTAATTGTTGTACCTCGGCATTCAACTCTTCATCGGTACTCGCAACGACCGTCGCGGTAATTTGTTTGGCGGCGATTTCCTTCGCCAAATTCGGCCCACTGAGCACGCCTAAACGCGCGCTGGGAATTTCTTCGCGCAGCACTTCGCTCATCAAACGAAAATCGTGCGACTGCGGCGCAACCGAAGCTTCCAGCCCTTTCGTAGTACTGATCAAGATGCAATCGGCACGAATATATTTCGCGACTTCGCGCGCAACACTGCGGCACGACGAACTCGGCACCGCCATAAATACGAAATCGCAATTGGCCACCGCGTCGGCCAATTCAACCGAAGCGGTCAACGCAGGGTTCAATGGATAATTCGGTAGATATTCGCTGTTGAGGTGGTGCTGATTAATTTCGGCGGCGCGCTCTTCGTTGCGCAACCACAACACGACATCGTGACCGTTATCGGCAACGATATTCGCCAACGCGGTGCCGAAGCTACCGCCACCCAATACAGCGACCCGACAATTTTTTTTCATTGCGACTGTTCTTTCATGGTGACTGTTCTTTCATGGCGATGGCTTTTCAATCCGGTGAATCAGTATTTTCGTCGAACCAGTATACCAGCCCACAGAAAAACAATAAGCAGATCAACGAGCGAAACAAAAACGGCGACCGAAGTCGCCGTTTTTGTTTGTTACTGGATGATTTCCAGTAGCAGTTTATTCAACCGATGCACGTAAGCCGCCGGATCTTTGAGTTGACCTCCCTCGGCCAGATGCGCTTGATCGAATAAAATTTCGACCAGATCAGCGAAGCGATCTTCATCGCTCTCGCTATCCAACTTGATCACCAACGGATGCGTCGGATTCAATTCCAGCGTCGGCTTGTTATCCGGTACTTTCTGCCCCGCTGCCTCGAGGATGCGGCGCATTTGCGCGCCCATATCGTGCTCGCCAACCACCAAACACGCCGGCGATTCGGTCAGTCGCGTGGTAACGCGCACTTTCTCGACCTTACCTTCGAGCGCCGTTTGCGCGCGTTCGAGCAGCGATTGATGCTCCTTCTCAAGCTTTTCGATTTCCTGCTTGTCGCTTTCGTCTTCGAGCTTACCGAGATCGAGTTGCCCTTTGCCGACATCCTGCAATTGCTTACCGGCAAATTCGGATAGATGTCCCATCAGCCACTCGTCGACGCGATCGCAAAGCAATAATACTTCGATGCCTTTTTTGCGGAATACTTCGAGATGCGGACTGTTCGCAGCAGTATTGAAGTTTTCCGCAGCGATGTAATAAATTTTTTCCTGACCGTCTTTCATCCGCGACACGTAATCGTCGAGCGCTTGATCCTGCGTTTCGCTATTGGTATGCGTGGTCGAAAAGCGCAGCAATTTCGCCACTTTTTCTTTGTTGGCGAAATCTTCGGCCGGACCTTCCTTCAGCACCTGACCGAAATCCACCCAAAACGCCTGATATTTTTCCGGTTCCGCTTTCGCCAATTTCTCCAGCATATCGAGCGCGCGCTTGGTCAACGCCGAGCGCATCGCTTCGACTTGTGCGCTGTGCTGCAATACTTCGCGCGAAACGTTTAACGGCAGATCGCTTGAATCGACCACGCCTTTGATAAAACGCAAATACAGCGGCAGGAACTGCTCGGCATCGTCCATGATAAACGTGCGTTGCACGTATAATTTCAAACCGCGAGGTTTGTCGCGATTCCATAAATCGAACGGTGCGCGTTTCGGCACGAACAATAGACTGGTGTACTCCTGCTTACCTTCGACTTTGTTGTGGCTCCAGCTGAGCGGATCTTCAAAATCGTGCGACACATGCTTGTAAAACGCGGTGTATTCTTCGTCGGTCACTTCGCTGCGCGGACGCGTCCACAACGCCGTCGCAGTATTGACGGTTTCAAATTCGGGCGCCGCATTTTTTTCTTCGGCGCTCTTTTCTTTGCCTTCGTCATCGGTTTCGAATTGCTGCTTCGGCATCAACACCGGTATCGAAATATGATCGGAATATTTTTTGATCGTCGAGCGCAGCCGCCAATTATCGGCAAACTCGACATCCTCGGCGCGCAAATGCAACACCACCGTGGTGCCGCGTTCAGCTTTGGTGACAGCCTCAACCGAAAAATCGGCTTCGCCACTCGATTCCCAATGCACGCCTTCCGCAGCTGGCAATCCGGCGCGACGGGTAAACACTTCGACGCGCTCGGCGACGATAAACGCCGAATAAAAGCCGACGCCGAACTGGCCTATCAATTGCGAATCTTTTTTCTGATCGCCGCTGAGATTGCGTAAAAATTCGGCGGTGCCCGAGCGTGCGATGGTGCCTAAGTGGCTGACCACGTCGTCGCGCGACATGCCAATACCGTTGTCGCTGATCGTGATCGTTTTCGCAGCGGTATCGAACTCGACACGCACTTTCAAATCAGGATCGTTTTCGTACAGCGAGCCATCGGCCAGCGCCGCAAAGCGCAGCTTATCGGCCGCATCGGAGGCATTCGAAATCAATTCGCGGATAAACACTTCCTTGTTGCTGTACAAGGAGTGAATCATCAATTGCAGCAGTTGTTTGGCTTCGGTCTGGAAGCCCAGTGTTTCTTTTGCGGCAGTGGTCATAGCGGGTTGTGCTCCTTTTAAAGCTTTAGCGCCGAATTAAGCGATGGCGCCCATGGAAAGTGAATCGCGCCACAATAAAACTGCCGTGGATATGGAGCCGATTTAATACTTTTCAAGTGTTGGCAGTGGACACCGTTGCAACTCCAGGTGCTGAAGCCGCGCGGCAGCAAGCTTGCTTACCGCAATCGCTCGGCCCGGCGGCGTAGATTTCTTTAGGTTTACGGTCAGACGATCCAACCGAAAAGAGTCGCCATATAATTTCAACCATAAAAAAGCCGGCGATTTAAGCCGGCTTTTTTTATTGCTCGATCGATTAAATCGCTTTTTCCAACTCGGGGACCGCTTCAAACAAATCCGCCACCAAGCCGTAATCCGCTACTTGAAAAATCGGCGCGTCGGCATCTTTGTTGATCGCGACGATCGTTTTGCTGTCTTTCATACCGGCCAAATGCTGAATCGCACCGGAGATACCGACGGCGATGTACAAATCCGGCGCGACGATTTTACCGGTTTGACCGACTTGCATATCGTTCGGCACGAAGCCGGCATCGACTGCGGCGCGCGAAGCACCAACAGCAGCGCCGAGTTTATCGGCCAGCGTATACAACAGTTTGAAGTTGTCGCCGTTCTGCATACCGCGACCGCCGGAAACGACGATTTTGGCAGCAGTTAATTCCGGACGATCGCTCTTCGCCAATTCTTCTTTGACGAATTTCGATACACCGGCATCTTTCGCTACCGCAACGGCTTCGACAGCGGCGCTGCCGCCCTCTGCGGCGACTGGATCGAAACCGGTGGTGCGCACCGTGATCACTTTTATCGGGTCGCTCGATTGCACGGTCGCAATGATATTGCCAGCATAGATCGGACGCTTGAACGTGTCGGGCGATACCACTTCGATGATTTCCGAAATCTGTCCGACATCGAGCAACGCCGCAGCGCGCGGCATAAAGTTTTTGCCGTTGCTGGTGGCAGCAGCGAGCACGTATTGAAAGCCCTTGCCCAATTCGGCGACTAACAGGCCAACATTCTCTGCCAGTTGATGTGCGTAAGCGGCGTTATCGGCCACCAATACTTTCGTAACGCCAGAAATTTTCGCAGCAGCGGCACCGGCGGCGGCACAACCTTGCCCTGCGACCAGCACGGTGATCTCGCCACCAATTTTCTGCGCGGCAGCAACGGTATTTAAGGTAGCGCCTTTGACGCTGGTATTATCGTGTTCGGCAACGACTAAAATGCTCATCAGATCACCTTCGCCTCGTTTTTCAACTTTTCGACCAGCTCAGCCACGGTTTTCACTTTGATGCCCGCTTTGCGCTCTGCCGGCGGCTCAACTTTCAGCGTTTTAACGCGCGCGGTAATGTCAACGCCAAGCTCAGCAGGCGTAGTCACATCAAGCGGTTTCTTTTTGGCCTTCATAATATTCGGCAGCGATGCGTAACGCGGCTCGTTCAAACGCAAATCGGTGGTGACGATCAGCGGCAATGTTAAATCGAGCGTTTGCATACCGCCATCGACTTCGCGCATAACGCTGGCTTTACCGCCTTCGACCGTCAATTCGGATGCGAAGGTCGCTTGCGAGTAACCGGTCAATGCAGCAAGCATTTGGCCGGTTTGATTGTTATCGCCATCGATCGATTGCTTGCCGAGAATAACTAACTGCGGCTGCTCTTTATCGACGACCGCTTTCAGCAACTTGGCGATCGCCAACGGCTGCAATTCATCGCCGGATTCAACCAGGATGCCGCGATCAGCGCCGAGCGCCAGTGCGGTGCGAATTTGTTCTTGGGAAGTTTTATCGCCAACCGATACGACCACGATTTCGGTGGCGATACCTTTTTCCTTCAAACGCACCGCTTCTTCAATAGCGATTTCACAGAAAGGGTTGATCGACATTTTAACGTTGACCAGATCAACACCGGTACCGTCCGATTTCGGACGCACTTTTACGTTGTAATCAACGACGCGTTTTACAGTAACCAGAATCTTCATGGATTCCCCGTATTTAGCAGTTAAAACAGACTGGATGAAGGCACCGACGAGCGGTCAAAACACCGCGCAATGAGCGCGCTGCAGCCGACCAAAAAGCGGTGCGTATAGTGACGCGTCTTGGCAGGCAGGTCAATAACTGCGAAGCCTAAATGATGATCAAGCGTGGCCTTTTTGGTCGTCAACTTTTATACTTGCCGGTCTTTTGCGGGGTCGCCACCCCATAACCAACTAATTCGGGAGATCGTCTGTGGAACGCGAAGCGATGGAGTTTGACGTTGTCATTGTCGGCGCGGGACCCGCTGGCTTAGCCACTGCCTGCCGCCTACGTCAATTGAGCGCGGAGACCGGCCAAGACGTAACCGTCTGCGTGGTCGAAAAAGGCTCCGAAGTCGGCGCGCATATTTTATCGGGGGCGATCATCGAACCCACCGCGCTGAACGAATTATTTCCGGATTGGAAAGAAAAAGGCGCGCCGCTCAACACGCCGGTTAGCGAAGACCACATCTATTATTTGTTGAACGAGCAATCCGGCATCGAAGTGCCCGGCATGTTTGCGCCGAAAACCATGCACAACGAAGGCAACTACATCGCCAGCCTCGGCAATCTCTGCCGCTGGCTCGCCGAACAAGCCGAATCGTTAGGTGCGGAAATATTCCCAGGATTCGCCGCCGCCGAAGTGCTCTATCACGAAGACGGTCGCGTCAAAGGCATCGCCACCGGCGATATGGGCGTCGGCCACGACGGTCAGCACAAAGACAGTTATCAACCCGGCATGGAGCTGCACGCGAAATACACGATATTCGCTGAAGGCTGTCGCGGCCATCTTGGCAAGCAATTGATCAAACATTTCCAACTCGATCAAGGTCGCGATCCACAACACTACGGTCTCGGCATCAAAGAAATTTGGGAGATCGATCCGAGCAAGCACAAACCCGGCTTAGTATTTCACAGCGCAGGCTGGCCGCTCAGCGAAACCGGTTCGGCCGGCGGCGGCTTTTTGTATCACGGCGACAACAACCAGGTATATGTCGGGCTGATCACCGACTTGGGCTACACCAACCCGCATGTCAGCCCGTTTGAAGAGTTCCAGCGCTTCAAACTGCATCCTGATGTCAAAAAATATTTAGAGGGCGGCAAGCGCATTGTGTACGGCGCGCGCGCGATCGCTAAAGGCGGCTTGCAATCGCTACCGAAAATGACTTTTCCCGGCGGCCTACTCATCGGCTGCGATGCAGGTACGTTGAATTTCGCCAAAATCAAAGGCAGCCATACCGCGATGAAATCGGGCATGGTCGCCGCCGAGGTATTGCATTACGCGCTGACCGTGCAACAAAAAGCCGGCGAGGAACTCACCGCTTACACCGCCGCATTCGAACTCAGCTGGGCTTATAAAGAATTGCATATGCAGCGCAATTTTGGCCCGGCGCAACACAAACTCGGCAATCTGCTCGGCTCGGCGTACGCATTTGTCGATATCAATTTATTTAACGGCGGCTTGCCGTGGACGTTACGCGATCCGGTACCCGACTACGCGCAAATGAAACCCGCCGCAGCGTGCAATCGCCCCAACTATCCGAAGCCCGACAACAAACTAACGTTTGATCGACTGACGTCGGTATTTTTATCGAACACCAATCACGAAGAAGATCAGCCGTGCCATCTGCAATTAAAAGATGCGGCGATTCCAATCGCCAGCAATCTGCCGCTGTACGACGAGCCTGCACAACGCTACTGCCCGGCCGACGTCTACGAAGTGATCCGCGATGAAAATGGCCCGCGTTTTCAAATCAATGCGCAGAATTGTGTACATTGCAAAACCTGCGATATCAAAGATCCCGCGCAAAATATCAATTGGGTGACGCCAGAGGGCGGTGGCGGTCCAACCTACCCGAATATGTAAGGTATTTCGCAACACAAAAAGACAGCGTGGCAGACTGTGTCAAAACTAGCCACTTAACGGTTTGATCGGGATAATGCCCGCACCGAGAGATGCGGGCATTATTGTTTATGGGGCACATCAAAGGCGATCGGTTATCGCCCTGGTCAAAATAGCGTGCACTGCTGGTCAGTTTTAAATATGCCCTTACAAGCTTGATCTCACCCCACAAAGAAATTACGGCGGAGTGTGCACATTGCCACTATGTGGCACGGCAAGTTACTACAAAGCCCTGCACCGGCAGGTTATATTCATAACGCAAAATAACCGTTTCTATTGCGAGAATTGTAAAACCTGAGATTTCCAGTGTGCGTCGCAGATAAGCTTCGCTGTGGCTGTATCGCCCATGAGGGCTGAGGCAATAACCGAGCGCAGATTTACCGCCAACACGGTCACTAGCAAATGACTCAACAGTAAATAGCAGTCTGCCGTTGTCGCGAATTGCTACGCGAGCTGCAGCAAATAAGTTCTCTAGTGCGCCGAAATAAATAAGAGTATCTGCGGAAAGAATGATGTCAAATGTGTCTGCTTGGAGCAGTAAATACTCCGTCAATTCAGCCTTAACCAGCACATCATAAACATTTCGTAATTTAGCTCTTTCCAACATGCGTGCCGATAAATCGACACCAGCAAGCTGTGCGGCATACGAAATAATTAGGGGGCCGCATAACCCTGTGCCGCAACCGGCATCCAAGATTGCAAATTGCTTGTGTGCATCGCCACACTCGCGCCGCAAGCTCTCTACGATCAGTTGGGGGCCTCGGTAATTAAGTCCCTCAAGTGTTGCATCGAAAGATTCCGCAAACTCGTCAAATGTATTTTCGACATAAGCATTTTCAGCTCGCACTGGTATCTCTTCTTGCGAGCATGCCGCAAGGTGATGGCGTGGTATCGGGTTATCTGGCTCCAGCGCCAGCCATTGCCGATATACGTCTGCGGCTTTATCGAGCTGACCCAGAGTTCGAAGCGTATTAACGAGAGATTCCAGCGCGTGCGTATCTTGTGGATTCAGGGTGATTGCTTGTCGGAAGGAAATCACTGCATCGTTGGCGTTATTTTGTTTGATCAACGCGACGCCGAGATTATAGTGTGCCTCCGCTAACTGAGGGTTCAGAGCAATCGCATGCTTAAAGTAAGGAGTGGCGGCAGCGTATTGCTTTTTCGATAAGTAGGCAGTCCCTAAGCCGGCGTGAAGTATGGCGCTACCTGCATTCTCAGAGATAGCTTTGCGTAAATCTGCTATCGCCTCGTCTGTTTTTCCTTGAGATAGCAAGATTGTAGCTATACCAGCGTGAACTATAGCGCTACCTGCATTCTCGGAGATAGCTTTGCGTAAAACTGCTATAGCCTCATCTGTTTTTCCTTGAGATTGCAAGATCGCACCGATGCCTTCATAGGCCGGCACACAGTCCGACCTTGCGGCGTTCGTCAAGGTAGTTGTCGCGTCAGCTGTTAAATTTATGCCGCCTTCTTCATCGGCATTTCTTCTCGCTCAGGGTTGAGATTTACCGCACC
>JAYVWC010000051.1:0-16478 GCA_043786385.1 Spongiibacteraceae bacterium | reverse complement strand
GGCGATCGAACTCGGCGCGCATTGATTATTG
This sequence comes from Spongiibacteraceae bacterium, assembly GCA_043786385.1. GTDB lineage: Bacteria > Pseudomonadota > Gammaproteobacteria > Pseudomonadales > CAMLJR01 > CAMLJR01. Next base: position 16,447 of record JAYVWC010000051.1, on the reverse strand, counting down.
ATTCAACAATTTTAACGATTTAATTATTCGGGAGTAGTAATGGAGGCATTGAGCGAAATAGCCGCGTTTTTAATTCGCACGTTTGGCGGTTTGTATTTTTCTGCGGTATTGCTGCGGTTTATTTTTCAATTGGCGCGCGCCGATTTTTATAATCCGATTTCGCAGGCGCTGGTCAAACTGACCAATCCGCTGTTGAAACCGCTGCGCCGCTTGATTCCCGGTTTATTCGGCCTCGATGTCGCAGCACTAGTGCTGGCGCTGCTGATTAAATTTGCGATGGTGTTGGCCCTCGTCGCAATAGTCGGCGGCGTCACCCAGCCCAATATCGCACTACTGCTGATTTGGGCGCTGTTCGGCGTGCTAGTGACGATCCTCAATATCTATTACATCGCGCTGATGGCATCGATCATTACCAGTTGGGTCGCCGCCGGTAGCCGACATCCGGCGGTGGTGCTGATTCAGCAGATTACCGAGCCGCTGATGGCGCCGTTCCGGCGTTTGTTGCCGGCGATGAGCGGTATCGATTTCTCACCGATCCTGGCGTTCGTCGCAATTTATATCGTACAAATTTTGCTGCGCTCAGCCGCTGCGTATTTCGGCTTGCCGTCGCAGTTCGCGATGGGGCTGTTGTTCCTCGCTATTTGAACGATGCAACGTGTTGATTACTACGAGTGGCGCGTTGCTACCCACCGCGCTATCGATTGCACCGCCTGCGGCGACTCTTTAGACTGCAAGCCCGATCGATCACAATCGCAATTCATCAATCACCAAATCGATATTGCCTACAATGCCCGCAGCGATTTCAGAACATTCCGTCGGCCTAGTGCAACCGCAGACGCAGCATTTTGCGACGCCGCTGCTGCTCGCCTGCGGGCGCGAATTGTCGAACTACACGCTGGTATACGAAACCTACGGCGCGCTGAATAGCGATCGCTCGAACGCGGTATTGATCTGCCACGCACTGAGCGGACATCACCACGCCGCCGGTTATCATTCGCTCGACGATCAAAAACCCGGCTGGTGGGACGATTACATCGGCCCCGGTAAACCGATCGATACGCGCCACTTCTTCGTGGTCAGCCTAAACAATATCGGTGGCTGCCACGGCTCCACCGGCCCAGCTTCGATCAATCCCGATACCGGCAAACCGTGGGGCCCCGATTTTCCTAGCCTGCGCTGTCGCGATTGGGTCAATACGCAACGCGAATTGATGAACGTGCTCGGCATCCCGCATTGGGCTGCGGTGATCGGCGGCAGCCTCGGCGGTATGCAGGCGATGCGCTGGACGCTGCAATATCCTGAATTGGTGCGACATTGCATCGTGATCGCGGCGGCGATGAAATTATCTGCGCAAAATATCGCGTTCAATGAAATCGCGCGCCAAGCGATCGAATCCGATGCGAGTTTTTTCGGCGGCCGCTATCTCGAACACGAAGCGATTCCGGCGCAAGGTCTCGCATTGGCCCGCATGGTCGGACATATCACCTATCTATCCGCCGATGGCATGATGGAAAAATTTGGCCGCGATTTAAAAACCGGTGGCTTCGAGCTCGGCAACGATGATTTAGTCGAGTTTCAGGTGCAGAGTTATCTGCGCCATCAAGGCGATGCATTTTCAAAAACCTTCGATGCCAACACCTATATTTTGATGACCCACGCGCTCGATTATTACGATTTAGCGCGCGAATACAACGACGATCCGGTCGCGGCATTTCGACACGCGCGCAGTGGTTTTTTAATTTTATCGTTCACCAGCGATTGGCGCTTTTCGCCGACGCGCTCGCGCGAAATCGTCGATGCATTGATCGCCGCGAAGCGCTCGGTCAGCTACGCGCAGATCGAATCGCCGCACGGTCACGATGCTTTCTTGGTGCCGAATGCGCGCTACGAAGCAGTATTCCGCGCCTACATGCAAAAAATTCGCGCTGAATTTAGTAGCGAATCTAGTACCAAAACTAATACCGTACTTAGCGCCGAAGGAGCTGCGTGATGCGTTTTGACCTCGCCCTGATTCAGCATTGGATTCAACCGCGCGCGCGCGTACTCGATCTCGGCTGCGGCGACGGCACGCTGCTCGCGGTGCTGCGCGATAATAAACAAGTCGAAGGTCTTGGCGTCGAAATCGAAGCCGATGATATTACGCGCTGCATCGCGCGCGGCGTCGATGTGATCGAACAGGATTTGAACGCCAGCCTCGCCAATTTCGAAAGCCATAGCTTCGATGCAGTGGTGATGACCTTGGCGTTGCAAGCGCTGCGCTACCCGCATCACGTGCTCGATGAAATGCTGCGCATCGGCAATCACTGCATTGTGACGTTTCCGAATTTCGGTCACTGGCGCGCGCGCTGGTATTTAATCAGCCGCGGCCGCATGCCGGTATCGAAATTTTTGCCGTACACCTGGTACGACACGCCGAACATTCACTTCTGCACCGTTAAAGATTTTGAAGCACTGTGTGCGGAAAAAAATATTCGCATTCTCGATTGCGCCGTGGTCAGCACCGATAATAAACAGGGTTGGATTGCGCGGCTCTGGCCGAATATGTTTGGGGTGACCGCCGTTTACCATATCAGCCGCTAGGAGATTCAATATGCGCCATCGCACCGCAAGCAAACTCATCGGCATCGCGCTCTTCCTATTGATCGGTAATGCCTTTGCAGAAAGCGTCGACAATCCGCCGACTATCGAAACCAGCAAAACCTTCGGCGCGTACGAAGTGTTGTACACGGTGATTCCATCCACCACGCTATCGCCGGAAATGGCTGCCGAATACCGCATCGTGCGCGCTGGCGATCAGGCCTTAATGAATATTTCAGTGCGCAAACATTTAGCCGACGGCAGCGATGTCGCACAGGCCGCGCAATTGACCGGCACCTATTCCGATCTGATTCAAACCAAAAAATTGGAATTTCGCGAAGTTGCCGAAAGCGGCGCGATTTATTATCTGGCGCAATTGCGCTTTACCGATCACGAAACGCTGCGCTTCGATATCAAAGTGAATCCGCAATTCCACGAAGGCGATACCGCGCCGATCGGTGCACCGTTTGCGATTTCGTTCACGCGTAAATTTTACGTCGAGCACTAAGATGCAGCGCATCGTGTTGGCCAGCAGCAATCGCGGCAAGCTCGCCGAGTTTCAGCAATTGCTGCAACACACCGGGCTCGACATCGTCGCGCAATCCGAATTTGCGGTGCCGGATATCGCCGAAACCGGTTTGAGTTTTATCGAGAACGCGATTTTAAAAGCGCGCAACGCCGCGCAACACAGCGGCCTCGCTGCAATCGCCGACGACTCGGGCCTCGAAGTCGATGCATTGAAAGGCGCGCCGGGTATTTATTCGGCGCGCTTTGCCGAAACCCAATTCGCCAATCGCGTCGATAACGACGAGGCCAATAATCGCAAGCTGCTCGAATTATTGGTTGCAGTGCCCGCAGCAAAACGCAGTGCGCGTTTTCAATGCGTACTGGTATTTATGCGCCACGCCAGCGATCCGTCGCCGCTAATTTGTCAAAGCAGTTGGGAGGGCAGCATCTTATCGGCGCCGCGCGGTGCGCACGGTTTCGGCTACGATCCGCTGTTCCTGGTGCCGTCGCTCGATTGCAGCGCCGCCGAATTGAGCGCGGATATTAAAAATCGCATCAGCCATCGCGGTCAGGCGCTGGCGAAATTGCTCGCGACGCTGCGCGCCGACGTGTAGGCCAGCATGACCGAACATTTGGTCACTCTACCCAACGGCGCGTGTTTTACTGCGCAGCACGATGAAAATTTATTAGTCGCGGCGCAACGCGCAAATTGGTTGGTGCGCTACGGCTGTCGCAACGGCAATTGCGAAGCGTGCGCGGCTACTTTGTTAAAAGGTCGCGTAACGCAGACAACTACTGCGAACGAAGTCGGACAAGTGATCGATGCCAACGCCGCGGGCGAAAAAATTCTTTTGTGTTTATGCCACGCCGAAAGCGATTTGCAAATCGAACTACCCGGCGATTCGCAACACGGCAGTCGCGAGCAGGCGCGGCGTTATTATGCGCGCATCAATAGTTATGCCCGCGTCAATCATTGCGCCGCCGTCAATGATGGTGTTCGTGTCGATGATGACACCCGCGTTGATGATCACAGTGCAAATATAACTACCGACGACTGGCAATTAAATATCACATTGCCGGCCGGCCGCGTGCTACCGATTTATCCCGGTCAGTACGTGTTACTCGAATACCGCGATGCGCTGCTGCGCGCCGAAATCGATACCGCACAGTCGAGCGGCCGCGAGTGGCATTTACGCACGCGCCACGCCCTAACGCTTAGCGATGGCAATTACATCGCCGTGCATGGCCCGCTCGGTTTCTGCTATGTCGCGACGCCACCGACCGCGATGTTAATCGTGCACGACGACGAACAAATTGAACAGGCATTGTTATTAAAAAGCGCGTTGCCGCACGCACAATTAATCGCCGCAACTCAACTCGCGCAGCTGTCGAGCGCTACCGCGTTCGATGCAGTGCTGGCGTGTACGCTCGATCCATCGACTGTCTCGACCTGGTATAACCAGTTGCTGCAACAGCGTGTCGCGTTTACCGAGTTTCGCAGCGATCACGCGATTTGCTATCGTTGGCGCGTGCTGCACCAAGACGATCACGGCAGTACATTTGTGATCGACGAAGGATTAAGCGAAAACGCAGCGCGCAGCATCGCTGACGATTTTATACAGCGCGGTCATAAGCAACTGTATTGGGCCGAGCCGATATTGAGCCGCAACCCAGACCACCCTCTATAGCGCAACCTATACCACACAGCCGGATAAAGCGATGCGACGTTTATTGAAATTCTTATTACTGCTGAGCGGCGTATTGATCGTAGTCTACGTGTTGTCGATCGATAGCGTGCTTAAAAAAATTATCGAGCAGCAAGGCTCGCGTGCGCTGACCGCGCAACTGGATATCGAGCGCGTTAATTTTCATCTGCTCTCCAGCAGCATCGAACTGTACGGTGTGCAAGCGACCAATCCGCAAGCGCCGCTGCGCAATATCGTGCAACTTGAAAGCGCAGTCATCGTGTTAGCGCGCAGCGAATTGTTCGATCGCAAACTGGTTGCCGAATCGGTGCAATTGCATGGCGTGCGTTTCAATCAACCGCGCGCGCAAAGCGGTGCGATTGCCGGACTAACACCAGCGCAAAACAATTCGCAACCGCAATTCACCCAAGCACCACTTACCCAGGCACAACTCACCCAAGCACCACTTACCCAGGCACAACTCACCCAAGTACCACTTACCCAAGTACCACTCACCCAAGTACCAAGCGGTGCGAACGATAATTTAACCGGCGCGCTGTTCGGCAAACAATTCGCACCGCTGCTGCAACAGTTGATGAATATCAGCGCGGCGTTGGCCGAAGATGCGCAGACAACCTGGCCGCTGTTGCTGCGCCGCGTCGAACTCGATGGCCAATTTGAACTCGGTACCACGCCGCTGCGTTGGCTCGGCAGCATCGATAACATCACGCCGCAACCGCGCTACTGGAATACCGCGACGCAATTCGAATTTAAAAATGCGGCGGAGCAAAGCGGCACGTTCAACGCGGTGGGGACTTTCGACGCTCGCAAAATCGCAACGCAATCGATACGTCTCAGTCTACAAAATGTGCCACTGCAACACCTGCCGCTTAGTAGCGATTCGCCGTTGAATATCACCATCGATAGCGCGGTGGCCGATATTCAAGGGCTGTGGTCGCGCACCGGCGAGCAGATCGATTTGAATTTGCTGTGTCATTTGCAGCGCGCTGCGCTCACCGTCGGCGAAACCAGCGATCCGGTATTACAGGCCGCCGCTGGCATCGTGCGCAGCGCCACCGATTTCGATATCAAAGTACAGGCCAGCGGCTCGCTACGCGCACCAACCGTTACGCTCAATTCGAGCTTGGACCCGGCGATCGCTAAAGCCGTTGCCAATCACTTATATCAACAGGCCGCGCAAAGCGGTCAATTGCCCACTACAGAAATGCAATCGATACAACAACTGCAAACCGAACTGGCGACGCTGCCGACTGTGCTCGCCGAGCGCGCCGCGACTCTACAAGCGTTGCTTGCGTTGTAATGCAACAAACGACAATGCAGTCATCGACATCAAATATTTTTTGCTGCCCGGTAGCGACAGTCGATGCGACATTGCTTGAATCGTATCGACTGCAATTGACGCGCGACGAATTAACTCGCTACGAAAAATTTCGCTCGCCAACGGCGCAGCGCGAATTTGTGATTAGCCGCGCGTTGTTGCGCAGCGTGCTGACTACACATTTATCTTGCGACTACGCGACGCTGCAATTCCAACGCAACGACGACGGCAAACCGCTGCTACCAGAACCCTTTACGCATTGGCATTTCAGCTTGTCGCATAGCCGTTATTGGGTGGCGGTGGCGTTGAGCAATGTCGGGCCGGTGGGCATCGATGTGGAAACGCGCGAACGCGGTAATAATTTATCCGGTATCGCCCAACGTTTTTATTCGGCAGCGGAAAATAACTCGCTCGATAATTTAAACGACGCGCAATGGCGACAACAATTTTTTGCAATTTGGACATTAAAAGAAGCACACGGTAAAGCGCTCGGCACCGGCTTATCAAAAATCTTATCGTGCAGTAGTTTTGTTGTCGCGCGCGCAGCACGACAAATCGCCATGCAATTGGAAGGCGTCGCGGCCAGCACGTTACCGTTACACTGTCGCTTATACGATTTGCCGAACGACACCGCGCTGGCGATCGCACAACTGGGTGCGCCAATTGAAAACATTAAATTGTTTTGCGGATTGCCATCAGCACTGCTAATGGCGGCGGGAAATTACCGCGAGATGGCACCGATCGCGATCGGCAATTGGTCGCCGACTGCATTGTTGGGCGCGGCGGAATCCTGCACGTAAGCCGTTAGACCGCGCGCGTAATATTCGCTGCTGCGCTGGTGTTGGCCGAGTTGCGCGAGCAAGCGTCCGAGTTCGGCGTAAGTTTGCGGATTTTCGGCCAGCTTCAAACTACTTTCAAAATAATCGCGGGCTTTGCCCCACAATTGATTGCGCAATGCTAAGCGCCCGAGACACAACAGCAGCGTCGCATCGCTCGCGTGTTGCTGCAGCCATTGTTCGCCGTGCGCCAATTGTCGCGCCGGATCGGCACCGGCAACGGTGCCGTACAACGCGACCAACTCGGTGCTCCACTCGCGCTTCAATTGTTGTCGCAGAATCTGCTCGGCTTCGGTAGCTGCACCGATCGCAACGAGCCCGCGCGCGTAGCTCGCCACCACGCCGACCTGGCGCTCGACATTGCGTGGCAATTGTTGCCAGTAACGACGTAAACTTTCGCCATTTTTAGCGGCGCTCAATTCATCGAATAGGCGTATCGTCGCGCTCGTCTCTAACATCGCGACTTGTTCGCGCGTCAACACTTTCTGACGCAGTAATTGTGGCAACAGCTGCAACACGTTTGGCCAATCGCGCAGTGCGGTGTACGTTTCTTGCAATAATTTTAAAACATACGGATGCTTCGCCGCTTGCTTGCGCAGCGGTTCGAGCGTGGCCAGCGCCTGCTGCGCGTGGCCGCGCTGCAATTGCAATTCGGCCTGCGTCAGTGCTACTGCTAAATCGTCTTCGCCGTTGCGGCGCGCGCGCAGCAAATACATCTCGGACATTTTGTAATCGCCCTGCGCGCTGGCGGCACGCGCGGCTAATAAATAATTAATCACCGGCGTTTCGGCGCGCGGCGCAGCGCGATCGAGCATCACGCGCGCGCGTTCAAAATGGCCTTCCAAATACGCGAGCACGCCGCGCTGCGTCAACTGGCGACCGCGGCGTTCGTTCCAATTCGCGCGCCAGCGACCCAACCCGCTGCCGTGGCGCACGCTACGATGCAGCACCAAAATAATTAGATACATTGCTGCGAGAATCAGCAATAACAATGCAATGCCGATCCACACCGTCGTTTCCAGCGTGTACGGACCGAACGCAATTAAGATGTAGCCAGGGTCGTAGGCAATCGCCGCTGCAAGCGCTGCCGCAATGAGCAACACCGCGAGTACCGCGATAAACAATCGCTTCACGGCGACACCTTCGTCATTTCATTTTCTAACGCATCGCTTTTAGCACCGGCTTCGACGCGTCGCGCGTTTAAGTACGCTTTCAATTCGCGTCGCGATTGCGAAATATCCGGCAGCGGCATCGCCACCTGTTTACTGGCCAATTCGTCGATTGCCTGCGCGACGATTTGCGTGGCCTGTTCATCGACGGTGTAGTACGTGGTCAGCGCCGCGCGCGCCTTGCTCAAACTGTGCTCGTATAATTTTTGATTGCCCAGCAACAGCGCGACCTGCGCTTGCTCGAAGGCGAGTTTGATATTTTGTTGCAGCGCGGCTTCGTACTGCGGTGCCAACAATGGTTTATACGGCTCGTCGCGGCGGCGAATTTGCACCAGCTGGTCGAGTTTGTGCAACGCCGCGCGCAGACCCGATTGCAGACGCTCGCCGAGCGTCGCATCGGCATCGAGCGTCGTTGGCATTTGCTCGGCAGTGGTCACCGGCTCGATTAAACGCAATTGTTGCGCCTGCTCGGCGACCGCTTCGATCGCGAGGTACAGCCCGTCCATGTCGACGACCTGCAATGCTTTTAGCGCCGCGATATCTTTCGCCAGCGCAGCGCGCGTCGGCAACAGGCTGCTGTCTTTGATATCGCGAATCACATCGTCGGCAGCTTCCAATTGTTCGAGCGCGGTTTTTGGATCGCCGCCCAATAGCAACCGTTGATTAGCCAGTTGTAAAAAATATTCGGCCTCGGCCAACTGCCAATCGCTGCGATCGCTGGTGGCCAGCGCGGCCAACCGTTGCTGTTGTGCTGCGAGCTGCGTTTGTAATTGTTCGATGTGGCTCGCCAATTGATCGCGCACCGCACGCGTATCGGCGCGTTGATCGCTCAATAATTGCCGCATCGTGCCGAGCGCGGCCGCTTGATCTTGAATCAACGTTTGCAAACGATATTCGCTGAGTTCGCGCTTGGTATCGTCGCGAAAAAATAATGCACCGGCCACCACCAGTGCCGACACCGCCAGCACTATTGCCAACCACGCCACGCCACTGTTGCGCGCAACCATTGGCACCGCGACAACGGACGCAGCGGTAATGGGTGTCGGCGTTATCGGTGCGGCTATCGGTACCGATTGTTCTGCTGGTTCGCTCACGGTCGCTCTCGCTGCTTTCGTATCCAAACTAGGTTCTGTATCCAAACTGATTTTGAAAAAGTAACCCTAACAAATATTCGCAACCGTTCACCGACTAAATCGACACCGTCGAAATCAGTTAGCACTGCGCAATGCGTTGAGTCCGCGCAGGGCTGCCAGCGTCGCCGCGGTACCGGCGTTCGCCGCGACCACCACGCGCGAAAAACCCAATTCGTCGGCCAATTGCGCAACGCGCGCACTCGGCACCAACAACGCAATCTGGCGATAGCGCGCGGCACTCGAACTAGGCGCTGCCGCTAAATCGGACTCCGCTGATAAATGCTGCCACAAATTATCCAGCGTTTCGGCACTATTCACACACACCGCGTCGAATTCGGCGCGCTGCAACAGTTGCCGTTGTCGATCGTCTAGCGGTGCGATGCTGCGACGATAGAACTCGGCATAATCGACCGTTGCACCGCGCTCGCGCAATACTGCGGCCAGCGTTTCGCGGCCGCCGACACCGCGCAAAATTAATAGCGCTTCACCGCACACGTTTTGTAAGTCGGGTAGCGCGAGCAGCGCTTCGCTGGTAGCACCGCTGCTACCGCCGCGCGCATCGATACCCCACTTAGCAAATTCAGCGATTGATGCAGCGCCGATGCCGTACCATTCGATATGCGCAGGACGCTGCGGTGCGGGCACGCAGCCATCGAGCCATTGCATGCCGTAGTGTACCGCATTGATGCTGATGGCAATGACCCGCCGATAACGCGTCAAATTTCGCAAACAATCGTTGGTATGTTGCACCACGCTCGCATCGCGTTGCGAATCGAGCGGAATGACCGTTAGCAACGGAATATGCGCGGCGCTGCCGCCAGCTGTAGCGATGGCGTGCAACAGATCGTCGGCGCGTCCGGCGGGACGCGTGATCAATACCCGCAAGCCTTGTAAATCCATGTCACATCCTACGCCGATTATGAGTCGAGGCCATTGCTACTTCGTAGCTGCTTAAATTTTTCGATTTCGATTTTTGTTACTGCTGATTTTTTCGCTGGCACATCTAGCGTGCGGATTATTCGTCCGAATAAATGCGCTCCAGAATTTGCGCGGCGCCTTGTTGCAACAACTGCTCTGCGACTTCGATGCCGAGCGCCTCCGGCGCGCTGCTCGGACCACTTGCCTGCGCGCGCAATAACACGCTGCCGTCCGGCTCGCCGACCAGGCCGCGCAAATTTAATTGCGCGCCATGCAATTCTGCAAAGCAGGCAATCGGTACTTGGCAGCCGCCTTGCAAATGCGCATTTAACGCGCGTTCGGCGCGCACGCACAACGCAGTCGGCTCGTCGTGCAGCGGTTGCAACAGCGCGCGTACGCGTTGATCGGCGGCGCGAATTTCGATGCCGACCGCGCCTTGACCACCGGCCGGTAAACTGATTTCAACAGCGATGCGCTGCGTAATTCGCGCGGCAAAATCCAATCGCAATAAACCGGCGGTGGCGAGCATGATCGCATCGAATTCGCCGGCATCGAGTTTGGCCAAACGGGTATTGACGTTGCCGCGCAAGCTGGCGATTTCTAAATCCGGTCTCAGCGCGCGCAACTGACATTGGCGACGCAGACTCGAAGTACCAACGCGCGCACCGTGCGGCAACTCGTCGAGACTCGCGTAGCGATTGCTGACTAACGCATCGCGCGGATCTTCGCGCCGACAAATGGTCGCGAGGCCGAGACCTTGCGGAAACGCCATCGGTACATCTTTCATCGAATGCACGGCGATATCGGCGCTGCCCTCGAGCAAGGCATTTTCGAGTTCTTTAACGAACAAACCCTTGCCGCCGATTTTGGCGAGCGGCGTATCGAGAATTTTGTCGCCGCGCGTGGTGAAGGTTATCAACTCGACGCGCAGTTGTGGATGCAGGCTCAGCAATTCGGCGCGCACAAATTCTGCTTGCCACAACGCCAACGGACTTTTGCGCGTGGCGATACGAATAAGATCGGATGTCATAGCGGTACTGTTTAGTTAGTGAACTGGTTAGTTAGTAAACTGGTTAGTCAGTGAATTGGCTAGCTAATAAATTTAGTTAATTGGCAGTTAATTGAGCGCGGCGGCTGCGCGCCTATGATACTGGTTCTGGCGCGTCATCGCGCGTCGATATCGATGGCGCGCTTAAAGACTTTCAAGCACGCCGCGCACATCGGCCAGATGGCGGCGACTAACTTGCGGGCCGTGCGTAAGATCGGCGAGTTTGATGCGGTACTGACCGAGCACGACGCGCTCGAGGCCGACGATGTGCTTGACCACCACCAGCGCATTGCGATGCACGCGCAGCAGGCGCGCGCCGAATTCATCTTCCAATTCTTTCAGCGTATCGTCGATCAATACTTCGCCGTGGCGATGGTAGACCGTGACATATTTTTGATCGGCAATGAAATAACGCACATCGGCGAGCGCGATGATTTCCATACCGCGCCGCGATTTAGCGCTGATATGGCTGCGCGTCGCTGCTTGTTCAGCCGGACGCAATGCGCTGATTTGCGCCGCCGAAAGCCGCTCCGCTTTGGCCAGCGCCGCCGCTAATTTTTCTTGATTCACCGGCTTCAATAAATACGCGACGGCATTGGTATCGAACGCAGCGATCGCGTACTCATCGTACGCGGTGCAAAAAATCACCGCCGGTGCTTCGGGTTGCTCGGCCAGTTGCAGCGCCGCGCTGAGACCATCGGTGCCGGGCATGCGAATATCCATCAGCACCACCTGCGGTTGCAGCATTGCGCAAGCTTGCAGCGCTTGATCGCCGTTTTCGGCTTCGCCGACCACTTCGATATTCGCGATGCCTTCCAATTGGCGGCGCAGCCGCGCGCGCGCCAGCGGCTCGTCATCGACAATCAATACTTTCATCGCAGCGCTACCAATTCCTCGACGACCGCGCGCGCGGCGGCCACTCGATAATATAGACGGGTAATGTATTCGCCGTGTGGGTCGCCGGTGACTTGCTCATGGCTTACGCCAGCATCGTCGCCGTACAGCGCTTGCAGACGGCGCGCGATATTGTCCAGCGCCATGCGATTGCCTTTGTGATTTGCCGTCGCGCTGTTCGGCAACGGATTGGCGACCGCGATGCGCACCCAGCCATCGCGATATTCGGCCGTCACGCGAATTGTGCCTCCCTCCGGCCGTATTTGAATGCCGTGATAGATCGCGTTTTCGAGCAGCGGCTGCAAACTTAAATTCGGTATCGGCAGTGTCGTCGGCAATGCATCCACCTGCCACTCGACGCGCAGGCGATCGCCCAAGCGTAATTGTTCGATACGCAAATAGCGTCGACACAATTCCAGCTCTTCAGCCACTGTCACTTCAGTGGTGGTCTGCGATAGTGTGGCGCGAAACAGATTTGCCAAATCTTCAACAGCAGCTTCCGCCGCCGGCGGATCGCTGCCGATCAAACTGGCAATGCTATTCATGCTGTTAAATAAAAAATGCGGACGGATGCGCGCCTGCAATGCTTCCAAGCGCGCTTCCAATTCTGCGCGCTGACGCTGGCGCAGCTCTTGCGCCAAATACAGATAACGCAGCGCGATGCCTGCCAGCACCGCACAGATCACTAAATTATCGAGCAGCAGCCAGTAATCGAAATGCCAGTTGCCACCGCCGAGCAAAATACCCATCAACCACTGCGCGACTAAACTGACTGCAGCGGTGATCGCTAACACCGTCGCATAACTTAGCGCTGCCGCCTGTTCGCGCGGCCACTGCGCCAACATTCGTCGCAAGCTGCACAACGCGGCGGCGCTAAGCAGCACAGTCCACTGCACAAATAATGAAATGGTGGCGAAGCTCTGCCAGCTGAAGTGGCGCAAACCAGCGCTGCTGATACTGAGCACCAGCGCCAATAATTCGGCGACCAACACCAAAAAAAATACCGCCTGCACGCTGCACAGATCGGGGATGAAAAATCCGCTGCGTGCCGTCGAAAGCTGCTGTTGCTGGTGCGCTGGCATCCGCCGGGTCGCTCTCGTGATCGTTTCGTGCAAGCGTAGACCACCGAGCGCTAGCGCGCCCGCCGCCAGTGCGACCGAGTGCAATATCCGACGTTAAATTTACCTAATGATTATTTGCTCTCGATAACACCGCAGGCGACGCGCGCGCCGGAATTGCCGCTCGGCTGCGTTTGGTAATCATCGACCTTCTGATGCACGATCACACTTTTTCCGACAATGTTGCCAGCGCCTTCTTGCAGCGTGATCGAGGTTAACTCGACGTGCAATTTAGCGTGGCCGCTGGCATCTGCGGTCAGCATTGGCAGATCGCCAACATGATGCTCGGGCGTAGCCGGATTGCCATGCGCGTGACCATTCGGATTAAAGTGACCACCGGCACTGGTGCCGTCGGTTGCGCTGCAATCGCCTTTTTCGTGAATATGAAAACCGTGCTCGCCCGGCGTTAAACCGGCGATATCCGCATCGACTAATACTTTGTCGCCGAGCTGCGTGAAATTCACTACGCCGCTCGCCGTATTACCTTGCGTCGGCGCCAATTGCGCGTGCGCACTCGGCTGCTGCGTACACCAAGTCGCGCAACCCGCCAATACCAGCGTCGTCATACCTGCCAATAATTTAATTTTCACAATTGCGCTCCTTTAATTAATAGGGCCGATAATTAATAGGGCCGAGGGCCTTCGAATGCAAAACAAGCGATCAAGAAGCTTAGCACCGAAATAAAAATGCTGGCGAAAAATGCTGTCCAAAATCCATCGACAGTAAAACCGCGCACCACCGACGACACCAACATAATCATCAACGCGTTGATGACGAGCAAAAAGAAGCCGAGCGTTAACAACGTCAGCGGTAGCGTAAATAGAATCAACAATGGCCTGACGATGGCATTGGCAAAGCCGAGCAGTAACGCCGCGATAATTAACGACGAAGTATCGACGAATTTTATGCCGCTAAACACATAGCTGGCCGCCCACAGCGACAGCGAAGTGATGACCCATTGCAACAGAAAAGGCATTGAATTGGCGAACATAGCGGCTCCCTGAAAAACAAACTAACGTTGAGTACTAAACTAATAAACTAAACTATACGAATAAACTACGCGATTTACCGTACTTTAGCGATACTACAATTTTTTATTTCAGCAAATTCATTTCGCTAGCTCTTTATATAGAGCGTTGCAGATGCGGCGCGCTTAATTGCGAGCCTATGTCGCTACCGATTAATAAAAATCGGATCGGATCGCCGTAATTGGCTTCGCTCGAATCCTGTAGCATACTGCGCTCTTATCACGAATCGAGAGTAGCCAGTATGAGTATGGCGGTGCGCGCGTTATGGTTAGCGTTCGGGTTGCTGCTATGCAGCACGTTACCAGTCCATGCCGAGATCGCTCAGCCAGATAATGGCGCCAACGCCGATTTGCGCGCCGAGCTGCGCAGGCTGTTGGCAAGTATCGAAAGCAATCGAAATGAACTCACACAATTACGTGCGCAACGCGCGCAGCTGCAAAAAAATGACGACACCGATGACCTCGACGATGTCATCGATACTACCAGCAGCGAATTAAAAAGCCAGCGTCAGGGATCCAGAGTTATTGCAAACGCTGCAGCGGCTACTCGATAAAATAACCTCGCATACTAATCAGGTACAAGGAAAGCTCACCCTGCTTGAGCGCGAGCTGGCACTGCAAAACGAAGGACTGCGCGATGCGTTGCGCACGATACTCAAAAATCTACACGGTGCCGCGCTCTATTTAGGCCTGTATCTAGTGTTGGCGATGCTCGCCGCCGCAACCGCTTATTACGGTGTGCAGCTGCTCGGCAAATTACTGCGCCGAGCGCTGCGCCAAAGCCACTCCTCACACGAAGCTTTTATCGATCGCGTCATTCACCTAATCGAAATTTTATTGGGCTCGTTGCTCGCTACGATGGCGTTTTTACTAACGCTCTACGCGGTGAGTGCGTGGGCGCTACTGACGCTATTTATCGTTATCGGAATCGGTATTGCGCTGAGTTTTCGTAGCATGATCCCGGCCTTTGTCATCGAAATTCGCACGCTGTTGAATTTAGGTACCGTGCGCCAAAATGAACGCCTGATATTTAATGGCTTACCGTGGCGGATTGCAGCGCTCGATATCCAAGTGATCCTGCACAACGCCGCATTGAGCGGTTATTTACGCGTACCACTGACACAGATATCGCGGCTCAGCTCGCGACCATTTCACGACGACGAGCCCTGGTTTCCGACGCACGAAGGCGACTATGTGTTGATGCAAGATGGCCTGTTCGGTCGCATTGCAATGCAAACGACAGAGATGGTGCAACTCAATTACAGCGAATCGATTGTTACCTACCCGATCGACGCATTTTTAAATCAGCGCCCGCAAAATATTTCGATCAATGGTTTCACCGCGATTAGCGACATCGGTTTGGATTATTGCCACCGCAACGAACTGGAATCGATCGAAACCATTCTACGCAGCGAACTATTAACCGCGCTAGCAACGACCGCCTTCGGCGCTTTCAAAAAAAGTTTGACGGTCGAGTTTAAAGCCGCGAATAGCTCTTCGCTCGATTTTAGAATACTGGTGGTTTTCAGTGGCGAGGCGAGCGAATTTTACTTGCCAATTCATCGTTGGCTACAAAAATTTGGAGTCGATTGCGCGAATCGACACACGTGGAGCATTCCATTCCCGCAACTTACACTGCATTACGCCGATACAGCGACACCGCGATAAACGATGCATCGTATTGGTTTATTTTTTCGGCAACCGCTAGCTATATACCTCTCGTGCGGCTTGAAATTCTACGCTGCAATTTTTAATACTAAATCATCTTCAAAATAACAACTCGCCTATTGTTTGAATAGCGGCCTAAGGGTATATGCCTATAGCTGCCTTCATACTTGGTTACTAGTCTTTAGTTCAACTAAATCCATTTAGCTTTTAGGCCGGTATCTCGATAGTCCAAATGATGCCTACTCAAGTATCGATAGTGGGCTAACGTATTTGTATACTGCCGATCTGGGGTGAAGTTTCTAGTTATTTTTTTAGCGCAAGGCAAAGACTCCTATGCAGTGTTCAGCACATTCCAGCTATACCTCGAGTTGTTTTTACCAATAATTTTTTTCTACTCGAGCCGATCGTCACCAGAGGATCACCACTATGTCAAAAAAATTAACGGCTATTGCGGTTGCCGTCATCTCGATCAATGCAGCAACCAGCTATGCCGACGACCTCGATAAATCGATGTTTTCGTTCAAAGGG
>JAYVWC010000050.1:0-16695 GCA_043786385.1 Spongiibacteraceae bacterium | reverse complement strand
TGCGGTAAATCTCAACCCTGAGCGAGAAGAAATGCCGATGAAGAAGGCGGCATAAATTTAACAGCTGACGCGACAACTACCTTGACGAACGCCGTAAGTGTTGCGCCGGCGTTATTGTCTAGATAGCCTTGGATATTTATTGTCGAGCCGATCTGATTGGTAAGAATGCCATTGTTGATTAGTTTCGTGGCAAAACCAACGGCCAACGTACCACCATTGACCAATGAGCTATTGTTGATTAGTTTGCTCACTCCGACCGAAGCATTAGCTATTGTTAGTGTGCCAATGTTGTTTAGTGTGCCGGTATTTTTTAGTATACCTGTTGGTAAGTGTCGCGCCGGTGTTATTGTCTAGCGTGCCACTGTTTACCATCTCTATATCTATAATTGCATTGTTGGTGAACGTACCTCTATTGGTCAGAGTCGCGCCGACATTGTTATTCAGCAAGCCTTCATTAGTAAACGTCGCACCAACTGAGTTGTTCAGCGCGCTATTGTTGACCAGTGTTGCGCCGCCTTTGTTGAATAACGTCCCGATATTGGTCAAAGTCGCGCCGGTATTATTGTTTAAAGTGCCGTAATTATACAGCGCGTAGGATTTATTGATTAAAGTACCGCTATTGTTCAGGGTTGCAGCGCTGTTGTTAAACAGCGTACGGTTGTTAGTGAGTGCGCCGCTGCTGGCCAGCATTCCTGAGTTGACTAATACGCTATTGTTGTTTAACGAGCCACCACTAGATACGAACACTGTTTTGTTGGCAGTATTTGTTAGTGCGTTAGTGTAATTATTCAGAGTTCCATCGATTGTGAATAGAGCCCCCGCATATTGGAAACACCCACTTCCACTGGAATTGGAATAATTAACTATTGTCCCAGTTGATCGACTCGATCGCGTTGGTCGTGTAAATCACCTTGCGAATCTCCGGCGGATAGTCAAAGAGCGGAACGATGCGTGACCAATTCCGACGCCAGCTTTGCGCAATCGATGCGTAATATTTAGCCCATTTTACTTCAAACGCAGCCAGCTCCTGTTCGGCTTTTTCGGCGGCGGTTGCTGGATCATTCAATTTACCTAAATAGTCTATGGCGTCAATTTTATTTTGTCTTATAAGTTCAGCAAGGGTTTCTATTGGGTCGCAGAAAAACTATGTCCAGATTGAAATGCTAGATATATAAATAAAAAAATTTTACGCATGATAACTCCTTGCTAAGCTTCCCAATAAATTTATATGGCGGCGAGGTATGGGGTGTAAGCCACGATTTAACTGAAGCAGGCCGCCATCTTGGCGCATCCGGTATCAAAAAATCGCGATGTCATGTTGGTCGCCGCTATCTATTCCTTCGGCACATCGGATGATTGGCGTTGCAACCACGCGCGCACGCGCCTCACCATTAACAGATGTTGCGCGCTTTCCGCTTCGGCGATCGGCGGCAATTCCAAGCGACGATAAATGCGTTCGCGCTGATGCAGCACCGCGCGGCGGCGCGCTTCGGCATCGGCGAGTGCTTGCGGATCGCTATTCAAAATAATATCGAGCGTCGGTAATCCAGTGGCCGGTAAAATTTTTGGTAAATCTTGATCGAGACCGATCAAACGATTTGCCGGTGTGATTAATACCAGTGCGGTAATTGGAGCTGTGTTGGGTGTGGCTTGATTGGCCACTGCCAACTGCACCGATTTCGCCGCGCGCGTCGCGCCGCTACCGAAGCCGAGTAACACCACATTTGTTTGCTTTTGATCGACGAAAAATTTAATCGCTGCATTGATGCGCGCCTGCGCTTGCGCTTCGATACCGGTCGGCGCAGCGGTGGGGTTGTTAGCAGTAGTTGAATTGTTAGCAGCAGCGGGGTTGTTAGTTGGCGCAGCTGCAGGTGTCGCTGGAGCATTGGTCGCTGGCGGTGGGCTCGCGGGATTGGGCGCTGGTTTGACGACTGCGCTCGCATCCTGGGGCGGCGCTGGTAATTCGATCGCGAGCGTGCTCCAGCCGTGCAGCGGCAAATCGTCGATCAACGCGGCGACGGTGAAAGGCCAGCTCGGATGCTGTCCCGATGCGTGCAGAATAATCACTGCGCCGCGTGGCAACCCCGATAAATCGGCAATGTAGCGCGCTGGAAAGTTATCGTTGTCGGCCTGCAAACTCACCATTTGTTCGGGTGGAATGCGATCGAGCAGTGTGTTATTGCGATCGCCGACCACACCGGTCAGCGGTGGTTGTGTTGGCGGCGCGCTGGTATTTTGCGGCGCAGGCGTTGGGTTGGTAGCGGTGGCTGCTGCTGCCGTAGCGGGTGGTTTGGGCGGTTGTGCCGCAGCCGTTGAGCACAGCAAAGCGACGAGCAGGTGGCGCGAAATCGATCGAAGTAGCTTGTGCATGACTGCGTCCAAAATTTATTTCCCTTAGAATAGCGGCTTTCGCTCGTTAACCCATGTTTTTAGATGCCAGATTAAAAGGTATGCGATGACTGATTATTGGATTGCGCCGTCGATTCTGTCGGCGGATTTTGCGCGCCTCGGCGCCGAAGTCGATGCAGTGCTGGCGGCTGGTGCCGATATTATTCATTTCGATGTGATGGATAATCACTACGTACCGAATTTAACGATGGGGCCGATGTTCTGCGCCGCATTGCGTAAATACGGCATCACCGCGCCGATCGATGTGCATTTGATGGTGAGCCCGGTCGATCAGTTGATCGGCGATTTCGCGGCGGCCGGCGCCAGCTACATCACCTTTCATCCCGATGCGGCGACGCACGTCGATCGCTCGCTGCAATTGATTCGCGGCGCCGGTTGCAAAAGCGGCTTGGTATTGAATCCGCACGTTGGGTTGGAGCCGTTGCATTACGTGCTCGATAAAATCGACATGATTTTATTGATGTCGGTGAATCCAGGTTTCGGTGGTCAGCAATTTATTCCCGGCACGCTGGAAAAAATTCGGCGCACGCGCGCGTTGATCGACGCCAGCGGTTTTCCGATTCGTCTGCAAGTCGATGGCGGCGTCTCGGCGAAAAATATTCGCGAAATTGCTAGCGCAGGCGCTGATACGTTCGTGGCCGGTTCAGCGATTTTTAATACGCCGGATTATCAGGCGGCGATCGCTGCGATGCGCAGCGAACTCGCCGCGGTATGACGAGGGCAGTAGCGTTCGATTACAAAATAAAATCACAAAATAGCGTGTGTGATAAAATTTCTTATGCCGCATAGCGGATAAAATTGCCGTCAGATTAATTAAATTAACCAAAAACAGGGGAAAACATGAAATCTAAATTTTTTGCATTAGTGGCTGTTGCGTTGCTTCTTCCACTGTCCTGCGGTTTACCGTGCGGCATTGAAAGAAATTGAAACCCTGATGACGGTATCTGACCCCGAAGCTTGCTTGCAGAATGGTGAGTTCGCCGTCGTTTAATTACGTCGAAGAGTGAATGGGTTGCGCCACCAGCCGCACACCCAGCGCTGCGCAGACGCGATTGATGGTATCGAAGCGCGGAGCCGAATCCGGACGCAGTGCTTTGTACAACGCTTCGCGCGTGATACCGGTCGATTGCGCTATTTCGCTCATGCCGCGTGCGCGCGCGATGGTGCCGAGCGCCTGCGCCAGCGCGGATGGATCGTTTTCTTCGAGCACGATTGTCAGATATTCAGCGACGGCTTGTTCGTTATCCAGATATTCGGCGGCATCGAACTCAGGCAGGTCGGCGACACGAATTTTCTTTGTCATGATTCAATCCTCCAGTTTCTTGGCCAGCTTTATCGCCTTTGCGATATCGGCAGATTGCGATGACTTATCGCCGCCGCCCAGCATGACGATGAAGGCAGCACCGCGTTGCGCGTAGTACATTCGCCAGCCCGGTCCGAAGCGTTCGCGCATTTCGAAGACGCCCTCTCCGACCGGTTTGACATCGCCCAGTATGCCCAGTTGCGCCTTCTCAAGGCGCCGGATTAGCCTGCGCTTGGTCAGACCGTCTTTAATGCCGGAAAGCCATGCAGTAAATTCGGGAAGCGATCTGATCGTATACATAGGTGAAGCGTAATCGATCGATTACAGGATGTCGAGGTGAATATGAGTGAGTGCGTCCGCGATTTGATATGCGGTGAGCAAGAACGTAGCGCCGAAATCGAAGCTGTGCGCGATGCGTTGATCGTTGGCGAATTCAGTGGCGAGCCGCAACCTTTCGACGTGGCCACCTTCAAGCGAAAGATGCATGCCAAGCATGGCATTTTCGCCTTTATCCCGGCGGCGGCGTCCAGTACAATGCTGCATACCCTCCCTGCGTCCTGGAGAAAACGGTGAGCACCTTTGCTCGGTACAAACATATCGCACTGCATGTGCGCGAGGTAACCCGCTGGCGATGGTAACCATCGTTCGCGTTCGCGTTGTATATGTAATTGTCGCGCTGTTTGTGTAACTGTTTTTCTTTAAGGATATCGCCATGAACTCCCAATGTTTTGCCGAATTGACGGCGCAAAATTTCAATCGCATCCCGGTGCACCGCGATGTATTCGCGGATCTCGATACGCCGCTCAGCGCGTATTTAAAGCTGGCGCGCGGACCTTACTCTTACTTATTTGAATCGGTGCACGGCGGCGAAAAATGGGGCCGTTATTCGATTATCGGTTTGCCTGCGCGCACGGTATTAAAAATCTTTGGCCACGATGCGCAGCTGTATCGCGATGGCGAACTGATCGAGCAGCACACGGTCGATGATCCGCTGGCCTTCGTCGAAGAATTCCAGCATCGCTATCGCGTTGCACAGATCGAAGGGTTACCGGTATTTTCCGGCGGACTGGTCGGCTACTTCGGTTACGACACGGTGCGCTATGTCGAGCATCGACTCGCGGCCAGTTGCCCGCCCGATTTGCTCGGTACGCCGGATATCCTGCTGATGGTGTCGGAGGATGTGCTGGTATTCGACAATCTCGCTGGCGTATTGAAGCTGATTACGCATGCCGATCCGAGCACCGCCGATGCACTGGCTAACGCTGAGCGTCGCTTGGATGAGCTAGCGGCGCGCTTGCCCGGTGCTTCGCCAGAATTGCCAGCGCTGTTACCGCGCGCCGGTCAATTGCGAGAGGACGCATTTAAATCGCATTTCGGCCAGCAAAATTATTACGCGGCCGTCGAGCGCATCAAAGAATACACGTTGGCGGGCGATGTGATGCAAGTGGTGCCATCGCAGCGTCTGTCGATTCCGTTCACCGCCGCGCCGTTGAATTTATATCGTGCGTTGCGTCATCTCAATCCATCGCCGTATATGTATTTTCTCGATCTCGATGATTTTCAAATCGTCGGTTCGAGTCCGGAAATTTTGGCGCGCGTCGAAGCGGGCGAAATCACCGTGCGACCGTTGGCCGGCACGCGTCATCGCGGTCACACCGAAGCCGAAGATAAAGCGCTCGAAGCGGAATTGCTCGTCGATCCGAAAGAAATTGCCGAGCATTTGATGTTGATCGATTTGGGGCGCAACGATGTTGGTCGCGTCGCCGAAATTGGTTCGGTGGTGGTCACCGATCAAATGACGGTCGAGCGTTACGCCTATGTCATGCACATCGTCTCGAATGTAACCGGTAAATTGAAAGCGGGTTTATCGGCGATGGATGTGCTGCGCGCGACGCTGCCGGCCGGCACGTTGTCGGGCGCGCCGAAAGTGCGAGCGATGGAAATCATCGATGAATTGGAGCCGGAAAAACGCGGTATTTACGGCGGCGCGGTCGGTTATCTCGGCTGGCATGGCAATATGGATACTGCGATTGCGATTCGCACTGCGGTGATCAAAGACGGGCGTTTGTATGTGCAGGCTGGCGGCGGGGTGGTGGCGGATTCGGTGCCGACGCTGGAATGGCAGGAGACCATGAATAAGGCGCGCGCGATGTTTCGCGCTGCGTCGATGGTCCAAGCCAACGAGCCAGCGAATGATCGAGGAGAAACGCCATGCTGCTGATGATCGATAACTACGATTCGTTTACCTACAACATCGTGCAGTACTTTGGTGAGTTGATGAGCGGCGAATTAAACGCCGAAGTGAAAGTAGTGCGCAACGATGAAATTAGCATCGCCGATATCGAAGCGTTGGCGCCGGAAAAAATAGTTATTTCGCCGGGGCCGTGCACGCCGAACGAGGCGGGTATTTCGATGGCGACAATCGAAGCGTTTGCCGGAAAAATTCCGATTCTCGGCATTTGCCTGGGCCACCAAAGTATCGGCCAAGTATTCGGTGGCAAGGTGGTGCGCGCGCGTGCCGTCATGCACGGCAAAGTGTCGAAGATTTACCACAACGGCACCAGCGTGTTTCGCGGCATAGTCAGCCCGTTAGAAGCAACGCGTTATCACTCGTTAGTAATCGAAAAAGATAGTCTGCCGGATTGTTTAGAGATCACCGCGTGGACGCAAACCGATGACGGGCAAGTCGACGAAATCATGGGCGTGCGCCACAAAACGTTAGCGGTCGAAGGCGTGCAGTTTCATCCCGAGTCGATTCTCACCCAGCACGGACATGCCATGTTGCGTAATTTTCTGGTGGGACATGAGTTTGTCGGGCGCGAGCGAGGAGCCTAGCCGTGGATATTAAAGCCGCGCTTGCGCGTGTTGTGCAGCAGCTCGATCTGAGCACGCTCGAAATGCAAATGGTGATGCGCGACATCATGACCGGGCAATGCACGCCGGCGCAGATCGGTGCGCTGTTGGTTGCGCTGCGCATGAAAAGCGAAAGCCTCGATGAAATCGAAGGTGCGGCGTTGGTGATGCGCGAATTGGCGGAGCCGGTGGCGCTCGGCGATTTACGCTATCTAGTCGATATCGTCGGCACCGGCGGCGATGGCGCCAATTTATTCAATGTCTCGACCGCAGCCAGTTTTGTGGCGGCCGCGGCCGGTGCGCGCGTCGCTAAGCACGGTAATCGCGCGGTATCATCGAACAGCGGTAGCGCCGATCTGTTGGAAACCGCCGGTGTACGCCTCGATTTAACCGCCGCGCAAGTTGAGCGCTGTGTGCGCGAAGTTGGCATCGGTTTTATGTTCGCGGTCAATCATCACAGTGCGATGAAGCACGCGATCGGCCCGCGTCGCGATCTTGGCTTACGCACGATTTTTAATATTCTCGGCCCGTTGACCAATCCCGCTGGGGTCAAGCGACAGTTGGTCGGCGTGTTCAGCGAGGCGCTGTGTCGGCCGCTAGCCGAAGTGTTGGCGCGGCTCGGCAGCGAGCATGCGTTGGTCGTGCATGCGCGCGATGGTCTCGATGAAATCAGTCTGGCCAGCCCGACCCATATTGCCGAGCTAAAGAATGGCGAGATAACCGAGTATGCTATCCAGCCGGAGGATTTTGGTATTCGCAGTCAAAGCTTGATCGGTTTGTCGGTGACCGATACGCAGGCATCGTTCGGTTTGATCAAGGCAGCGTTTGCGCGCACTAAGCACGACGAAGCAGCCGCAAAAGCAGCGGATATTATCGCGTTAAATGCCGGCGCAGCGTTGTACGTCGCCGGTGTGGCGACCGATTTGCGATGCGGTGTGGAATTGGCGGAAGATGAAATTCACGGCGGTCGCGCTGGCGAAAAAATGGCGGAGCTAGCGGTCTTCACTCAGGGGCTGTTGTTGTAAGAATGTTATAAAAGTGTTGTGAAAGTGTTGTGAAAGTGTTGTGAAAGAGAGCTTGCGAGAGACGACTGGTGAGAGACGAGTTATGCGAGGCAGGTTATGACTGACGAGGCGAGCACGCCGACGGTATTGAAAAAAATCCTCGCGCGTAAGCACGAAGAGGTGGCCGAGCGTCGCCGCACATTACCGTTTTCGGAGTTGGAGAGCCGCGCCAGCGCGCAACCGACGACGCGCGGCTTTGTCGAAGCGGTGGCGACGAAAATCGAAAGCGGCCAACCGGCGGTGATCGCGGAAGTTAAAAAAGCATCGCCGAGCCAAGGTGTGATTCGCGCTAACTTCGATCCGGTGGCGATCGCCAAAAGTTACGAGCGCGGTGGTGCGACGTGTTTATCGGTGCTGACCGATATCGATTTTTTTCAAGGCAGCGATGCGTATTTGCAGGCGGCGCGCAGCGCGTGCAAATTGCCGGTATTACGCAAAGATTTCACCATCGATCCGTATCAAGTGGTCGAGGCGCGCGCGCTGGGTGCCGACTGTATTTTATTAATCGTTGCGGCGTTGACCGACGATCAGCTCGACGAGCTCAGCGATGTCGCATTGCAATGGGGGCTTGATGTGTTGGTCGAGGTGCATAATCGCGAAGAGTTGGAACGCGCGATTCCGATGGGTAATCGCTTGCTCGGCATCAACAATCGCGATCTGCATACGTTTGCGACATCGTTGCAGACGACATTCGATTTGCTCGATGATTTACCCGATGAATTTATTGTCGTCAGTGAAAGCGGTATTCATTCGCGCGACGATGTCGCTAGTTTGCATCAGCATGGCGTCAATGCGTATTTGGTCGGCGAGGCATTTATGCGCGCGCCGGATCCCGGCGCGGAATTGAAGCGGTTGTTTTTTTAACGAGTGCCGAATACCACCATCGTTTTACCTTTCACCGAAACCAATCCTTGTTCTTCCAGCGTTTTCAACACGCGGCCAACCATTTCGCGCGAGCAGCCAACGATGCGGCCGATCTCTTGGCGGGTAACTTTTATCTGCATGCCGTCCGGATGCGTCATTGCATCGGGCTGTTTGCAGAGATCAAGTAAGGTGCGCGCGACCCGGCCGGTTACATCGAGAAATGCGAGGTCGCCGACCTTGCGTGTCGTTTCGCGCAGACGGCGCGCCATTTGATGGCCGATCGCAAATAGGATTTCCGGATGTTTTTCGCCGAGTTCGCGGAATTTTGCGTAACTGATTTCGGCCACTTCGCATTCGGTTTTGGCGCGCACCCACGCGCTGCGGGAATCCTGCGGATCGAATAAACCCATCTCGCCGAAGAAGTCACCGTTGTTCAGATAGGCGACGATCATTTCGCGACCATCGTCGTCATCGATCAATACTGTGACCGAGCCTTTAACGATGTAGTACAGCGAATCGCTGCTGTCGCCGGCATAAATAATTGTGCTTTTTGCAGGGTAGCGTCGGCGGTGACAATGACCGAGGAATTCCTCGATATTTTTGATTGCAGGTTTGAGGGAAACTGTGACCACGGTGGAGCCCCTTCGGTATACGTACGTGTGCTTACAGATTTGTAAACCAATGATAGTCGGGCCGCGAGAGATTGCCAGAGATGTGCGGATGCCCATGCTCGGTATGATAAGCTGATCAACTTTACAGATATATTAGCGGAACTGGTCGATGTTAAATGCAACGGTTAAGTGGATAGACGGTGCGGCGTTTGTCGGCGAGGGCGGTAGCGGCCACGCGATTGTGATGGATGGCCCGCCCGATCACGGCGGCCGCAATATCGGTTTGCGACCGATGGAAGTATTGTTGATCGGCTTGGGCGGTTGCTCGTCGATCGACGTAATCGGGATTTTGCAAAAGGCGCGACAGGATGTGCTCGATTGCGAGGTGCACTTGGAGGCCGAGCGTGCCGATGCGGTACCGGCGGTGTTTACTCGCATTCATTTGCGCTTCGTCGTCACCGGTCGCAATCTCAAAGAAACCCAGGTAAAACGCGCGGTGGAGTTATCTGCGGAAAAATACTGCTCGGCGTCGATTATGTTGGGCAAGGCGGGCGTGGCGATCACCCATAGCTACGAGATTGTCGAGCGCTAATGGCTACGCAGGGTTCTAGACCGACACCGACCGCGGGTCTGCGCCACGTTGCGCTATTCGTTCAACGCTTCGCCGAAACGGTGGCGTTTTATAACGAGCTGCTCGGCATGTCGATCGAGTGGCAGCCGGATGCCGATAATGTTTTCCTCAGTTCGGGCAGCGATAATCTCGCAATTCACCGCTTTTTCGGCACCGAGCGTGCGCCGGCGCAGCAGCGGCTCGACCACATTGGTTTTATCATCGATACGCCGGAGATGGTCGATCAGTGGCACGCGTTTCTGTGTGCGAATGGCGTGACGATCAAAGCGCCGCCGAAAGCCCATCGCGATGGCGCCCGCAGTTTTTATTGTCTCGATCCGGATGGCAATGCGGTGCAGCTGATTTATCATCCGCCGATTAGCGGTATGCGCTTTAGCCGCTGCTGACATTTCATAAAGGTGCAATCGACAATTAAAATTTAACTGGGCCGCTGCTGCTCAGAAAAAACTGCGCTAAAAACTGTTTTCAGCGCGCTTCGGTTTACCATTCCATTTGTTAGGCGTAAGTCTCCCGCGCGCGCATTCCTCATCGCCATTAACGGTGGCATTTTTAGCGGTATTTTTCGGGCATTTTCGATCGAGCGTAGGTGTCTATTTTTCAGCGCCGGAGTCATCGCTATTATCGAGCACCAATTGCCCATCCTTCACCGGAATTTTGGCGCCGGGCTCGTGATCCATCGTCACCGTGTTCTCTTTGCCGTTTAAGCGATAACGCACTTCGTAACCGGAGGTTTTTTCGTGCGTATCGGTCACTGTGCGGCAGCGCTGCTCGGTGGTGGTGTAGGTGTCGCCTTCCTGCATGTTTTCTTGAGCTTGGTTGCCCGCATAACCGCCGGCTGCAGCACCGGCTACAGTCGCTACCGTTTTGCCACGACCGCCGCCGACCTGGTTGCCCAGTACGCCGCCCAATACTGCACCGAGCGCGGTACCGGCGATGCGATGTTGGTCTTTAACCGGGCGATGATGCGTGACTTGCTCGTCGTGGCACTCTTCGCGCGGGGTGCGAATTGTCTGCTTGATCGGTTTGGTGTCGAGCACCTCGGCGTACTTAGGTTTATCCATCATTTTGTAACCGGCGATCGCCCCGCCCGCAGTGGCGATTGCGACACCGAGCGCAGTGCCGATCAATAGTGATTTGTCCACGATAGCGTCCTCTTATGAAAGTGCGCGTATTGTGCACCACTTTACATCTCGAGACAGCTCGATATGTCGCCTTAAATAAATGCTGCGCGGAAAAATTTGATGTGGGTCACAAATGTCGCGCTGTGAATAACATTGAGCGCGGCCAATAAAAAAGGCAGCTTGCGCTGCCTTTTGTTTTTGCACCGAAATCCGGTGTTAACTATTTATTTGTTTAGAACGGCAAACCGTGCGAAGCACCGCCCATGCACATCAACATCGGTATCGACAATACGAAGTTGGTACGCGAAGCATATTTGGCGATATTGCGTGCCGCATTTTTTTGCTCGTCGGTGGCGGGCACCATGCCGAGAATTTTTTGTTGGTTCGGCCAAATCAGTACCCAAACGTTAAACAGCATGATCGTACCCAGCCAAGCGCCAATTCCGATGACTTGGTGATAGTAATCTTCAGAACTTTTTAGCAATCCAAAAGTGAAGGCATCTATAACGTTGCTGGGGACGGGGTGCGCTAGGTAGCCTACGCCACTTAGCCAAGTAATGACCGCTGCCCAGCGAAACCAAAACAGCGCGCGCGGTGCGATGTATTTGGAGATGCCAGCGCCACCGGGGCCACCTTTGTCGGCTGCCGCATCGGCAAGGCCGGGCACTTGCACGACGTTGAAATAATACAGTAGGCCAATCCACATCACGCCGGCCAAAAAATGTAGCCAACGGAGAATGGATAGCGGATTCACACTAAAGCCGTGGTTAATAACCCCTGCAATTGCGATCGCGATAATAACCCCAGCAGCGATACTGCCTTTAACGGAGTTCAGTGGATTCATGCGTTTCTCCCGTGTTGTATTTTTTGATGGAGCCATTTAATAGCTGCGGCGCGAGTGTTACAGCTACCGTAAAGCCCCCGCAGAATAGGCGAGTGGTTTGAAAAATTCAACGGGTATGCGGCTGTGGAAATTATTGCGCCGCTTTTTCGTACAGTTGCATGCGCTGTTGCGTGCTGCGCAAATTTCACTGTCCCGGCAGATAATGCCATAATGGCGCGGTATTTTTTGTCCGCAGCTGGAGACTCCCCTCGTTATGTCATCCGAAGATCGCATCGTGCCCTCGAATAAAGAGCCACTGCCAAATATGGGCAATATTGTTCCCGATCGCGACGATGTCGTGTCGTATCAGCGCCAAAAGCAGGGCAAGCCGCGCACGAAAGAGCGTGCTGCTACAGTCGGCGACGATAGCGCGCGTAGCGGCGGCAATGGCGTGGTGTATCTGTTGGCCGTTTTGACGCTGGCATTGATCGGTTGGGCGGGCTTTCTGCATTATCAATTGACATTGGCGCAAGAGCGGGTTGGTGTATTGGAGGGGCGCTTGTCGATCACCGATGAAAGCGTCAATCAATCGAGCGTGACGATGCAGGTGAAAATTAAAGAACTCGATTCATCGTTCTCGCAGGTGCGCGATGAAACGCTGAAAAATTACAAAGCGCTGATCGATAAGCACACCACGCAAATCGAAGGCCTCGACAAGGCGGCAAAAAATGCACAAGCGGCATTGCTCAAAGTTGATCAGCGCGCTACCGAGCAAGATAAAGTTGTCGCCGAAGCGCGCGTGCAACTCGATAAAATTCCACCAATGCTCGATGCGAGCAAGCGCAAGCTCGATGAACATCAAACAACTTTGGATAATTTGGGCAGCAAAGTAAAAGCCGTTGCCGATGGCCAAGTGAAACTCGATGGTCGACTCAGCAATAACGAAGAGTGGGTTGAGTCGATTAATATTTTCCGCAAGCAGATGAATCGCGAAATCGTCAATATCAAACAGCAGGTGGCGGGCGGCAAACCGCCGGTGCCGAGTGAGACGCCGCTGCCTTAATTCGCTTGTAAGTAAAATTCCTATCGATGTAATTTCGCCGAACCAGCGCGTAGGATTCGGCGAAAAGTTAAAAGTTTTGTTTAAGGAGCGTCGTTCATGACTGCAATTCGCCAAGCCGATTTAATCCAGAGCGTCGCTGACGCGCTGCAATATATTTCGTATTACCATCCCGTCGATTTTATTCAAGCGATGCACAAGGCCTACGAGCAGGAACTCAATCCCGCCGCTAAAGATGCGATCGCACAAATTTTAATTAACTCGCGGATGTGCGCGACCGGTCATCGGCCGCTGTGCCAAGACACCGGCATCGTTACCGTGTTCGTTAAAGTTGGGATGAATGTAACTTGGAACGACGCGACGATGAGCGTCACCGATATGATCAACGAAGGCGTGCGCCGCGCGTATGCGAATCCCGATAACGTATTGCGCGCTTCGATTCTCGCCGATCCCGATGGCGCGCGCACCAACACCAAAGACAATACGCCGTGCGTGATTCACTACGAAATAGTACCGGGCACTACAGTCGATGTGCACGTCGCGGCGAAAGGCGGCGGCAGCGAAGCGAAATCGAAATTCGCGATGTTGAATCCATCCGATTCAGTGGTCGATTGGGTGTTGAATATGGTGCCGCAAATGGGTGCGGGTTGGTGTCCGCCCGGCATGCTCGGCATCGGTATCGGCGGCACCGCCGAGAAAGCAATGTTATTGGCGAAAGAGGCGCTGCTCGATCCGATCGATATTCAAGATCTGCGCGCGCGCGGTGCGAAAAATCGCCCCGAACAATTGCGGCTTGAGTTGATGGATAAAATCAATCAGCTCGGCATCGGCGCGCAAGGCCTCGGCGGCTTAACGACAGTGTTAGACGTAAAAGTCAAAGATTTCCCGACGCATGCCGCGAACAAAGCGGTGGCGATTATTCCAAACTGCGCTGCGACGCGCCACACGCATTTTGTGTTGGATGGCTCCGGTCCTGCGCAACTGGAAGTACCGAATCTCGATGATTGGCCCGCGATTACCTGGGAAGTCGGCGACAGCGTGCGCCGCGTTAATCTCAATACCGTCACCCAGGCCGATGTTAAAACCTGGCAGCCCGGTGAAACATTATTACTCTCCGGCAAAATGCTAACCGGTCGCGATGCGGCGCACAAAAAAATGACCGACATGCTGAATGCTGGTGAAAAACTGCCGTTCAATCTGGAAGGCCGTTTTATTTATTACGTCGGCCCGGTCGATCCGGTGCGCGACGAAGTCGTTGGTCCAGCGGGCCCGACCACCGCAACGCGGATGGATAAATTCACGCGCCAAGTTTTGAAAGAAACGGGCCTGCTCGGCATGATCGGCAAATCCGAGCGCGGCCAAATCGCTATCGACGCGATCAAAGAATTCGAATCGGTGTATTTGATGGCGGTCGGCGGTGCGGCGTATTTGGTTGCGCAAGCGATTAAATCCGCGAAAGTCATCGCGTTCCCCGAACTCGGAATGGAAGCGATTTACGAGTTCGATGTAAAAGACATGCCGGTCACAGTGGCAGTCAGTTCCGGCGGCGAATCGGTACACAAAACCGGACCGCAAATCTGGAAAGCAAAAATCGCAGCTGAACATCTTGAGTTAATATAAAAATACTGCCGTGCAAACTTTTTACTGGCACGATTACGAAACCTGGGGCGTCGATCCGGCGCGCGATCGGGCATGCCAGTTCGCGGGGGTGCGCACCGATCTCGATTTCAATATTGTCGGCGAGCCGTTGGTGCAATATTGTCAGCCGCCGCCCGATCTATTGCCGCAGCCCGAAGCCTGTCTAATCACCGGTATTACGCCGCAACTTGCGCAGGCCGAAGGTATTCCCGAGTACCAATTTATTGCGGCGATTCATCGCGAATTGAGTGCGCCCGGCACTTGCGGTGTCGGCTATAACAGCATTCGCTTCGATGACGAAGTGACGCGTTACACGCTGTATCGCAATTTTTACGACGCGTACGCGCGCGAGTGGCAGAACGGTAATTCGCGCTGGGATATTATCGATATGGTGCGCGCCTGCCGCGCACTGCGTCCCGAAGGTATCGAGTGGCCGTTGCACGAAGACGGCAAACCATCGTTCAAGCTCGAGCATTTAACCGCCGCAAATAATTTAACGCACGAAGCGGCGCACGATGCGCTATCGGATGTATACGCAACGATTGCGGTGGCGCGTTTAATCAAACAAAAACAACCGAAATTATTCGATTACTTATTCAAGCTGCGCAATAAACGCGAAGTACTGGCGCTATTGAATGTGATTGAGAAAAAACCGGTGCTGCATATCTCCGGCATGTTTCCCGCCGAACACGGTTGCGCGGCGTTGGTGATGCCGCTGGCGCAGCATCCGGTGAATGCCAATGAAATTATTTGCTACGACTTGAGTGTCGATCCCACACCGCTGCTCGAACTCGATGCCGACGAAATTCGGCGGCGCGTATTCACTGCGCAAGCTAATCTCGATGCCGAGCGCATTCCGTTAAAAACAATTCGCGCGAATCGTTGC
This sequence comes from Spongiibacteraceae bacterium, assembly GCA_043786385.1. Classification (GTDB taxonomy): domain Bacteria; phylum Pseudomonadota; class Gammaproteobacteria; order Pseudomonadales; family CAMLJR01; genus CAMLJR01. The sequence continues at coordinate 1,432 of JAYVWC010000050.1, read as the reverse complement.
CCGGTCGTCGCCACCGAAAAACTATTGGATGAAGCGATCGCGCAGCGTCTGCAAATCGATCGCGCCGTGTGCGAGCGCAATCATAAAAAATTGCTCGCCGATAAAACGCTGGCCGCCAAATTGCGCGATGTGTTTGTGACGCCCGAGCGCGTCGCAATCGTCGACCCCGAGCAGATGCTGTACAGCGGTGGTTTTTTTAACGATGCCGATCGCAATACGATGTTGCAGGTGCGCAAGGCCGATGGCTCTGCGTTAGCGAAGCAGACATTTATTTTCGAGGACAAGCGCTTGCCGGAATTATTGTTGCGCTATCGCGGGCGTAATTTCCCGGCTACGTTGTCGAGCGATGAGCGAGTCGATTGGCAGCAATTTTGTTATCGTCGGCTGACCGATCCGAGCGCCGGTGCTAGCATTGTGCTCGATGCCTATCGTCAGCAACTATCGACGTTGGCAGCCGCTGCGCCGCACGATGTCGCGCGTCAGGAATTATTGTCGCAGTTGTCGCTGTATGCCGATGGTTTGTTGAGCACTTGTACGACGTAGTACGCCGCATCGCGGTTAAATTTTGGGTGCGTGCTATTTCAGCGCGCACCCCAACTTACAAACTCCAGCTCGTAACGGCCCTGCGCGGCCACCGACTGATAAATTTTTGCGGTGGGATAATTCGCGCGTACCAATTTGCCGATATGTTGCTTATCGTGCTCCGGTGTAAACACGCCGAAATAAATCGCGCGTAATTCGTGCGCGGGAAATTTGCGAATGTCGTAACACTGCTCGTGATCTTCGTCTTCGAGTTCGATCGTTTTGTCGACGCAGCGCCATTCCTGTTCGAGTTGATCGTGGCGACCTTTGAGTAACAATTTATCGAGAAAGTCGGCGCTGGTCGGTGCGCTGCGCCTTCCATAAAGCACTTCCAGCTGCTCCTGCAAATTAGTGATCAACGGCGCCTGCTGATGATAGGTGACGCGTTGTGGGTTGGGCAGCGCGGTATCGTCGCCGCAGTTAAAGCGCAATGCGATGCCGCGATGGTTGGCGGCGAAGCGCTGCCAGGCGACGATATTGCCCGGTTTCTCCGAAAAGCTCGCAATGCGTATGTTGAGCGTAAAGCCGCGCCATTCTTCTAAATACTCATCGAGTTGCCGCGCCTGAATGGTGGCGATTTGGCCGAGCAATTCGCGCAATACCGTATCGGCCTCCTGCTCGTCGCAAAAGCGCTCCTGTTCGCGCCAGCGCGCCATGATGTTGACCAATCGGTTATGTCGGCCACTTGGTACCTCGGGGCCGAACAGCAGAATCAACGCTTCGCGCAGCATCACTTCGAGCAGGCCGTCGCGGCTTAAATCGAGCGGCGTTTGGTAATGCAATTCGAACGGATCGCTAAATAAATGTGGTGCACTCCAGCGCAGTGCCTGGCTACTGAGTATTTTGATCC
>JAYVWC010000049.1:0-16790 GCA_043786385.1 Spongiibacteraceae bacterium | reverse complement strand
CCTTTAAACAAGGCCTTTCTCGACACGGGCGACACAACTGATCAGGATGAATCTTGTTAATAGCTGAATTTGTTCAGCTATTAACCGGACGCTAGTGTACCGGCATCGGTATCAACTGTACTACTGCCGGTTACGGTGACATTGCGTGCCATCGTAAAAGACGCCGTATTTTTCAACGTGCCGCCATTCAGCGTCAGTGCACCGCTGCTCGCGCCCAGATTATTATCGGCCGCAACGATCAAGCTACTGCCATTCGCCGTGGTGCCGCCGGTGTAAAGATTATTACCGGTCAGCGTACCAATGCCTCCGGAGACAATTACACCACCGGAACCATCGATAACCCCATCGAAACTACCGCTGGCGTTGGTCAACGTTAAATTATTTGCGCCTAACGCAACCGTGCCGTTACCTAACAGCGTCGCCACAGTCGCGCCCGCTGTAGTGCCAGAAATATCCAACGTACCGTTGTCGGTGACACCGCTGGAGCTGCTAAATACTGCCCGCTCCCGTCAGCGCTAAAGTGCTGCCGCTAGCAATGGTGGTGCCGCCGGTAAAAGTGCTGACGCCGCTCAAGGTCACGCCGCCGCCCGCTGCACCACTGTTGACGATGGAGAGCGAGCCGGGGACGCCGTTGCTGGCATCGGAAAACACACCGGAAAAAGTCGCACTATTACCGAATTGATCGATGCTGCCACCGGCGCCACTGATCGTAATATCTTGCGACACGGTGGTCGGCGCATCGACTTGTAAAGTGCCGCCGGTAAACGCGGGGTTGACCGCGTCGCCCAAGTCACTCAGTAGATAAGCGCCCAGTGCGGTATCAATATCGGTGGCGCCGCCACTGATAATCTGAGCGCTCAAGGTCACCGAGCTGGATAAAATAATGCTATCCCAAGGATTCCATACGGCGGTTGGCGAGCTTATCGGGATATACGTAAAAACATAGGTGCCGGCCGTCAAACCGGAAAACGATACCCCCTGCCAAGTCTGTGGGTCACCGTTGCCATTAATATCGGTTCCCACCAGCGAGATACCATCGGTATAAAAGTTGGTCGTGCCATCGATTAAGCCAACGGGTTTGGTGCCGGTCAATAGCGTAAAAGATACCGTGGTATTCAAGCTGTTGCCAACCAACTGCATACTGCCTTCGGTATAAGTCGCTTGCGAGGGGCTGTGGTAAGTTCCGTACCAAAAATTCACATCTCCTGCCGTAGCGCCCGACTCATAGCCGACCGTTACCGTGTGCGCGTAAGCCGTACTGATCGTGCCGAGTGCGGCAAATAAACACGCACCTAACTCCATGCTTCTGAGCAGTGATTTACTGTGGGTAGATAGTTCCGATACGCCAGCAAGCCTTTTCATAACACTACCTTTTGATAGTTTGGGTAATGAAAAGCGTAGGCGCTGGAAGTATGGCCATAAGTTTTTAAAAAAATGAACAAGCTAATGTGTTAGATTTTTATACGCCAATTCTGGAATGAGTTATCAGCGTCGTATTTCGATATCGGTTTCAAAATTTAGCAACCCAAGCGCCGACTTTAAAAATTCTCAAACCGCTCGACAATGGATTGAAAGCATTAGAAAAAACTATTCCAAAAAAAACAAAACGGCGACCCTAAGGTCGCCGTCATTTATCACTCAATAGTATCGCTAAAAACGATAAGCAACGCCGAGCGATATCACCGGCCAATATTTCAAACTGGACAAATCATCGCTGAGAATTTTTTCTTCCGCTGCGGTATTGGATTGTATTTCTGCGCATGTCGCTGCATCGACACCGGTACCGCAAGTCGCATTGAGTTTCACATCAGGACTACCTTGAAATAACACGCCAATGTCCGCAATAAAACTGAAGTTTCCGGCCTTGTCGACCACATCGCCCCAGCCCACACCAAAATACGGCGCCGTCGACTGAAAGCTAACATTGCCGTCAAGCGCACCAATTTCTGCTGCGGTATACGTAACATCATTGAGGGTATACGTGCCGCCAGTCGGTTTCGCATCCAGCGTAGCTTTGTTGCGATTAAACGTAAGCCCGCCGGTTAAACGAAACGTGCCGTTAAACGGATGCCAATCGACCATAGCTTCGCCGCCACCGACAGTCATATCGCCGTGATAATCGACATCGCTCTCCGATTTATCTTTACTGTATTTGTACGTAGTGTACCCAGCTCTCAACCGTATTGAATCGGTGACACCAACACCGACACCGCCGCCCAAACCCAGCGTACCGCCTTTTGCGTATACACCCATGTCGGTGGCGAATACCGGCATCGCCATCGTTAATGCCATTGCACCGATAAAAGCTGCTTTCATTATTAATAATCCTTGTGAAAATGACTATCGAAGTGTAGCCAGGATTTGGAGATTTTGCAGACGACGCCATAGCTTTCTTACACCTGCTTTACAACTTATTTACAACCTCCACAACATCTCTAAACCGTATGCAAAACCCGCCAACATGCTTTTCGGCAGCTCAGCATGAGATATATGGCCAGTGCCTAGCACGTGCAGTTAGCGTATAAAATTCTCACGCCGATCTAAATCGCCAATATTTTATTGCTTCGAAAATCGCTACGCTCAGCAACCCGGCGCACAATGCGATACCCCAGCCGATTGCATCTGGCGCCGTAAAATTAAATAAATTTCGCAACCACGGCACAGAATTTACCAGAATCATCACCCCGATCGCACCGATGCTCACCCAGCGCAACGCGGGGTTCGGCGTTTTTGCTGCGGCGAAAAAGCCGGCGGTGCGCGTGCGATTGGCGAAGATCAATCCGATATTGGCTGCGATCAGCGTCGCGAATATCAGCGCGCGTGCAGCATCGACGGCATAACCGGCGTGCAGTGCAACACCAAATAGCGCCAATACAATAATTAAAAGCACACTGCCTTCGAGTAAACTCGCGATCAATAAATTGCGATTGAATAATTTCTGCTGGCGCGGGCGCGGCGGACGCTGCATTAAATCGCGCTCCTCCGGTTCCATTTCAAATACCAACGAACACGCCGGATCAATGATTAACTGTAAAAATAAAATATGCACCGGCATCAGTACCAACGGCCATTGCAACAATACCGGCAACAGACTTAAACCGATAATCGGCACGTGCACGGCGATCACAAACGCAGCGGCTTTACCGAGATTATCGAAAATGCGGCGGCCCGCTTTGATCGCACTGACAATCGCCGCGAAGTCGTCGTCCATCAATACTAAATCGGCGGCCTCGCGCGCAACATCGGTACCGCGCGCGCCCATCGCGATGCCGATATGCGCGGCTTTTAATGCCGGCGCGTCGTTAACGCCATCGCCGGTCATCGCCACCACTTCGCCATTGTTTTTTAACGCGTGTACCAAACGCAATTTGTGCTCGGGTGTGACGCGGCAGAATATATTGACGCGTTCTATTTCGTGCTGTAATTGCGCATCGCTCAACGCATCGAGCGCACTGCCAACCAAATAGCCCGCTTTGGTATCCAACTCGATTTGCGTCGCGATGCTAAGTGCGGTCGCCGGATGATCGCCGGTAATCATCACCACGCGCACCCCTGCCGCGTAACATTCGCGCAACGCTTGCGGTACTGCGGCGCGCACCGGATCGGCAAAACCGATTAAACCGAGCAGCTCGAATACAAAATCGTGCTGTATCTCCGGCAACGGCAGGCGCTCGAAACGTGCGCGCGCTACTGCGAGCACGCGCAGACCGCGCGCTGCCATCGTTGCAGCCTGCGCCGATAATGCAGCCAACGCAGCGACATCGAGATGGCACAGATCGAAAATTGCTTCCGGCGCACCTTTGGCCGCAATCACTAAATAATCGCGACGCGGCGATTGCCACACGCGCGACATCGCCAACAACTCGCGCGACAGCGGATACTCTTCGAGCAACTGCCAATCGCGATGCACGTGTTCGCTATTCGCTAGCGTTTGCTCTAACGCATCATGTATGGCGCGCTCCATCGGATCAAATGGATCGCGATGGCTCGCCAGTACGCTGAATTCGAGCAACTCGTGAAAGGTTTCGGGCAGTGCTTGGGAAGAACCAGATTGCGAATGATTCGCGCGCAGATCGTAAATTTGATTCGCCACCGCGAGTTGTTGCAGCAGCATGCGATTTTCAGTGAGCGTGCCGGTTTTATCGACGCACAGCACCGTCGTCGAGCCGAGCATTTCGAGCGCTGGAATATGCCGAGTCAACACGCGACGCTGCGCAATGCGCCACGCACCGAGACCAAAAAATAATGTCAGCACCACCGGCAATTCTTCGGGCACCACCGCCATCGCAAACGTGATGCCTACCAGTAAACCGGCCAACCATTGTCCGTGCGTGAGCGCGTACAGCACTGCGATGAAAGCACTCAACAGCAAACCGCCGATAGCCACCCGCGCGACAACTTGACGTATCTCGCGCTCAACGTGCGTCGGCTCGGCCTGCACGGTGGCGAGCGAGCGCGCAATGCGGCCGATCGCACTATCGCTGCCCGTTGCCAATATCTGCGCAATACCTTTGCCGGCAACCACCAGCGCACCGGCGTAGATATAAGGCGATTCGGCACCGCCCGGCGCGATCATCGTTAATAGCGGTTGTTGCGCTGCGGTTTTATTCACGGCGAGCGATTCGCCGGTCAGCAGCGATTCGTCAGCCATTAAATTCAGGCTGGTCAACAGCACGCCGTCGGCGGGTACACGATCGCCTTCGCTGAGTATCACGATATCGCCGACCACCACTTCGCGGCCGGGAATGCGCTGCTGACTGCCGTTGCGAATTACCAACGCGCGCGGACTCGACAAATTTTTTAACGCATCGAGCGCGCGTTCGCTTTTATGCTGTTGGATAAAACTAATGGCCATGATGATGACGACAAACGCCAGCAGCATCACCGCATCGCGCTTATCGCCCAGTAGCACATAGATCGCGCCGCAAGCCAGCAACAGCATAAACATCGGCTCGCGCATTACACCGAATGCGATCACCCACGCACTGCGAGGTTTAGCAGAGGGCAGCTCGTTATAGCCGTGGCGTTGCAGCGCAGCGCTCGCTTCGCTATCGGTTAAACCCAATTCGCTATTGGTTAAACCCAACTCGGTAGCGGTTAATTTCGTTGCGGTAACCGTTTCACTCGTGTGCGTCGACATGCGTTCACTGCATCCGTTAATAATCTACTCAATTCAAATCTACCGGCAATCACTGACGATGCGTATTGATGCGTATCAAGCGAGCATAAAAAAGGCCCCGAATAAGGGGCCTTTTAAATAACATGCGCATGCTGCAATCAGCAATTACCTTTTTTGGCTTGGCCCGGCGGACAAAAATCGCTTTCATGGCGCTTGTGATGATGGTGGTGCTCGCCGTCATCGTCGCGATACTCGCGATCACGATTGCTATCGCGCGAACCGGAGCTGTCCCCCTTGGTATTGATCGCAGTGCCTGCCGCCGCACCGACGCCGGCTCCTAGCACAGCACCTTCGCGACCGCCGACCTCGGCACCCAATGCGCCGCCGACGGCACCACCAATCGCGCCACCGATCGCGGCATCAGTTGTCAAATCACCGGCGAACGCTGCACCCGCTACTAACGATAACGAAAAAACCATACTCAGTTGAATCTTTGCCATACATGCACCTGTTGAATTTAATACCCATGACCAGTTTAAACCGACCACGGACTGCTCTATTAAGTCATCCAGTATTTCGAGAGGTAGTTCACGTTAAACAGCGACATTAATATTTTGGCCTATGTTAACGGGAAGATTTGTACTCGATACGGTAGGAATGGCGGCAACTAACGCCAGCGCACCGGCGCTTTCCAAATTGATAGCCTTTTTCAACACTGCGATGCCGACGGCTTGGTTCGTGGCAGAGGCCGACAGATTAGTCGCTACATCGGAAATACTGGTGACATCCATAATAATCTCCATCAAATAAGATCGGGATAGTATGAAAATTTCGCTCAAGAGCCGCACCACTCATCGCCAGCGCATCTGAGCACGTACCAACTATAGAGCAGATTACACTGCAGCGCCGCGATATTCGCTGTGCGCGAGCTGCCACTCCCACCTAACATCTACGCTTAGCGTAATAAAAAGCATAATGACTAAGGGTTAGTCGCCAGAGTTTATTAAGTAGACAGCCATCAGCAATAAGACTAGCTTAAACATGCCGCATGTCAGTCGCTATCATAGCGTAGCAACTGCGAGCTTCTCCTTGTTCGTGCCGTCGCCATTGAGCTGACAACTTCCTTGACGAACGCCGCTACCGTTATCGACTTGGTGCGGCATTGATTTCTCGTCATCAAACTACATTTAAGAAATGTTACTAAACTATTTTCGGAATTAATCGCGCAATACGCAAACGACGCGAGGGCTTCCGCAAATGGACAAAGATGCCGTAACCCCAAATCCAGAAAACCCACCGCGCGTCGAGCAAATGCCGCACGAGCAGAAAGAAAGTCTTCATCTTCCGATTTCGAATGTCCAGGATTGCGCGCTTTATATGCTTGACCTCAACGGTCGAGTATCCACCTGGAATATCGGCGCGCAACGCATCAAAGGCTATCGCGCAAAAGATATTATCGGCCAACATGTCTCGGCTTTTTATCCGGAAGAAGATATCGTCGCCGGGCTACCGGCGCGCGAACTGGAAGCTGTAATCGCACAGGGTCATTTCGAAACCGAAGGCTGGCGCGTACGCCAGGATGGCTCGCGCTTTTGGGCGCATATGGTATTGACGCCGATAACCGACGATGACGGTTCGGTGCGTGGCTTTGCCACAGTCACCAACGATATCTCCAAACGCCGGGCGCGCGAGGATGTACGTTTTCGCAAGGTGATCGACTCCGCGCCGAGCGCGATGGTAATGATCAACGCGATCGGCCAAATCGAAATGGTTAATCGTCAGACCGAGCGATTATTTCAGTATTCACGTGCCGAACTGCTCGGCCAGCCGGTGGAAATACTGGTGCCGCTGCGTGCTCGCCAACACCATCCCGAGTTGCGCGCCGGCTATGTGATCAACCCTGAGTCGCGACCGATGGGTGCCGGTCGCGATCTGTACGCACGGCGCAAAGACGTGCGATCGATATCCACTTACCGTTAACCAAGGCGATTCCATGCGGCTTGGCGATCAACGAATTGATCACCAATGCACTGAAACATGGCTTCCCTGAGGATCGCTGCGGCAACATCAATATAAACGTACAAAGCGATGACAAACAATTAATCACTTTGAGTATCAGCGACGATGGCGTAGGTATCCCCGATGATTTAGATTTGCAAAATTCAACCAGCCTGGGACTTAAGCTAGTTAATTTGCTAACGGATCAACTTGCAGGAACGATGACCGTACAGCGAGCCAATCCGACGCAATTCGTCATTACCTTTCCATCTGATGCAGCTTATCAATAGCTGAAAGCCCGGAGTCATACTATGCTGGCCAGCAGGATTTTAGTCGTTGAGGATGAACGTATTGTCGCATTGAATTTGCAGCAGCGCTTGATCAAACTAGGTTATGAGGTGCCCGCTGTCGTTGCCTCCGGCGAGCAGGCGCTGCAAAAAATTTCCGATCTCCGTCCCGATCTCGTGTTGATGGATATCAATATCGAAGGCGATATCGACGGCATTGAAACCGCAGCGCGCATTCCTTCCGAACTCAATATCCCGGTTATTTATTTAACCGCCTATTCCCAAGAAAACATCTTAGAACGCGCGCGCATCACCAAACCATACGGTTACTTGGTTAAACCATTCTCAGAGCGCGCGCTGCACGCGACCATTCAAATGGCATTGGAACGCCGCAATTCCGATCTCATGCTACAAGATAGTGAGGAGCACCTACGGCTGGCACTCGATGCCGCAGCGATGGGGTCGTGGGAGCTTGATGTTGTTTCGCGCAAAATCCATCGCGCCGGCCTCGCCGACGAACTATTCGATTTTACACCGGAACCATTCTCGGCCACCTGGGACGGCTTGCTGGATCGCGTCTGCAGCGATGATCGAGCCGCAGTAAATACTGCGCTCGAAGATGCAATTACCCGCGAATCATGCTGCCAAATCGAATTTCGCAGCGTAGGCACCGATGGCGAAATGCGCTGGCTGAAAGTGCAAGGCAAAGTGTTTGGCGCGCGTCGCGATGTCGGTGCGCACCGCATTATCGGTGTGGTGCAGGATATCAGCGAGCGCAAAAATGCCGAGCAAAATTTGCGACAAGCAGCAACGGTATTTGCCACTAGTCCAGATGGTATTTTGGTGCTCGATAAAAATTTGCAGATCCTCACCGTCAATAACAGCTATTGCGATATTACCGGCGAGACACTCGAAAATGTCGTCGGCAAACAACCCCATCAATTGGACAGCGGCCTACTGCCGCCGGAAAGTTTGGACGGTATCCGCAATACCTTGCATGCATCCGGCACCTGGACCGGCGAGCTAAAAGGCAAGCGCAAAAATGGCGAGTTATTTCCGCTGCTCGCTAATATCGCTGCGGTGCGCGGCGACGGCGACGAATTAACTCACTACGTTGTGGTGCTTTCCGATTTGACGGCGGTGCGCAGCGCCGAGCAAAAACTGTATCACCTCGCCCATCACGATCCGCTGACCGGTCTGCCAAATCGATTGCTCGCACGCGATCGACTGGAAACTGCCATCGATCGTGCGCGCCGAAAAAAAGTGCGCGTTGCCGTACTGTTTATCGATCTCGATTATTTTAAACGCGTTAACGATACGCTCGGCCACAATGTCGGCGATGATTTATTGCGCGAGCTGGCTCAGCGTTTACAAAATTGTATTCGTCACGATGACACTGTCGCGCGCTTGGGCGGCGATGAGTTTATGGTAGTGCTCGGAGATATCGAGCGCATTGAAGAGGTGGTGATCGTCACCAAAAAAATAGTTGCCGCACTCGGTAAGCCAATAAACTTACAAGCGCACGAATTAAGTATTTCGGCCAGCATCGGCATCAGCCTGTTTCCCGACGACGCCGACAATCGCGAAGACCTGGTACGCATCGCCGATACCGCGATGTATGCCGCTAAAGGCCAAGGCCGCAATCGCTATACGTTTTATACCGCGGCGATGACCACCGCTGCGATGCATTACATGGGGCTCGATCAAGATCTGCGTCGCGGCTTGCAACACAACGAACTCGTGCTGCATTATCAACCGCAGATCAACATGGCGAACGGACGGATTATCGGCGCCGAAGCGTTGGTTCGCTGGCAACATCCGAGCCGAGGATTAGTCGGCGCGCTCGACATTATTCCGATCGCCGAAGAGAGTGGTTTGATCGTCAAAATTGGCGAATGGGTATTGCGCCGCGCGTGCGAACAAGCGCGCGAATGGCGCGCAGCGGGATTGCCGCCGCTGCGCATCGCAGTGAATGTATCCGCGCGGCAAATGCATCAGAAGCATTTGCTGAATACCATCAAGGCAATTTTATTCGACACGCAAATGTCGCCGGGGGAACTCGAAATCGAAATTACCGAAAGCACGCTGCAAAGCGAAGCGGCCTGCCTCGAAACGTTACTGGCGTTAAAAGAACTCGGCGTCTCGCTGGCAATCGATGATTTCGGCACTGGCTATTCTTGCTTAAGCTCGCTGAAAAACTTACCGCTGCACCGCATTAAAATCGATCGCGCATTTGTTCGCGACATTCCACAGGATTTGAACGATGTTGCAATCGCCGAAGCGATCATTGCGATCGCGCATCGACTCAATTTACAGGTAATTGCCGAAGGCATCGAGACGATCGAGCAAGCGAAATTTTTGCGTTCGCGCGGCTGTGATGAAGCACAAGGTTATTTATATGCGAAGCCGCTACCCGCGGATGAGTTGGTCGAGCTGATCAAGACGGGGGCTCCACCGTTAAAGCAATCGCGCACTCGAACGCATCGAAACCGAACATCGAGATGAGAGTCAAATAATCACAGAATGAATGACTGCGGAATAAAATAACAAAGCAACCGCAATGCGGTTGCGATCGCTATTAAGACTGCTGTGTTTCCGGTTTTTTACCGAGCGTGATATGACGCGGCCCGGCGAGATTCACCTGCCCGGTTACACCACTCGGTATTTGCTGCACCTTACCACCGCACTTTAGAAACGCAGCAGTCTGCTCTTCGATCGAGCGCTGGGTTTCAATCGCCGCGGGTGGCTTCGCTTTAAACGTGGCCTTTTTGGTAACGGACGCCATTGCGACCTCTCCTAAATAAGTGCAGCCGATTGTTTACAAGAATCGGCCACGTAAAATCGAATTAGCGTTGCGTACCCGCCATCAAGAATTTATCCATTTCGCGCGCGGCACGACGTCCTTCATCGATCGCCCACACCACCAGCGATTGACCGCGCCGACAATCGCCGGCCGCGAACACGCCTGCTACATTGGTCACAAATTTATCGTATTGCGCCTTGTAGTTGGAGCGTTCGTCGGTTTCCACGCCAAGCACTTTACTAACGTATTGCTCTGGGCCTAAAAACCCCATCGACAACAGAATCAACTCGGCTTCCCAAATTTTTTCCGAGCCGACAACTTCCTTCATTACGAATTTGCCACCTTCGTTAACCCAATCGACATTGATGGTTTTAATACCTTTCAGATTACCGTTTTCGTCGCCGACAAAACCTTTGCTGAGAATGCAATATTCGCGCGGATCTTTTCCGAATTTATCTGCGGCTTCGGAGTGACCGTAATCGACGCGGAATATTTTCGGCCATAGCGGCCACGGATTATCGGCAGCGCGCTCTTCCGGTGGCTGCGGCAATAATTCGAAATTGACGACATTTTTCGCGCCGTGACGAATCGACGTGCCGATACAATCGGTACCGGTATCGCCACCACCGATCACAATGACATTTTTGTCTTTAGCCGAAATGTAGTTGTTATCGGCGAGGTTCGAATCCAACAAGCTTTTAGTATTCGCACGCAAAAATTCCATCGCCATGTGAATGCCTTTCAGCTGGCGATTTTCGATTGGCAGATCGCGACCATTGGTAGCGCCGGTGGACAACAATACTGCATCGTTACCCTGCTTCAGTTTCGCAACGTCGATTGCATTCGGACCTTCGCCGCCGATATTCGCGTTGGTAACAAACTCGACGCCTTCCTGTCGCAGCAAATCGATGCGACGCTGCACGACATCCTTACCCAACTTCATATTGGGAATGCCATACATCAACAAACCGCCGATGCGATCGGCGCGCTCGTACACGGTAACTTGGTGACCCGCTTTATTTAACTCCGCCGCCGCAGCTAAACCGGCAGGACCCGAGCCCACCACCGCTACTTTTTTGCCAGTGCGCACGGCTGGCGGCTGCGCTACCACCCAACCTTCTTTAAAGCCGCGATCGATAATCGCGTACTCGATATTTTTAATTGTCACCGGTTTATCAACCAAGCCCAGCACGCACGAACCTTCGCACGGTGCCGGACATACGCGACCGGTAAATTCCGGAAAATTATTCGTCTCGTGCAGGCGATCCAGCGCATCGCGCCAACGATCTTGATAAATTAAATCGTTCCATTCCGGAATCAAATTCGACACCGGACAACCGTCACCCGACTGACAGAATGGAATTCCGCAATCCATGCAGCGCGACGCTTGGGTTTGTAATTTTTGGACGTTAACTTCGGTGTACAACTCAGCATAATCGAGCACGCGCGCTTTCACATCGCGGTAGATTGCCGGATCGCGAGCAAATTCTTTGAATCCCGTTGGCTTACCCATGACTCGTTACTCTTCTCCGCTTCTACCGTTACACCGCCGCAGCGGCGGCGTTTTGATTCATTGGATTGCTGCCAGTTCGTACTTGCGCTTTACGCTCAGCCAGCACGCGTTTGTAATCGGTCGGCATCACTTTGACAAATTTCGTCAATGCATTTTTCCAATCGGCAAGAAGGCGCTGCGCCACCGGCGAATCGGTGTACTGCGCGTGCTTCTCGATCAGTGCTTTAAGCTCGGCGACATCCTCGTCTGCTTCGACTTTTTCCAAGCCGACCATATCGAGGTTGCAACGCTTATCGAAATCGCCTTTTTCATCGAGCACATAGGCGACACCGCCGCTCATGCCCGCTGCGAAATTGCGGCCGGTGCTACCTAACACAACCACTTTGCCGCCGGTCATGTATTCGCAGCCGTGATCGCCGATGCCTTCGATAACCGCGCTAGCGCCGCTATTGCGCACGCAGAAACGCTCGGCAGCGATGCCGCGAAAAAATGCTTCTCCCAGCGTAGCGCCGTACATCACGACGTTGCCGATCAAAATATTTTCCTCAGCTTTAAACGTGCTGACCTTCGGCGGATAGACGACGATGCGGCCGCCGGACAAACCCTTGCCGACGAAATCGTTGGCATCGCCTTCGACTTCAAGCGTCACACCACGCGCCAGGAATGCACCGAGACTTTGCCCCGCCGAACCTTTCAACTTGATGTGAATGGTATCGTCGGGCAATCCTTCGGCGCCGTATTTCTTGGCGATCTCGTGCGACAACATCGTACCGACCACGCGATTGATATTGATCACCGGCAATTCAATATTAACCTTCTCGCCTTTTTCCAATGCTGGTTGGGCTTGGCGGATAATTTCATTGTCCAGCGCCAGTTCTAAACCGTGATCCTGCGCGATCGTTTGAAAGGTACCGACATCGGCGTGCGGCTTTTTGGCCGGCGTTAAAATCGCGGTTAAATCGAGACCGCTCGCCTTCCAATGATCGATCGCCGCGTCCATTTCCAACACGTCGGAACGACCCACCATTTCACTGATCGTGCGGAAGCCCAACTGCGCCATAATCGCGCGCAAATCTTCGGCCAGCAAGAAGAAGAAGTTGACGACGCTCTCTGGCTTGCCTTTGAATTTTTTGCGCAGCTCGGGATCTTGCGTCGCAACGCCTACCGGGCAAGTATTCAAATGGCATTTGCGCATCATGATGCAGCCGAGCGTCACCAACGGCGCGGTTGCAAAACCAAACTCTTCTGCACCTAACAGCGCCGCTATGGCGACATCGCGACCGGTTTTTAATTGGCCATCGGTTTGCAATACCACGCGCGAGCGAAGATTGTTCATCACCAGTGTTTGATGCGTTTCGGTGATACCCAACTCCCACGGCAAACCCGCATGTTTGATCGAGGTCAACGGCGATGCACCGGTGCCGCCATCGTGGCCGGCGATGACGATGTGATCGGCCTTCGCTTTGGTGACACCCGCAGCGATCGTGCCGACGCCCATTTCGGCGACTAATTTGACACTGATGCGCGCATGTTTGTTGGCGTTTTTCAAATCGTGAATCAGCTGCGCCATATCCTCGATCGAATAAATATCGTGGTGCGGCGGCGGACTGATCAAACCAACGCCCGGTGTCGAATGCCGCAACTTAGCGATGTATTCGTCGACTTTTTCGCCTGGCAACTCGCCGCCCTCGCCGGGTTTTGCACCCTGCGAAATTTTAATTTGTAATTCGTCGGCATTTGCCAAGTAATGTGCGGTGACACCGAAGCGACCCGATGCGACCTGCTTGATCGCGGAGCGTTTCGAATCGCCATTCGGTAGAGGGATAAAACGCTTCGCGTCTTCGCCGCCCTCGCCGGTATTCGATTTTCCGCCGATGCGATTCATCGCAATCGCCAGCGATTCGTGTGCCTCCGGCGAAATCGAACCAAAGCTCATCGCGCCGGTACAAAAGCGTTTGACGATCTCTTTGGCCGGCTCGACTTCGTCGAGCGATATCGGCCCGCCGTTGACGTTTTTCTTAAACGCCATTAAGCCACGCAGCGTACAGCCGCGCGTTGCTTCTTCGTCGGAAATTTTAGCGAAGCGCTGATATTGTTCGACGCTATTATTGGTGGTGGCGACTTGCAGTGCGGAAATCGTTTTCGGATTCCACATATGTTTTTCGCCATTCGCACGCCATTGTATATCGCCCGGATTTTGCAAAACCGGCAATTGGCTAACGGTACGTGTTGCGTAAGCTAAATCGTGGCGGCGCAATGCCTCTTCGGCCAGCACTTCGAAACCGACGCCTTGTACGCGGCTCGCGGTGCCCAAAAAGCAGCTGTTGATAACGTCAGTGGCGATGCCGACCGCTTCAAATATCTGCGCACCTTTGTACGACTGCACGGTGGAGATACCCATTTTCGCCATTACTTTCAAAATGCCTTTGGCGACCGCTTTGCGATACGACGCGACAATTTTGTCATCGGTATCGTGTTTCGCGCCAGGCAGCAAGCCATCGCGCTGTGACTGCCACAGCGCTTCGAACGCGAGATACGGATTGATCGCATCGGCGCCGTAACCAATCAGCATGCAATGATGATGCACTTCGCGCGCTTCGCCGGTTTCGACGACGATGCCAATTTTGGTGCGCTCGGAAGTGCGCACCAAATGATGATGCACTTCGCCAACCGCTAACAACGTACTCACCGGCACGCGCCCGGGACCGACCTCGCGATCGGATAAAATAATTAAACTGCAACCATCGACAATTGCTTGGCTGGCTTCAACACGCAACCGCTGTAGCGCTTTTTTCAAGCCCGCTTTGCCGTCCGATATCGGGAACGTGATATCGATAACTTTGGATTTCCAATCCTTGTAATCGATATGCCGCAGCGCCGCCATTTCTTCGTTCGTTAAAATCGGATGCGGCACGCGCAAGCGGTGTGCATGTTGCGCGGTAGTTTCCAGCAGATTGCCTTCTGGCCCGATGTAGCATTCGAGCGACATCACCACTTCTTCGCGAATCGAGTCGATCGCCGGGTTGGTGACTTGCGCAAATAGTTGTTTGAAATAGTCGTAAATCATGCGCGGCTGATCGGATAAACACGCCAGCGCACTGTCGTTGCCCATCGAATTAACTGGATCGCGCAACTCTTTGACCAACGGCAACAGCATGAACTGCATCGTTTCAGTGGTGTAGCCGAACGCGCGCATTCTAGGCAGCAGCGTGCTCGATTCAAAACCGTGCGGCTCCTGATCGGTATGTAGATCGGCGAACTCCACTTTCTGATTATTTATCCACTCGCCAAACGGCTGTGAATTGGCGAATTTAGATTTTAATTCTTCGTCGCCGATCAAGCGTCCCTCGGAAAAATCGAGCAGAAACATTTTGCCCGGCTGCAAACGACCTTTGGCTTTAACATTGGCGGGATCGACCGACAACACACCGACCTCGGATGCCATAATAACTTTGTCGTCGTGCGTAATGTAGTAGCGGCTCGGGCGCAAACCGTTACGATCCAATACCGCACCGATGTAATCGCCATCGGTAAACACCATCGATGCAGGGCCATCCCACGGCTCCATAATGGTTGAGTTGTACTCGTAGAAAGCGCGTTTTTCCGGCGACATTTGCGTATCGTTCTGCCACGCTTCCGGAACCATCAGCATCATCGCTTCCTGCAATGTGCGACCGCTCATCAACATAAATTCGAGGACATTATCGAAGTTCCCGGAGTCGGAACAATCGGGTTCGATAATCGGAAATAACTTATTGATATCGTCGCCGAGCAACGCGCTTTTGACGACGCCTTCGCGCGCGCGCATCCAATTAATATTACCTTTGCGGGTGTTGATCTCGCCGTTGTGACTCATAAAGCGATTCGGCTGCGCGCGATCCCACGACGGAAACGTATTGGTACTAAAGCGCGAATGCACCATTGCCAAATGCGTTTCGTAATCCGGATTGCTAAGATCCAGATAAAACGGCATCAACTGCGACGAGCGCAACATGCCTTTGTAGACAATCACTTTCGACGACAAGGTACAGATGTAAAACAGATCGGCCTGCAAATGATCCGATTCGTAGCGCAGGATGCGCGTACCTTGTTTTCTGATGATGTAGAGCTGCCGTTCGAACGCATCGCTTTCAACACCGTCGCCTGCGGCGACGAACAATTGCTCGATGGTTGGCATCGACGCCAATGCGGTCGGACCGACATCGGCCTTGATCGGCTCGACCGGCACATCGCGCCAACCGATTAATTGTTGGCCCTGCGCAGCGATCAACTGATTGATCGTCGCCTTGCATTTCTCGCGCTCCTCGGCGATCGCCGGCAAAAATACATTGCCGACCGCATAGCGCCCTTTAGCGGGCAACTCGATGCCAAACTCGGCCTTCGCGACTTTCTGAAAAAATCCGTGCGGCAATGCCGTCATGATGCCGCAGCCGTCGCCGGTATTCGCTTCGCAACCGCAACCGCCGCGATGATCCATGCGCACCAGCGCATGATTCGCCTCCTGCAAAATGGCGTGGCTAGGACGGCCTTTCATATCGGCAACAAAACCAACGCCACAGCTGTCTTTCTCATTTTCGGGATCGTATAGCCCGGCTTTTGCTGGTAATCCCCAGCGAGCCTCTGTGGCCATCTCATTCGCGGCGGTTTCATTCACGACTATTTCATTCACGAATTGATCTTTAGTCATACCATCTTTCTCCAACAAACTGCTCGGTCATCTAGCGGCATTCTCCGAGCAGCAAAATGCGTGGCAACATAAGCTGTAGGTTACACATAGTCGTTACAGAGTTGAGATCGTGCACAATTTCTTTGATGTATGACCCCGAAACCACCGAGGTTATTGTTATCATTGATATACATCATCGGTTCTTAGACAGTAGATCCCAAGGCGCCAAGTTTAAAACTCAGCTAAAACTCGGCGCAACGAACCGTCCATTTTCACCGCTTGGCCGCTCCGAATCAACTAGATAAATAGCAGCGCCCGCAATGAGTGCAGCGAGGGCATCCACAACTCGCATTCGCCAACTCGCCCACAACCGCCACAAAGAGTTAAATTTACCGCTTAATCAG
>JAYVWC010000048.1:0-46877 GCA_043786385.1 Spongiibacteraceae bacterium | reverse complement strand
GGCCGCCAATTGCGCCTGCCAATCGGCACCATCTGCTATGAGACCGGCAGTTGAGAGGCCGGTGGTTTCGCGTTCGGACCAACAACCCATCGCCAATACTTCTTGCAACGCAACATCGGTGGCGGGATAAATAATTTTGCCACTGGCGGGAATCGTGCGCACCAAATGATGAAACTGCCGCTGAATCGCAGCAAGATCGGGAAAAATATCGGCGTGATCGAATTCCAAATTATTCAGCACGGCGGTGCGCGGACGGTAATGCACAAACTTCGAGCGCTTATCGAAAAATGCGCAATCGTATTCGTCGGCTTCGATTACAAAAAAATTGCTGTCGGTCAAACGCGCCGAGACAGAAAAATTTTCCGGCACGCCGCCGATTAAATAACTGGGGTTATAGCCGTTCGCTTCGAGCAACCACGCCAGCAAACTACTGGTGGTGGTTTTACCGTGCGTACCCGCGCACGCCAACACCCAACGCTGCTGCAACACGTGATCGCTGAGCCACTGCGGGCCAGAAACGTAAGGCAGCGCGCGCTCCAAAACATACTCCACCGCCGCATTGCCGCGCGATAACGCATTGCCGATGATGACGAGATCGGGTGCCGGTTCGAGATGCTCAGGGTAATAACCTTCGAGCAGACGAATGCCCTGCGCTTCGAGTTGAGTGCTCATCGGCGGATACACTGCGGTATCCGAGCCGGTGACGACGTGACCTAACTCGCGCGCGAGAATCGCCAAGCTGCCCATGAAGGTGCCGCAGATACCAAGAATGTGAATATGCATGCCGAAGCGCTCAGTTGCCTTTGTTTTAACTTTAGGGCTTTAAAATTTGAGATTTAACTTAGGCGACGGATACTACCATCGACGCGCGCGCGCGGCAGCATCGATGACGTCAAATGCAGGGGTTATTGCTCGTAAACTTCGATAAATTTCAGTGCGATGCCTTCTTTATCGATGCGTATCACGCGCATCGGCACCACCGGCGCCGCCTCGCCAGGCAGCCCCTGTACCTGCACCTCGACTACATCGCCGATCTCAGGCAGCGCGATCCCCTCATTCATAATGAAAGCACCGCCCTCGGAAATATCGCGCGTATGCGAGTGCTGCTCGCCCACCTTCGGGTGCGATAATTTAACTTCGGCACGCAGACGCGTGCGTGGGTACTTACGATCATTCGTATCCGACACGACTTTCTCTTAGTTTTTAGTGAGTTAACAAAAAGCCTAGCACATCGGAAAAACCTGTCGACCAAACCAACATTTCGGTTCGTCGAAGCCAACATTTCGGTTCGTCGAAGATAGCCGCTATAATTGCGCAGCTGTATTTCACCCTCCCCCAAATTGGATCCGCTTATCATGAGTTTTGACAAAATCCCCGCAGGCAAAGACCTTCCCAACGATATCTATGTAGCCATCGAAATTCCGGCCAATAGCACGCCGATCAAATACGAAATCGACAAAGACGCCGACGCGCTGTTTGTTGATCGCTTTATGGCGACGCCGATGTTCTATCCCGCCAACTACGGCTTTATCCCGAAAACTCTCGGCGAAGATGGCGATCCGCTCGATGTCTTGGTCGTCACGCCGTATCCGGTGGTGCCGGGTTCAGTGATTCGCGCGCGCCCAGTCGGCGTGTTGAATATGAGCGACGAATCCGGTCAAGACGCCAAAGTGTTGGCCGTACCGCACGACAAGTTGTGCGCGCTGTACAAGAACGTGAAGGAATACACCGATCTGCCCGAATTGCTGATCAAGCAAATCGAACACTTCTTCGTGAACTACAAAGATTTGGAGCCGGGCAAGTGGGTGAAAGTCGATAGCTGGGCCGGTGCCGATGCTGCGCGCGCCGCGATTCTTAGCGCCGCCGCTGCTTACAAAGGTTAAGTCCGCACTGGCGCCGCGTCGGTGCGACGCGGCGCCAGTTATTATTTCCGTTCTGCTTTAGCCGGCTTAGCTGCTAACAGCTGTTTGTAAAGGTTCGTATTCTTACGAATCACTTTATGCTTTGCATACGTATCGATCGCTTTACGCCACGCCTCTTCGCCACCGTGCGCATTTAGCGAGAAGCTGGTGCAGACGATTTTTTGCTCCAAATCGGAGGCGATGCCCAATTGAAAAATCGGCGTGACCGCACCGCTTTTTTCGGTTTTCAATAAATAACTAATACCGCGCACCGAGCCATCATGGTTAAAACAACGTACGGCTTTGTTGCGCTCGCGCATTTTTTGCTGCAATTGCGCGAGCTCTTGATCGCGCCGCAATGCCATCTGTTCGATGGCTTTTCGAGTGCGCCCTACCATGCGTTCGCCGCCCTCTTTCAGCGAAAAGTATTCTTGATACAGCGTACCGTCTACGGTTCGGCGCACACGAAAGCCGTAAAAAGCTTCGTTATCTAGCAGTTTAACGCTCATAATTTACCCACCCTGACAGTTAGATTTATCATCGAATAATTATTATCAGCAGGCGAACATCAGTCGTGGACTACTACAGTCGCCGACAACTACAGTCGTGGACAACTGCGCCCGCTTCCGTCGCTCCTTGATCTGAGCAGTAAGTTTTTTGGATTTTTATTTTTCTGTGTGATGCCGTAATGCATAGACGACAATCGCAAGCTTAGCGTAACGGATAAATAGTGATCAATACAACCTTTGCTGCGCCGTTTGGATCAATTTCCATCCAGACGATGATCCATTGCAAATGACGGCTCGTTCGTATGCTCGCGCCCCACCGTGCGCGCCGGTACGCCAGCCACCGTCATATGTGCCGCCACCGATTCGAGCACCACGCTGCCGGCCGCGATCTTAGCGCCGGCGCCAATCGTAATCGGCCCCAGCAATTTGGCGCCGACGCTGATCAACACGCCATCGCCCAACTGTGGATGACGAGGGCCGGGGCCGGGGCCACAACCACCCAGGCTGACCCCGTGTAACATCGAGACATTGGTGCCGATCACAGCGGTTTCGCCGATCACCAAACCGGTCGCATGATCGACCATCAATCCAGCGCCGATCTGCGCTGCCGGATGAATATCGACATCGAAGACGGTGGCAATTCGATTTTGTAGATACAGCGCTAAACCGCAACGCTGCTGCTGCCACAGCCAATGTGCGACGCGATACGCCTGCACCGCATGAAAACCTTTGAAGTACAGAATCGGCATCGCATAGGAGTGACAAGCGGGATCGCGATCGTAGTGCGCCAAACAATCAGCTGCCGTAGCTTCCGCCATCGCCGACGAAGCGCAATATGCATCGTCGCAGACCTGTCGCAGCAACATCGGCGGCACGTCGCGGTCGCCGAGTTTATTGGCGAGCAGAAACGCCAGCGCCGATGCCAGTGTTTCGTGATTCAACAAACTGGCGTGAAAAAAACTAGCGAGATTGGCTTCGCTGCCGCTCAACTCGGCAGCCTCGGTGCGAATTTGCTGCCACAACCAAGCGGCATCGCGCAGTGATCGATCGAAAGTCATGCGGCTATCTAACCTTTTCCAGTGGGCCAACCTTTTCCAGCGGGCTAACCGTTTCCATTAGGCGCGAGCAGCTGCGCGCGATAGGCGACAGGGTATAACTCGGCCGCTACCCAGATATAGCGCTGGTAAATCGTCGGCCAATGTTGTCGGACAGTGTCGCGTAGCGCAAGCGCAGAGCCATCCAACTCGTCGAGCAATGCGCGCGCGCGCAACTGACATTGGTAACGCACTGCGGTCGGCGCATAACTCAAATGCCAACGCTCCGGAGCCACGCCGCCGCTATCGCGCTGATACGGGCGAAAAAAACCATAGTTCGCATCGCACGCGATGCGCTCATCCAACCAGCGATGCAACGGCGCAAACGGACCGCCCACCTCGACTTCGGTCGGCGCCAATTGCACGCGATAATGTTCCGGCACCGCAGCACGGTCGTAGATATCGATATCGGTACCCCAGTGATGTCGCGAAGCACCCGGCAGCGCCGACCAGCGCAGAATCGCCTGCGCCCGCTGCCAATCCTCCAACGCCGCCAACTCGATAGCGTTACCGGCGGCGTCGAACACCGGCCGCTCGCCACTGACCTTGCCATTCCAAATCGTCAATTGACGTTGATAGTCGCGATAACCGCTGGCGATTGCCAAATCGAACCCAGCCTGGCGCGCATCGTCGACTAATTGCAGCCACGCCGCTACCAGTTCGCGGTGCACCGGCTGTTCTAAGCTGGCGCGGTCGATCTCGCGATCATCGCGACCGGTCAACAACGCTGCGCTCAACGGCGGAATCTCGTTTGTCATACGGAGAACCTATAATCGAGCCATTAGCAGCAACTCATTGCGGAAATAATTAATTAACCACATAAACGATTGTAACTTGTTTGCCAAGAGGGTATAAAAATTCCGCGGCTGGTATAAAAATCAAAACAATCATTCGACTGTCATGGAACCTCTCAACGATGCAAAATGATTTGCTGTACCTAAAAAATTTAGGCAACACTTCGGTTAACTGGCTCAACGCAGTCGGCATCCAAAATCGCGCAGATCTCGAACGACTGGGCCCGATTACAGCATACAATCATATCCGCGAGCGCGGCATCAAAGTCTCCAGGGTTTTGCTGTACGCGATGCAGGCTGCACTCTTAGATATTCATTGGAGCGAACTCGACCCCGCACTGAAGCGCCACTTGATCGAGGAAGCCGATCGACACCACGCCAATTCGAGAAGTTGATAATTTCGCTATGACCATCCTCTGCCACATTGATGATCTTCCAGAGGACTGCGCTAAAGGCTTCTCGCTCGAATTCGATTCGCTACTTGCATTAAAGCGCGACGGCCAAATTTTTGTCTATCGCAATAGTTGTCCGCATCTCGGCGTCGAACTGAACTGGCTCGACGACCAATTTCTCGATGCCGATAATGCGTTGATTCAATGCGCAACGCACGGCGCACTGTTCGCGATCGACACCGGCGAATGCTTAGCGGGACCCTGTCGCGGCAAGTACCTGGAAGCGATTCCGTTTGCGATCGTCGAGCAACAGATCGAGGTGAATATCCGTAACACCCCTAACTAGGCGCCCCAAACGAATTGCGCTACCCTCGATACAACGTTGTAAATTCGCTGTTGAGAGCGCGCATCGATGCCTGTATCTACTGAGCCTGTATCTACCCAACCCGACATTATGTGGCTACCCGCCACCGTTCTAATCGGCACCTTTATCGTGGCGCTGACCGTGGTTCCTTGGTATGGATTCGCGCACGGCTACAGCTGGGGTAACTGGCTGGTATTTGCGTTATTGTTGGCCAGCAACGGCTTCTCGATTACCGCTGGCTATCATCGCCTATTCGCGCACAAAACCTACCAAGCACATCCGCTACTGCGCTGGCTGTTCGCGCTATTTGGCGCCAGCGCTACGCAAAATAGTATTTTGGTGTGGGCCTCGGGCCATCGCCGCCACCATCGTCACGTCGACGACAATACTGCCGACCCGTACTCCGCCAATCGCGGTCTCTGGTTTTCGCATATCGGTTGGATGTTGCGCGATTACCCAACCGGCCGCATCGACTTCAGCAATGTGCCGGATTTGCAACGCGATCCGATCGTGATGTTCCAGCACCGCTATTACGCCGCGTTAGCCGTGACGATGAACCTAGCGCCAGCACTGCTCGCCGGCGTATTGATGAATGACATCTGGGGCAATTTATTACTCGGCGGTTTTTTGCGCCTGGTGGTCAACCACCACACGACTTTTTTTATCAATTCGCTGGCGCACTATTGGGGTAAGCGCCCGTACACCGACAGCAACACCGCGCGCGATAATTTCTGGCTGGCGCTGCTGACCTACGGCGAGGGCTATCACAATTTTCATCATCTATTTCAAACCGATTACCGCAACGGTGTGCGCTGGTGGCAATTCGACCCGACCAAATGGTTGATCGCTGCCGGCAGCTGGCTTGGCCTAACACGCGAGCTTAGCCGCACCCCCACTTTCAAAATCGATAAAGCACTGCTCGACATGCAATTCAAACGCGCGCAATCGCGGCTCGAGAAATCTGGCAACGCCGATGACTGGCGCGAGCATCTGGAGCGCGAATATCAAGAGTTCCTCGCCTGCTGGCACGAATGGAATACCTTGCGGCAACAATGGTACGAACAAAAACGCCAGGCGCTGGCGGAAAAAACTGCCGAGCTGCAACTCAAATGGCGGCAGACGACGATCAGTAGTCGGCTACAGGAGTTGGAGTACGCACTAAAAATGCAACGTAAACGCCTGCATTATTTAACATTGCAATTCGCATAACGGTTAACCTCGATCGAAATCCAGAGCCTGTTGGCCGATTCAATTCAAGAAATATGCACCGCTGCCGCTAGCGCCAATACTCGCACTCGCGTAGGCAGCGGCATCATGTACATCATCGGCAGTCATGTTCAAGCGCACGGTCAGCACACCTTCAGCCACACCGAGCAACGCGTTAGCGTGCTGCGCCGACAAGCCGTCACCTCGCCAGCACCTGCAACACCGCCGACACCAACGCCCCAACCCGCGACCAGCAGCTCGAAAGCCGACGAATCCAATAACGGTCTCGACAAAGAGACGATTTTGCTTAAAGCATTGGTCGAAGCAATGATCGGCAAACAAATCGACACGCTGTCGCTCAGCGATACCGCACCCACTGCCACCGTCAACACCACCGCCGCGCCAGTATCTACAGACACGATAGCCGCCGATAACAGCCGCACGTTGCGCATCGACGCCACGCAAATCAACGAAGCCGAAACCACCCAAGTCGCATTTTCCGGCCAATTTGAAACGGCCGCCGGCGCGCAGATTAACCTCGATTTACAGTATGCGCGGGAGCGTAGCTACTCGGTCACCACGTTCTCTGCGAGCGCGACCAATGGCCAAGCGAAAGATCCATTAGTGCTGAACTTTAACGGGCTCGGCGCAGCGCTGTCCCCGCAACAAACGCAGTTCGATCTCAATAGCGATGGCCACAGCGAGGCACTGCCGACGCTCGTTAGCGGCTCGGCGTATTTGGCGCTCGACCGCAACCACGACGGCCGCATAAACAACGGCAAAGAATTATTTGGACCACTCAGCAACAACGGCTACGCCGAATTGGCGAAACTGGACAGCGACGGCAACGGCTTTATCGATAGCGCCGATGCGGCATTTAGCCAACTGCTATTGTTTCGACCTGGCGAAGCCACCCAAACGCTGGCGAGCAAAGATATCGGTGCCATTTTTCTCGGCAGTGTGGCCTCACCTGCGCGCCTCACCGATAGCAATAATCAAAGCTTGGGACAGCTGCGCGCCACCGGCTTTTATTTGACCAATCAAGGCGGCGCCGGTTTGGTGCAACAACTCGACCTTAACGCCTAATTCAACATTTACTAGCTACAACGAACGCTAGTCGACCGCTAAACCATACTGCGGCGCGGCGCGCAATCAGTTATTATTTATTCGCCAGCCATACCGCACACCCAATGATAAGCACACGGCGCAGCAACGATTTCTTACTATCGACATTAAGACCACAATAACTATTTTCGGGGGAGCGCAACAATGACCGGTATTTATGCTTACGAAGCCGTCAATATTAAAAGCGAAACCGTCAAGCTCGACGATTACCGGGGCCAGGTAATGTTGATCGTCAACACCGCCAGCAAATGCGGCTTTACGCCACAGTTCGCCGGACTGGAGCAGCTCTACGAAAAATTTCGCGCCCGCGGTTTTGTCGTGCTCGGCTTTCCGTGCAATCAATTCGGCCATCAAGATCCTGGCGCGAACGGCGAAATCGCGGAATTCTGCCAGCTAAATTACGGCGTCAATTTTCCGATGTTTGCCAAAATCGATGTCAACGGGCCAACCACCCACCCACTATTCCAACATTTAAAAACCAGTGCGCCCGGCCTGCTCGGCACCGAAAAAATCAAATGGAATTTCACCAAATTTTTGATCGATCGCAATGGCAAAGTGATCGCGCGCTTTGCGCCGTTGACCAAGCCGGAAGATATCGAGCAAGCCATACACAGCGCACTGACTTAAGGACTTTTTGCCGATGATGCGTTTTGCAACGCTGCGCTTATTACCCCAGCTCATCGTACTGGTTTGTCTTTTGGCAATAATCAGTATCGGCACCGCCGTGGCAACGCGCCTTCTGATTGTCCACCCCAAATTGCGTGAAATCACTGCCGAAGTCGATCACAAAGATTTACGCCGCGTACTGCTCGCCATCGATTCAAAGAAATTGCAGCTAAGTGCCCTGGCGTACAAAAATGCCATCGCAAATGACGCCTTTGAATTTTACGATAATCACGATCCGAAATTTATCGACGATAATTTTCCGATCGATACGCTAATCGCTTTCAATATCGATTTGGTTGCACTATTCGATCGCAACAATCAAGCAGTCGAAGCGCGGGTGATCGATATGCAACTATCAGCGTTTGTCGATAAACCATTACCGGTAAAAGATATTTCCCCGTATTTGCTCGAGCTCGATAAAGTGCGCCCGCACGCGCCGATATTTGACAGCGGTTTGATGGCCACCGCACTGGGGCCGCAACTGTATGCCGTAGCCAGCGTAATGAGCACCGATACCAACAGCGAGGCACGCGGCAGTTTGCTGCTAGGTGTTCCACTAGACGATGAATTTGTCCGCGATATCGAAGAATCGACGCAGGTGAAATTAACCATAACGCCACTACCGGATGCCGCGCGCACGATGGCGGCAGCGACTGCGCTCGAACAGCGGTACCGCGACGAACAAAATCAAATAACCTGGCTGTTGACCGATAACGATCAGCGACCGGTTGCAACAATGACGGTGACGCTCCCCGTGCGCGACAGCGAACAAGATTGGCTATTGCTGCCGCTAATAGTTTCGCTGCTCGTTGGCATGCTGGGTGGCGTCGGCATTTTGATTATGTTCCGACAATTGTTGATAAAACCGATATTGCAAATCGGCGAGCACTTGCAACGCGTGCGCGCGTCCGCGGATTACACGCTGCGACTGAACAGCAATTACGGCAACGAAATTGGCGATTTGAGTCGCAATATCGATGCAATGGTGACGCAGGTGCAAATCCAACAAGATCAATTGCAAGCGCAGTCGATGGAAATGCAACGCCTATCCTACAACGATGGCTTGACCGGTCTCGCCAATCGGCGCCGCTTCGATCAGGCGCTCACCATCAACTGGGCGCTGGCGCAGCGCAACCAATCCCCGCTCGCGCTGATCATGTGCGATGTCGATTACTTTAAACCTTACAACGATCACTACGGCCACTTGCGCGGCGACGACGCGCTACGCAAAGTTGCCGCTGCAATCAAGCGCGTCAGCGTCCGGCAATCGGATGTCGCCGCACGTTACGGCGGCGAAGAGTTTGCGATTTTGTTGCCCGACACCGACGAGGCGAGCGCTGCTGGCATCGCCGCACGGTTGCAGGCGGAACTACTAGCTGCGGCGATTCCGCACGCCGAATCGCAAGCCAGCCCGCTGCTCACGATCAGCATCGGCATCGCCGCGCTGATACCCGGCGCGCAACAACCGCGCGAACTGATTCATCGCGCCGATGAATCGCTCTATGCAGCCAAAGCCGCAGGTCGCAATCGCATTATGCTGGCCTCGCAACTCGCCGAATAATGCGTCGAATTTTACAGCAGTGACCAAAGATTTTTCACCGTATAACCGGTACCCACTACAGCCACCACCGCCACTGTAATCAATAACAACGGCGCGCCGACACCGACAATCGCCAGCACCGCTGTCGCGATCAAAAAAATCAACATCGCGATATTTTGCAGCAGATTGTTGCCCGCCAACACGCGACCGAGCTGATGATCGTCGGCGCGCTGCTGAATTAATGTATTTAGCGGCACGATAAACAAACCGCCCATCGCGCCGATCAACAAAAAGTTGAGGCTGTGCGCAAGTGCCGAATGCAACAGTGGCAACCACAACAAACCCAAACAGATACCGACCGCACCGATCAAAATTACCCACCCTTCCGAACCCTTGATCGAAAAGCGCCCCGCCACTATCGAACCGACGATGATGCCGATGCCGCTCACCGCCATAATGCCTTGCAACAACGCGGTGTTGTCGATCGCCAAACTGGCTTTAGCAAAAGCCGGGAACACCGCCAGCATCACCTGGCTCACCGCCCAAAATACCGCGAGCCCGATCACCGATAATCGAATCACCGCACGCTCGCTGAGCAGTTGTAAGTTTTCTTGCAGCGCGCGACCTTTAAAGTAATCGGCAAATGCAAATCGCAAGTTATCATCGCCGCGCTCGATACTCGGCAACCGATAGATCAGCAATAATTCGACCACGCTACAAATCACCAGCAGCCATCCGAGCGGCGCAATCGCGCGCACGATATCGGTTTCGTGGTGACCGCCAAACTTATCGAAGCGTTGCTCAAATAAAATCGAAAATAATATTGTGCCGCCCAAAATCGCCACAATGGTCACCGCCTGCACAACGCCGTTTCCCGCCGCCAAGCGCTCACTGCCGACCAGCGGTTTTAAATAACCGTATTTAGCTGGCGAATACAATGCTGCCTGCACGCCGAGCAGCAAGGTCATCGCGAATGCACCCCAGAACCAGCCCTGGTAATAGCACAGCGTGATCAACAACGTTAAGCCAACTGCAAACCAAGCGGCGGTGCGCATCACAATATTTTTTGGAAAGCGATCGGCGAGAAATCCGGCCGGACTGAATAGTGCGATGAACGGCAATAAAATAAGTGCATTGACGAGCGCAGTTAAAATCACCTGCGCATTGCCGTCGTAGATTTTAATCACGGTATTTTGAATAATTATTTTATGCCCGAGATCGACGAAGGCATTTAAAAACATTGCCGCCAGATACGGCAACATACCCGACAATTTGCGCAGTGGCATCATCGCGGATTACGACCAAACAATCGCAGCGATAATGCCGCCGATCAGCAACCATTTTACTGCGTAGTAGACCTGGCGATTCCACACCTTCATGCGCTTACCGACCTGCCGCACTGCATACAAATATTTGAATATTTTATTGATGCCGCCGACGCGATCGCTGTCGGCATTTGGCGAAGCGGCAGCCGCTATGACGTAGCGACCGAATACATGATTGAACCACTGCGCCCAACGGTATTTTAACGGTCGCTCGATATCGCAAAATAAAATCAGGCGATCCTGCTGCGTGGTGTTTTCGGCGTAGTGAATATACGTTTCGTCGAACATCACGCTTTCGCCATCGCGCCACGCGTAGCGATCGCCGTCGACATCGATATAACATTCTTCGGAATTGGGCGTCGCCAAACCGAGGTGATAGCGCAGCGAACCAGCGTACGGATCGCGATGTCGCACCAAGCGACTGCCCGGTGGCAACTCGGTAAACATCGCCGCCTTCACTTGCGGCAGCTGGCGCAACAACGCCACCGTTTTCGGACACAGTTGCTGCGCCGATGGATGGCTATCGTCGTACCACTTCAAATAAAAACGCTTCCAGCCGCTTTTGAAAAACGAGTTAAAGCCGATGTCATTGTACTGATCGGAGACTTTGACGTGACCGATTCGCATCAACTCCAAACCTTCGTCGCGAATTTCGCGCCAATGCTCGGTTAATATTTTTAAATCGGGAAAGCGCGCGACATCGACATACGGCGTCGTCGGCACGCTGGAAAATAAATACATAAAACTATTAATCGGCGCCATGATCGTCGAGTGATCCGAAGCCTGCCGCCAAAATTTATGGCGCACGCGGCCGCGATAATGCACGTACATCGCACTGGCGATAAATAACAGAATACAAATTAGCTTGGTCGTCGAAATCGGCATAATCGCTCTCGGGTCGAGCCGCTTTTACGTGCAAATTATAGCGGCGTCGATTCTACTATTAACCTAGCATCTAAATACATCGTCCTGATGTATTTAGATTTCGCGGCTAAAGCCGCATGAAACGCATCCTGCGTTCGTTATTAAGGCAGTCATTATATCAGCGGCGCTCGCTTACCGTCGCTGCAGGTTCAACTGTACGCAATGCACGAATCGCCACATTGCGCGGCGTCAACGAGCGCTCGCAAAAAGTACCCAGCTCCACGCTGTAACCGTGCTCGCGCAAAAACAACGCGCGATCGAGCAGCAGCCATAGCTCCAACGGTCGCCGAAATAGCATGCGCGGCAAATCGAACGCCGCTACTTCGTGCAAACGACGCCAGCCTACGCGCTCATAATCCTCGCAGCGCGCGTCCGGCGGCGCATCGATATTATTTAATGCCGCCAATGCCGCGCAGAAAGCTCGAAAGCCGTTGTTAATTACGCTGAGCGGCTGCGATGGCGTCGGCAAATAATTATCGACGCCACGCACTTCGCGCTGCCAGATATCGAATCCTAAACGCCAGGCCTGCAAGGTTTTGCGTTGCTGTTGCACGCGCTGCGGCGAGGTGACGCTATCGCGCACTGCGGTATGTAAATCGCTTACGCTCAGCGACAACTGGGCGGCAATTGCGGTGCGCGACAGCGGCGCATAGTATTCAGTCGCAATTAAATGATAACAACACGGCGCCAATGTCAGCGCGCGCGGCTGCTGCAATGCACAAACACGCAACAACCGTTCGTGCAATTGCCCGCACGCATGCAATGCAACGACGGCAGTTTCGCGCTGCAACAATGTCGCGCTCTCCGGCGCCAACACATCGATACACTGCAACTGCACCGGTAATTTTTCGCGCTGCGCCAATTGCGCACCGGCTGCCACTAAATCAGCGTGCCACTCCAACGCGACAACATTGCGCTGCTGCACTTTTGCCAACAGCCTGCCGAGATGCGCTTTACCCGCGCACCATTCGAGCAACGGCGCCGCATCATCGGGAACACTGGCCGCGAATGCATTGATCTGCTGCCATTTGCGCCCGGGCACCGAGCGTGCCTCGGCCTGCGACGAAAAATTATTCACCGCGGCAAGCGATGGCAATGCGCAGCCGACATAGATTGCCGCCGCGTCAGGCAGCAACTCGCCGAAAAACTGCGCCAATGCGCCATCATCTTCAGCAAGTTGCTGTGCGTGTTCGAAATTCAAACCGCGCAGCAGTTGCGCAAGTTCGCTGTATTGCTGCGCCCATGGCAATCGCGGATATTGAAACGCCTGCGGTCGCCACAATGCTTGATAGCGCCGTAAAAAACCATCGATACGCGCGAAATGTTCGAACAGATAGTCATCGCGCCACGGCAGCGCAATCGCAGTCACGCTAACGCTCCAACATCACCAGTTTAAAACTGCGATTGCGCGCAACGATCGCAACATTGGAAAATAGCGCAGCCGCTTTGCGTTCGAGTGGAATAAATTGATTGACGACAAATAGCGCGCGACCGCCGCGCCGCAATAAACGCTTAGTCGATTGCAGAAAACGCAGCGTCAATTCGCTTTCGACATCGAAGCCCTGATGAAATGGCGAGTTGCATAAAATAGCATCGAACGAATCGGCAATCGTCGCCGCACAATCTGCGGCCAACGCGCTGCCATTGATCGTCGCCTCTTGCATATTGCGCGCGCATGCCGCAACCGCGGTGACATTATTATCGGTGGCGATAAATTCCGCGTGCGGCCATTGGCGTGCGGCGATCATCGTCAGATAACCGTAGCCACAACCTAAATCCAATACGCGCTGCGGCGCACTCGGCCACAATGTTGTAAGTTGTTCGAGCAAAAATGTCGAGCCCACATCAAGTTTTTGCCAACCGAAAATACCGGGCTTCGACCACAGCGTTAGCTCGGCGTTAAATGCCACCTGCCGCAGCATCGCATAATCCTGATCGGGCAACGCTGCGCCGAGTTGCGCGCCGCGCTCGACAATGCCGCATAACGCGCCGTCATTGCGCTCGATACGGCAGCTGCCACCGGCGCGCGCCGCCGCTTTATCTAAATACGTTTTAATGCCTTCGTTTTTGTAGCCGCTCAGCAGCAATTTGCCGCCCGGCGCCAAACGTTGCAACGCACTATTGATCAGGTAATGCACTAACGCCTTTTCTTTGCCGATGCGTAGTGCGACATGCTGCAAATCGCTTATCGCAGAGCAGTCAAAATCCGCCAACGTAGTCGACACGCCGCGCGCGGTCAGCGCCGCGGCGACATCGCAGCGATTGGTCAGCGCGTGCAAATCAGCGCGCGGCGATGCAGCGGCAATCGCTGCGGCATCGATCTGCTCATCGGTGAACCACAGCGTGGCGCCCTGCGTGGTCGCAAGGTAGTGTAATAATTGTCGGGTGGCAGCATCCATCGTGTCGCGGCGCTCTTCGCAAAATCAATAACTCATAGAGCTGCACATTGTACCCGGTTTGCCGCTGCCGATAGCATTGCGCTGCGCACCAAATCGCGGCATGCTTTGCTTATCGCCGCGCTCGCGAAAAGAGATCAACGGATACCAATAATGATGATCGATAAAGACACGTGGGAATTGCTCAGCTTCGTCGTCACGGTATTCGCCTTGCCGGTGGCGATTTTTGTGTTTGTATTTGAACAGCGCAAAGAGCGCGACAACGAAGAAGAAAATGTTTATCAGCTGCTATCCGACAACTATCAGGATTTTTTAAAAATTGCGCTCGAACATTCCGATTTAAAATTATTTTCAGTGGAAAAAACGCTGGCGCTTAGTGACGAACAACGCGAGCGTATGCTGATTATTTTTAGCATGCTGATCTCGCTGTTCGAGCGTGCGTACCTGTTGCTGTACGAGGATCATATGGCCCCCAAACAATTGCGACGCTGGCTGTCGTGGGAGGATTACATGCTCGAATGGCTGCACCGCGCCGATTTTCGCGAACTGTTGCCGACGTTGGTGCGCGGCGAAGATCCGGAATTTGTCGCGTATATGAATCTACTACTCGACCGCGATCGAAAATAATGAAACCAGTTATTGAACAGTCTCGGCTGGCACTTAACGCCGCACAAATCAAATTTATTCAAGGCAGCGTTTCGATCGCCGCCGCATCGAGCGACGGTGCAGCGGCTCATTTAACCAAAGCATTTGGCTGCCGCATCACCGGTGATAGCGTGATCATTTTTGTCGCGGCCCAGCAGGCCGGCGCGCTGCTCGCCGATGTGCGCACCAATCGCAAAGTCGCCGTGGTGTTTTGTCAACCGCGCACCGAGCAGACAGTGCAAATCAAAGCGCGTGATGATAGCCATTTCCTGCGGCGGAATCGACGTCTTCAACGCCGCCTCGATGTCGCGAAGCGTCTTGTGAATCGCCATGTACATGTCGTAGCGCGGGGCGCCAACAGTTTGAGGCGCAGAAAGCGTTTGCGTCATGATACCCCCCTCGTCATTTGTTGTTACCGACCCCTTACAACGCATCATGATGCATAGTTTAATGATGACAAGACTTAGTGTTTGCTAAAATAACATTCAAACAATCTTAAGATTTTCTTAAATTTTTGATCAATCGGGCCAGGAAACATCCAGCACGCGTACAAAGATTCGGCTTTTTTCACTCGCATCAAGCCGCGCCTCCAAGCGCTGCTGCAACTCTTCGGGAGAGATCGGTCGCTTCCCCCCGTCTTTTGCACCACAAATTTTTCCTGCGCCAAACCAAAGAACCAAGTAAATTCCGAAGCCTTTGGCTCCTGGGGATATCGTATATTGATTAATTAACTGATTCCGAAGCCCAGTCCACAACTCGCCGTTGGTGTCACGCTTAATTTCAACCGGCAAATTAAAATCGGTTCGATAGGAAAGACGAATATCCGCTCTCTTATCATTGACATGATCAACTTCGGGAAGACACTCAATCCCGAGCGGGATTAAGCGATTTTTTAATAACCGCAGCAATACATCTCGGCAACTATTTTCATGCTTTGGCGTACGGTCATTTTCGTTCCAAAATGGACGAAAACCGTCGTCATTATCGTGCCGAATTTCCACTGCAATATCGTCAATAACATCTAACGTCAGAGCTGCCAAATCTGCAATATCATTCGGCGTCGCATTTGCCAGTATCGATGCTACCTGTACTGGCGTTAGATACTGAAATTCATGCTCCCGCCTTTTCAATTGCAGTAGATGCGCCGCCCGCTCGAGGTTAAGCTTGAATTTATTCAAATGGGGTAAATTCATTAGACGGACTATTTCAAGCTCCGCGTCTTCAGAAGCCAGCGATGCCAACCCATCAATTAATGCTTGTATATGGCGACCGCGCTCCATCGCCGGAGTGACCAACCCACTTCGATTAAACCATTCGGCCTCAGCATGAGGTGTTAGCAATTCAATTAGCTTTCCACGGCTATAGGCAGATAGTTTGTAGTCCACATAATCGCCGAAGCGCGTACTAAGGAATCCCGAAAGGTGATTGGCCTTGGCTGTGGAGTCACCAATATATCGCCATAATTTTTTCTCCCAGGTTTGCGACGCCAATAACATGCCTGCCGTATACCAATAAACTTTTTGCGCCACATCCATGCTCTTCATAGCAACTTTCACTGGTATCAGCCGCAAGACCATTTGCGGCACATAGCGCATCCCCGCTTTTAGCAAACACTCCAAATGCAAAAGCTGTTCTGATTTAGCACGCACCGGAAATGCCTGCAAAAGTAGCGGTACGGCGATTACCGCGACCTCTCGATAGTTGTCATCATGGGCAAGCGGATAGATACCATCGATAAAGCCTTTACCTGCACGCAAAGTCAGGCTAGCGTATTGCACAAGCACCTCGGCAAACAAATCCTTACGATTTTTCACCAAATACTCATACCACTCCGGCGCGCCACCACCAAAGCCGTAGGTGAGCTGAAAAGCAACCATTCGTCGGAGATTTTCATTTGAAATTCCATCTACGCTACCCGGATTTTTTTGCCAACGAAGACTCACCCCCAAAAGACAAGGCGATCGAATATAGTGTTCGCGCTGTTTAATATTTAAATCTATAATTTCAGCTGTCGTCGGTAAATCCGAGCGCTCTACGCACTGCAAAAATGCCTGCTCAGCAGCTTCGCGAACTTCATCGCCATTTTCGCAATAGCTATTGAAACGCTCTTCAACGGTTTCTCCGGAAATATTGTAAAAGCGTTTATTCCATACACCTGCGAGCTGACCTAGCAGCCAAGGCGAAGCAGTTCCATCTTTTAACTTTGGCAACCATTCAGATATATGGACTGTGTGCTCATGTCTATCCTTAGCAAACTTAAGTCTTCGTTGCTTCTCTTGAGCGTTCATTTTCTTTTGCCAATCGGGAACTTCTTGAACCAAAAGAGATTGAAGCAAATGCGCCCGCTGGGGATTTTCTTTCTGCCACTGCTCTAATTTTTCCAACGACAACCCTAACGCACCTTTGTCATAGGCTAATGCGTGCGCGGCTTCGGCGAGATGAATTTCGGCTAAGGTGTCGGTTTTAGCAGATATTGCTCGATCAAGGTGCCACAAACCAATATCGAGGGGCGGTTGTGCTCCGCGCAGACGTCTACCGTTTACATAAATACAGTTACGAATATTTTTGCTTTGCTCACACTGCTGATAGCAATTCGTGAGCAACGCCTTATAGCGCAAAGGCTTGCCGTTAAGCCAACTGACTATCGATTTAGCGTACTCACTATCTGATTCAGTAGCGCCATATTCATCAAGACCGATTCCAAGCCACTTAAACAGCCTTTCATCGCTAATCTGATCACCATATGCCGCTAAGCCCATCGCTAAGAGTTGATTCGCCATCTCATTAAGTCGGCGCTTAAATGGGTCATGCGAACGGAACTCAGGCTGCTCAATTACGCCATCAAGCAGCGCCGGCAAATCGTCCTTTGGCACCAAACTTGGAAACTCATAATTCCAGAAATAGTAATACGAACCTATTCGGTGCGGATCTTTCGCCTCGTGGAAATGATCCCATACCACAGCCGTCGATAGTTGTGATGGATAAAGCTCGCGTAACAAAATGCCGGTAAGCTCGTCATCCGAATCATCGACTCTGCCGTTCCGGATGTCTTCAAGTAAAGATAAACTCTTTTTTTTATTCTGATCGATATCGAGCCAAGCTTTCAGAGCCGTTTTTCTGACCGCACCCCACCAACTGTTGTCGCCAATAATCCCAAACAGTGCTGTAGATAATTCCGAAATTGCCTCTGCATTAGAAAGGGCGGTGACAACGAAATCGACTAGCAACTGACTGTTGCGATCTCGTCCTTCTACTTGCAGTATTTTTAGGAAATCGCTTATCAACTCCCGCGACACAAGATCGCCATACCGTTGCTCAGTTTGAGCATCCCAGCCAACATGCTCCATATCGCTAATGTGCTCATGCAACGCATTGAGAGTTTCTCGCTTGCACTGACTTGGCAGCGATGCAACGTCTCCATAAATAATGACCGTGAACGGATCAGATACCACTAATCGTTGCCGGGCACCCAAGGAAAGTACCGCAAGCCACGCATAAACTCCGCGCAATCCCGACACGGCCTTGCCATCTCGACCCACCAGCAAATTCAACAAGCGCCGCAGCGGACATTTTTTTATGTCAATCAAAGACGCCAACCAACGGGCGGCAAGGTACTCCTCAATAGTTCTATGCATCGGCATTACGCGCCCAATTCCGTCCGGACGAAATAGCCTGCCATTGGATATGGCTAACTTTGTTGCAACTGCATCCGGCGGACAAAACTTTGCAAGCAGAGGATGCGATACATCGGCACAATCTTCATCTTCAGTTAGTCCGATTTTATTGGCAAACAATAGCACCGCACATAACTGACCTGCCGCATCCAATACTTGATCAGTCGTTCTAAAATTTTCTCTTTTCTTAATTTTATGGCTTTTATTTTTTTCTTCGACGGCTCGATTGCATGCAATTTCGTATATTTCTCGTCGCGATGCTATCCAGGTGTTTTCATCGCCACCAAAAGCATTCGCCAATAAACCAAGCGTTTGCGGATTTGCAAGCAGCGATGCAATGCCCACGCGCTTCGCCTTTTCAACGAAGCCTTCCGCATCTGCAACACCATGGTTTTCTCGCAGAATGCTGCGAATATTGTCGTCAGTCAGTGGCTCAAGCTGAAAAGCCGCAATACTTCCTCCTGGGGAAATATTTTTCAACGCAACCTCATCGAGGGGGCCATACCAATCAGCAGCGCGACAGGAAATTCGAAATTTCGGTTTGCCATGACGCCTAATCTGCGCGCAGATGCGCTGAATAATTGTTTCGCCGTCGCCAGGGCCGCGCACTTCATCCAGACCATCGAGGAAGAGAGTTTTTCCTTGCCACTCCGGACGTACTTCACTTTCGATAAATTCGGCAATACGTATATATTCGGCACCCGTCTCGTGTGCTTCTATTTCAAATGTTTTGCTTTTTCCGATGCCAGGCTCACCCAGCAACACCCATGCAGCCAAGTCACGAAGATCTTTTAACTCAAAGACCTCTTCTGTTGAGACTCCATCATCCTCATGGATTTTTCTTAGGCTACGCGGAACGATGGCCATCATATTACTCCAGCCATTCGTCTGCGGGGTGCGATAAAAAATCAACCACACTAACTCCACCCTCACCAACAATTATCGGCTTGGAATTTTTGTATTTCGCACAAAAAGCATCCAGGCCCTTTGGTCTCGCAAAACGCGGCGCGCTTTTCACTTCGATAGCGGCGAGCGCTTTACCTTTAGATAAAACAAAATCAATTTCATCTGGGCTTTCTCGCCAGTATTGAATTTGGCAGTCATTTGATGCCGAATTAAAAAGATGTGCGCCAACTGCACTTTCAACTATCCGCCCCCAATAACTGCGATCATTGCGGGCCTCTTCAAATGTATACGCGCCCTGAGCCGAAATCAGCGCATTATTTAATGCGTTAAGCTTGGGGCTCGATGCGCGCTGGCGGTGTACCTTTCCAGCATACTTACTTAATCCGGTCAGCATGCCCGCCTGCGAAAGTAGATCGAGATAGTGCGCCAATGTGACTGTGTTACCCGCATCTTGTAATTGACCTTGTAATTTTGTGTAAGAAATTATTTGCCCCGAATATGCGCAGCCCAATTCGAACAGATTTTTCAGTAACGCCGGTTTATCTATACGCGTCATCTGCAAGATATCTTTTTCAATATTTGGATGTATAAGCGCACTGCGTATGTAGTTACGCCACCTCGCCTCATCACGAATAAGATGCGCGCTGCCGGGGTAGCCCCCAAAATACAGATATTCATCAAGGGAGAAATCAAACGCATCCTGCATTTCGGGATATGACCAGTGACTCATTGGAATCGATTCAAAACGCCCGGCCAAACTTTCGGTAAGCCCTCGCTGCATCAGCCAGGGCGAAGACCCGAGTAAGACCACATGCATTTCTAGATTTGCAGCGCGATCGACATCCCACAAACCCTTTACGACTTCCGACCAACGCGGGACCTTCTGAATCTCATCGATAGCCAGCACATAGCGCCCATTCGGACCGCGTACCTGCGAGCTTTTCGCCCTTACGCGCGCAATCTCCCACTGTTCAATCAACCACGCTTCCGCTGGTTGAGCCCCAGGCAGTGTTTGCGCCGCTTCACTCATCCCATCTTCATCGGGCACGGGCTGGTCTGTTGAGACTAAAGGGATTCCCCACTCGGCCAGCACCTGCCGTACCATAAAGCTCTTGCCGACTTGGCGCGGCCCAGCGAGAACGATGAGAAAGACGGGGGACTCAGAGAGTCGCTGCCGCAGAACGGCTGCGTGGGGGCGGATAAATGTCATGGGAACGCCTACTGAGTAAATTTACTCATAACTGTAATAGGCGGTGTATAAAAGTGCAACTCTTACGGATCACTGCCCGACAGAGCGGCAACTTCACCTGCGCTGAGAGCACGATACTCACCCGGCGCCAATTGCGAATCGAGCGCCACCGCACCGATACGCTCACGATGCAGTTTAATCACGGCATTGCCGAGCGCGCCGAACATACGTTTGACTTGGTGGTATTTGCCTTCGCCGATAGTCAGGCGCGCAGTATGTGAATCGATTAGTTCGAGCTGCGCAGGTTTCAAACGTTGTTTTTCGTTATGCAGGAAGAGGCCGCGCGCGAATTGCGCAACGGCATCGGCGGCAATCGGCTCGGCGGTTTGCAGCCAATAGGTTTTATCGCAATTGCTTTTCGGCGCAGTGATGCGATGCGACCACTGACCGTCATCGGTCAGCAACACCAGGCCAGTGGTATCGATATCCAACCGACCGACGATATGCAACGTATCGCGATTATCTTCGTCGAGCAAATCCAACACCGTGCGATGAATGCGATCTTTCGTTGCACAAACGTAACCATCGGGTTTGTGCAGCATGAAATAACGCGGCGTTGCGGCGCGCAGCGTACGCCCGTCCCAACTGACGACCGCGGCGCTATCGACCTCGTACTGCGGATCGTCGATCGTCTGCCCAGCCACTTGCACACTGCGCGCCTTGATCACACGCTTTGCATCGCTGCGCGATAGATCGGTGACGGTGGCGATAAATTTATCGAGCCGCATCGAACGCCGACTCAAATTATGACGAATGTGGTTGTTACGAACATAGTTGTTACGAACATAGTTGTTACGAATATAGTTGCTGCGAATATAGTTGCTGCGAAATACACGACTTAATGTTCGCGCGTGGCACGGAAGGTAATCTCCGGCCAGCGCTCTTCCATCAATGCCAAGTTGACGCGAGTCGGCGCCAAATAGGTCAGATGACCGCCGCCATCGAGCGCCAAATTGTCGCTGGCTTTTTGTTTAAACTCTTCGAGTTTTTTCGCATCGCCGCACTCAATCCAGCGCGCGGTGTAGACGTTGACCGTGTCGTACATCGCTTCGACTTTGTACTCGTCTTTCAAACGATACGAAACCACTTCAAATTGCAACATGCCGACCGCACCGACGATTAAATCGTTGTTGCGCATCGGCATAAACACCTGCGTCGAGCCTTCTTCGGCGAGCTGCTTTAAACCGGTTTGCAATTGTTTGGCTTTCATCGGATCTTTAAGGCGGATCAAGCGAAATAGCTCCGGCGCAAAATGCGGCACGCCGGTAAATTTCAACGCTTCGCCATCGGTAAACGTATCGCCGATTTGAATCGTGCCGTGATTGTGCAGACCGATAATATCGCCGCTGAATGCCTCTTCGACCAACTCGCGCTCGCCAGCTTTAAATGTCACCGCGTCGGCGATTTTAATTTCCTTGCCGATGCGCACGTGGCGCATTTTCATGCCCTTGGTGTAACTGCCCGAGCAGATGCGCATAAACGCAATGCGATCGCGATGCTTCGCATCCATGTTGGCCTGGATTTTAAATACGAAGCCGGAAAATTTTTCTTCGGTCGGCGCCACTGCGCGAGTTTCTCCGCCGCCAACAAGCTCTTTTGCAACCGACTGGCTTGTAACTAACTGAGCCTGACGCGGCAACGGCGCCGGTGCCCACTCGACAAAACCATCGAGCAATTCGCGTACGCCGAAGTTACCCAGCGCGGTGCCGAAAAACACCGGCGTTAATTTACCGGCCAAATATTTTTCAGCGTCGAAGGTGTAACTCGCGCCGCGCACCAATTCGATTTGCTCGGCATAACTATCGGCTTCATCACCGAGCAATTCGCGAGCCGCTGCGCTGTGTAAACCCTCAATCTGAATATCTTCCGGAATCGTGTGCCCCTGACCTTTGGTATAAACATGAATGGTATCGGTGTACAAATTGTAAACGCCGCGGAAATCCGGGCCCGAGCCGATTGGCCAATTGATCGGCGCAGCGGCGATTTTTAAAACGCTTTCGATTTCATCGAGCAATTCGATCGGATCACGAATATCGCGATCGAGTTTGTTGATGAAACTTAAAATCGGCGTATCGCGCATCCGACACACATTCATCAATTTGATCGTGCGCTCTTCGACGCCTTTGGCACCATCGATAATCATCAACGCCGAATCGACCGCAGTTAATGTGCGATAGGTATCCTCGGAAAAATCTTCGTGGCCGGGCGTATCGAGCAGATTGACGATGCGCTCACTGTACGGAAACTGCATCACCGACGACGTTACCGAAATACCGCGCTCCTGCTCCATCGCCATCCAATCCGAGGTCGCGTGACGATCGGACTTTTTGCCTTTGACGGTGCCGGCGATCTGAATCAGGTTGCCGAACAGCAACAGTTTTTCGGTGATCGTGGTTTTACCGGCATCAGGGTGCGAAATAATCGCAAAGGTGCGTCTTATCGCCACCGCATCGGCAATTGTGCTGTTTGTCATATCGATAAATCTGCGTGTTGCTGCGCCAAGCGCTGGATTAGCGCCGGAGCTGACTGGAAAGGCGAGGCATTGTACTGGAAAACCTGTACGGGAACACAGGGACGGGGAAACAGCGCTGGATTCACTCCGACGGCCGAGCCGACTTAACGGCTCGATCGCGGAATGTCAGTGTGGAGAATGAAGGAGTGTCAGTGTGGAGAATGAATAAGTACCTTAAAAATCATTGATCACTGCACTGGCGTCGACCACTTGTTTAATCGCCTGCGCGGCGCGCTCTGGATCCAGCTGTAAGCGGCGATACACTTCGGCCGGAATTGGTTCCAGCGGTGCGTTGCCGATGCCGTGGCGGCGTAATAAGCGCATCGCAACAAACACCAGGTTTGCGTACACCGAATCGGGGCCGGCGTAATCGGCCTCGTTTTGGAAGCGCAGGCCGATCGAAACTTCCTCCGGCATCGACCATAGCCCCATTAGCCAACTAGCCAATTGATCGCGCGTGACGCCAAGTAGAAAGCGCTCGATCGGCGCGTAGCTCAAGATGCGGTTGGCTTCTTGAAAGCGGCAATAGCTGGAGAAATGCGGCGGAAAAATTTCCGCCAGCAACAAATAACCAAAGTTATGCATCAAGCCCGTCAAATAGGCGAGGCCGATGGTCGGGCGATGTTGCGGACGCAAACAACCGACCAACGATTCGACCGCGGTCGCACCGTAAACCGCCTGCTGCCAATATTGAGTAAAACCGTGCGGCGAATCTTTCGGCAAACTCAGACTTTTACCGAGCGCCAAACCCAACGCCAAATTCGACACCAGATCGAAGCCGAGTACGCGCACGATCGCATCGTGCACCGATTTGATTTTGCCGGAGTAGCCGTAGTACGGCGATGCCGCCCAACTAACGACCTGCGCCGCCAATGCCGGATCGGTTTCGACAATCGTGCTTAACGCTTTCGCATCAGCATACGGATCGACGCGCAATTGGATGATGCGCTGCGCGGTGGCGGGCAGCGGTGGAATTTCCAACGTTTCTTCGAGACGCTGTTTAATTCGCAACGTGGTGAAATTGTTGACTGCGCGCGCGATCTCTTCGACATCGTTCGCGCGCTCTAGGTCAGTGCGCTGCAAAGTGCTGAGCGGTACCGCAAATTCACCGCATAGCGCGCCGTCGAGGCCCTGTTTAAATTGTTCGCGATCAAGCTCAATCAAGTTTGAA
Organism: Spongiibacteraceae bacterium; assembly: GCA_043786385.1. GTDB lineage: Bacteria > Pseudomonadota > Gammaproteobacteria > Pseudomonadales > CAMLJR01 > CAMLJR01. Next base: position 22,484 of record JAYVWC010000048.1, on the reverse strand, counting down.
TCGCCAGCGCTCAACACCAGCGAGCCGGCCTCTAGCAACTGCTGATCGACCGCCATCGCCATGCCCAGGGTACCGGGCAATACCGGCAATTGTTGCAGGCCATGCTGTTCGCATAACTTCTGTACTTCGAGCGGCGGCAGCGCGCGCAGCGGTCGCCCTGTCGCGTGTCGGAGCGCATTAACATCCAGCAAGCATTCCGACGGATACAGCACGTGCAGGCGATAATCGCCATCGCGCATTACCACGGCTTGAACCTGCCCATCGGTTGCGCCGAGCACGAGCGAATCCGGCACCGCGAAGGCGATATTATTTTTTCGTAGCTGCGAATCCGCTACTGCGGGAATGGCCATACGCCGAATCCTTCCTGGTTAACTGTCTGGGAACTGCAATCGAAATAAGTGTAGACAGAAATTGTATCGAGCTAACGCGCTTTATAGGCGCAAAAGCCCGGACGCGGCCCAATTTGCGGATGATTGCGACAAGTTGTGGGCCGGTTCACATAAATCGTACAGCGCCGCGTCTCGGTATCGAGGTAAATGCAATCGTTATTCGCCAGGCGCGCCAGCGTAAACAGCGCATGGCGGCCGCTGAAGTGGTCTATTACACCGGCTTTTTTAAGTTTCTTTGCAATCGCTTTCAGCGGCTCTAGAGCCTCGAAGGTATCGATCAACTGCATGCGAATTAAATCGGTAACGGTGACTTCGACCGGCAGCGTACAGCAGCTCGCAACGCAACTTGCACACAGCGGCGCGCGATATTTGACCCAGGTTTCGAGACGACTAATATCGGCCGCTGGAATATTATTGGCGCGGTTCTGTTGATCGATTTTTTTCATACTTGGCATTCCTACTGCGATCCGCCGCCGCTACCTTTCTAGAGCGACCCATGCGACATTGCGTCGCAGCGGAGTGCTGCCGACCTTAGCGTATACTGCAACGCTGTTCAAACTCCATGCCCTGCAAACTCCATGTATCTCAAACTCTATAGTCGCCATGGCCTCATTAACCGCCGCTAAAGCCAACTTGCAGCGTCTTGCGCTGGTGCGCCTGATTGTTATCGCCGGCGAAAGTGCGGCGCTGCTGTATGCGTATCACTGGTTAGCGGCGGATTTACACTACGCCACACTGAGCGGTGCAATCCTGTTGTTGGCGGCAGCCACCGCGTTTACCTTTTGGCGACTGAGCAAACCGTGGCCGGTCACCGACGGCGAGTTTTTTGCGCAGCTATTAGTCGATGTCGGCGGCTTGAGCCTGCTGCTGTATTGCAGCGGCGGCGCGACCAATCCTTTCGTCAGTTATTACCTGGTGCCGCTGGCGATCGCCGGCGCGGTATTGCCGTCGCGCTATACCGTGAGCCTGGCGCTTATTTGCGTCGGCACGTACACCGCGCTGTTATTTTTTTATGATCCGCTACCGCTGTTTGCACCGCTGGCCGACGAGCACGCGCACCATCAGCAAGCCAACAGCATCAATCCGCATATCTTCGGTATGTGGTGTAATTTTACGCTGTCGGCGACGCTGATTACTTACGTTGTGGTGCGCATGGCGAATGCGCTGCGCGATCAGCACAATGAATTAACGCAGCGCCGCGAACGCGCACTGCACAATGAACAATTGCTGGCGGTGGCGACGCTGGCGGCCGGCACCGCGCACGAATTGGGTACGCCGCTCGCGACGATGACGCTGCTGCTGGATGATATGCATAGCGACGACTCCGCATTGCACGCCGATATCGAGCTGCTCAAACAGCAGGTGCAAAGTTGCCGCACGACATTGAAAAATTTAGTGGCGACAGCGGAAGCGCATCAACGCCAACAATTTCCATTGGAGGCCGTCGATGATTTTTTGCACGCGGTATTGCAGCGCTGGCAAATCGTCCGACCCAATGCGCAATATCGTCTACACATAGAAAGCAGCGCGCCGATACCAGCGCTGCGTCCCGACGAAACACTGCAGCAGGCATTGATCAATTTACTCAACAACGGCGCCGATGCGAGCAGCGAACCGCTCGCGCTGACGCTACGCTGGGATACGCAACGCATCGAACTACACATTCGCGATTGCGGCAGCGGTATTCCGCTGGAGATCGCCGAACAACTCGGCAAACCGTTTGTCACCAGCAAAGGTAAAGGGCTCGGTCTGGGATTATTTTTAAGCCACGCCACCATCGAGCGCTGCGGCGGGGACATTCGTTTGTTTAACCATCCCGAAGGCGGCACCAAAGTGGTGTTGCGTCTGCCGATCGCAGAGTCCGACGATGCCTGAAATCGACTCGTGCGCATCGGTGATCGATATTCTCATCGTCGACGACGATGTGAATTTTTGCCAAGTGTTAACCCGCGCATTAGCTCGCCGCGGACAACACGCGGTATCCGCGCACGATTTGGCGACGGCGTTAACGCTGGCGCAACAACATCGTCCCGGCCGCGCCTTAGTCGATTTAAAATTGGCCGATGAATCCGGCTTGCACGTTATCAGCGCACTGAAGCAGCAGCGGCCGGATATGGCGATCGTGATGCTCACCGGCTATTCGAGTATCGCCACCGCGGTCGAGGCAGTGAAGCGCGGCGCACTGAATTATCTCTGCAAACCGGTCGGTGCCGACGATATTCTCAACGCTTTTGCCATCGGCTATGCTGCACCGGTACCGACGGCATCTCCGCAACCGCTATCGGTCGAGCGGCTCGAATGGGAGCACATTCAAAAAGTGTTGCTGGCCAACGCTGGCAATGTCTCCGCCACCGCGCGCGCGCTCGGCATGCACCGCCGCACGCTACAGCGCAAACTACAAAAGCGACCGGTCAAAAGCTGAGCGCTCGCACCAGCCCTTCCGCACATTCCCTGCTACAATTTTTTAGTACACATCCATTTATTCAAACAATAACGCCAGGCATCGACAAGGATCGCGAAGCTCTCGCCAATAGAGGTCGGAAACTGTCTATGCGTCTGAGCAAAGCCAGCTTGCTCATGTTGGCAACCTTCATTGCTGCAACAGGCATATTGTTTGTGCTGCGCGATCAGCTAGCGCTGCCGATCGACCCTGCGCGCGCGGCGCCATCGGTAGCGCTGGGCTCCACGACTTGCGCCATGCTGGCGCTGATGACGTTCACGGTGGGCTGGCGCACTTACAGTATCGAGCGCAGCTGGCCGATTACGCTGCTGGCAGCGATCATGTTTGGCGTCGCGCTGTTTGAAATGGTCGCAGTAGTATCGCAACCCGGCATGGAGCCATGGCTCACCGCAAACACCCCGCAAAAAACCGCGCTTATCGACTTTACGATTAAATTCTGGATCGGTACCGCGCTGCTCGCTGCGGCCGTCACCGCGAATTTAGGAACGATGGCGGTATCGGCGCATCGCTACGTACTCGGGTTTACCCTGATCGTGTTCGGTGCGGTCTTTCTAACCATCGCATTTAAATGCGATGACTTTCCGATAGCGACGGAAACTGCACCGTTTGCAGTACTGCTGCATGCGCTGCTGCTAGCAATGTTCGCGACCAGCACCATCGTGTTCGCCCGCCTATGCGACGATCAACTCGAATGGGCGCAGAGGATGATGCAGGCGAGCGCACTGCTATTTATCGCCGAACTGAACTTCACGGTCGTCAGCAACATGCGCAACTTTAATGGCATGTTAGGCGGCGTACTGTCGATCACGGCATTGATTCTGATTTATCGCGGCGTATTTCAACACAGTATTCGCACGCCGATCGATGCGATGAACTCTTGGAAAGCGCGCTTAAAAATCAGTCAACGCGAACTGCACATCACTAAATTAGCAGTCGACAATTCCGGTTACTACCTCTTGATGTTCGACGGAGTCGGGACGCTGCTGTATGTCAGCGATAACACGACACGGCGCCTGGGCTACGCAGAAAGCGAGCTGCTGGGCAAAAAAACTCCCGAGATGAATATCTTCTCAAAAAACACTTTTTACCGAGATTGGTCGAGCTTGCAGGAGAGTGGCCACGTCACGTTTGAAGAGACGATACGCACCAAGAACGGCACCACCTTTCCAGTCGACGTCACTAGCACGATGATTGTCGAGGATGGCGAAGTTCGCTTTTGTGTCATCCTGCACGATATCTCCGAGCGTAAGCGCTACGAAATGGAGCGCGAAGAAAACTCTCATTATCTACGCCGCATCATCGACAGTATTCCGCACTATGTGTTTGTCTTGGATCAGCAGGGCAAAATCGTTGATATCAATGAAACGCTTACCCGCACCATTCCTTTTCAATCAAACATATTGCGAGGAGAATTATTTTACCAATTAGTTCAACCATTCCTGCTTGATGATGCAACGCAGGCAGCAATGAATAATGCGTTAAACCGCGCAAAGCTGGGTAAAGATACACGTTGCGATTTACATGTTGGCACCGATGCAATACACGAATATATCGAATGCTCCTTCTCCCCCATCCACAACAATAAAGGTGAGTTCGACCACATTATTGTTTCCGGCGTGATCATTACTGATCGCGTGCGCTCGCAAAACGAATTGAAACTGACAGCAACGGTATTCGATCACAGCGCCGAAGCGATTTTGATCACCGACGGCGCCATGCACGCGCTGTCGATTAACCGAGCGTTCACAACGATCACGGGGTTTTCCGAAGAAGAGACTATCGGCACCACATCATCGCTGTTCGAGCGTGGCAACCATCTCGAGGCGATGCGCACGGCGCTATCTGACAGCGGCAACTGGAACGGCGAAGTCGAGTGGCTCAGCAAGGACGGTCGCCTCTGTTTCGAGTGGGTAACGGTCACCAAAGTCATCGATAACGATGGCGCAGCGAGCAACTACATCGTCATTTTTTCCGATATCACCGAAAAGAAACGCGCCGAAGAGCATATCCAATATCTTGCGTACTACGATCCGCTCACCAGCCTGCCGAATCGCGTGCTGCTCGAAGATCGCATTCAAGTGGCGATCGCCGCGGCAAAACGCGAAAATCATAAAATCGCGATTGCTTTTCTCGATCTCGATCATTTTAAAACGATCAACGATTCGCTCGGCCACCAATACGGCGATAAAATTCTTTCCGAAGTTGCGAAGCGCCTGAAGCGCAATGTGCGCGAATACGACACCGTCGCACGACTCGGTGGCGACGAATTTATTATCGTATTTCCGCGCCTGCACGAAGCCGAAGAAGTCGCGGCGATCACCCGCAAATTGTTGGAAGAATTAGCACTGCCGTATTTTAGTGACAATATTGAACTGCGTCTCACGGTAAGTATCGGCGTCAGCGTCTTCCCGGACGATGGCGACGATTTCTCGCGTCTGATCATGAATGCAGATGCCGCGATGTATCACGCCAAAGCCAGCGGCCGCAACAACATGCAATTCTTCATCGGCGAAATGAATCGTCGCGCGGCGGAGCTGCTGTCGATGGAAAACCATTTGCGCCGCGCCATCGAGCGCGAAGAATTCGTCCTGCACTATCAACCACAAATCGATTTGCGCACCGATAGAATCGTCGGCTTTGAAGCACTGGTGCGCTGGCTCGATCCCGATCGCGGCATGATTCCGCCGAATCAATTTATTCCGATTGCCGAAGAACGCGGCCTGATCGGACCGATCGGCGATTGGGTACTGCGCGAAGCCTGTCGGCAAAATCGCGCCTGGCAGGATGCCGGGCTGCCGAAGCTGCCGGTCGCGGTAAATATTTCCGCGCAACAATTTCGCGCCAAAGACTTGATCGAAAAAATTAAACGCGTATTGCACGAAACTGGTCTGGAACCACAATACCTCGAGCTCGAAGTCACCGAATCCACGGTGATGGAAGATGCCGAGAGCCTGATCGCTACGCTAGAAGAGTTACAGCAAATCGGCGTGCTGCTTGCGATCGATGATTTCGGCACCGGCTATTCGAGCCTCAGTTATTTGAAACGCTTCCCGATCGATAAAATTAAAATCGATCGCTCGTTTATTCGCGACATTCCCGACGACAAAGACGATTACAGTATCGTGCGCGCGATCATCAGCCTTAGTCAAAATCTCAATTTAAAAGTTATAGCGGAAGGCGTAGAAACGATCGAGCAACTCACCGCGTTGCGCGAGAGTTGCTGCGATCAATACCAAGGATTTTATTTCAGCAAACCAGTGGCGACCGAAGCGATCGAAAAATTGCTACGCGCCGAAGCATTGCAGATTGCGGCAGGGTAGCTGTTCCGTCGCTTACAATAACGACCGCCCCTTCCCCGCCGCAATACGCATCCGCAGTGCATTTAATTTGATAAAGCCTTCTGCGTCTTTTTGATTGTAGGCGCCGGCATCGTCTTCAAAGGTAGCGATTTTACTATCAAACAACGATTGCTCGGATTGGCGACCGACGACGATCACATTGCCCTTGTACAATTTCAACCGCACGATGCCGTTGACGTATTGTTGCGACGCATCGATCATCGATTGCAGCATTTTACGTTCGGGGCTCCACCAGTAACCGTTGTAAATCAAGCTCGCGTATTTCGGCATCAGCTCGTCTTTCAAATGCGCAACTTCGCGATCGAGCGTGATCGATTCGATCGCGCGATGCGCTTTCAACATAATGGTGCCGCCGGGTGTTTCATAACAGCCGCGCGATTTCATCCCGACATATCGATTCTCGACCAAATCGAGACGGCCGATGCCGTTGGCGCCGCCGATTACATTCAATTCTTCGAGCACCATGGCTGGGCTCAAATTTTTGCCGTCGATCGCAACGATATCGCCGCGCGCAAACGTTAGATCGATATAGCGCGCTTGATCGGGCGCCGCTTCCGGCGACACGCTCCAACGCCACATATCGTGCTCGGCTTCGGTCCACGGATTTTCCAACACACCGCCTTCGTATGAAATGTGCAATAAATTCGCATCCATCGAGTACGGCGATTTCTTTTTATTCTTCGCATAGTCAACGGGGATATTGTGTTGCTCGCAATACGCCATCAACGTTTCGCGCGAGGTTAAATCCCATTCGCGCCACGGTGCGATTACTTTGATGCCGGGCTTCAACGCGTACGCGCCGAGCTCGAAGCGCACTTGATCGTTGCCTTTGCCGGTGGCGCCGTGCGATACCGCATCGGCCCCAGTCTCAATCGCGATTTCAACCAGCCGCTTGGCGATCAGCGGCCGCGCGATCGATGTGCCGAGCAAATATTCGCCTTCGTAAACAGTATTAGCGCGAAACATTGGAAACACGAAATCGCGCACGAATTCTTCTTTCAAATCGTCGATGTAAATCTGCGTGACGCCTAACGCCTGCGCTTTGGTGCGCGCCGGTTCCAGCTCTTCGCCCTGACCGATGTCCGCAGTAAAAGTGACAACCTCGCAGCCGTAGGTATCCTGCAGCCAGCGCACGATCACCGAGGTATCGAGGCCACCGGAATAGGCCAATACCACCTTGTTAATATCGGACGTGGACTTATTATCGGACATGGGAACAGTCTCCTGCGCTGCGGCGTTCAAATCGAGGGCGGCATTTTAGCCGATCGCAGCAAGCCTTGCTCGCGTTGCCGCTGTAACCAGCGCAAAGCATGGCCGCCGGTGTTGCTGCCCGTGTCGGCGCCGGTTAGTTCGAGCGCCAATTCGGCCGCGCTCACTAAACGATCGAGATCGATGCCGGTGCTGAAGCCCATTTGCTGTAGTAACAGCGCTACATCTTCGGTGGCCACATTGCCGCTAGCGCCAGGCGCGAACGGACAGCCGCCGAGCCCGGCGATCGACGCATCGAATTTGCGAATACCGCATTGCAGCGCGGCATACACATTGGCCAGCGCCATGCCGCGCGTATCGTGAAAGTGACAGGTCAGCTGCGCCGCGCCGAATTCGCGCACCAATGCTTGCATTAAATTCGCAGTCACCGCCGGATCGGCCGCACCGATGGTATCGGCGATGATCACTTCGGTCGCGCCAGCCGCAAATATTTGCTCAGCCAATGCCAACACCGCGCGCGGTTCGATCGCGCCTTCGTACGGACACTCCCACGCCATCGATATATATACCAACGCATCGATGCCATCGCGCTTGCTCTGTGCGATCAAATCTTGCACCACCGCGAGCGCTTGCGCCGTCGTCATCCGAATATTTTTTTCATTGAAAGTATTCGAGGTTGCGATCACCGAGCTAATCGCTTTGAGACCGGCGGCACGCGCCAACGCATAACCTTTTTGATTCGGAACCAGCGCCGAATAGTACGTCGCGCTTTTCGGTAAGCTCTCGATCACGGTGGCGGTGCCCGCCATCGTCGGCACTGCGTGCGGCGCGACAAAACTACCGACTTCCGCCGCCGGCAAACCCGCCGCAACCAAGGCTTCGATCAGACGCACGCGCTGCTCGGGATGCAAAATTCGCGCTTGATTTTGCAAACCATCGCGCGGCCCCACTTCGTTGATCACCACCGTTTCCGACATCGAATCGCTTCCTGTTTTACGTTCAGTTTCGCACCGAGCAAGAATGCTGTCATGTGTTACAGTTGTTTAGTTAGCCAATATTTAGCTAGCCAATTGTTTTCGCAACGAATCTATTCGATGACCGCACTCTATCCACTGCTGGTCGGCGCGCTGCTGTTGTTGATCAGCATCGTGCTGACGCCGCTATCCAATCGCGTGGGCATGCCGGTGTTGCTGCTATTTTTCGGCGTCGGCATGCTCGCGGGCGAAGACGGGCCGGGGCAAATTCAATTTCACGATTTCAACGCCGCGTTTGTGATCGCTAATCTCGCGCTGGCAATTATTCTACTCGACGGCGGCATGCGCACCCGCGCCGAAACTTTTCGCGTAGGCTTAAAACCCGCCACGGCGCTCGCGACTATCGGCGTGTTAATCAGCGCCGGCATCGTCGGCGCGGCAGCGTTGTGGCTGCTGCATTTACCATTGCTCGAAGCATTGCTGCTCGGCGCGATCGTCGCATCGACCGACGCCGCAGCGGTATTTTCATTGTTGCAAGGGCGCGACCTGCACCTCAACGAGCGTGTTAGTGCGACTCTCGAAATCGAATCGGGCAGCAACGATCCGATGGCAATTTTTCTCACCGTATTATTGCTCGAATTAATCGAGCACCCCAATATGGGATTTGGCTGGCACGCCGTGTTGCTGTTTCTGCAACAATTCGGCATCGGTGCAATCGGCGGAGTATTAGGCGGCTATTTATTGAGTTGGTTGGTTCGCCGTCTCGATCTCGCGATTGGTCTGTATTCATTGCTCGTCGTGAGCGGCGGCATCGTCGTCTTCACGCTGACCGGCCTACTCGAAGGCAGCGGTTTCTTAGCGATTTATTTAGTCGGCTTGCGACTCGGCAATAGCGATGCGCCTCTATTGCCGACAATTTTGCACGTGCACGATGGTTTGGCGTGGCTCGCGCAACTCGGTTTGTTTTTAATGCTCGGCTTGTTGGTAACGCCATCGCAAATGTTAAATCTCGCGGTGCCGGGGCTAGGTCTCGCGTTCGTGCTGATGTTTATCGCGCGACCGTTGGCGGTGAGCATAAGTTTGTGGCCGTTCGGCATGAACGCGCGCGAATTGTTATTTATCAGCTGGGTTGGCTTGCGCGGTGCGGTGCCGATTGTATTAGCGTTGTTCCCGATTATCGCGCGCATTCCACAGGCGCAATTATTATTTAATGTGACGTGTTTCGTCGTCGTGGTATCGCTGATGATTCAAGGGACTACGCTCGCGCGCGTCGCGCGTTGGTTAAAGTTGGAAGTGCCGGCACCGCGCGTACCGCAGCGACGCATTCCACTCAATCTGCCCGATCACAGCGATCACGAATTATATTTATTGCCGATGCAACAAATGTTTGCCGAGCCAACACCATTGCGCTCGTTGCATCTACCCAAAGGCAGCACATTGCTGGCGATATTTCGCGAGCGCGAATTGCTGCTGCCCGATAGCGCCACCGAATTGCAACCGAGCGATTGGCTGGCGGTGGCGGGCAGTTCGCGCGCCGCGGTTGAACTCGGCAAATTGCTCGCCACCCGCGCACCCGAGCGGCTGGTACCGCGCCAATTCTTCGGCGATTTCACCTTAGCTGGCGATGTATTACTCGCCGATCTCGAAGCGGTATACGGACTCGCGATCGATGCCGAACAAAAACAATTAACGTTGAGTGCAGCGATCGCACAGCGCCATCGGGGTCATCCAGTGGTCGGCGATCGCGTGGCATTGGGGCCGGTGCAATTCGTCGTAATGGCGATCGAAGGCGATCGCATTACGCGCGTCGGGATGAAATTGCCGGATGCATAAATCTGACCTGGCCTCCCCTGCGAAGTAGGGGAGGTGCCGAACGTAGTGAGGCGGAGGGGTCAATTGCCGCAAATAACGACCCCCTCGCCCTTCGGGCACTCCCCCTACTTCGCAGGGGGAGCCCGATGTAAATCAATGCCACGTTAATAACGTCCAACTAAACCGTAGCTTTCAAACAATCTGCTAGCGCTCTTTCGACAACTCATTGAGGAACTCATCGGATTCAATATATTGTTGAATTTCGCGAACAGCTTCTTGGTACGCAGAGGATATATTTTTCAAAAACTCAATCTCTTCGATAATTCGAATATTCTCTTCGTCCAACTTTATACAAATATCAAGGCAGCCCTCTTTTGACGTATGGTCAAATTTTTCAGCAAGTTTATGAGCTAAAAAATTGCGCTCTTCTACAATTTTCAAGACTTGCTTTCGCCTAACCTCGCTTAGCTCCCCGCTTTCTCCAACCCTAAATGATGTCTTTAGAGAAATGTTTTTTGAGCTTTCTGTTGAATCACTATCTCTTACCGGAGTAAAAAGCGATTTTGTGTGATTTTCACCAAGCCAACCCATTGGAATATTTCGCTCACTCTTCGTCCCGGCTTTTAATTCAAAAGAATTTCCATCAATACCCGTCGAAATATCGGCAATATTTAAATGCGATCTCCACAAGCGCTCTACTTGCTGGTAATTTAGCAAATTTCTCCCAATTTTACGCAGAGTATCAGTCAAAACTAACTGGCAATCTTCATTAGAATTCAATGCCTCCTCTCCTTTGCAACCCTTAAGCCCAATCATCTTCATCCGGCAGCGCATAAAATTCGCTGATGCGCTGCCAGGCTTCGGCGGGTGAATCGACGAATTTAAATAAATCTAAATCGGCGGCGCTGATGCAGCCGGTTTCCAATAGATAATCGAAGTTGACCAGGCGCTTCCAGAATTCGGTGCCGTACAGCAGAATCGGTACGCGGCGTACTTTGCCGGTTTGCACCAGCGTTAGCGTTTTGAATAATTCTTCGAGCGCGCATCAAGATGGCTATCGACGAAACTCAGCCGCGCAAGATGCGCGCATCGGCTGGAGCGTCTTGTTGGGTATCTTCAGCTATAGTGCTCCAGCGTGTTTGTATAGTATCTGCAGAAAGGTCAGCGCCGCAGTCCCATTCGACAAAGTATTTACCGTTGTGGATCCGCTCGAACTCATGCCTGTCTTTGAGCGGCGCGAATACCTCCGATTCCAGGTAGGGTTGTACATCAAAGAACCCCGATCTTCCATCGTCTGTTTTGACGTAAAGCATGTAGTTCTCTTTCGGAATGACTTCTACAATATTCATTGATCCAGCCCTCGAATTTGGAAGGGTTTCTTACCGACCACTGCCAATTGCCAGTCAGCAAGTAAATCATCGTGATGTATTTCAACCCACGCGACAACCAGTTTGTGCTTCTGCGGTGGAAGCTCACCAGCTAAAACGGCGCCATCGTGAATAGAGTACACGGCTACTTGCCCTTGATATTCGGCATGGATATGCGGTACATGGTGTTTATCCGTATCGTAGAAGAACATGCGGATAAGAATGCCGTAGAACATCGAAATGGTAGGCATAAACGACCTCTCTGTTTTTTTCGCTCAACGACCATCAACAGCGGCGACCGATATTCATCGACTAAGCCCAATCATCCTCATCCGGCAACGCATAAAACTCGCTGATGCGCTGCCAGGCGTCGGCGGGCGAATCGACAAATTTAAATAAATCCAAATCGGCGGCGCTGATGCAGCCGGTTTCCAATAGATAATCGAAGTTGACCAGGCGCTTCCAGAATTCGGTGCCGTACAACAGAATCGGTACGCGGCGTACTTTGCCGGTTTGCACCAATGTCAGCGTTTCGAATAATTCGTCGAGCGTGCCGTAGCCGCCGGGGAATGCGACCAGCGCTTTTGCGCGCATTAGAAAATGCATTTTACGCAACGCAAAATAGTGAAATTGAAAACACAATTCCGGCGTGATGTATGGGTTCGGATGTTGCTCGTGCGGCAAAATAATATTGAGGCCGATGCTGCGCCCACCGAGATCGTGCGCGCCGCGATTCGCTGCTTCCATAATGCCGGGGCCACCGCCAGTGATAATCGTCATCTCGCGTTGTGGATGCAGCTGATTATGCGCGGTCACTAATTTGCCGAACTCGCGCGCGGCATCGTAATGCGCACTTAACTCATGGTGCGCACGCGCGCGCCGCCACCCCATCTCGATATCGGCATCGTTGGGTGCGGCATCGCGACGCTGCTGCCATTCGTGCAATTGTTTTGCGGCGGCCTCCGGCGGTAACGCGCGGGCGCTACCGAACACGACGATGGTCGCTTTGATATTGTGTTCCTGCTGAATCAACTCGGCCTTCAGCAATTCGAGCTGCAAGCGCAGCGGGCGCAAATCGCGGCGCAGTAAAAAATCTTGATCGAGAAACGATATTTCGTAAGCCGACGATTGATCGTAGGCGGTTTCCGCGCGGGTTTGAATCTCTTCTTCGGCGCTGAAAAAATTTTCGTCGCGCAAACGGTGCGGCATAGCGATCTCCTAAGATGGTTGTAATGCCTTATCTGGCAATAGAAGAGTTTCTTCAAATGCGAAAAGCGGCACATTCCTGGCAAGCAAATAATTGTAGCTCGACATCCGCGGTTACACTTGAGGGTAGACACGCTGAATTTGGCAGGAGTGAGCAATTATGGCAGCGATACTGATCACCGGCGCCGCGCGCGGCATCGGCCTGGCGCTAACGCGACAGTTTGCATTGCGCGGCGATCGCGTGCTGGCGCTGTGCCGCACGCCCAGTGCGGCGTTGGAGCAGATCGAAGGCATTCGCGTTATCGGCGATGTCGATGTCACCGATCAGGCAGCGATCGAACGCCTCGCTGCACAACTCGATAAGCAGGCACTGGATGCGATCATTCACAACGCCGGCGTGCTCAGCAATGAATCGCTGAGCGATTTGGATATCGGTCGCATTCAACATCAGTTTGCCGTAAACAGCATCGCGCCGCTGCAGCTGACGCAGGCGTTGCTGCCGAATCTGCGCAACGGCAGCAAAGTGGTATTGATCACCAGCCGGATGGGTTCGATCGACGATAACAGTTCGGGTGGCATGTACGGCTATCGCATGTCCAAAGCGGCATTGAATATGGCTGGCAAAAGTTTAGCGATCGATTTACAACCGGCTGGTATCGCAGTCGGCATTTTCCATCCCGGCATGGTCGCAACCGATATGACCGGAGGCCAAGGCATCAGCGTCGAACAAGCGGCCGAACAGTTAATGCTGCGCATCGATCAACTGTCGCTGGCCAGCAGCGGTCAGTTCTTCCACGCCAACGGTGAGCCGCTGCCGTGGTAGACCGGCGGTAACACCAGGCCATTAGAAACTCTTGACCCGCAAAACCGCTGCCTGCAATACAACCAAACCAAGAATGGCCGCCGTATTATTTTGCATCGGTCGCAATCGTATTGCTCGCGGGCGCTACTACAGTTTCGCGAATTAACCGATTCAATTCCGGCACGCACGAACCGCAATTGGTACCACAACGCAATTGCGTACCAAGTGCCGCGCTATCGCGACAACCGCCGACGATCGCTGCGCGAATTTGCACCTCCGATACTTGAAAACAACTACAGATCAACGCGCCTTGCGCAACTTGCTCGCCCGCTGGCTGACCGCTCAACACCACGCGTCGATCGGCATCGCTGAGCAGCTGCGCCAATTGACTCGCCAACCACCACGGATCGGGTAGCAATTCGCTTTGCCCCATGATCAATGCCGCTTGCAAGCAATCCTGTTCGAGCCACGCCATGCGCAGTTCGCGCGCATCCTCGGCGATAAACTGCAAGGTCGCGACCGGCGGTAATAACGAGGTTAGCAGCGCCTGCGCAGCAGCAAATTCGTCATCGCCCGCCAACCAATACAACCAACCAGCAACGATCGGCACGCGCGCCCAATAAAAATCGCGCGATAGCGACAGCGGCTCGCGACAAATAATCACCGCGCGCCAACGCGTTGCCAATGGCCGCACCGCGACACTCGCGTGTTTTAATTCGGGCTGACCCGAATGCGGATCAGTCGCAGCAGTAACTAACACATCGACCGTGGCGCGCGCAGCAAAGCGATCGCTCCAATGAATCGGCACGAATAACGAACCGCGCCGCTGATTCGGTTCGATGCGCACGCGCAACCACACCTTGCCGTGTCGATTGTGCAATTCGGCGATTTCGCCGTTGACCAATCCAAACACTGCCGCATCCTGTGGATGCACTTCGACAAACGGTTCGCTGCGATGCCGATTTAGCCGCTCGCTCTCTGCAGTGCGCGTCATCGTGTGCCATTGATCGCGCACGCGACCGGTATTCAATGTTAACGGCGTTGCACTTTCCAGCGGCGATTGCGGCCACTGCGCTTCGATTGTTAAAAACCGCGCACGTCGATCCGCAGTCGCAAACAGACCATCGCTAAATACGCGCTCGCTACCTTTGCGCCCGTTATTTTTGCGCCCGTTATCTTTGCGATCACTATCGATCACCGGCCATTGCAGCGGCGCCAGCGCATCGTAGGAATTATTATCGAGATCGGCGAGCGCACTGATATCGAACTGTAGCGGCGTATCGCGATTGATGCCGCTGAGCGCCGCAAATTCGACAAAAATATCGCGCGCACTACGATAGTTAAACGCGGCGCCGTGGCCTAAGCGTTTCGCGATTTCGCTGAGCGCCCACCAATCGGGTTTGGCCTCGCCGGCTAACGGTAAAAATGCGCGTTGGCGCGAAATGCAACGCTCGGAATTAGTGACGGTGCCATCCTTCTCGCCCCAGCCTGCCGCGGGCAATAAAATATGCGCCAACGCGGTGGTATCGGTATCGCGCACGCAATCGGATACGATCACCGTTTCGCATTGCGCCAACGCGCGTTTCCAGCGCTCCGCTTCCGGCATGCTGACCAATGGATTGGTCGCGAGCACCCATAAAAATTTTACTTCGCCGCGCTCGATCGCTTCAAACAACGGCACCGCTTTTAAACCCGGCGCGCGCGCAATATTCGGCGCCTGCCAAAAATTCGCAACCGCGGCGATCGATTCGCTATCGAAACCTCGATGCACGGCTAACTGATTCGCTAAGCCGCCAACTTCGCGACCACCCATCGCATTCGGTTGCCCGGTAATCGAAAACGGACTCGCACCAGGACGACCGACGCGGCCGGTGGCGAGATGGCAATTGATAATCGCATTGCCTTTGTCGGTACCGCTGCTGCTTTGATTGATGCCCTGCGAAAATAGCGTTACCGTGCGCGGCGTCTGCGCAAACCAGCGATACAATTGTTCCACTGCACCGACATCCAATTCGCACAATTGCGCGACGCTTGCGACATCGGCGGTATGCACGCGTGCGCTGGCGAGTGCCTCATCAAAACCGTTAGTGTGATTATTGATATAGGCGCGATCGAGCGCGCCGTGCTCGGCCAGATACGCGAGCAGGCCATTAAATAAAAACGCATCGGCACCGGGCTTCAACGGCAAATGCAAATCGGCCTGATCGCAACTCGCGGTGCGGCGCGGATCGATTACCACCAATTTCATTTGCGGGCGTTGTTTGCGCGCGTTCAGCAGCCGTTGATGCAACACCGGATGCGCCCACGCCGAATTCGAGCCGACTAAAATCACCAGATCGGCGATCTCTAAATCTTCGTAACAGGCCGGCACCACATCTTCGCCGAACGCGCGCTGCTGCGCGGCCACCGCCGACGACATGCACAAGCGCGAATTGGTATCGACGTTGGCGCTACCGACAAAACCTTTCCACAATTTATTCGCCGCGTAATAATCTTCGGTCAGCAATTGGCCGGATAAATACAGCGCCACCGATTGCGGCCCAAATTCGCTAACGGTTTTATTGAGGCGCGCGGCGATCTCATCGAGCGCGTGCGACCACGCAACACGCTGTCCGCCGATTTCTGGATACAGCAAACGCCGCTGCGTGCCGAGCGTTTCGTGCAGCGCCGAACCTTTTACGCAAAGTCGACCGCGATTGCCCGGATGCTCTTCATCGCCAGCCACCGGCAACACCACGTCGCCTTGCTGACGCACCGCTACGCCGCAGCCGACGCCGCAGTACGGACACGTGGTGCGCGTGATCGACATTAAGCAGCCGATGCCGACTGCGATGGGGAAGGTTGTTGCACGGGCTGCTGTACTTCGACGCACTCGCCGCTGAGCCGAATCGGCCACACGCCGACGCTATACTCTTTTTCCAAACAGCGACCGCTCAACAAACTGAAATGCTCCTTGTACAACGGCGATGCCACCACCAGCTCGCCGCGAATATCGCCGACGATACCGCGCGACAGCACGTACGCGCCACCGATCGGATCGAAATTATCGATCGCATACAGCGAGCGCGGTTCGCCCGGCAGATAAAAAATTGCAACCTGACGATCGTTGACTAACGAGCAGACACCGCTACCCGCCACCAAATCGCTTAATTTACACGCTTTATACCACTGATTCTGATTCATGCTCTGCTCCTGCATCGCTGACGACATCTAAAACTGTTCGTTACACGCTAGCAATCAACGCGGCCCGTTCTTGCATCTGTTGTTTCTCGCTGCTCGTCGCCGGGCGCGGTTGACCGCGCTCCTGCACGAACACCACATTGCTATCCTCGGCATCGACGTTGACGAATTCGCGGAAGCGTTGCATTTTCACCGGATCTTCGATCGTCGTTTGCCATTCGCACTGATAAGTTGCGGTGACGTGCGCCATTTGCGCTTCGAGTTCGACGCCGAGACCGAGGCTGTCGTCGATCACGACGTTGCGCAAATATTCGAGACCACCGTCGAGATTTTCGAGCCACACCGAGGTGCGCTGTAAACGATCGGCGGTGCGCACGTACAACATCAGCACGCGATCAATGTATTTAATCAACGTCGCATCATCGAGATCGGTTGCGAATAAATCGGCGTGACGCGGGCGCATGCCGCCGTTGCCGCACACGTATAAATTCCAACCTTTATCGGTGGCGATTACGCCGATATCTTTACTTTGCGCTTCAGCGCATTCGCGCGTGCAACCACTGACCGCAAATTTTAATTTATGCGGCGAGCGTAAACCTTTGTAGCGATCTTCGATCGCGATTGCCATGCTCACCGAATCCTGTTGGCCGTAGCGACACCAAGTCGAGCCAACGCACGATTTCACCGTGCGCACCGATTTGCCGTAGGCGTGACCGGTTTCGAAACCGGCATCGATCAACTCTTTCCAGATCAGCGGCAATTGCTGCAAGCGCGCGCCGAATAAATCGATGCGTTGGCCGCCGGTGATTTTGGTGTAAAGATTATATTTTTTGCCGACCTGTCCGAGCACGATCAATTTGTCCGGCGTAATTTCGCCGCCGGCGATGCGCGGCACAATCGAGTAAGTACCATCCTTCTGCATATTGGCGAGGAAGGTATCGTTGGTATCCTGCAAACCGACATGCGGTGTGTTGAGTACGTATTCGTTGTTAATGCTCGCCAAAATCGATGCGACCGCCGGTTTACAAATTTCGCAACCGCGCCCGCTGCCGTGATGCTGTAGCAATTCATCGAAGCTATGAATACGATTAACGCGCACCAGGTGATACAGCTCTTGGCGGCTGTGCGCAAAATGTTCGCAAATATAATTGTTGACGGCAACGCCGCGTTTTTTCAATTCGCAATCGACAACGGTTTTCAACAGCGCTGAACAACCGCCGCAACCAGTGCTCGCTTTGGTTTCGGCTTTGATATCGGCGAGCGTGATGACGCCCTCGCCAATTTTGCAGCAGATCGCACCTTTGCTGACGTTGTGACACGAACAAATTGTTGCGGTATCGGGCAGTGCATCGGCGCCGAGTGTCGGCACTTCGCCGCCGCCCGGTGCGATCAGTGCGAGCGGTTGTTTCGGTAATTCGATTTTATTTAACGCGTATTGCAACAGCGTATCGTAGCTATCGTTGTCGCCGACTAACACCGCACCGAGCAAATGTTTGCCATCGGCCGAGACCACCAATTTTTTGTAGATGCCGGCGCCTTCGTCGATCACGCGATAGCTTAGCGCACCCGGTGTTTTGGTGTGGCTGTCGCCGATCGAACCGACATCGACGCCGAGCAGTTTTAATTTGGTGCTCATGTCGGCGCCTTGGAACAATAATTCGCCGCCATTGAGTTGGCTCGCCGCAACGCGCGCCATTTGGTAGCCCGGCGCCACCAAACCAAAAATTCGACCGCCCCACAATGCGCATTCGCCGATCGCATAAATATTCGAATCGCTAGTGCGGCAGTGATAATCGACGACGATGCCGCCGCGCTCGCCAAGTTTTATTTCGGCAGCGCGCGCTAATTTATCATCGGGGCGCACCCCCGCAGAGAACACGATTAAATCGGTTTCTAAAATTTCACCGTCTGCAAAATGCATTGCCAGTGCGTGCTGCTCGCCCGCAATAATTTTTTGGGTATTTTTACCGAGGTGCAAAGCGATGCCAAGCGCTTCGATTTTGGTGCGCAGAATCGCGCCGCCTTCGGGATCGACTTGCACGCCCATCAATTGCGGTGCGAATTCGACCACGTGCGTTTCGAGGCCGAGATTGCGCAATGCATTCGCCGCTTCCAAACCGAGCAGACCGCCGCCGACCACGACGCCTTTTTTCGCAGTCGCTGATGCGGCTTTAATCGCGCCGAGATCGTCGATGGTGCGATAGACAAAACACAGCTGATGATCCGAGCCTGGCACCGGCGGTACAAACGGATACGAGCCGGTGGCGAGCACTAATTTATCGTAACCGTAGACACGACCGCTGTCGGTGGTAACCGTGCAACGCTCGCGATCGATATTCGCCACCGCATCGCCAAATATCGCATCGACGCCAGCGGCGGCGTATTGCTCGCGCGTCGCCAACGCCAAATCGGCCGGCGTGCTGCCGGCGAACACCGCCGATAGATGCACACGATCGTACGCGGGACGCGGCTCAGCGCCGATCACGGTAATCGCCCAGGCGCGCGCGCCCGCATTCGCCTGCTCGGCGAGCACCTGCTCGACCAAATGATGCCCGACCATACCGTTGCCAACGATAACTAATCGCTGCTCCTTAATTAAACCTTGTTTAACAGCAGATTGATTTACAGCGGTATTCGCCATGCCAATACTCCTTAAGCGGTAGCCAAATCGAGTTGCGGCGAAAATTCGCCGGCCAGCAACAGGCGACAGTAATTGCTGCCCACCTCGGTCTGTTGTTGAAGCAATGAAAAAAATAATTGGCTGTCGACGATATCGCCGTACAGCAGTGCACCGACTACGCGCTGCGCGCGCAGTAATAACTTTTTGTAAATGCCGCGCTCGCGATCCTGATACACCAGCGCGCGCGTATCGGCGCTGCAGTCGATATCGCCCATCGCATGCACATCGATGCCGCTGACTTTCAACATCGTCACGTACGGCCGCGCGTTGAATTGTTCGCGCGCGCCGCACAAATTAGCGGCCAGCACTTCCACCTGCTGCCAAATCGGCGCGACCAGGCCCACCGTTTCGCCGTTGCGCTCGCAGCATTCGCCGAGTGCAAAGATCGATTCATCGCTGCTGACCATGCCGTTATCGACGACGATGCCGCGCGCCACATTTAGCCCCGCCGCCGCGGCCAATTCGGTAACCGGCTGAATGCCGGTGGCCACTACGACTACTGCCGCTGGCAAGTGCTCGCCATTATCTAACAGTACAGCTGTGGCGCGTGACTGCTCGTCGCTCAGCACGCTGACCGGTGCGCGGCCGGTGATCACACGCACGCCGCGCGCTTCGATCGCGCGCTGTAAATAATGCGCAGCGATGTCGTCGAGCTGGCGATTCATCAACTGTGCAGCGCGATGCACTAACGTCACGCTCATGCCGCGCGCCGCCAATGCCACTGCGGCTTCTAAACCAAGCAGACCGCCGCCGAGTACCACCGCGTTGCCGCCGCGCGAACCGGCTTGTTGCAAGCGCGCGACATCGACAACATCGCGAAACGCGGTGACGCCGGGCAACTCGATACCCGGCAGCGGCGGCAACGCAGCGCGCGCGCCGGTCGCTATCACCAATTGGTGATAACCGATGCTGTAACCACCGTGGCAGTACACGCGCCGTTGTTGGCGATCGATCGCGCTAACGCTGTCGCCAAGGCGCAGTGCAATATCGTTTTGCTCGTACCATTCTGCCGAGTGCGTGACCAACTGCTGCCAATCGGTTTCGCCAGCGAGCAACGGCGATAGCATGATGCGGTTGTACGGCAGCGCGCGCTCGGCACCGAGCAACATAATTGAGCGTCGATCACCGCGCTGCCGCAGCGTATCGAGCAAACGAATCGCCGCCATGCCGCTGCCGATAACCACCAGATCGCAGCAATCGCCAGCTGCGTCGGTCGCTACCTCCTTTGTCGCACGCGCACTATCCATACCGATGGCCCACTAAAGTTGCCGCATAAAACTAAAATTTCCACAAAAAAAAAGACGCTCACCGCGATCACAACCCTTGCGGACTATGATCGCCATGAGCGCCTTTGCTCGAAGCCATTGCCAACGAACCCGTCGGGGTCGATATCGCCAGCATTGGCGATATCACTTTCGTTGTCGTTGTCGTTGTCGTTACCTGCATTGCAGCTAACGACTTACTATCTGTTAACTAATACACTCCACTAATTGTGCCAAAAAAAATTTTACGCTATTTCTCAAGCAGTTGTAGGTTTTTGCGGGATATTGAGCCACATCGAATGCGCACCACTTTCGCGCACGGCGCCCCGCATGGGAGCCGTGCCACCATAACAATCGATCAAAAAGTCAGCTCGCCCCACAACCAGAATTTTTTGGTGTCGATATTCGAGGTAGTACCGATCAGCGTCGCGACATCGTTGTTCGCAATGTACGAACCGTATTTAACGCCGAGCGTGTAATTCGGCCCGAACTGCTTCAACACCTGCGCGTTGAATTCGTTGCCGTAATCGCCGGAACCCGAATCCTTCGAGTATTCGTGGTACATCAACATCACTTTAACGCCGTACGGTTGCAGATCGGCAGCCAGCGTTGCGTACTGATCGTTGAGGCCTGCGGTCGGTGTGTTCAAGAACATATCGACCCAACCGTTGAACGCATGCTTGGTTGCGTACGGCGTTTGAAAACCTTGCAAACCGTGATCGGAACCCAGTATTTCCTGCGCCACTTTAGCCGACAGCACGCCGATTTTCGTCGTGTACGCCGCGCCGGCTTCGAGCAGCGAATACTTGGTGTCGTAGTCGATGCCTTTCGGATTTTTCAACGTTTGCTCAGCGTATTCGGCGGTGTACAGCAGTTTGATCGGCGTGGTAATCGGCAACACGTAGCCGCCATCGAAGCGCATGCCGTAGGTATCGTTGCTCTCGTAGCGCAACGCCGGGTTCAGATCGTTAACGTCCGGCGCGATATTCAGCAGCGCGGCACTCGGCTCCTCGTTATTTAAGTAGTAACCGTAAGCAGTGATTTTACCGAGCACAAAGCCACTGTACGAAATATTGAACAAGTTATCGCTGCTATCGAGGTCAAAATTGTACAGCGGCTTGACGCTCGAAATACCTTGCACGCGATCGATATACGCGTAGTAAAAATTCCAATCGGGAATACCTTTATAGACGCCGGTGAACGCATCGAAAGTCTGTTCGTTTTGGCGCCAACCGACCGCGCCGATAAAGCGCTGGTTATCGATATTGATGCGCTGTCGGCCGATCGCGACATCCAATTTCGGCACGCCGCGATAGCGCAGGTACGCTTGATTGATTTCGGTTTGCTCGGGATCGACAATCGCCGCGTGATCGTACGGGGCAGTAGCAGGCAGCGCCGGATTTTTATTTTCCGGCGCGTAATTGTCCTCACCGTTGATTACGTGGGTATCCTCAAATTCAACGAACGCCGTGATGCCGACCAGCGGTGCGGTTTCGTAGCCTAGCCGGCTGCGCAATGTCAACGCACTCGCATCTTTAATTTTGGTCGAATCGACCTCGACATCTTCGTAGCGCAGACGAAAATTGCCAGACACTTTGCCGCCCGTAAGCGCGTCGATCACCGCATCCTCGGCCACCGCCGATAGCGATACGCTCGCTAATGCCGCACACAACAATCCCCGATATCGATAATACTTAGTCATTACATGCCCCCAAGGCTTAGCCGTTAGTTGTCATTCTGTAGTGGTTTCCGTGGCTAATGCCGTCGATAAAAAAATGTAATT
>JAYVWC010000047.1:0-97300 GCA_043786385.1 Spongiibacteraceae bacterium | reverse complement strand
TTAGAGATTCAAATCGACACCAAATGAAATCCGCCGCTAGGCCGCGCCAATGCTGGCGCTCACCACAGCCATATACGATTTAACCGGACACTAGTGATTTGGCATCCAATTAAACGGTAACAACTAGAAATAGAGATAACTCTCTCCTACTAGCGATAATGTATCAATTCCATATTAGCGCGCACAGCAAAAAGCACCCGCAAAGGATTACCGCAGCAAACAATTTAGGAGGGGGGAATGAGCATGCTACGTCCCTGTCGTTATTGTTTGTATCCTAAACCACGCTGAGTCAATGTAGCCGACAACACCCTGTGATTCTTTGATTGGACTTTTAAAAATTTTAACCGCGATTCTTGACGGTGTCAAAACTTTTTATGCAGCACTCTAAATCAGTCTCCCTAACCCTCTCTACTCAATAAAAGGGGAGAGAGGGATTACTCGGTAACGCTGGTGAAACTTGCATTACGGATCGCGGCGCTGCGCATCGTGCAACTTGAGCGCCACAGCGCAAGCGTTAGCGCGATCGCCACCGCCGCCCAACCGAGCGCCTGAGTATTCGTTAACTTTTCCTGCCACAACACCGACGGCACGCCGCACGCGATAACGATCGCCAATAGACGCAGTTCGCGTTGCGGTGCTGCACCAGCTGGCCGCCATAAATAAACTATCGCAGGCAACAACAAAATATAACTGGGGAATTCGCGGTAACGCGCATCGAGTACCAACTGCAACATCAACACCGCACCGACAAAACCGATCGCCACTAATAATTTGGCCGCGTTATTTTCCAATTTTACAAATAATGTTTCGCGCCAACCGCTGCGCGCGCTGCAAGCCGACGCACCACAAGCCAATACGCCGCGCGCCAATACCAACGCGTTGAGCACTAATAGCAAGCCGGTCCACAACCACTCCCAGTGATTGCGATTATCCTGCACGCCCAATTGCAACCACAGCGTTGCACCTAAACTGCCGATTAACGCGAGCACCGGCATCCATATCGCCAATGCTACGCTGCGCGGTCGCCCCGCTAACAACAATGCCGCAAGTGCAATCGCGCCGGATACAAAAACCCATTGTCGCCATTCCGGCAAATTTGAAACGGGGCCGACCAAAATTTGTTTATCGTTGCGGTCGGCGTCGAATAATCCCCAATAGCCGCCAACCGCGCCTTCGTTCTGGCGCTTCCACGGTTGATCAAACGCTTCGATCAAGTTGTAGTTCCAGCCGTTGTGCTCGGCTTGCGCAATAAAACCACGCATAAATCGCGCTTCGTTGATGCGGCTCGGCAGCGCGGTCTCGCGTTGTCGGCCAGCGCTCGGCCAGCCGGTTTCGCCGATAAAAATATCCTTCGGCGCAAACCGATAGCCGAAGTCTTCGCGCACCGCAGCGACGTGTTCGAGTGCGTCGTCGATCCCCGCCGGCTGATCCTCCCAGTACGGCAGAATGTGAATGGTAATGAAATCGACCACCGGCGCGATCTGCGGATGCTTTAACCAAAACTCCCAGACATCGGCATACGTCACCGGCTGCGCCACGCGCGTTTTCACTTCGGCGATCAATTCCGCCAGGCGCGATGCCGAAATATCCTTGCGCAGCAACGCTTCATTGCCGATCACCACCGATTGCACCACGTCGGGATAACGATTCGCCGTCGCCACCAGTTGCTCGATCTCCAGCCGCGTCGCTGCCTGATCGGCGCTTACCCAGGCGCCTAGCATCAACTTTAAACCGTGCTTCTGCGCCAACGCCGGCACGTCGTCAAGGCCGGTCACCGAATAGGTGCGCACGCAGTTAAAATATTTAGCGAGCAGCGCTAGATCGGTATCGACCTGCTCGGCGCGAATCGTAAACGGCACCAGCGGCGATTGATCTTTGGCGAACGGACTGTACGATGCGCATTGCAGCTTATGAGCACTCGAAGCCATGTCCGGCAACACCGCAGGGCGAGCTTGCAACGCCCAAAAAAACCACAGCGCAGCACCCGCTAACAGCAGCGCCAATCCGTAAACTGCAAGAATAATTTTGGTGTTCGCTAGGGATGTCATGCCGCGCCGCAACCGCTCCGATTCGGCGCGCATCGTAGCAGTAATTATCGCCGCCACACCAGCCTCGCCACGGTGGTAATTATCGCCGAATCTCGGTACAGTCTCGCCCGGATTATGCCCCTTCCACTTCAGCACGGAACCTCACATGGATTTCATCGCACAACTGCTGCACATCTTCCTGCATTTGGACGCAGCGCTTGGCCAAGTCATCGCCGATTACGGCATTTGGGTGTATGCGATTTTATTTGCGATTATTTTTTGCGAAACCGGCTTGGTGGTATTGCCGTTTCTGCCCGGCGATTCGCTGCTGTTTGTGGTCGGTGCGTTTGCCGCAAGCGGCGCGCTGAGCCTGCCACTACTGATCGTGCTGCTTTGTATCGCGGCCATTCTCGGCAACTCGGTCAATTACGCGGTCGGCAGCTATCTCGGCCCGAAAGTTTTTTTGTGGCCCAACTCGCGTTTCTTCAATCGCGCCGCGCTCGAACGCGCGCATCAGTTTTACGAAAAGCACGGCGGCAAAACCCTCGTAATCACTCGCTTTATGCCGATCCTACGCACCTTTACCCCTTTCGTCGCCGGCGTGTCGTCGATGAGCTACGCGCGCTTTCAAGCGTTCAATGTCGGCGGCGCGCTGCTGTGGATCATATCGCTGACGCTCGCCGGTTATTTCTTCGGCAACATTCCGTTCGTGCAAAAGAATTTAACGCTGGTGATTCTGCTGATCATCGCGCTCTCGCTGTTGCCGGTGGTGGTGGCGTGGTTAAAAAGTAGAATGTCGACTACGCCCGCGGCCAACTCTTAAGCGGGCAGCGCACTGGTACGCTGTTCCCATGAGTTGGTACGTTGTCACCATTAATTGGTACGCTGCCCTCATTAACGGGTTTACCCTAGAATATCGCTGCTTACAATCTGGATAAAAGACGTCTGCTGCCCCCTCAATATGGATCAGGTATGGCCAATCCCAAGCGTTCTTACACCAATCTGTTTCACGCTATTTTCGTGTTGTTCAGCCTATCCGCGATTACGCTGGGGGCTTGGGCGTTACTGAACCGGCCCGAGGAAGTCCCGCAGTGGCCGAAACAAATCGCCGGCTTTGCTTACTCGCCGTACCGCGCCGATCAAAGCCCGATCGAAGGCCGCTACCCCAGCGTTGAACAGATCGAGGAAGACATGCTGCTGCTCGCGCAGCACACCAAGCATATTCGCACCTACTCGGTGGACGGTATTCTCGGCGACATTCCGCGCCTCGCTGCGCGCCATGGCTTGCAAGTCACCCTCGGCGCGTGGCTCACCGACAACCGCGAGCTGAACCTGAAAGAACTCGATCGATTGATCGAAGTCGTCAACGCCAACCGCAATGTCGATCGGATTATCGTCGGCAACGAAACAATGCTGCGCGAAGAACTCTCCGAAGAGGATTTGATTTCCTACATCAACTACGTGCGTCAAGGTCTGCGCCGCAAAGTGCCGACTTCGACCGCGGACTCGTGGGATTTTTGGCTGAAGACACCGCGTCTCGGCGAGACTGCCGATTTTATCGGCGCGCACTTCCTGCCGTATTGGAAAGGCCAGGCGGCCGAGCACGCCAACGAAGATATCGTCGCGTCGTACGGCGAGTTGAAAAAATATTACGCGAACAAACCGGTTTTGATGGCCGAGGTCGGCTGGCCAAGCCGCGGTCGCGAGCGTGGCCAAGCGCAGGCATCCGATGCGCTGGAAGGTAAATTCCTACGCAACTTTATCGCCATCGCCGACAAAAAAAATTACGACTACTTCATCATGGAAGCATTCGACCAGCCGTGGAAAATGCAACAGGAAGGCTCGGTCGGCGCGTACTGGGGCGTATTTAACGCCGACCGCCAACTCAAATTTGCATTGAAAGGGCCGCTGCAGCCGATTCCGGAATGGCGCACGCTGGTCGCCAGCACGATCGCGTTATCGATTTTGACCTTCTTGATGTTTTTGGTCGACGCCAAAAAAATGCGCAAGCGCGCGCTGAGTTTTCTCGGCGTCATTGCGTTTATCACGACCTCGCTATTGGTGTATATCGCGTATCAAATTCTCGATCCGTACGCGTCCACTGCAACGATTATTCTCGGCGTTATTTTGTCGCTCAGTGCAATCGGCGTCGCCACGGTGTTGTTGATCGAAGCGCACGAGTGGGCCGAAGCGGTGTGGATGATCGGTCGCCGCCGTCCGTTCGGCCCCGCGCCAGAGCTCGGTAACGGCATCCGCCGCAAAGTATCGATTCACGTACCTTGCTACAACGAACCGCCGCAGATGGTGATCGAAACGATCGAGGCGTTGGCGCGACTCAATTACGATAATTTTGAAGTACTGATTATCGATAACAATACGAAAGACGAAGCAGTCTGGAAGCCGGTCGAAGCGTATTGCGAACAAGTGCACGATCCACGCTTTCGCTTCTTCCACGTTGCCCCCTTGGAAGGCTTCAAAGGCGGCGCGCTCAATTTCGGTTTACGCAATACCGTTGCCGATGCCGAAATTATCGCCGTGATCGACAGCGATTATCAGGTCGATCCGAATTGGCTGTGCGATTTGGTGCCACATTTCCAAAACCCGAATATCGCCATCGTGCAGGCGCCGCAGGATTATCGCGACGGCGACGAAACGCTGTTCAAAAAAATGTGCAACGCCGAATACCAGGGCTTCTTCCATATCGGCATGGTCACGCGCAACGATCGCAATGCGATTATTCAACACGGCACGATGACGATGGTGCGCCGCAGCGTACTGGAAAATCTCGGTGGCTGGGGCGAGGACACGATTACCGAAGATGCCGAACTCGGCCTACGCGTGTTCCACGCCGGCTACGAAGCAGCGTATATCGAACAGAGTTACGGCAAAGGTTTAATTCCCGATAATTTTATCGATTACCGCAAGCAGCGTTTCCGCTGGGCATACGGCGCGGTGCAGATCATGCGCAAATACGCGCGGCCGTTATTTTTTGGCGCCGAGACGCGGCTGACGCTCGGCCAGCGTTATCACTTTATCGCCGGCTGGCTGCCGTGGATCGCCGATGGCGTCAATTTATTTTTCACGTTCGGCGCACTACTGTGGTCGGGCGCGATGATTATGTGGCCGCGCAAAATCGATCCACCGCTCGCGGTGTACGCGATCCTGCCGCTGGTATTATTTTTCTTTAAACTGTTGAAGTTGTACTTCGTGTATCGACGGCGCGTCGGCACCGATCAAATCACGACGATCCAAGCCGCGCTTGCGGGTTTGGCGTTGAGCTACATGATTTCAAAAGCGATGCTGTACGGAATATTCACGCAAAAAATTCCATTCCTACGCACGCCGAAATTGAAGGATCGCGAATCGTGGTGGTTTGCGCTGTTATTGGTATCCGAAGAATTCACGATCGCCACGCTGCTATGGGCCGCAGCGATCGGCGTTGCGATGCTGCCCTACTCCAACTCCAACGATGTGCGACTATGGATTTGCGCGATCGTCGTGCAATCGCTGCCGTATACCGCAGCGGTGATCATGTCGTTGATCAGCAGCGCCAAACCGTTCGCGCCGCAGGCGAATACCAACGCGACCGGCACCGCTTCCAGCGTCAGCTAACTGTTTAGATGCTAGGTTAATAGTTACGCGATCGTTGATCGTGCATATGATTCGCACGCAGCGCATTCCGTTTCCCCAAAGCCGCACCGCTGATCGGCATGACGGTATGCATGATGGCCGTCGGCATTTTCCTACCGATGGGCCCATTCGCCAGTTATTTTAAATTGCAGGCGCTACCGCTCAGCTACTTCCCGATGCTCGGTGCATTATTATTTGGTTATCTGTTACTGACACAAATGATGAAGGGTTGGTATGCGCGGCGGTATGGGTGGCAGTAGGTTTTGCCGATCCAATCTTTAGTGCCTCTAATCAAAATGCCCGGTTACATTAAGCCAGAACACCCTCTCCTTTAGACCCTTTAGGGCCCGCAGAGAGAGGGAGCTTAAGCAGCGCATCCTTGGGTGAGACTATTTCGGAATTTTGGCGATAACGTTTTCGCCGAACCATTGCACATTTTCGATAAATGCAGCACGGCTCGGCGACGGTACCGTCATCGTCGACCAGGTAACGCCCGCTTCCGCAAGCGCCGAGTATTCGTCGATCATTTTCGCGGCTTCACCGAGCGAATGCGGTTTCTGCGAGCTGTTGCCGAACGTGGACATACAAATTTCCAGCGGCGCCTTGCGACCATTTTTTTCGCAAAGTTCGTGCGCGTAGTTAATTTTTTCGCGCAGTTGTTCCATGCTCGACAGTTCATCGGTTTTCGCCGATGCGCTGATTTCCGCTTCGGTCGGGAACGGGCTCCAGCCTTCGCACAATTCGACCGCACGGCGGATTGCGCGATTGCTGTTGCCACCGGCCCAGATCGGTAACGGTGTTTGCACCGGTGTCGGCTGTACCACCGCATCGCGCGCCTCAAAGTATTTACCTTTGTACGCAACCGGCTCGCCGGTCCATGCTTTACGCAGCACGTCGATCGCTTCGTCGGTGAGCGCGCCGCGCTCCTCAAACGGCACGCCGAGCGCCGCGTACTCGGGCCGCAAATAGCCGGTACCAATGCCCATCATAAAGCGTCCGCCCGATAAGCGATCGAGCGTCGCGACCGATTTGGCGACCACAAATGGATTGCGATACGCCAATACCAAAATATGCGTATGCAAGCGAATGCGTTGGCTCGCGGTCGCGACGATCGATAACGTCACAAACGGATCGAGCGTCGCATGACCACCGTGAGCCATCCAGCGCCCACTCGGTGCCGGATGATCGGTCACGTAAGTAGCATCGAGACCCGCTTTATCCATCGCCTGAACCATTTCGGTAATTGCAGCAATCGACAAAAAATCATCGTTGCCGGTATCGTCGACCGGTAGTGAGCAAGAAAAACGCATCAACTTCTCCTCATTGAATTTAAAAATTAAACCAGCTGAAAGCGTTTTAATACCGCCGCATGACGACCGGCAATGACCGCTGCGCGCTGTTGCGCAGACATTTTCGGTGTGTTCGGGTGCAAATATTTGTGCACATCTTCGATCGGCACCACCGTCGTCTTCGCCGCGTTCGGTTGACTTTGCGATACCACCCAGCGAAATAGCAACGGACCACTTGGATGATTCAACGTATCGAGCCAATTCGGCACACCCGGATCGATCGGCGACAACACCATGCGGCACACACCATCATCATCGATCTGCGCTTGGTGGTGATTGATGCTGGTGTGATGCTCAGCGTATTCGAGCGATTCCCACCAGAAATTACCGACATGCAGACTCCAATACAGACACGGTACCGGCTCCACTTCGATAATCATCGCCTGGCCGGGCTCTAAATTAAAGTGTCCCCACGCATTACAATTTTCGGCTGCACCGCCGCTCGCGGTTTTAACACTCGGTGCTTCAAAGCTATTCGGATATTTACGCTGACCATCAAGCTCCGCGTCATTCCAAAACTTAGCGTTCGCCACTAACCATTTACCAAAGGCCCGAATCTGTTGCGCGACGCGATCCGGCGTTGCGGTATCGAGATCCGGTAGTGGATTAGGTAAATTTTGTCCCGGCGCCAATTCGATCGACAACGGAATCAAAATCTCATTATCCCAATCGCCGAAAAACTGGCGCGTGATCAGCATATTGCAATCGGGCGTCGAACGCAGCCAATTGCCCGGCATCTCGTTGGGGCCGACCCACAATTCAAACGAACCATCGGGCTCGATATGCATTGCATCGATTCGCGTATTGCCGATCGCCGCCATGCCACGGTTGATTTGAAAACCTAAGTAACAGGCTTTTTCAACTTTACCGGTGAGCCGATACGTCAGATCGCCGCGCACTTCGGTGCTGCGATAAACGCAGTCCGGGCAATCCAGTCCCCACTTGAAAATATCGGTTCGCACCAAGCGTTTAATGCTGGGATTGTACGGGCTCGATGTCATCAACATTTGATTGATGCCAGTGCCCAGCAATACCATCAAATGACGAAACGCAGAAGCGCGCGAAACGGGATCGCCAGGAATATCGGGGCGCATCATCTCGGCACCGGCAGCCGCTATCGCGTCGGTAAACTCTTTCCACACTTGACCGGACATCAAGTCTGCGTTTTCGTACACATCCGTTACGCGCGCACGATCAATATTTCCAGTAAACCATTCAAACTGATTCGGTACCGACATGGAAAATACTCCTATTTAATTATTCGTTAATAAAAACTTGCACGGCTATTAAAATTCGGCGGTCTTACGCCAGATTATTTTTTTGCGTGCTCGGTAATGCATCGCCGATAACGCCTTTTGCTTTCAATGCCTCGATGCGTTGTTCATCGAGCCCGAGTATACCTTTCAACACCTGTACATTATCCGCTCCCAATGTCGGCGCAGGATTTCGTAGCCACGGCAACTGATGCTGCTGTTGGCTTTGGAATGTGAACGGCACCGTAACGTGCAAATGCGTGCCGACAACCGGATGCGTTAGCTCTTGATAAAAACCGCGCGCCAGTACTTGCGGATGCTGAACCACTCTCACATTCGAGCGCACCGGCGCGACCGGAATACCGCGCTCGCGCCATTGCGCCAAAGTTTCTTCCAACGGTTGCGCGGCGAGATACGCTTGCACGCGTTGATCGATACGATCGTGATTGGCGACGCGACCGGCGAGCGTTTGCAGCGCTGGATCGTTCGCCAATTCGACATCGGCCATCGCCTCGCATAGCGCGAGCCATTGCGCTTGCGTTTCAATCGATAGCGCCAACCATTGTTCGTTCTTTTTTTCGTGATCTTTACAGTAATACACGCCCTGTGGTGCCGCGTCGGCACTGCGATTGCCCATCCGCTGCAAAATATTGCCGTACGCGCTGTACTCGACGATTTGCTCGGCGGCGGCATTCAATGCGCCTTCGACCATCGAGCATTCGATCAACGCGCCCTCGCCCGTTACCGCGCGCTCCTGCAACGCCACCAATGCAGCGAACGCAGCGTTCATGCCCGCCATCGGATCGCACGGGCCGCGTTGAATGCGCGGTTGATCGTCGACGTAGCCGGTCACCCACGCCAAACCAGAAATCTGTTCCATCGTTTGCGCGAAACCGACGTGATCGCGCCACGGGCCATCCAAACCAAACGCCGGCATCCGAATCATGATTAATTTCGGATTGAGCGCGCGCACGGTTTCCCAATCGAGTCCGAATTTTTTGATGACGCGAGGCGAAAAATTCTCGACGAAAATATCGCATTCGGCGATTAGTTGTTTTGCTATCGCGACTCCATCGGGATCTTCCAAATTTAATGTGATGCCGCGCTTATTGCTGTTGGCCGATAAAAACATCGAGCTGTATTCGACCCAATTCGATTTGCCAACATGCTCGCCGCCCATCATGCGCGAACCGTCCAAGCGTTGAATCGATTCGACGTGAATGACTTCGGCGCCCAAATGCGCAAGCATCTGTGTTGCGGCCGGGCCGGCCCACCACGCGGTAGCATCGAAAACGCGAATGCCTTTTAACGGCAGCTCCGGTGTTTTAATCTGCGTCGGCGCAATGCCGGGGACATTTCTGGCGACGCCGCGATCGCTGGATAGATTGGCGCTGTGTTCGTTTAACGCCGGTGCCGGACGTAATGGAAACAACGATTGTCCGTTGTAAAGACACGGCGGACGCGGTTGTAAAAATGGTTGCGAATGATTTTTGCCACAGGGATTCTCGACGAATACTTTGCGCGCCTGCAATTGCGGGTGTTCAAATACCAATTTACCGTTGCCGAGCGGCGCGACCGGAATGCGCAGTAACGCGGCTAACTCAAGCACTTCTTCGGTGGTATGCGCTTTCATCCAGCCGTGCACGATGGCGCTCCATTCCACCATGCGCTTCGAGCGCCCGGTTGCCATCGCTAAATCTTTTTGCTCCAGCAAATCGGTGCGACCAATCATCACCAAAAAGTCGCTGTACTGTTGATACGAATTGGTTGCGAAGCCGACCCAACCGTCTTTGGTCGGTTCGATCGATGGCGATTCGAATGAACGCACAGCGCCTTTGAGCGGCGGCCGGCCCCATAAGCTCGACATCATGTCCGAATAACTGGTGCCGGATAAATTGGAAATCTCGAACAACGAGAAATCAATAAATTCGCCCATGCCAGTAGTTTTTGCGCGCATCACGGCGGCGAGCGCAGCGACTGCAGCAAAGGTACCGCCGACGTATTCGGTGGTTTTAGCACCGGCCATCAACGGCTCGCGATCGCGCTGGCCACGCATCCCCAACGCGCCCGAATCGGCTTGAATCGTAAATTCAGTGGCGCGATCGTTGGCGTATGGCCCGGTGCGCCCATACGGAGAAATCGATAACACCACGAGGCCGGGAAAACGCTCGCACAAATTTAAGCGATCGATTATTTGATGGCTCGCTGACACGCTATCGCACGCATCGATGACCAGATCCGCGGTCGCGAGCAATTTTAAAATGGCGTCGTCGTCGGGCGCAGCGACTATCGATTGCTTGCCCGCATTCAGAAAGCGAAAGAAAGCGCCGTCTTCTTCGACATGACCATTGCTCGCCGACCAATGGCGCAGAATATCGCCATCGCTACTTTCTACTTTGATAACTTCGGCACCGACGTCGACCAGCATTTTGCTCGCATAATGACCGGAGATCCAACGACTGCCATCGTGACCGCTGAAATCGATAACCCGGATACCCCGGAGCCCCTGCATTGTTGACGTCATGGTTACCTCAAACGTTATCTTTTAACGATGGCCCGCGCTTAACAAATATTAAGCAACGATGTAATTGACCGCTTCTTTCGCGCTCAACTGCACTTTTCTGCCGATCCATTCTTCCGTATTCATCGCAGCGACCAATGCCGGATCGCGGCAGACCGCATAGCAGCGGTGACCGTTTTCCAAATCGCAAATCGCGTACGCCATATCGCCTTCCGGATTGTAGAGAACGCTATAGGCAGCGATTGTCGCCTCGCCATCGGCATTGGCATCGATGGTTTTCTTGCCGAACGTTTCCATATGCTGTTGCGCCAGAGAATAATCGGGCGCTTGCAGTGTATCGGCCGGTCGTTGCGCAGAATACACGCCGACAACATGATTGGTTAGATGCATGCCGACGCCGGTGATGGCACCGAATTCATTCGGCTCGTTGCGCAGCGTCTTGACCAACGAAGCAATCGAGTGCGTCGTATAGTTATTGCCTGGGCCACCGAAGTACGGCAAGCCACCGGTCACCGTCAGCGGCTTCGCGGCATCGGTAATCCCCAATGCATCGCGGGTAAAATTCAGCGATGCCGGGAAGCAACTATACACATCGAGATGTTTGATGTCGGCAGCTTTCACGCCGGCCATTGCGGTTGCTTGTTTGGTGGCGAACTCGATCGCCGGCGAATGCCACAACTCGGGGCGCTCGGCCATGTAGATCGGCTCGCGCGCATACGACCAGCCGTGCAGATAAATACGCTTATCTTGCGGCACGCCGAGTTCATCGGCTTTCTCCTCGCTGGCGATAATCACGGCGGCGGCCATGTCAACGTCCATAAACGCCATCATCAATTTCGTATACGGCGAAACGACCGGGCGATTGCCTTTGTCGGTCGACAATAAATCGTCGGCGGAATAGCCGCGCGGAAACCACGCATCAGGATTTTTTGCGGCGATCTGGCTCAGCTGCGCCATCATTTCAGCTTCCTGCTGCTGATTTTCCGTCAGAGTGAGACCGTGGTGTTTGCGCCGCGCGCTATCCAATATCGAAAACGTTAGGTAAGCCTGAAAAAACTTGTGCGCGATTTCGCTTGGGTGCGGCATATCATCAAATGGCAACCGCTGTTTAGTTTCGGTCTTGGTCCACCCCAAATCGCGCTCTGCTTTTTTCGCGCGCTTTTTAGTGGCCAGCGCTTCGCCGCCAACGACCAGCGCGAGTTGTGTTTCGCCGCGCAGAATTTGCTCCGCCGCTTCGTTAATAAACTTTTGCGGCGAGGTGCCGCTCAATCCCGACAGCTTTTGTTTACACGAGCTAATACCCAGTTTGTCAGCCAATTGCTGTGCGGCGTTGTCATAAGCCCAGCTGATGCTGTAAATGACATCCAGCTCATCGATCGCGCTGATTAAACCCTCATTACCGGCGTCCTTCGCGGCCGCCTTCGCCATCAGCGCCCACTGCTCTAACGGTTCTGGTGAGTCGCCATTGGCCGGATGCCAAGTGTGTTGTGCAACGCCGATAATGCAGGGAATATTTCGCTTCATCGTCACTTATCTCCCGGTCCATTTCGGTTCGCGTTTTTCCGCAAACGCGCGCGGGCCTTCTTTTGCATCTTCACTGGCGAAAACTTTGGCACCGACTTCCGATTCAATTTTATACGCTTCGGTCAACGTGCCTTGCAGCCCGCGCAACACGCTTTCCTTGGTCGCTTGCACCGCGAGTGGTGCATTGACGGTAATGCGGCGCGCCCAATCGTACGCTTTCTCTAACAGCTGATCTTCCGGAACGATCTCGTTAATTAACCCGAGCTCCAGCGCGCGTTTGGCCGGAAATTTTTCTGCAGTCAGCAAAAATTCCATCGCCGCCGGGAAATTCAACTGACGCGGCAATCGCGCCGTGGTGCCACCGCCGGCAAACAATCCGCGGCGCGGCTCGAGTACGCCAAAGCTGGCATTTTCAGTGGCGATACGAATATCCACGCCGCCGAGCATTTCCATACCACCGGCAACGCATGGGCCATTGATCGCCGCAATGATTGGTTTGAATATTTTCGCTTTACGCAATACTGCATCGACCGCGTCGCTCAAACGACAGCCATCGACTTCGGCAACGCCACCCGCAGCAATTTCTTTTTGCAGCTTGGTCACTTGTGGGATAAACGTTTTTAAATCTGCACCGGCCATAAAGTTGCGGCCAACACCGGTGACAATCGCCACCCACGCATCGGGGTCTGCATTAAAATCGTGCCACGCTTTCGATAGATCTCTAAAGTGATACATATCGCAGGCATTTTTCGCCTCGGGGCGATCGATCGTTATCAGTACAATATGTTCATCATTTTTCTGGTAATGAATAGGCATCGCATAACTCTCTTTTAAAAAATTGATGTTCTTTTAAACTTTTAAACTTTTAAACTTTTAAGAAATTAATGTTGTTTACAATTTTTCCAATATTACTGGCAAGCGACCGACCGGGGTCGGCAACGGCAAGGTTTTCGATTTTGGAACATAATCTGCCGGCAACCGGAAACGATATTTCAACAAAAATTGATGTAAAAATAGTTTGGCATTCATTGCAGCGAAGTTCATGCCGATGCATTTATGCGCACCGCCGCCGAATGGCGTGTAGATGTGGCTATGCCGCTTTTGCTCTTCGCGCTCTTTCGAGAAACGATCGGGATCGAATTTTTGCGCATTCGTCCACCATTTTTCCGAACGCTGATTAAACATCGGTGGCGCAAACACAATGGTATTAGCAGGGATACGCTGCCCGCCCAGCTCGCACTCTTTGATAGTTCTTCGGCAAATAAACGATACCGAAGGATACAACCGCAGCGCTTCGTAAAACACGTTTTCGATGTCGCCCAGCTGATCCAATTCATCGTAAGCTAAATTTACTTTGCCGACCGATTGACTATGCGCACGCAACTTTTCCTGCAACGGTTGATCCATCGCGAGATGCATTACCGCGTGACTCAATGCGGTGGTGGTGGTGTCGTAAGCCGCGAAGAATAGAAAGGCAAGATGGTCAACGAGTTCGTCATCGGTTAGGTACTCGCCATTGTCCATTTTCTCTTTGACGAGATAGGACATGAAATCTTTGCCGTCTTTAGCTCTTCGAGAAGAGATCAACGAGCCGATGTAATTTTTAATGTACTTCTTGCCTTTCTGACCGTAGTAATACCCGAACGGCGGTAGGTTGATTTTTACTACGGATCCCATACCTTTGTAGATGATCTGCAGAAAGGCCTCGCCCATCTTGTCGGCTTCTTCACCGAGATCGGTTACGCCATAAAAAACCCGAGCGCCAACATTCATCAACAGCGCCTGAATCGCGTTGACGAAGCGCAGATCTTTTTGGTTTTCCCAATTATTCAAATGCTGCGCAACGATTTCGTTAATCGCTTCGACGTAACCGCGCATCGCGTCCGATTTGAACGCAGCCTGGAATACTCTACGGTGCAGGCGATGCTCGTCAAAATCGCGCAGCAGAATCGCATCGCCGAACCACTCGCCGGCGGAATCTTTATAGCCCATTTTGTTAGAAAAATTGCGGCCCGTATCGAGCATGATTTCTTTAGTCAGATCGGGGTCGAGCAACATGACGCCGCGTTGAATAGCCATATTAAACCGCGATACCGGTCCGTATTTTTCGTAGCGCTTGGTCAGCGTCCCGAAAAAATCTTTAAACAGCGCCGGCACATCACCCATTATCGGCAGACCGTAATCGCCCGGCAGATGCTTCAACTCCGCGGCACCGGCATTTGGCTGCTTGCGATAATCATTAACTGCTGTGTTTTCGAGCATATTTAACTTCTCCCGTTGTGCCCGTTGCCAGACCGCTTACGTAAACCCACACTGTTAAACTTCAGAAGTAATAAATCTTTGAGTTCTCGAAGGTCGCTTGCCAGCCGATCTTGCTGTTGACTTATTCGGTGAAACATAGCGATTCCGCTCAACGACGAAAATAGAAACAGCAACAGATCGAAACACTCTTCGTCGCTTAACTCAACATCTTCGAACACTTGCTGCCACAAACTGAACCCTTCACCGACCAAATCGCCCAACGTGCGATTCAGCCAACTTTCGTAATCACCAATGCCCTCGCCGCGCATCCCGAGCAATATTTGGATCCCTGACTGATAATACGACGAGCTGCAAAAATCCCAGCAAGCGCCAACAAACATTTCAATGCGGCCTTCAACATCTA
Source organism: Spongiibacteraceae bacterium (assembly GCA_043786385.1). GTDB lineage: Bacteria > Pseudomonadota > Gammaproteobacteria > Pseudomonadales > CAMLJR01 > CAMLJR01. Next base: position 82,331 of record JAYVWC010000047.1, on the reverse strand, counting down.
AACTGTCGGAAAAATCCAATTGCCGCACGGTTTGGGTGAGTTGCTGAAAGCAATTTTCAACCACGGCCTCCAACAGATCGAATTTGCTAGCGAAATGATGTTGGACGGCACCGACGGTAACACCCGCGGTCTTTGCCACCTGCTGCAGACTCGCCTGATGAAAACCTTTTTGATCGATGCATTCCGCCGTAGCGACAATGATCTTCTGCCGCGTCTGCGCATTGCGTTCGGCATGGGTGCGCCGCACCGGTACGCTATGACCGGCCTCTTTGCGACGAGAAAAGTCTAGCGTCCTTCCCGTCAGCGGGCTGCGCGCGACAATGTTACTACTCTTTAACTTTTTCATGGCGAGCTACTGGACTTTTCTCCGCAACACATATACATTATGGTCGTATTATATATTGCGTGCAAAACTAAACGCAAGTCCAAACTTGATCATAAAACAGAACCCTATACAACATGATGCATTACCAACTAGCTGATCTCTTTGAAGCCCTTTGCGACGCCAACGAAAATGCTGACGTACTGTTTGCCAGCGGAAAACTGTTCAGCCGCAAACAGCTCGATGAGCGCGCCAATAAGCTCGCGCATTATTTGCAAGAGCAAGGCATTGGCGCCGGCGATCATGTCGGTGTTTATTCGTACAATCGCGCCGAATGGATAGAGGCGTTGCTGGCGTGCTGGAAAATCCGCGCATCGGTCGTCAATATCAATTTCCGCTACGTCAGCCACGAGCTGCGGTATATCTGGGAGCATTCCGATATGAAAGCTCTCGTCTACGAACAATCGTTTGCACCGCTCGTCGAAGAATTGAAGCCCGGTTTTCCGGCGCTTAAAACTTACCTTTGCCTGGAAGAAGGCGACACGCCAAATACGACTAACGACACCTCGTATGAAATGGCATTATCGAATCAACCAGCAACTCGCGGATTTGCCGAGCGCAGCGATGACGATATTCTGCTGATTTACACCGGCGGCACCACCGGCATGCCGAAAGGCGTGATGTGGCGACATTTCGATTTTTATCACAATGTCGTTGTCAATGCTGCCACCCAAAAGCCCGAAGATATTCTGCAGTACGCAAACCTTGCCAATAAAGCGCCGCGCAACCTCGCACTATCACCGCTGATGCATGGAGGCGGACAGTTCTCGGCGATTATCGCCTTGCTGCGCGGCGGGCTCGCTGCCATTCCAGCATCGAAGCGCATGAATCCCAAAGAGGTGCTCGGTATTATCGAAAGCCAAAAAATAAATCTACTGAATATTATCGGCGATGCGATGGCGCGACCCATAGCCAACGAACAAATGCAGTCGAAATACGATACCAGCAGCTTGCGCTTTATTTATTCGGGCGGTGCCCTGCTTTCGGAAACGGCGCACCAGCTATTGCGCGATGCATTCGGCGACAAGGTTACGATCGCTGTGGGAATCGGCGGCTCAGAAATAGGCGCCGCTGCGCAGGGCGCCGGCTCCGGTCACAAAACGGACGGACAACAGTTCAAGGCCAGTGCAATGATGGCGGTTTTGGACGATGATCTGAATGTGATTGAACCTACCGAGACTGGACGTATCGGGCATTTAGCCATGAAGGGTTTTATCCCACTCGGCTACTACAACGATCCGAAAAAAACCGCCGAGGTTTTCAAAACCGATAAACACGGCGTGCGCTGGGTCCTGGCGGGAGATCGCGTTAAAGTAGAACAGGACGGCAGCTTCACATTAGTGGGCCGCGATTCTCAATGTATCAATTCGGGCGGAGAAAAAATCTACGTCGAAGAAGTCGAGCGCGCTGCATTGCTACATCCAGCGATTAAGCGCTGCGCCGTCGTCGGCGTGCCGGATCCGGTTTGGCAACAACGGGTTGTCGCGGTGATTGAATTGATGCCTGGCGAAAAGCTGATGCTTGAAGAATTGAAGGATCATTGTCGACAATATATAGCAGGTTATAAAATTCCTAGAGACCTAGTAATCACTGAATTTAAAGAAACACCCAATGGGAAAGTAGATTACCAGTGGGCAAAAACGCAGGCGCTCAATAACATGCCCGAACGGGCCGACAAATAGCTGTAGCCACACAACCAAACGTTTTTCACAAACTGTGATTTCCAATTTAATGCCGACCAGCGGCATCGAAATTAGAAAATAATTTATCGGAAGCGATTATGACCACTATTCAAGTGCTAGATAAAAATACCGCAGAGGTTATTGCAACTTTAGCGATCGAAGACGAAGCGGCGGTTATCGAGCGCGCCAAGCGCGCCCGAGTGGCGCAACAGAAGTGGGCCGCACTGCCGATAAAAGAGCGCGCGCGCCTGATGAAACTGGCGCGCAAAGAATTCATTAAAGACAAAGATAAAATTAAAGAAGCGCTCACGCGCGAAACCGGCAAAGCGCCGTTCGATGTTATCGGCGAAATTTTCTCGATTTGCTCGGATATCGGCCACTATGCAAAGCATAGCGCCAAATGGTTAAAATCTTACAAGGTCGGTACCACGCCGCTATTCGGCAAAAAAGGTATTGTTTCGTATAAGCCGCGTGGTTTAGTCGGCGTTATCTCGCCGTGGAACGCGCCGCTTAATCTCGCCATGAGCGATGTGTTGCCTGCACTTTTCGCCGGCAATGCGGTATTGGTTAAACCATCCGAAATCACACCGCTGGCCGTTAAATACACCGTCGATGCGCTTAATCGCGTATTGCCGCCCGATGTACTGTACTGCTTGAGTGGCGAAGGCGCGACCGGTGCCGCGCTGGTCGATCACGTCGATATGGTCGCCGTAACTGGCTCGTGTCAAACCGGCAGACGCGTGATGGAGCGCGCCAGCAAACGTCTGACACCGGTACTGCTCGAACTCGGCGGCAAAGATCCGATGATCGTATTGAAAGATGCCAATATCGATCGCGCTGTAAATGCTGCCGCATGGGGCTCGTGTTTTATGACCGGCCAAGTTTGCATGTCGGTGGAGCGCATCTACGTTGCAAAAGAAATTGCGGCGGAATTCAATCGCAAATTATCTGAAAAAATTCGCTCGATTCGCACCGGGCCGGATACGCCGCGCGAATCGCTCGATTACGGCCCTTTCATCGGCCCGAATCAAATTCATATCGTCGAATCGCAAATCACCGATGCGATTGCTAAGGGCGCGAAAATTGAAACCGGCGGCACGCGAATCCCCTCCTCGACCGGATTATATTTTTCACCCACGCTGGTAACCAACGTCAATCACGACATGAAAATCATGACCGAGGAAACCTTCGGCCCGGTCGCGTGCGTGATGACCTTCAATACGATTGAAGAAGCGATCACACTCGCGAACGACAGCGAATACGGTTTGAACGCCAGCGTGTGGACTCGCGACATCAACCAGGGCATCGAGATCGCCTCGCGTCTCGAATCCGGCAATGTCTGCGTCAACGATTGTATTTTGAATGCGGGCGTACCCGGCCTGCCGTTTGGCGGCATCAAACAAAGCGGCGTCGGCAGCCGTCATGGCAACGAGCACGGCCTGCGAGCATTCTGCTACACGCAATCGCTGATGGTCGAAGCGCGCGATCGTCCGCGCGAAATCGCATGGTTTCCCTACAAGATCAAAACCGTGCAGCAAATGGAAAAACTGATGTCGTTTATGTACGGTGGTGGATGGTGGAATCGCGGCTAGCGCGTGCGATGGGATAAACAAATTCAACGGAGAAAATAATAATGAGCTATTTAATCGCGCTGTTTACACATCGGCCCTATGTCATGGCCATGTTTCTTGGCTTCGTATTTCTTGCGATAGCCGAGCGTGGCTGGTTGCGTATGTTTATCTGGTCTGTAGTCGCCACGTTTGTCGCATGGTTTTCAGAGTTTGTCAGCATTCGTACCGGCTTTCCCTTTTCGTGGTACGAGTATTACCCGACAAACTTCCCGGATGAATTATGGATTGGCGGCATTCCATTATTCGCGTCGCTAGGCTTTTGTGGGATGGCCTATTTCGCACAATCGCTCGCATACACATTGCTATCGCCATTACGCAAAGGACCAAACAATATCGAGCGCGCCGAAAATATGCTGCTGCTGAATTCGGTGAAAGTAGCGCTGCTCGCCAGCATCATCGCAACCTGGGCCGATCTAGTGATCGACCCTATCGCCCATTTGGGCGAATATTGGTTTCTCGGTAAAATTTATTTTTGGATTACCACTGCAGGCGCGTGGTATTACGACATTCCACTGTGGAATTATTTCGGTTGGCTGGTAACGATATTTGCAATGGTTTATCCGAACCAACTTATCGATAAGTACTTGCTGAGCCGCGGCATTGCACACAAGCCTGCACTCCAGCTGCCAAACCGTTGCCTGTGGAGTTTCGCATTCTATCTGGGCAATTATCTGTTTATGCTGGCAGTGATTATTTATTTAAACATGAACCCTGCGCTGCCACCGGAAAAGCATACCGGTCTCATTCTTACCAGCACCATCGCACTGTCGAGCGCATTTCTTATTTTCAATATCGTGACCATTCGACGCAAACTAAAACAACCTGCATAACCCGACTTAATCTTACTTAGCCAGGAGCAAATTCTTGTGACCATCAAGCGCACTATTCTAATCACCGGGGCCTCGGCTGGCATTGGCAAAGAAGTCGCTACACTAGCGGCTTCACGCGGACATACTGTTATTGCGACCGCGCAAACCGAAGCGTTGATGGCCGATCTGCCCAGCAACGCCCATATGAAACTCGTTATCGATATCTGCGATAGCGCATCGATCGACGCCGCACTGGAGCAGATGGATAAGGCCGGATATCGGCTGAATTGCTTGATCAACAATGCGGGCTACGCACAGCCCGGACCGATCGAGCTGGTTGACGACGAGCGCGTGCGCCGACAATTCAACGTGAATGTGTTTGGCACCTTGGCGATGACGCGTGCCGCATTGCCGTATTTGCGCAAACATATCGATCCGAGCAACCGCAGCTTGATCGTTACGCTGTCGAGCATGCTGGGCTTGATCTCAAGTCCATTCCAAGGCATTTATGCGGCCTCCAAATTTGCATTGGAAGGCGCATTTGATGCATTACGCATGGAAATCGCTTCGCAAAACATCGACGTCGCACTGGTCGAGCCGGGCTGGATCACGACCAACTTCCTGAAAACATCGGTGACGCACACCGCGCAGGAATGGCTGAACAATGCAGTCTATGGCAAGGGCTTGAAAGCGTACTTCTCCATGACCTCGCAGGCCGAATCGGCGAAACCAACCGGGGCTGCAAAAATGGCGGCTGCGATGGCAGGAACCGCACAGGACGTTGCCGACACCATCATTCGCGCCATTGAAACCGAAAAACCGAAAGCGCGCTACCCGGTCACGGCATCGGCAAAAATACTGCCGAAATTATCGCGGATATTGCCGACTAGCGTGTGGGATAAAATGCAGTCCGGGCCGTTTGCACAGAAAAAATAAGTACGCTTATTTTTCGTACTTAATTCGACTGCAGCGAGCCTAATCACACTCAATACGCACATAAATTTATTGTAACTTGTCACTGAACCCAGGCGTATGTATAAGCAGATATATAAAATCTTACCCTTCACTTTAAGGATTGATTGATGACTATTGCTGCTCGCTCGATGAACTTAACCCTCCCGGAAACGTGGTTGGACGATGCGCCGGAATTCGATGCGGCCAAGGCGTTTGATAACGCAACCGGCGCTGGGCAACTCGATCCTTACCTAACCTGGAAACAGTATCGCGAGCAGGGTGGTGTGATTCGTCATGTGCCCGTCGATATGGCAGCGGAAGCGATGGCTATTGCGAGCGGCGAGCAGCGGATGCCATCGGATCTCACTGTGTGGAAGAAGGGCGATCCCGAAACGCCGGCTAGTTACGGGCTTTATACTTATAAAACTGTCACTGAAGCGCTGAGAGATCCGACGATTTTCACATCGACCGGTCAAGAGAAGCTAATTGGGCAGATTTTCGGTCATTCCATTATCGAAATGGATCCGCCTGAGCACACACAGCATCGCGCGCTGGTTGCGCAAGCATTCCGTCCCAAGGTGCTGGCGCTCTGGGAGGATGGTTTGGTAAAGCAGGTTATTCAGGAGCAAATCGATAGTTTTAAAGCCGATGGGCATGCGAATCTGGCCAAGCAATTCACGCTGGATTTTCCGGTGAAAGTCATTGCAGGAATTCTCGGCGTGCCGCTTGAGCATAGCGATTGGTTTCGTCGCCGCGCCATCGAAGAAATATCGATTCAGGTTGATTTGATGCGTGGGCTGGAAGCGGCGCGGGTGCTTAAAGAATTCTTCAAGCAGATTATTGCCGATCGCCGTCAACATCCGGGTGGCACTGACCTGATTTCTGAAATGGTCGGCGCAGAGCTGGACGGTCATCGTTTGTCGGATGAAGAGATATTGCCATTTCTGTTGTTGATTTCGCCGGCCGGCGCCGAAACCACTTACCGCTCAACCGGTAATCTGCTGTACGGGTTGCTCACTAATCCCGAACAGCTCGAAGCGGTTAAAGCGGATCGCTCGCTGATACCTCAAGCGGTAGAAGAGGCTATTCGCTGGGAGACGCCGCTTACCGCTATTGCGCGCTGGACTACCTGTGACACCGAGGTAGAAGGTGTTCGTCTGCCAGCCGGTGCGGAGGTCAACATTGCGGTTGGTTCAGCTAACCGCGATGAGAGCATTTGGGGGCCTACTGCTCACTTGTTCGATATCTTTCGTCCGAAACATGCACATGTCGCATTTTCAAACGGGCACCATACCTGCTTAGGTATTCACCTTGCCAGAAGGGAGATGGCTATCGCGCTGAACATGCTGTTGGATCAGTGTCCTGATGTGCGTCTGGATCCTACTTTTGCAACCGAAACACATATCGATGGGCAACGCTTCCGCTCACCGAATCAGCTGAAAGTGTTGTTCACGCCAGTAAAATAAATTAATCGACAGTTTTTTCTAAGGCCGTACAAAATTAATAATTTTGTACGGCCTTTTTGCTTTTAGGATTGTTATCAGCTTCGTTATTTTTTTCAATGATACGGATAAGTGGGCGTCCGCCAAAATTCCTTTTTATTTTCGACCGGCTTCAAGCATTAGCGCTCGCGTGCGATCGCGCAATAGACTCGCGAGCTCCAGATGCGTTACACCGCTATCGCTCATCGATTTAAGCGGAACCTCAAGCCCGATCGCCGTGTGTTCAGGCAGCGCTTTTAGAAATTCGATCACGGGTAACTCGCCTTCGCCAGGTATCTCGCGCTGAAAAAATGCGTCGTGCATATATTGTTTGTCGTCGAGCTGCGCGCGGTTATCGCATAATCGTCGGGGCGGGCAAGCACCGCGGCTTCGTACGCAGTGCGGAAACACATAACATGCCTGGCTTGGCCGGCCTTAATAGCTCCGACCGCAGCCACCACAACACAACCCGCTGCGAGCGCAAGCTCACACAGCTTAATATGCATAGACATGTAGGTCAGCGTGTAACCGCCGCCATGGTAATAAACCACCGCAGGCAGACGCTTAGTTGTTGTCTTGGTTGATCCTGTATCGGTTGGCCCTATAACAATGCATGGCAGCGCATCGCCATCGGCTATTTGCGGACAATACGTTTCACGATATAAACCTTTTCGTGGAGAGAGGCAGCGAAAAAATCGATCGATCGCTAACAGTTTGTCAATGTCCATAACAGCAGCACACTGTTTGAGGTTTTGGGGGAAGGATATTTAGAAAAATCTTTATGTACTGGGTATTTTTTATCATACGATGCTCAGGCAAAAATTATTTCCATATTCCTATTTGCAAAATTTTTTTGAGCAACGCAATTGTTCCACCAGCCGCACCTAACTCACAATTTCACCAGCATCTTGCCCAGGCTATTGCCATTGAATAAATTCGCAAAGGCAATCGGCATCGCTTCGAGGCCATAGTGAACGGTCTCGCTACTTTTTAATTCTCCCGATAATGTCCAGCCCAGCATGTCACTGTGAAACTCTTGATGCCGAGCAGTGTAATCAGGTGCAATAAAACCGCGGATGCGCAGGCGCTTCATCACCAAACGCATAGGCTGGGGCAACTCGAGGCGATCACCTACACCATAACTCCCAACCATTCCGCACAAAGCGAAGCGCGCATTGTCTCGAGCACTTTCGATAGCCGCATCCAAATGATCGCCACCGACATTGTCGAAATACGCCGTAATGCCATCAGGCGCTGCCTGTGCCAGCTTTTCTCTCATGGTGCCGGGAGCCAGTCGATCGATGGTGAGGTGCGCGCCCCAATCACGTAGCGCTGCGCATTTGTCAGCGCCAGCGGCAGAAGCTATGACGGTCATGCCTTTGATACGCGCAATTTGCACGACAGCTGAACCGACAGCGCCCGCAGCGGCGGATACGAATAGAATGTCTCCCGGAACCGCTGCGGCCGCATCGAGCAGACCGAAGTATCCCGTTTGCCCAGGCATTCCCAAATGGCCGAGATAGCGTTGAATCGGCACCGCAGTAGCAGGGATGATTTGACACAATTTCGCCAGCACCACGGATTCATCGCGCCAACCGCGCATATGAAAAACCTTGCAGCCAACCGGAAAATGATTGGCCCGGCTTTCGATAACCTCACCGACAGCGCCACCATACATTTCACTGCCCAGCTTAAGTGGTGGCATGTAACCACCCTCGGTATTGACCATGCCTCGCATAAAGGGATCGACCGATAGCCAGGAATTGGCCACCCGCACTTCTCCTTCAGCGAGCGCTTTGTTTTCAATGCGATCGAGTGAAAAACAGGAAGGTTCAATGCTCGCACCCGGGCGCGCACGTAAATGCCAAACTGTTGCCATATCAAAACTCTCTATTTTTTTATCATCAATTCATACGTCAAGATCGATACAAACGTCCGGGACGCGCGCCGGTATCTTGATCATTGCGCCGGGTAACTACGCCATTAACGATGGTGGCAACATAACCTTTGGAAAATTGAGTTAATCGCGTTCCGCCTTCCGGGAGGTCATTACGCATCTCCGGTAACTCTATCTGTAGGTTATCGAAATCAATCACATTGATGTCGGCACGCTTGCCTACTTCAAGCACACCACGATCATGCATGTCGTAAAGCGACGCATTGTCGAGGGTCAGCATTCGCACTGCCTGCTCCAGCTTCAATCTCTTTCCGCGCGACCGGTCGCGAACCCAATGAGTCAACAAAAATGTGGGCAGCGCCGCGTCACAACTGACTTGAAGATGAGCGCCCCCGTCGGCAAGCCCAAAACGAGTGTTGGGGTGATCAAGCAACTCACCGGTGGCTGCAAGATCACCTTCACCATAATTTTGCGCAAAATAAGCGGCAAACTGCCGGCCATCGCCCGCGACCAAATGATCATACAGAACAGCCTCCATCGACTTTCCGGTTCTCTCCGCGATAGCGTCAATGCGTTTGTCCCGAGCTGGCTCATAGTCCAGTGGCAGGCTCATCAAATAAAAACGGGGGAGCTGAGGACCATACAGTAACTGCACAAGGTAAAACGCATTGACCGAGGGTGCCTCTTCAACGTTCTCGATATTTTTTTCCGACAGGATGGCAGCGCGCAACTCAGGGGTGCGCATCGCCGCCGCGCGTTCAGCCAACGGTAAATGGGCGATTTTTAAATACGAAGGACGCAGTATAAAAGTATGATTGCCGCCCAACGTCGCCAGTAAGCCGACACCGCGCGCATGAACTTGCGGATAAAGCTGTACACCTTCACGGACCGCCGCCTCGGTCGCGCGCATCATAGCGATTCTGTCATCCGGATTTTCATTTGGCAGCAGCAGCACGTAACTCAGTGGTCTGTTGGCAGCTTTTGCCAGGGCAACCATACGTTCGTGTTCTACCAGGCGTTCTTCCGGCGTGGAACCGTTGCCAGCCATATCGCCCGCAGCCCCGAGCGGTATCACCTGTAAAACGCCCTTGCCGGTTTCGCCCATCGCTTTGGCGATAGCGCCCAACTCATCGATATCGGAAAACGTGCCGGGAACGAATTCGCCGCGACTCGATTTATGGTCTAGAAGTCGAGCGGCGCTAAAGCCAACGGCGCCATGCTCCATCGCCTCGCGCACCAAGCGCGCCATCTCGGCAATATCCTCGGGGGTTGCCTGCTCGTGTTTGATCGCGCGCTCGCCCATCACATATACCCGCAGCGGAGCATGGGTAATTTGGAACGCCACATCCATCGTGTATTGCCGCTCGGCCACTTTATCGAGATAGCTGGGAAACGAGCGCCAGGACCAATCAAGCCCTTCGGAAAGCACGATACCGGGGATATCCTCAACGCCTTCCATCATCTCGATCAATTCGGTGCGGAATTCTGGTCTGAAAGGCGCGAAGCCCACCCCACAGTTGCCGGCAACAGCGGTGGTAACGCCGTTGGAGAATGAGGAATCGAGCTTGTCATCCCACATTACCTGGCCATCGTAATGCGTGTGAACATCGACGAAACCCGGCGTCACCAATTTGCCTTCGGCATCGATCGTCTCGCGGGCTGGCGTCGTTATACGTTCGCCCATCTCGACAATCTGACCGCCTCTAACGCCAATATCGCCACTGCGCGAAGGCGCGCCGGTTCCGTCAACAATGACGCCGTTTTGGATAAGGATGTCTAACATGTAAAGCTCCTTCGCCGACTGGGCTGGCTTATTTAAAAAGCGCCAAGGCGCGAGCTTCGACGCTTATCCGTGCCGGGGCATCCGGTGGACACAACACATTGTCAAAGGCAGTGTGCGCAACTCGACTGGGCCGACTTTTATCGGAGTCATGAGTCTTGAAGACGATGACTTCGTCCGAGGTCATATCGGGAAAATAGTACCAACGGTGCTCTGGGTTATAGAGAAAGCCCGTTGTAGCGTGGCGATACACGCCCATATCCAATGTATCTTGCGCTGTAGATATGGTTATTTCGTCAGCCGGAGTACTGGAGCGTGCGTCGCAAAGAGTAAGCGGGCAATCCTGCGGCGCGGGCGACACACAGCGCCAGATATTGTACAAAGCCCAGCGTGAATACTGTTTCAAGTCGAAGTCGGGTACCGCAGACCCAATCATTTGGACCAACCCCAACGAAGACTTATCGGTGTTATCGGCGTGCGGAAAGCGGGCCGGCTTGGCATTAACAAGAGCGCTGAGCTTTTCCGGCAACGCTTTACTAAATCGTTGCTTGGCACCGCCTATCATCATGACACTCGATGCGCCGGTGAGCTGAGCCAGAAACTGGGTTAATTCTTCTAGGTACCGAGCATCCAATGCTGGATTGAGCTCAATACCTTCAAAATCGCTGATGCCGCTCTGATGGTGTACCAACTGAAATCCTTCGCGCTCCAAAGAAACCGATTGCTGACGCGCATCGCGAATCACCATTACACGCCCAGGAAGGGTTTGCATCGTGGTACGTTTTTCGTCGCCCTCGAAATAATCAAGTGTCTCGGCTGCGGATGCTGGCGGATTACGAACGTAGTTTATTTCCCCCAGCACATCCAACCCTAGTTCAGTCATTTCGTTATTGATCATTTGGCACCTCTGTTTGATATCAATGGCGACGCCGTTGTTCCACCGTAGTCGTTTTTTGTTTCGCACAATGCATTAAGAGCTGCACTTAGCCTCGTGCCCGCTCGCCAATCCGCGTAAAAGTGTTTACATACTGGATATCCAACTGCTCATGGACGGCCCATTCGTTCCATAACTGACTACCTTGTTCGCCGATCTGTCGTTTCTCAGTCGTCGGTGTCATTCGCTGAAACGCAGCCTCCGCATCGGGCGTGTCCATTTCGTAAAAATGCATGAAGCGTGGTGAGTCACCAACGACCACATTTTCATATGGCGTGATCATCGTGAAGCCTTCAACGGCTGCGGCGGCGATATACCGCAAGTGGATAAAATCACCCCAGTCACGCAGCGCCTGCGCACCTTCCGGCTCCCTCGGGCTGATCAATACCAACTCCAGTCCCAGCGTCGGTTTGCCGGTAAGAATCCCTTGACCCGGTCGCGGGTAATGTTTGAAGTGAAGACCACGAATATTCGCTGGTGTTTGCGGTGCTACGAAATCACTACCGACCTCGTAAACACCTAGGGTGATGAACTCTTCTAGCTGGCGGGGATATTCGTTCCGATTAGGACGCTCATTTCGCCACCAGGTTGCGCGCTCGACACCCGTCAAAGCAAGTATCTGCGGCACGCGCTCGTTGCCATACGCTTGCTGCTCGCGATTCGTAAGCTCCAAATAAAGGTACGTGCTAATTCGATCTTCCATTACGCCAGTTCCCGTTATATGAATAAAAATATTGATGGAGTACCATGATATTGGCCGCGCAGCCGATATCGGTTTTGTCCGCTCCGCTAGAGCTTTTAAGCGAAAAACCTTTCATCGCTCAACGGCAAAAACCTATCACGATCAATGTTAGACTGCGAGTCTATACTTACAGTCTAAACCAATCAACTTAAAATCATCGCTTGGTGAAAAAATTAACAATGTGTAATAGAAATATGCACATCGAAGAGAACAGGTAATGCGACAACTACCCCAGGATATGCATGAGAAGATACTCGCCACCAGCCAGCTGTTTGCCGACAACGGACTGGACGCGGTCAAAATTGAAGATATCGCCAAGGTAACCGGCGTACCTAAAGCGACGCTGTACTACTACTTCAAGAGCAAAGAAGAAATTCTGATTTTCATCTTTAACGAAATTCTCGACAAGACCGAGCACACAACTCGCGTAGCCATGCAATCGGAAGGGTCTGCCGCTGATCGCTTGCGTGCAGCCATTACTGCACATCTGGGGATTTTCAAAGACTATCCAGCTGCCAGCCTCGCGCTACAGATGCATCTGGGACGTGCAATGCGACGCCAAGTTATCGGTGAGCGCATGAACACAACGCTGTTGGAGCCGATTCAGCGTACGCTTGAAGCAGGCGCCGAAGATGGCAGTCTGAGAGCATTCAAGCACCCATACCAAGTAGCAGTGGCGATACTGGGCGCGGTGACGGCTGCAGGCATAAACCTCATTGTAGACGACCGGACATCATCGCCTGAAAGCGCTGTGCTGGATGTCGTTGGTTTTATTCTTCAAGGTATTTCTGTAACCAAATAACGATATGTCGCGCTTGCAGCGACATATCTACTTTACATTCGGCCCGCTGCACGCATTAGCGAGCGAGTGCGCTCGCGCAACAGGCGCGCGCGCTCCAAGTGCGATACACCGCTGTCGTTCATCGATTTAAGCGGAACTTCGAGACCGATCGCAGTGAGCTCGGGCAGAGCTTTCAGAAAATCGATAATGGGCAATTCGCCTTCGCCAGGTATCTCGCGCTGAAAAAATGCGTCGTGCATATATTGTTTGTCGTCGAGCTGCGCGCGGCTATCGCACAGCTGTGCAGCGACAATTAACTGCGGGCTGTAACGCGCAATATCTGCTGGAGTCTCACCGCCCATCATCAGATGCATCAGATCGACAAGTATGCCCACCGGGTGATTCGCAAGCCCGACAAAATCGACCGCTGCCGCGAGCGAGCCGACTGCAGCCAAGCGGCCAAACTCCATCGCCAACCCGAAACCGGCAGCCGCTGCCATCTCGGCTAGACGGCAGAAGCTGTCGATCGCGCGCGAACGATCGGTGTCGAAAATTAATGTAATCCCGCGCTGCGCGCCGATATGCACCCCCACCTCGATCAGGCGCGCATATTCGTCCCAATCCATGCGCGGGGTGATCACCAATCCATCGAGGTTATTGACGACGATATTGCGTTCGCGCAGTCGCTCGATCATCGCTTCGGTCGAACCATCGCCGACCGCCAGCTTGTGCGCGTTGACAGCCTTGCCACCACCCGCAAACGGGCTGATGGCGTCATAGCCAGCATCAGCCGCGATATCCACCAATTCAGTAGGCGAAACACCTAGCACCGTTAGATGATCGAGCGAAATCAGTGGCATCGGTTTAACCTCCATTTCGCATTCAATCACAGGGAGCACTTAATCACGCGTGAGCAGCAGCGCGGTCGCGTAAATGCCGCCGCCCGCCGTCGCCACCGCAACTTTGGGATCACCGGCAATCTGCCGCTCGCCGCCTTTGCCACGCAGCTGCAACACGGCCTCTAGTGGAAAGCCGAAACCGTGCAGACGTCCACCCGACAACTGGCCACCGCCGGTATTGAGTGGCAGTTCGCCGTCGAGCGCGATCCGCTGCCCGCCCTCGATAAACTCTCCGACTTCGCCTTTACCGCAGAACCCCAACCCCTCAAGCCACTGGCAGGTGATGAAGCTGAAGCCGTCGTATAGCTGAGCGGTGTCGACGTCCTTCGGCTTGTAGTCGGTGTTCTTCCACAGTTGCTCGCCGGCTTGATAACAGGGATACCATTCCGGCTGATCCCAACTCAGCTTGTCGACGGCAAACGACATCGCGGCGATGCGAATCGGCGTGCACTTGATCTCGTCCAGCGCGCTGCCCGCCGAGATAATCAGCACCGTCGACGCGTCGGTATAACGATCGCAATCGTACAGACAGAGCGGTGTCGAAATCGGTCGCGCGCTCATATATTCGTCCATCGTCAATGGTTCGCGCACCAGCGCCCGCGGATTGCGCAGCCCATTGGCGCGCGCGTTCAGCGCGATTTGCGCCAGCTGCTCGCGAGTCATGCCGTAGCGATGCATGTGCCGCATCGCGTACTGCGCAAAGCTGTTCGCGGCCGAATACCAATTAAACGGCGCCAGCCAAGATGGCCAGCCGTCGGCCCGCTCCGGATTCGCGGCTGGCCAGTCATCGGGCCGAGCCAGCGCCGCCGCCTCGTACACGGTGCGGAAGCAGACCACATGACGCGCCTGACCGGCCTTAATGGCACCAACCGCCGCCACCACCGCGCCGAGCTGCGAGGTTTGTTCGGTTCCTCCAGCAAAGAACGTTGCCTTGATACGCAAGGCCTCGATCAGATCTTCGGAGCCAACCGGCGAGTACCCCATCAGGCCTCCCATGCGGCCCGGATATGTGGATACCCCATCGATCTGGTCGATGGTTAGGCCCGCTTCGTCGAGCGCTTCGCGCAATGCATCGACGGTCAGCAATAGCGGGTGGCGGGTCAGTCTGCGGCCAACTTCCGACTGGCCGACGCCGGTGATATATACATCGTCCAACATCTCAATTCACCTTCTCGAAGCTTACTTTCTCGAACAGGGGTAAATACACATCATCCTGGTGTTCGAAGGTGACGCGCACTTTGTCGCCGATGCTCACCTCGTCGACCGGACAGCCAACGATATTGGTAGTCAGAATCACATCTTGGGTACCGTCGATCGCAACGCGCGCGATGACGTACGGGGTTTCGAGACCCGGGCGCCACTGCTGATAGTTGACGGTGTAGGTATCGATGGTGCCGGTCCCTGCCATCACCTGCGGCTCCAGCCGATCGGATAGGCATTGATGGCAAACCGGATACGGCGGATGGATAAAGGTCGCGCAATCCTGACATTGCAACAGACGCAGTTTGCCGTCGGCGCCGCTCTGCCAAAAGAACCGGTTGTCGACCGTTAGGCGCGGTAATGTTCTTGCTACCATCGCAATCTTCTCCTCAAGTTATATATTTTTTCGATTAGGTGGATTGTGCCGATGTCGCACTCGCCGATGCTTTGATGGCGTCCATCGCTGCCGCCATCGCCACTCCGTCGGCGAAATTCGGCGCGATCTGGCGCTTGTCTATCAGTGCGTCGCGCACCGTTGCCAACCAAGGGCGGAGCGCTGGCAGATGCGGATCGATTTCGGTCACCGGAAACGTTATTTTTACCGGCGCCGCTTTCGGCTTGTGGATGGTCAGCTCGCTCGAATCGGCAATTTCAATGGCGCCCGTCTCCCCGAAAATGGTGATTCGGGATGTAACCGTCACCGCCGCGGCATAGGCCGTATCGAGCGTCGCCGTGACGCCATTCGCGTGGCGGAACCAGGCAGTGAACGCATCTTCGGCGGTGCTGGGATGCGTTTTGTCACTGGTCTTGTCGGAGTCGCGGCGAATCTTCACTTCAGTGCGCACCTGACCGCTCACGGTTGCAATGTCGCCGAATAACCAGCGCAGCGTATCGATAGCATGGCTACCAAAAGCACCGATCCAGCCGCCCTTGCCTTGCTCGAACAGCCATTTATGCCGCGAATAACGCCCGCCCGAATTGAAAGCGGTCCAATTGATATGGGCCGGCGCGCCAATCTCTCCAGCGTCGAGTAACTGCTTTAACTTTATGCGCACCGGATCATGGCGGAATTCGCAATTGATGAAGTGCAGCACGCCGGCCGCAGTCGCACGCTCTAGCATTTGCCGCGCTTCGCCAGCATTGCTGCCAAACGGTTTTTCGCACAGCACGTTGTAGCCGCGATCGAGCGCTAAATTGACATGTTCGGCATGCAGGAACGGCGGCGAATGAATCGATACTAGATCCGCAGGTTGCGCAAGTGCGGCCTGCAATGCGGCGGTATCTCGTGGAGAAACAACTTCAACCTCCATCCCTAAGTCGCGGTACACCGGCGCGGCAACATACTCGCCAAAACCGGTTCCGATAACAACAACGCGCATCATAGGTAAACCCTCGCCTTAAACAGCATAAAAGTCACATTAGCTATTAATAGTTAAAGTATTTTTTATTTAAAACAGGCTCAAGGCGTGCGGTAACCGTTGCGGGTGAGTATGCGGATCGGATCGCTGCCATCCCAGTTGGCGCACGTCTTGGCCATTCCCTCCACGCCCGCTAAAAAACCCGGAGTTTCTTCAACGATTTCGGTGAAAAAACCAAAATCAGCAATGGTATCGATATAGGCAACGCGCATTGAGCCGAGCAGTTCGCACGCTACTTCGTAGCCCAATGCTTCGTAGTGCGCCTTTTTCCCGTCGTAATCCGAGGTTACCGTGCACACCTGATGCAGCACACAGGGTCCTTCGCCGACAGCCGACCGAAAAATGCTTTCGCTATTTTTATAATCCTTGATCAGCTCGATCTGCACCGGCCCGGCCTGGGCTATCGCGACTTGCAGATCGACGACCGAAGGCGAACCGCGGTAGGTACACGGCACCTCCATGCGTGGCAACACATGGAACGGCCCCACACCGTACACTTTTACCCAGCGCTGCGCGGCGGCGATGAGATCGTCCACTACGAAGCCATTCTGGAAAAATTGGAACTTGTCCGGAGAGTTCGCCTGCTCGAACAGTGGATGATCAAATGACCGCACAGTAATGCTCCCTACAAGTTATTTGC
Source organism: Spongiibacteraceae bacterium (assembly GCA_043786385.1). Lineage (GTDB taxonomy): Bacteria > Pseudomonadota > Gammaproteobacteria > Pseudomonadales > CAMLJR01 > CAMLJR01. The sequence goes on along the minus strand of JAYVWC010000047.1, from coordinate 65,101 downwards.
CGCACTAAATTATCAGCCGCATAAGCTCAGCTGGCGGATGGCTTTTGCCACGATGAACGCGAAGGATTTAAGGGGCGAATTAATACTTCCTGCATAACACTGGCCACCAAGTGCCCATCGGCGTCATGGATCGTGCCCCGCATTAAACCGCGATCGCCCGACAGCGTGAGCGCCTCCTGCGTACAGAGATGCCATTGATCGAAACGCACGGGCCGATGCAGCCACAACGCGTGATCAAGGCTGAAACCGTTGAAGCCGGTGAAGCTGGAGAGTTCGGGATGAATGCGCAGCGTTAAATCCATCACCAGAAAATCGCTGGCGTATGCCAGTAGCGCGGTGTGCAGCTGCGAATCATCACCGATCGCACGCGGCAGGCGCATCCAGTGCGAACGCGGCTGACTGCTCATCGCGCCGCCCATAAAACGCGGCAGCTCGCCAATGCGCACCTCAAGCGGCAGTGGCTGCTCGATCCAGATGCGACCAGCCTCTCGCAGCTCCGGCGGCATCTTGTCGACCCAACTCTGGAACAAAGGCCATTGCGCGGGCGGCGGAGCCGGCGGCGGCGGATTTGCGATTTCAAAACTGCTGCCGTTGTTGTGATATGAAGCGAGCAGAGAAAATAGCTGCTGCTCATTCTGCATAACCTTAACCTGCCGCGTGCACATCGAACCGCCATCGCGAATACGCTCGACCACTAAATCGACGGGGCCAGGCGCTGCCGTTCGCACAAAATACGCATGCATCGAATGCAGTGCCTTGCCCTCCAGCGTTGCACCTGCAGCCATCAGTGCCTGCGCAATGAGCTGACCGCCGAACACATTGGTGAAACCGCCCAATTCGCCCACTACTCGGAAGCGATCATCGGCCACGCGTTCGAGATTTAATGCGCTCAACACACCATCGAGCGACTTCAGAATCGCTTGCTCTAGCGCTATCGCACTCTCACTTTTATCCCTAGCCGATTCCGCAAAAACACCTGCAAATCTATCGCTCATTTCTTTCGTCACTCACCAGATACATCACCCGCATTAACGACACTAACTACGGCACGTTTACCAAAAACCAAATACGCCGCACTCACCTACGCGTCGCGCACTCACCCTATCCATGCGCTCTTACCATATACGTCTCAACTGGGCGCCTTCGCGCCGACGATGCAGCTGCTGTTTGCGAGCATCAGCCGTAACAACCGGCGTGTTCGCCGGTAAATGTGCACGGACTTCGGCTAACGCCACCTTCTTGATGGTCGGGTCGGGAAAGTCGCTGGCTTGGTTCCAGCGCATCTGGATCATGCCCCACGGATAATCGGCTTTGTCGAGCCAGTTCGGCACGCCGGGATCGAGCCGCGATATCACTGCGCGGAACTTGCCGTCGCTGTCGATGTGGGCCGTCACGTCGTTCAGACTGGATTGACGATTGACCCAGTCCACTGTGCAAAAGCGGTCATCGGCGACCAACGCCTGCCAGTAACGACAGGTCTTGGGTAGCTCGGTTTCGAGGATCAGCGCCTCATCGTCGTTTATTTCATAAATGCCGTCGTAGTAGGCCTGTTTCGGCAGGCCACCCAGATCGTCGATCTTGGTCGAGCGTTTGATCGTGTTCACACCGTGGTGTTCGCGGTAGTAGCGAACCAACTGCATATCGAACTCGATCATGCCCTCGATCCACGCCGTCATATCCGAGAAGCGACTAGCGATTTCCTGCGGCGACATGTCTGCACCCTCATCATCCAGGCGCTGAATTGCGACGCGGGCGTCGATCTCTCCAATCCAATCACCCGAGCACTTCCGCATCATCAGCCGGCAGGCCTTGGGATGCAGCTGCCACCAATCGCCGTCGTAGCCAGCCGGTCGTTGCACACTGAGCACGACGCTGAAGTAGCCGGTATCGTCGAGCTTGAGCTCGTCGAGATCGTTGATCACATTGGCTTGCGCCGCCGCATCAGCGCCCCTCAACTTCATAATCTCGGGGCTCATGATCGCGATACTTTGCTGATTGATTTCGATAAACCGGGTAGTACCGCGATAACCGGAAATACGATAGACACCAGCCGGGTCGATCTCGGCCACCGAATACACATAATCAGGATTCGGTCCGCCTTGATTGAACGCGTAGTTCCACAGCGGCATGAACACCGGGCGGCGCGCATCGGTGTGCACCCGACATAAATAACCGCACGACAGAATCGAGAGCGCAAGCTTGTTCATATCCTGCACTTCAGCCTCGGTCGCGCCATTCGGGCGCCATGCGGCAATCAGATTGTTGCCGACGCGGTCCAGCGCTTTCATCTGGTCGGACCAGCTCGGCAGCCTATTTGATGTAGAGGGTGCATTTGGTGTGTTATGCGTACTCATCGCTTTCCCATGTCTTAGCATTAAAGCTATTAGCTATCAGCCTTCGATCTTGACGCCGAAGTGGCGGATGTAGAGGTCATAATCCGAGCGCAACTGCGCAGTACTCAGTCCGAACTGCTCTGCGGTATAGCGATGCGTACCGTGCGCGCCGGTGCGGTTTTTCTGGTGCCACTGGTTGATCGACTCGACCACCGTCGGTCGCAGCTCGAGATCCATAAACTCATAGACGCGCCGCACCGTGCCGAGCGGATCGGCAACGAGCTCATGGTGATGCACATCGAAGAAGCGCTGTTCGCCGAGACGCGCGCGCGCGGCAATTGCGTTCTCGACGCCGACGCGAAGATGCTCGGATACTTCGCGACCAAAGCGCTGCATATCGCGCTGGCCTTCGGCGGGCGGAAATATAGTCGAGACAATGCTCGCCCACGACGGCACCGCTTTAGCGGGGTCGCGGTGCGTCATGATAAAGCGCGCATCCGGATAGGCGGCGGCGATCGCATCCAAATGAAAATTATGATGTGGCGCCTTGAACAGCCACCGATTCGGCGGACGCTGCGATTGCAATAGCTGCACGACACGTCGGTGATATTCGTAGGTGGGCCGCATATCGGCGCACCGCCACCAAGCGTGGTACTGGTAAACCGGCAGCGTGAACTGCTGGCCATGGAAGGCCATTCCGAGTAGCTCGGTATCCTCCATCGCCGCATCGACATCCATCAGATGCATCGCCTTCAGCTCAGCCGGATACTGCTCGTTCTCCTTGATCGCCGCGAGCCGCCGCGGATCGTCGGTCTCGCTCTCCAGTATCGGCGGCGGACACGGCTGCCCCTGCTCCCAACCGCGCAGGCAGCGAAATTGCGGATCGAGCGATAGCATATTGACCAACGCCGTGGTGCCGGTGCGCGGCAACCCATTGATATCGATCGGACCGCGTACGTCGAGAGCGGCAATCTCGGGATGATCGCGATACCACGCCTCCACTTCGAGGCGATTGCGCAGACGCCGTTTTAACGCACCGATAACACCGGCATCGGTATCGCGCCGCAGATCGCCGTCATGCTCCAGGCTATCGAGCAGCACGTCGAGACCTTCGCGAAAATCGCCGGGGCCGAAATCGGACAAACCCGTTGCTGCCATTGCTTCTTCGAGCAGGATTTGGCCAGTCGGGTAACGTCGTGAAGTTGAATGCGATGCGGACATCGGCGCCTCCAAAAATATTATTCGCGAGAAACGCAGATGCGCGCTATTTGCCACCGCCGTTGATCCGGTCGGGATATAACTGTTCAACCACGCGGCGCACGCCCTCTTTCCAACCGACCCGGCACGGGCCGGTGATGGAGCGGCGCTTGGTGGTATCGTTGATTGCACCGATCGACGCACCCGGCGCCACGGTAATATTTATTTTGGGCTCGACACCGAGCAACTCGCCGATATACGCCGTCCACTCCTGCACACTCACCGGCTCATCGCCACCCCAGTTGACGATTGTTGCTGGCACGCTGGCGGCGCCGAGCAATGCTTCGAGTTGCGCACTGATATCGTCATCGTGAATCGGGCTGTAGGTCATCGGATCCCAGCGCGTCTGCACCGGCTGGCCGGCAGTGATGGCGTGTAGATGCCACACCGGCACGCCGCCGCGCACGCCATAGGCGGCGTTCATGCGCGCGATCGTGATCGGTAAGTTGAATGCGCGTGCGCAGTAGCGCGTTACCGCCTCTTCAGAGATTTTGGAAATCGAGTACGGCGCCTGCGTTGGAATCATCGCATCGCCGAGCGGATCGCCCTCTTTAAACGGGTACAAGGGGTCGGGATGGGGCTTGTACACACTGACCGTCGACATCACCAATGCCGCTTTGGCCCGGCGGCAATGCGCAAGCAGGAACCCCGTACCCTCGGCATTTACGCGCAGCGCTCGCTCGTAATCTTCTTCGCTGAAATCGGCGGCGAGATGTAACAAATAAGTGAAATCAGTTGGCAGGTCGCCGAACTCTCCATCGGCAATATCGATAACGCGAGTGGTCACACCCAGCGCTTCGACTTTGGCCCGCGTTGCCGGATCGCTAAATCGGCCAATGCCCCACACTTCATTATTCGGCGCGAGCGACTGCGCGAGACCGAATGCAATACGACCCGCTGGCCCGGTGATCAGAATTTTTTCTCCGCGCAACATTTGGCGAACTCCTCAAATAATTTTCAACCCACGCTTTAAAGCACCCAACAAATCTGCTTCCATACGTTGACTCACTGCAGCGTGCTGTATCATCGCAGAGCCATGGAAAGTACCAGGATAGGTATGCAACTCCACCGGCACACCCGCCTCCAACATTTTAAGCGCGTATAAAATGCCTTCGTCACGCAGCGGATCGAATTCCATTTCGATGACATACGCAGGTGGCAAGCCATTGAGATTTGTTGCTCGCCCAGGCGCTGCGTAAATTGGTACATCCGGCCCACCACGCTCGATAGCGCCTAAATAATATTCCCAGCTCAGGATTGCAGAAGGACGATTAAACAATGGTGTATCGATAAATACCTTCATGCTGGTAGTTTCCAATCGATCATCCAATTCAGGAAGACCTAACACCTGAAAACAAATTCCCGGCCCGCCTTTATCGCGAGCCAACAACGCTAGCGCAGCGGCTAATCCACCACCTGCGCTTTGGCCGAAAACACCAACGCGCTCAAGATCAATGCCCAGCTCAGTTGCTGATGTGTGCAGCCATTGAAGTCCCGCGTAGCAATCGTTTAAGCCTGCTGGATACGGATTTTCCGGAGCCAGCCGGTAATCAACCGAAACCACAACAACGCCTAATTTCTCGCTAACCAATCCGGCAAAACCGTGCTCTGAATCAAGACTTCCCACCGTGAAACCGCCACCGTGGATATACAACAATCCCGGCAGGTTGCCGCTGCGATTTTTCGGCGCATAAACGCGCACGGTAACATCGGGAGCGCCTGCATAACCGGGAATTTGGCGATCGACAATATCGAGGCCACTGACATCCAATCCGGCATTCATAGGAGCCAGCATTTCCTTTAAAAGCGCACGCGACCCGGCTACATCTTCGAAGCTAACAGTAGGCAGAAACGCAACAATATCTTTGAGTTCTGGATCGTAGTTGTATGTCATAGATTTTCCTACGCGGTTATCTACATGAAATTATGATGAGGCTAATATCTTGTTTCCATAAATAAAGAAATTGGTATCTAGAGTCAGCGTGGCGCAGGCAGGAAGAGTAAAACCCGTCATCATTATTTGCAAGATCAAATGCAATCGGATTACACTGTCCCGATAAGCAGGATAATTGCATGGACATCGAGTCTCTCGCTATTTTTGTAGAAGTCGCCAAACTCAGCAGCTTTAACAAGGCGGCGAAGTCGCTGCAATTACCTACCACCAATGTCAGCGCCACGATCCAACGGTTAGAACAATCGCTCGGTACGCGGCTATTCGACCGCACCACTCGCACCGTAGCGTTAACTCCTGTCGGCACCCAAGTACTCAGCGAAGCACTGCAACTATTAGCGAAAGCCGAGGATATTCGCAATCTGACCGCAAGCCATGCACAAGAACCTCAAGGCTTATTACGCATCACCGCGCCACCGATATTAAGCTCGCGCTACCTCGGCGATTGGCTGATCGAATTTCAGCAGCTGTATCCTAAAGTTGCGATCGAACTGATCGAAAGCAATTTCTATTTGGATCCGCACAAACATCGCGTGGATTTTAGTTTTCGCGTCGCGCATGCGCCCGACCCCAATTTGGAATCGATCGAATTTGCAAAATTTCGTCTGGGTGTTTTCGCAACACCTGAATTTCTTAACATCGCGCCACCGATCAATCACCCCGACGATCTTAAAAAAATTCCCTGTATCGGACTCACCATCAACGGTCAGTTATCGCCGTGGAATTTCCAGGACCGACACAAGAAAATACAACTGCGACCCGACACCATCATGCGCGTGGAAAATGTCGAGCTGGTTCACAAGGCGATCCTAGCGGGAATCGGCGTGGGTTATATTTCGTTTGTCGATGCCGTCGCTGCCGATATTGAGCGTGGCAAGCTGGTTCCCGTTTTGCAAAATTATTGGGCGGAACCCAGCAGCATCTATTTAGTTCATGCCGGCCAGCAACACATGACCGCAAAAAATCGTCGCTTTATCGATTTTATTGTGGGGAAAATAAAAACGATCGATGGCGAATTAGCGCCGCGATAGCCAATCGGTAAAGTTCTGATCTGGATCAATGTTAACCGCCGTCTAATTCTCCACAATTGGAACCATAAGCGTTGTGGCGGTGAATCTATTTGATACCGCCGCATACCGCTGAATTATTCAACGTGTATGTGCAGGAGCTACTATGAACAAGCCCGCTTATCCAATCTATGACGCCGACCACCATTTCTACGAACCGGCAGAAGCTTTTTTGCGCTATCTGCCGAAGCAATACAAAAAAGAATTTCAATACGTCAATATCGAGGGTCGCACCAAGCTTATCGTCGGCGGCGTGTTGTCGGATTACATTCCGAACCCGACCTTCGAAGTTGTGGCTGCGCCCGGCTCGCATGAAAAATGGCATCGCGGTCAAAATCCCAAAGGGTTGACGTTGCGCGAGTTCGCTGGCGAGCCGGCACGCTCGGAACCGGCATTCCACAACGGCGCTGCGCATTTGAAAGTGCTCGATAAACAAGGCATTCAATGCGCGGTGATATTGCCAACATTGGCCTCGGTCATCGAAGGACATCTCGGCGATAAACTCGACGTTGTAGCCGCGCTATTCCATTCGCTGAATCAATGGGTGGTGGATGAATACGGCTTCGGTAATGGTCGTCAATTTCCGGTGGGCGCGATCAATTTATCCAACGTTGAAAACGCCGTAAAAGAATTGGAGTTTGTTATCAAGGCTGGCGCGCGCGTGGTGTTGGTTAGACCCGCACCGGTACCCGGCATTAACGGCAGCCGCTCGTTTGGTTTCAAAGAATTCGATCCGTTTTGGGCGCGCTGTGCCGAAGCGAAAATTTTGGTGGCGCTACACACATCGGATACCGGCTACGATCGCATTTACCAATGGTGGACTGCTGGCGGTCAGGGCGAATATCGCCCCTTTGAAAAAAATACCTTTAAAGAAATGTTAGATATCGCGCTCGGTCGCCCGATTCAAGATTCGCTGTCGGCGTTGATTTGTCACGGCGTATTCGATCGTCATCCGGGTGTGCGCGTAGCATCGCTAGAAAATGGTTCGGATTGGTTGGAGCCGTTGTTGAAGCGTTTTGAATCGGCGTATCACCGTTTGCCGCAAGAATTTAAAGAGCATCCGGTCGAAACTTTCAAACGCCATGTCTATGTTGCGCCGTTCTATGAAGATCCGGTGAAACGCGTTTGTGAACTGATCGGTGCGGATCGCGTGCTGTTCGGTAGCGATTGGCCGCATCCGGAAGGGCTCGCCAACCCGATCGATTTCTTCAACGACATCGGTACATTGACGGCAGCTGAACAACAGTTGGTGATGAGCACCAACTTGAAAAATCTGCTCGAAGGCAATTGGGCGTGATTTAAAAAACTAAAGCACTATTAGAAAAACTAAAGCCAGGGGCGTTGCGCGCGATTTACCAATAGCGATCGCGCAACGCCTTTTTATACAGCTTGCCATTTTCCATGCGCGGCAATGCCGCATCGAAATCGATCGAGCGTGGGCATTTAATACCGGATAAATGCGCGCGGCAGTAATTGATAATTTCCGCTGCAAATTCCGGCCCCGCATCATTCCAATGCACCGGTTGAATAACTGCTTTTACTTCTTCCCCAAACTCCTCATTGGGAATACCGATCACGCCAGCATCCATAATTTTTGGATGACTCAGCAATAAATTTTCAACTTCCTGCGGATAAATATTCACGCCGCCGGAAATGATCATAAAACTGCGGCGGTCGGTTAAAAACAAATAACCGTCTTGATCCAGATAGCCGATATCACCCAACGTTGACCACGTCGGATGGAGTGGATTGCGTGATTCCTTGGTTTTTTCATCGTCATTTTTATATTTGAAATCAAAGCCGCCGGAAAAATATACAGTGCCTTGTTCGCCAATCGGCAACTCGTTGCCCTCGTCATCGCATATATGTAGCTCGCCCCACTGCGCGCGCCCCACCGAACCCTTCTTGCGCAGCCATTCGTCCGGCGTGATATAGGTCGAGCCCACGCTCTCCGAGCCGCCGTAGTATTCGTAAATTATCGGCCCCCACCATTCGAGCATTTGCTCTTTAATTTTTACCGGGCACGGCGCTGCGGAATGCACCACAAATTCCAAACTGCTGAGATCATATTGCATGCGCTGATTCAGCGGTAACTTCAACAACCGTACGAATAGCGTCGGCACCAATTGAATATGCGTGACTTTATAGCGCTCGATTGCCGCTAGAAAATCGGTGGGCTCAAATTGCTCATTGATCACCACCGTGCCACCAATACTTTGCGTAGTCATCGCGCAAATCAATGGCGCGGCGTGATACAACGGCGCCGGTATAAAAAAAACGGTATCTGCGGTGACGAAATATTTTTCGCGCAGCGTGGCGACAAACGGCAGCGGCGCATCGGCCGGGGCGCCGCTTAACGGCAATTGAATACCTTTTGGCTTGCCGGTAGTACCGGACGAATACATCATGTTCTGACCAGCGCTGCCATCGCTGATCGGCTCGCATGACATCGCCGCGACTTCATGCAACCAATGCTTGGCAACTCCGCGCGCTTCATTCAATAAAAATATTTTTAAATCGGGTGACAGTTGGTTTTTTAAATCAGGCGACAGTTGGGTTTTAAAATCCGATGACGGCTGCGCTTGATTATTTGCAGCGAAAATCTCTTCGACACCCGGCAAGTCCGGCGACGCCAGCAGCAACGACGCTTCACTGTCGTTAATGATATACGCCGCTTCCGCGAGACTGAGATGCGTGGAAATCGGTGTGTAGTACAAACCCGAGCGCTGCGCGGCCCAACAAATTTCGAGATAGTGCGCATTGTTCGGCATCCAGATCGCAATGCTATCGCCGGTGCGCAATCCCAATGCTCTGAATAATTGCGCGCCGCGATTGGCGCGTTCCTCTAGTTCAGCATACGTTACGACTTCACCACTGCTCGCCATAATGATCGCGACGGCATTAGGACGTTGCTGTGCGTGTAAGCCCGGATGCATGATTGCTCCCCAGATGTTTGTGTGCGCAAAAATTGATGGTGAGGCGGTTATACGAACGTCAACAACAGCTCGGGAGTGGCAGTGAAATCGCGTACGGTATGTTGCACTCGTGTCGCACCGGCAACGCGCTCGGCCGCATAGGTAAAGCAGGCACCGGCCATAAATGAATGATCGCTGGCGCTGCCAAACGCCGTCGCTTCCAGATCGATGCGTCTGCCGTTGGCGACAAAATTGCCTTTTTGTAAAACCAACGCCGCTTCGAACTCGACCGGATCGGTGAATACTTCGGCGACCCTACTGCTAAATCCTTTGCGCAGCGATACGCCGGATAATACGGCAGGGCTAACGATTTCGCCGTGCCGCGAAATCCAATCGTGAATTAATTGTCCGTTGTGCGATACGCGCAAGAATTGCAAGTCATCCGCATTTTCATCGGTAACTTCGACATCGTACTGGCGGGTGATTGCTTGGTGTTGACTGTGCACTATCGCGAGCACGGCAAGATCGAGCCAGTGCGTGCAATTGGCACGCGGCTCGACATGTTTCAACAGTGCTTGCGCAGTAGCGTTAATGTTGCAGCCCAGCAAGCGCTGTAAAGGTTCTAGCGCACCGGGGCAAGTCGTGAATGGAGCGCGCTTGGCTTCGCCATCGACCGCAGTGATTTTTTTGCCGTCGTGCGTAATCGTTACGATAAAACCGTGATTACAATCCTCCAGCTCGCCGTACACCGCCTGCTCGCTGAGGCGAGTAAGGCGAATACGGCGCCGGAAAACTCCGAGACCGTAAGCTGGATTGAGTGGTAAATCCATAAGTAAGTAACAGCCAAATAGTTTTGGAGGAATTACTTACTTTGGCGGCATCCGCATACCGGCATCGAGACGAATGGTTTCGCCATTCAGGTAAGTGTTCTCGCAGATATGACGCGCCAACCGAGCGAACTCATCGGGCGCACCAAGGCGACGCGGAAATTGTGCATTCGACGACAGCGCATCCTGCATTTCTTGCGGCGCAGTTGCCATCGCTTCGGTTTTGAATACGCCCGGGCAAATCGTATTGATACGAATACCGAGCGGGCCGAGATCACGCGCGATTGGCAAGGTCATACCGACAACGCCAGCTTTACTCGCGGAGTAAGCCGCTTGACCGATCTGGCCATCCATTGCAGCGACCGAACCCGTGTTGACGATAACACCACGCTCGCCATCAGCGGTGGGCTCATTGTTCTGCATCACTTCTGCCGCTAAGCGCAGCACGTTGAATGTGCCGATCAAATTTAATTCAATCACCCAACGGAAGCGATCGAGTGGGAACGCGCCTTTCTTGCTAACGGTTTTGATTGCATCGCCGCTGCCTGCGCAGTTAATACAAATATGCAACGCACCGAATTTCTCTACGGCGAACTTGATGCCAGCTTGCACTGACGCTTCGTCCATTACGTTGACTTTGACAAATGCAGCATTGCCAGCCGATGCGTCAACAATCTCTGCCGCCTTTTCTTCATTGAGATCGAAAATAACAACCTTTGCACCGGCACTGAGCAATTGATTGGTTGTCGCGCGCCCCAAGCCTGAAGCACCACCGGTAACAATTGCTACTTTATCTTTCAGTTCCATAACATTCCCCTCAAAATATTTTAATGAATCGCAATACTAAAATTAATTTAATTCATTGAACGGTCGATTTTTATCCGGCCGGTGATCCTGCGGCAAACCCAGAATGCGTTCGGCAATGGTATTGCGCAATACTTCATCGGTGCCGCCGGCAATGCGCATCACCGGTGCATTGAGCCACGATCCTGCCATATCGGCTTTATCGGTCGCCCCCATACCCAAACGCAGACCTTCAGGCCCCATCAAATCCATTGCCAAACGCCCTGCGCGCATCAGCGAATCGCCCATCAGCAATTTGCGAATAGCGCCCTCCGGACCCGGCGCTGCGCCAGCAGAAATCGCTTGTATCGCGCGGCGATGAATTGAATTCAAACCTTGCTGCTCGATGAAGGTATCGGTGATCACGTCGCGAATTGCGCTGTCTTCTAACGCCGGCGCGCCGCCGACGTGAGAGATTTTCGCCAACTCGATAATTTCTTTTAGCGGCGCATTGACGCTGCTAACCGCATAGCGCTCGATCATCAGCGTGTGAATCGCCACCATAAAGCCAGCGTTAACTTCACCCAGACGTTGCGAATCCGGAATACGTACGTTGTTGAAGAATACTTCGTTGAGATCTTGATCGCCGTTAAAGCGTTTTAACGGTCGCACTTCAATACCCGGCGTTTTCATATTCACAAAGAAATAGGTCATGCCTTTGTGCTTCGGCAACGTCGGATCGCTGCGCGTTATCACCACGCCCCATTCCGAAATTTGCGCCCAACTGGTCCACACTTTCTGACCGTTCAACACCCAATCGTTGCCGTCGCGCTCCGCTTTCAAACGAACCGCCGCGAGATCAGACCCCGCACCCGGTTCCGAAAACATTTGGCACCAGCAGTGGTCGCCACGAATCGCACGCGGACCTAATTCGCGCTTCAATTCTTCCGATTGCGCGTAGTGCAAAAATGTCGGAAACGCATTGGAGAGACTGATAACAAAATAATTTGTTGGTACGTTGTACTGCAGCTCTTCTTCGCTGAATGCAATTTTATGCAATTCGCTTTGGCCACCACCGCCGTATTCTTTCGGCAGTGTGATCGCGGCGTAACCGGCATCGGCTTTCAGTGCCTGCCAACGACGCGATAGCGCGATATCTTGTTCCAGCGTTAAATTGCGACGGTGTTCACCGGAAAATTTTGGCGCATTCTCGGCTAACCACTGCCGAGCCTGGAGACGATATGCGTCTAATTCAAGCGTCATGTGATTCCCCTTTACTTCGTAAGCTCTGACAACAACACGCGACGCCAGTAGGCCGATGCGCCTAACTCAAGCGCTAAGCTGCGTGCGCGACGGTAAAAATGATGACAGCGTTCCTCCCACATCACACCCATTCCGCCGTGCACCTGGATACATTCCTGTGCGGCGAAATCGTAAGCGCGATTAGACGCAATACGCGCGGCCGCAGCAGCAGCAATCGATAATTTATCAATCGCCAATTCTTCCAATGCTTCGATGGCGCAGCCTTTAGCAATTTCAATGCTGGTGTAAACATCGGCCAGCTTATGTTTGATCGCCTGAAACGAACCGATCACTTGGCCAAATGCTTTGTGTTCTAACGCGTACCCTCTAGCAAGTTCGAGGCTCGCTGCCGCGCCGCCGACCTGCTCAAACGCCGTCAACACCGCGAATTGAGTGATGATGCGATTGAGCGCAGTATCATCGGCAAATTGCAGCACAACCGCGCGCGAATTGGTAAAAGTCAGCGCTGCTGCTGCACGCGCGTTATCGACCAGCTCATAGCTATCGCGACGAACTTGATTATCGTTCAGCTCGACCAGCACCAATACTTGTTTGCCATTCGCTGCCGCACGCACCACCGCAATATCGGCAACCGCTGCAAATGCAGCCTGCGCGACGCTGCCGCTGAGCAAGCCATCATTGAGAGTCAAGCTCGACTGCGGCGTCAGGCCGGCATCATTGCCTTCCAATAAAGCGACGCACGCGATTTTTTTACCTTCGGCCAAATCATTGCCATAGCCGATAAGATCCGCAGCGTTTTGCGCACGCTGAATCAAATCGCACACCAGCGCGCTCTGAATCAACGGCAGCGATACCGTGGAGCCGCCGAGTATTTGCGCGGTTTGCGCGAGGCCGCGCCAGCCGAGACCTAAGCCACCCAACTCTTCGGATACACCGAGTCCGGGCCAGCCTTGCTCGACCGCGAGTTTCCACATTTCAAAATCAAAACTGCCCGGTGCTTCGAGCAATTTAAGCATGCGCTCGGCGTTGGCCTCGCGCGCGATCACCCGCTCGATTTCGCGAAAGATCGCATCATCAATAGTTTGTGCAGTTGCCTGCATAATCATCACCCGCCTCTTTTTTTGTTTCTTGGAGACAATAAATTTTAGCGGCAAAAAACCACTCTGCCCCCATCGGTATACTGCTCGAAACAAAGCGTAATACAGAGCTAACTTAGCGATTGCAGCAGCTCCGAAGAGCTGCTGCCGATTTGACTTATTTCACGTTTAACAACTGGTAGTCATCGGCATCGTCGAGTACCGCTTTCCAACCGGGGTAAACCACGATAGTGGTAAACGACTCTTCGATAATTGCAGGTCCGACGATGACATCGCCTTTTTGCAATTGCGGTCCTTTAAAAATCGGCATGTCGGCAAAACCTTCGCCGAGATTGGCGCGGCGATGTTGCGTTGCTTGCAGCACGCGACGTTCGACGATACCACCGTCACCCAACTTTGGTTTCGGGCTGGCCGCGCTAGTGATCAAGCGCACGCCGGTAACTTCCGGTTGCTCGTCGCGACGCGCAAACGAATATTCTGCCTCGTGTTGCGTGTGAAACGCATCGACTACTGCAGCCAGTTCTTGCGACGTAATCGTAGCGGCGTTGAAGCCACCCGCTTGCTGCTTCGCCGGTACCGACAGGCTCCAGTTTTGTCCCGGATAGCGCAAATTCAGCATGAAGCGATAACTCACATCGCTCGCTTTAATTTTCGCATCGACAAAATACTTCGTTGCACTCTCGGCCAACTCGCGCCACAGCGTCGAGATACGATTGGCATCGACAGCGCCGACGCTGCAAATATACGAACGCTCTTCATCGATCAACAAATCTGCCGACATGACGCCCGACGCCGAAAAAGTCGGCGACGTGCGCGGCACAATGATGCGTTGAATGCCGAGCGCTCGCGCTTGTACGCCAGCAAACAGCGGACCGTTGCCGCCGTAAGCCAACATCGTCAGCTCGCTCGGTTTTGCGCCTTTTTCAGCGGTGACGCGACGCACGGCCTGCGTCATGTTGGCGTTAACAATACGCCACACGTCGAAAGCAGCCTCTTCGACGCTGTACCCCATCGGGCCGGCGACATGCTCTTGGAACGCAGCATCGACACCTTCGCGACTCAATTTAAAACTACCGCCGGCAAAATCAGCATCGGCCGATAACAAGCCGAGCACCAAATTCGCATCGGTAACGGTGGGACGCTTGCCGCCATTGCCGTAACACACAGGACCTGGTGTTGAGCCCGCGCTTTCTGGACCCACTTGCAAAATGCCGGACTTCACGCTGGCAATCGAGCCGCCGCCAGCGCCCAAGGTTTCCACGCTAACCATCGGCAGACCGACCAAATAACGGTGGTGCCAGTTCCAACCGGGCTCGGCCGGTGCGATGCCATTTTTTACAACCGACACATCGTAGCTGGTGCCGCCCATATCCACGCACAGCAGATTCGGCTCGTCTTTGCGCACGCCGACCTCGGCACCGCCCATCACGCCACCCGCAGGGCCAGACGCCAATACGACGATCGGTTTTTTGCGAATATATTCACGCGACATCACGCCGCCGCTGCACTGCATCGCCAACAGCTCTTGCTGATAACCGGCATCGCGCAATTTATCGACCAAACGATCGAGATAAGTCGTTACACGCGGGTTGACGAACGCGTTGACGATCGTGGTACTAGTACGCTCGAATTCGGGCGCCTTCGGCATAATTTCATGCGACAAAGACAATGCCACGCCCGGCATTTCTTCGCGCACCATTTCCGCCAACCGCAATTCATGCACCGGGTTAACGAACGAAAACAATGTAACGATGGCAACCGAATCGACACCCTGCAATTTCAGACGACGAATAGCCGCACGTGCAGCGACTTCATCGAGTGGTTTTACCACGGTACCATCAGCGGCGACACGCTCGTCGACAGTCAACCGTCGACGACGCGGCACGATCGGTTTTGGCGGCGCCAACCGAACGTCCCAGATATCTTCTTTGTAGCCGCGACGCAGCTCAATTTCATCGCGAAAGCCCTCGGTAACTAACAGGCCAACTGTGGCGCCCTTACCTTCGATCAAGGCGTTGTCGGCGACCGTGGTGCCATGCACAAGCGCACTGGTTTCACCGAGGAAATCGCGCAGCGATTGCCCTTTCCGCTCAGCTAAGCGCTCGAGGCCAGTCATAACTCCGCGAGAGTTATCGTCTGGCGTCGACAGCACTTTTTCAATAATGATTTGCTTGCCGTCGTACAGCACAAAATCGGTAAACGTTCCGCCAATATCAATCCCAATTCGGTAGCTCATCACACACTCTCGCGTTGTAATTGTAATTTCTTACGTAATTCGTTAGTCGCCGCAGTATCGACAACTAAGTCCATTGCTTCCAGCGTGCCGTTCAACACCACGCCATACCTATTGCGCGCTGCACCGACACTGACGAGTTCGTCCAACACATCTTCCTTCACCGCTTCAGGATCGCGCGCTAACGGATTACCGAAGCCGCCACCCCCACCGTATTGGTACGCCATGATCGAGCCTTCGGGCATCGGCACGTTAAAGGCAGAGTTTTCGATTTTGTATTCTTGCGGGGTTCCAACCATAAAGCGGTTATCGTAGGAGGCTGCATCGTCGCCACCGTTCATACCACGCAGTGGGTGGCGCATCGAAACCATCCACGAAGACGCAAACGCAGGCGCCAATATTTGTTTAATATTGCGAGTACCCGGCATACCGCGCCATTGTCCGGCACCGCCGGTATCGGTGGTCATCTCGCGGCCAACGTGACGCACCGGGAACGAGCTTTCGCCTTCCTCAGCGGTCTGCAAAATCAAATTACCTAGCGCGCTGCACATCGAACCCCAACCGTCGACGCCTTGTACCGCCGACGCATCCGAGCCACGCACATCGACCCCAGAGTCCATCCAAATCGAGTTATCTTTGCGGAAGCCGTAGATCACGTTCGGCATACCGATTTTATAAACTTGCGGCGACGCACGCTCGGGCACAATCGATGACAAAGCGATGCAAATTGCTTCGCCAACTTCGACTGCCGGGTGAAACGCGCCCAACACCACAGGCTTGTTATCGGGCGGATTTAAAATCGAGCCTTCGGGCACGATCAACTCGATCGCATTAAACAACCCTTCGTTTTTTGGAATTGAAGGATCGATCATCGCTGCCAACTGCGCCGCAGCGTAACCACGGGTATTGGAGAAAGTATTCCAAACCGAGGTCAGCTCCGGACGAGCATCGGTCCCGGTAAAATCAAGCGTCAACTTATCGCCCGAAACTTTACAATTCACTTGCACGTGAACATCTAAGTGCCCGGCCGTATCGTGATCGATATAAACGTCTGCTGGATAGTCGCCATCGGGCCACGAGCGAATTTCATCGCGAAAGCGGGTTTCGGTCATTTCAATATTGCTATTTATTGCAGCCTTAACCACTTCGGCGCCGTACTCGCTCACCAACGCTTGCAACAGACGCGCACCCAATTGCGCGGCACCAATCATTGCCCAAATATCGCCAGCAAACTCGCGCAGCCGATTGTTACGCAACAGTAACGCCATCACATCGCGCCGCGGCTTGCCGCGGTGCAACAATTTCAACCCGGGGATGATTAGGCCTTCGGCCCACAAATCAATCGCATCCGGCGAGAAGCCGCCCGGATCCTTGCCGCCGGTATCGCCTTGGTGGCATTGAATAGCCTGCATCATCAACAACTCGCCGGTATCGCTATAGACCGGCGCAAACACGTTATAGTCGGGAAGGTGACCACCGCCAGCATAGGGATCGTTGCCGACGAATACGTCGCCAGGCCCCCAATCGTCCTCTTTTTGCATCTCCAGCGCGCTGCGCACCGATAGCGGGGAGATAAACATTAACTGCGGAATGCCAACCGATAACCCAGCCAGTCGGCCATGTGCATCGATGATGCTCGCATTGCGCTCGTTCGACTGATTGATCATCGCCGAGGTTGCGGTTCTTGCCACGTGCGTAGCAACCTCGTAACAAATTGTCTCGAAGGCACCACGAACGATACCGGCAGTAACCGAATCGACTTGTGCCGTTGTAGGTAAGGGCTCGCGATACGCGGCCAGACGACGATTCACTTCATAGGACACAGGATCACCTCCACCGGGTTCAAGCCGGATGATCGGATTAATTAACACTACTGCGGTCTAGCTAATTACGCTGCCGGACTCACACTCACGTACAGTAACTCTTATGTTGCACTTTGCTTTTTAAAATTTTTAAAACAACAAATAATCAGACCACTAAAACGATCAGCGCGTTCGCGGCAATCCTAAGCGCTGCTCGGCAATCATGCTGCGATGCACTTCGCTAGTACCTGCATAAATCGTAGTTCCATACGCTCGGCGATGATGCAGCTCGATTTGCCCAAGCGCATCCTTCGACTTAAACAACGACGCTGAACCGATGACTTGCATCAGTTCCCACGAGTTCGTCATATAGCTTTCGGTCGCGTACAGCTTAGAAATCGGCCCCCATGCTTTGTTGGGTATTTCTTCTTCGCTCGCCCACAGATTGCGGCGCACCAGCCCTTCCGAAACATTGGAGCGCGCCACAACCGCTGCCAAACGCGAGCATACATCGGGATTATCTATCGGTCGCTGGCCGTCCGCCTCGTCGTGCGCCCAAGCTATCGCCTGTTGGAGCATTTGCACCTGCGGCGCCTGAAAATCGGCGCCGCCTTGCTCGATTTCCAAAGCCCGCGACATCACTTTCGCGCCGGTATTGAGATCGCCGATACGCATGCTGTCCGCGACTTGAACGTCTTGGAAATAAGCGATATTGGTGCGCTCGCTCATCAACGTATCGACTTTATGAACCTCAACTCCAGGGGCGCTTAACGGTACCAGAAACAAGCTAATGCCGGCATGCTTTTTCGCCGACATATCGGTTCGAGTCAGCATCAACACATAATCGGCGATATGCGCGCCGGTGGTAAACATTTTTTGGCCGTTAATGATCCAGCCGCCGGTAATCCCATCGGGTATTGCCGTTGTTTTCGCGGCAAATACATCGGATCCGCAACTGGGCTCGCTAAATCCGAGTGAACAAATTACTTCACCCGCTTTAATTTTCGGCAATAGCTCGGCTTTTAATTGATCCGAACCAAACAACTGAATCATCGCCGCTACCATGCTGGTCGTTGCCACCATCGAGAACGTCCAATGGTAACGCTCAAACACCAGTCTGGACGCATACACTTCGTAGCGATTGCATTCGCGGCCGCCAAACTCTACCGGCCAATCCGCATAAACCAATCCCGCAGCAGCCATTTTTTTATGTAGCTCGGGGTGGTGCCCAGCCGTGGAGTGATGAGCCTTACGCTGCAGCTCATCCGTCAGATTATTTTTGAAAAAAGTTTCGGTCTCAGCGGCGAAATTATCGGCCGCAACACCGAGCGAAAAATCGATACCGATTTCACCGACTGGAGGAAGCGCTGACTTATCGCCATGCCATAACCGTTTGCCGGCACGCGCTAACTCGTGTGCAGGATCACCGTTTAACAGCACCCATGCATGGATACGACGCAAAAATAATTGCGAGTCGTACTCCATTGTCAGCCCGTAACCGCCCAACGTGCGCATGGCCCGCTGCGATGCCTGCGGGCCAGTTTGCGATACAAACCACCACAGCTGCGACACCAACGATGCAGCCTCTGTCTCTTGATGCGCAATTGCATCCAAGGTGCGCCACAGCAACAGACGAGCGCCATCGATATCACACAGCGAGTCGGCCAGCGGATGAGCAAGCCCCTGATAACTGCCGATCGCTTTACCGAATGCGTGACGCTCGACCGCATATTCGCAGGCGATTTCTAACGAGCGCATCGAGGCGCCAATAATTGCTGCAGCGGTCAGTAATTTCCACTCTTCGATACCACCTTCAAAAATGCGAATTGCATTGCTATCCGCACTAACCAGCCGATGCGTATCAGGAATGATCCACGAAGCAATCGGGCTCGAACCCAGGTTCGCTGCCATCGCCACTTTTTCGGGTAATTCAAACAGCACGACCTGCCCATCGCACAAGGCCAGCATCGCATCGCACGCAGCAATAGCAGGAGCCGCAACCACTTGACCAGCGGACACCGCTTGCGGCAAAAACGATATGCGCTTAACACCGCTAGCGACGGCATCGAGCAGACTTGCATGGCCGATTTCTGCCAATACACGAGTCGCGATCATTACCTCTAACAATGGAACCGGCGCAGCGGCGCGCCCGTATTCTTCGGCAACGAGAACCGCATCCAGCAAGCTCACGCCGCTGCCGCCAGCGTCGACGCTAACCCGCATCAGTGGCGCGCCAAGCTCGACTAAGCCACCCCACAAATCATTGTCCACCCCGCAGAATTCGGAGTCTCTGACACGACTTGATGGAAGCTCTTTTTTGAAAAAAGCAGCGAATGTTTCTTGTACCAGACGCTGCTCTTCCGACAAATACAATTGCATAGGCTGTGATTATTCCGCTGATGTTAACAATGCTATGTATGCCTATATTGCATCCGCGCGCCGCAAAAAGCAGCCATTAAAACGATGCTTTCATATAGTATACTATTAGAAAGTACAGGCGCAATGCGCGCCAATAAAATTGCCCCTTTTGGGGCTACTGGTGCCCGGCGTTTTCTCATCAAGCAAACACAATAATGCAGCTAGCCACAAAATACCGAAAGCGCAGATTGAGCACCGGAAGTTAAGCTCGCACCGGTAGCGCATTATTATCAAAAAATAACAAAACTTATGCGAGCTTGAGAGCATCAAGAAAACAAAAAGGCCGCATAAAATTAAAAAGGATTAACTTTAAAATATGCAGCCTTAGATATTACTTCCGACGAATTTATTTTACTGGAGTGAACAACACTTTCAGCTGGTTCGGTGCACGGAAACGCTGGCCATCAATATGCGTTTCGGCCGCAAACGCAGGATCCAGACGCACATCAGGACACTGATCCAGCAGCATGTTCAGCGCGATGATCATCTCTTTTCGGGCAAGGTGGATTCCTAAGCAGGTGTGGTGCCCGTTTGAAAATGCGACATGCGCATGTTTCGGACGGAAGATATCGAACAAGTGGGCGGTAGGGCCCCAAATGGTCTCATCACGGTTAGCAGAAGCAACCCCAATATTCAGCTCCGTACCTGCGGGAAGGGTAATACCACCTACCTCAGTCTCACAGGTAGTCCAGCGCGGAACAGAAGTCAGCGGCGTCTCCCAACGAATAGCCTCTTCAACAGCCTGCGGCACCAACGAGCGATCGGCTTTAACCGCTTCGAGCTGCTCGGGATTAGTGAGCAAACCGTACAGCAGATTACCGGTCGAGCGATAAGTAGTTTCTGCTCCAGCCGGCGAAATCAACAACAAAAACGGTAATATCTCTTCATCTGACAACCGATGACCGTCCAGCTCTGCGCTGACCATCTCCGAAATCAGGTCGGTGCCACCCGGATGCTGACGGCGATCAGCAATAATCTGCTTAAAGAACTCTTTCAGCACCCGCGCAGCTTCAAGCCCACGCATGATATCAACCTGAATCGATATTTCTTCGATGGCGCGGCGACGGAACCAATCGCTATGCTCCAACGGCACGCCGAGGATGCCGGATATGACTTTCACCGGATAATCCAGCGTGAACTGCTTGGCCAAATCCGCATGCCCATCGGCTTTAAAGCTGTCGATTTGCTCCTGAATAACCTGCTTTACCAAGCCATCCTCCCAGAGCGCGAGGACCTTAGGACGGAATGCTTGCGCAACCAGCGCGCGATGCTGCGTGTGTTCGGGCGGATCCATTTCGATGATCGAATGGCCGAAAATCTGCCCCATCATCTGCGCATAGCCAGTCGATGTGAACACCGTCGGATTTCTTAGCGCTTCGGTGGTAGTTTTATAGGTATAAAATCCGTAACTGACCGGGGTTTCCGGGTCACCCTTCGACCACACAGTGAGATCTGACGGCACACGATGCTCGCCGCTCGCAATAGCCATCGCTTCGGCCGCCATGTCGGAGGGTATATGGCGAATCACACCACCCTGCTCGCGATACTTCGTCCAGATAGTGTAAGGATCCACCTGGCCGGCGCCCGTTGCATTGTCAAATGCCGTAAATGGATCGAACTCTGGCGCATCGTCCAACCACGTTTCGGGAAGAGTTAAATTTATCGAGCGAGCAGCAACAGTGGTCATCAACCAATCCTTACATTCAAATGGTATACTTTTATATCATAGCTTTCAGCTCACTGACAAGCGTGACTTAGGTGCGGCCGAGCAATTAGTCGCAACCCGTTGACGGACGTCAAAATACACCGAATTGATTTTGTCGTTTTATGTACAATTGTTGTCATACACCACTAATATTTCAGTCTTTCTGTAAGGCTGGCTACTGTTACAGCATGCGAATAGCAATGGGAAAATCGTGCGGAAAGAGAAGCTAGCGGCAATCATTGCCAATACCATACAAAAAGAAATTATCGATATGGGCTGGCCTGTTGGTGAATCTTTAGGCGTGGAGCCAGAGCTCATCGAACGCTACGGTGTAAGTCGCAGCACGCTGCGAGAAGCCATCCGACAATTGGAGCGCCACAGCGTGGCGCGAATGCGCCGCGGAAACCAAGGTGGACTCATCATTGAGCAACCCGCCCGCGCGTCAGCGATAGTAGCGCTATCAACTTATCTCGTACTCGCCGACGCTGATTTTGAGCAACTGTTCGAAGCCCGCCAAATCATCGAAGATATGGCGCTTGAAGCTGCAGCGAAGCGATTCTCCGAAAAAGATATTGATACCGCAAATGCGCTAATAGAGGAGCTGCAACTCCCTCTCTCTAATAACTTCGGTAAGGAAATAGAACTTCAGGAACGGATCAGAACCTTCCTGCGGGATGCTGCAGGAAATCCTGCCACCTCAATTATTTTGGATTCTTTATTTCACGTAACCACCAATGATCTACCGCCAAAATTTGCTCGCTCAGAGGATATTGAAAGCTCTTTTAGTCGTGCGCGCACGTTCCGTCTGCACATGCTGGAAGCATTGATAGCAAAAGACCCCAGCACTGCGCAACACTGGCAACACGAACTTCTTAAAGTTGGCAAATGGCTCATCCACGAGCAGCTGCTGGACAAAAAAGGGATTGCCAAACCGACCCTGACCATCGCCAGCTCAAAGCACACGCCAGGATACGAAGTCTTCAACAAAACGGCACAGCGACTCGCTTTAACTTTCACACAATACATAAAAGAAGCGGGCCTCCCCCCCGGCGCTCGCTTAGGTACCGAGTCGGAGCTCAGAGAGCGCTTCGGTCTTTCGAGAGCAGTACTTCGCGAAGCATTACGAATTCTTGAGCTGCACGCAATTGTCAGCGGCAAACGGGGAAACGGCGGCGGCTTTGAAGTCTCCACACCAAAACCGGATTACACCGCCGAAATTGTCGTCAACTTCTTGCAGTATGAAGGCCTCAGCCCGGATTATTTTTACGAAGTATGGGCATCGATACAACTCGCATCCTCAGGCTTGGCCGGAGAGCGAATCACCGAGGCCGGCAAACTTGTACTGAAGGACTTACTCGAACTAGAACGAAATGCCGCACCCAGCGATCTGTTCGCCCGAATTCAAGATGTCGAGTTAACGATCGGCAAATTAATCAACAATCTACCACTCGCGTTATTTTCACAATTTCTCGGACAAGTGGCCGTTCATTATCCCGTCACGATAACAAAAAAGCAGGCCGACCCACTACTGCAAACACATGCGCAATACGTCGAAGCCGTCATCCTTGGGGAGCCAGAACTAGCTTGCCAGCGCATGGCCGATTTCCTCAACATCATCAGTAAAACATTTCGAGCAACCGGCGATAAAACATAACGCCTATTTTCAGCGTTGAAAATTATTTTCTGCCAAAAAATTCCAGCATCTTTTCACGCGCGTCTGAGCGGTGCATCTGCTCGCCATTTTCTAAAGACTCGCGCGCCTATTTTCGGCCCAGCTCTCATCTGTTTTGAAGCTTGCGTAAACCGTAAGCCCGCCATTACCTTTAAGACCCATCAATAAATTCTTTGCATTGCTGAAAGCCATTATTTTTCCGCCGTTCAGCAATGCATAAATATGGGGGGCTTCTCCTATTTCATTTGCCGTAGGAGGGGATGGCGCAATGACGCCCAACAGTTAATTCTACGAACTCAGTTCGCTTTTGTGAGGCCACATGAATGATTTATGGCGGCGTGGTTATTTTTGAAATTACTTGGAAAGCGAGCGGTTGGCAAGCGAGATTTTGCGGTTTAGAAGATAGCAATCAAGCACATCCATGCGCATAGACGACATCGAAATTGAATTGGCCCGAGACGATATTGCGCCCTTCCGCTTTCGAATATGCGAGTTTGCGTTTATCGTGATTTTTGGTCTGATTTATCGTGCGGCGCAACATAAAGCGCCCCGTCAGTCTCCATCGTCAAGTGAATCCCCTTTGCAAGCAGCTATTGTTATATTATAACATCTCAATTAACATACTCAGAAATTCAATCTAACTCGTCCCCGATCACCAGAATAGAACAGGAATTTTGTATTTATGCTGCCCATAACCGTTTATCGCAAGAAGCTTACTCAGCTCATTTGTACATTTTTTTCCTTATCAAGCAGCTCAACCTGGGCGACACAAGCTGTCGAAGAGGTTGTCGTTCACGCCAATATGCTCGCCAACAGCCCCTTAGAAATGAGTACGCCAGCGGTTTTACTCGGCAAAAATCAACTCAATTTTCTGGCTGCCAATAGTTTGGGTGCGACCTTAAGCAGCCTGCCGGGGATAACCGCCACGTCATTTGGCAATGGCGCTAGTCGCCCTATTATTCGCGGGCTCGATGGCCCACGCGTGCGAGTTCTCAATGATGGGCTCGGCATGTTGGATGCGTCGGATGTCAGCCCCGATCATGCCGTATCAACGGAACCACTATTAGCTAAAGGCATTGAAGTGCTGAAAGGACCTGCAACATTACTTTATGGTGGCGGTGCAATTGGCGGTGTCGTGAATATTCTCGACAATAAAATTCCCACCAGCGCGCCGGAAAACGGCTACAACGGTGTAGCCGAGGCCCGTCGCGATACCGTTGATGACACTGAAACCAGCTTGCTCAGTGCGACCGTCGGCAATGAAAAATTTGCCTTTCATGCCGAAGGTTTAACCCGCGATGGCGATGACTATTCCATTCCCGATTACAACGTGACTGATCCAGCTAATACACCGTCCAATGAAGTGTCTAAAGGCCGTGAGCCGAACTCATTTAATAACACCCATAATTACAGTTTGGGCGGTAGTTTGTTACAGGACGATGGTTATGTCGGCATTGCCTACAGTCGGCAAATTTCCAAATACGGTTTGCCAAGCGAACCGCAAGAAGCGCCGTTTATTGATTTAGACAATAAGCGTTTCGATGTTCGTGGCGAACACAGCTTTGAAAAAAGCGTGGTAGAAAAAGTTCGCTTACGCTTCGCCGATGCTGATTACCAACACAAAGAAATTGCTGGCGAAGAAGTCGCCACCACGTTTAAAAATAAAGCTCAGGAAGCGCGATTAGAAACCGTCATTGCACCGATTGCCGGATGGCATGGCGTAATTGGTGCTCAAGGTTTACATCGCGATTTTTCTGCACTCGGCGAGGAGGCGTATGTGCCGCGCACCGATACACATAATTATGGCGTATTCGTTCTCGAAGAATATGAGCTGAATGACTGGCGCTTTGAATTCGGTGCGCGTCATGAATGGCAAGATATTTCCGTAAAAGAAAGTGCCGACATGGATTCGGATTTAAATGCTAACTCACTAAGCAGTGGTGCGGTCTGGGAATTTGTTGAAGGCTGGAGTTTGCATGGTTCATTGTCGCGCTCACAACGTCTGCCAACACCGGAAGAGTTATATGCCGATGGCCCGCATGCGGCGACTAATACCTTTGAAATTGGCGATGATAATCTCGGCAAAGAAACCTCAACTAATATTGAGCTGAGCTTGCACAAAACCAGCGGCGATTTAACCAGCGCACTGACCATCTATCAAAATAAAATTGAAGATTTTATTTACGCGGCAAGCACCGGCAACACCGTTGATGAAGATGGAAATGTTGCAGCAGATGGCTTTCAAGAAGTTATTTACACGCCTACTGATAGCACCTTTAAAGGCATTGAAGCCGAACTGACTTACGTCTTTACCGAACAATTCAGCGCCGGCTTATTTGGCGATAGCGTTCGCGCCAAATTGGATTCAGGTGGCGATTTGCCGCGTATTCCAGCACAACGTATTGGAACGAACATGAATTACAACATCGCGCTTGGCAAAGGACAGAAAATTCGCAGTCAATTAACCTTTGCACATGTTGACGAACAAAAACATCTCGCGGCATTTGAAGACGCCAGTAACAGTTACAACAATCTCAACCTTGGTATTAATTACAGTCTGCCCGTTTCAAACACGATGACTGCCGAGCTGTTTGTTAATGGCAACAATCTCACCAATGATACGCAGCGCCCTAACACCTCTTTTATCAAAGAATCAGTGCCGTTGCCGGGACGCAATTTAACCTTAGGCGCGCGTTTGTTTTTCTGAGGAAGCGCTGAAAAGTCCATCCTGTCATTCTGCACCCTCCGGGTATGAAAACGCAGTGAAGAATCTCGCAATATCGGGTGATAATCCTTCGCTGCGCTAAGAATGACGTTATTCAGATCGTCCCTAACTATTTTTGCCCTAATATTTAACGACGCAGTAAACGCCTTGAGGCGCTCACCGATACAGCAATTAATCCGACCGTTTCAGCAATGCGCATCGATCGCGCAGCTAACCATCAATCGAATTTAACGCCGAGTCGCTGGCCGATCAGCTCGTACGATTCGACCACGTTGCCGAGATCCTGACGGAAGCGATCTTTATCGAGTTTCTCGCGCGTATCTTTATCCCACACGCGACAGCCATCGGGCGAGAACTCATCGCCCAACAACAATTCAGTGCGGCCTTGCGCATCGGTGTACAAACCGAATTCGAGTTTGTAATCGACCAGCAACATATTGCCACTCAAGAACAGCGGTTGCAGCACGGTATTGATTTTGAAAGTCAGCTCTTTCATGCGTTCGATTTGCGTCGGTGTCGCCCAACCAAACGATTGAATGTGATATTCGTTAACGATCGGATCGCCAAGCGCATCGCTTTTCAAAAAAAATTCGAAGGTCGGTGGAGTTAATTCCAAACCTTCTTTAACGCCGTAGCGCCGGCAGATCGAACCGGCGGCGAGATTGCGCACTACGCATTCGAGCGGCAGCATCTGCAAGCGTTTTACCAACGTCTCGTTATCGGACAATACTTTTTCAAAATGACACGGAATACCCGCGGCCATTAATTTCTGCATGATGAAGGCATTGAATTTATTGTTGACCATGCCTTTGCGTTCGAGCTGCGCGACTTTTTTGCCATCGAACGCCGACGTATCGTTGCGGAACACCATCACGTAGCGATCGGGATCGTCGGTGGCGAACACGGATTTGGCTTTGCCGGTGTACAGTTCTGCGCGCTTTTCCATCGTTGCTCTCATTAATTCGTTAATTCGTTAATTCGTTAATCTTGTTAAAAGGAAACGCTCATCAAGATAATTTGTTTTTAATGCGATTTAGCAATTCTTCTTCGACCGCTGCGCTCGTCGGCTTGCCATCCTGGCGCGTGACGCCGATGCGCACTGCGGTTTCGCTGCCGCTCTCCGGCTGAACCTTCAATACGTAAATCACTTTGCTGTTGATATCGGATGTATCGGTGCTCCACGATACCCACGACCAGAAGCGACTCCACCAACCCTCCTCTTCCTGCTCCTCTTGCGGCGGCTCGTAGCGCACCCACAGTTCGTGCGACGAGCGGTTGGTATCTTCAACCGTGAAATTCGCTTTCGGCAATGCGGTGGTCACCGATGCCCACGCGCGATCAAACGTTAGACCGAGTTGCAAATAAGCGTGTTCGCCGGGCGCTTTGCGTAAAAACACTTTGCCTTTCGAATCGAGCCCGCGTTGCGCCAACATCGACACCGCGCCTTCGCTGCCGTTATCGGCGATAAATTGCGCCAACGCTTTAGTCATTTCGAGTTCGCGTGCGCGATTGCTCGAATGCTCCGGCCATTGCTCGGCCGCACTGCTATCGGCCTGCACGATATAGACTTCGCTAGAGGTGCGCTGCACGCCCTGCTCGATGCGAAATCGGTAACGCTCGCGCGCCGCGCCTTCGGCCTTCGGTTGCAGCCAAGCGGTTTCGATAATGCCCGCGCTGGCATCGGCGCGCACCACGGTCAATTGATTCGCTGTCAAAAATTGGCGTACGCGCGGCCACACTTCGCCCGGCGTGGTTTCGACCAAAATCCAGCTTGCGTCATTCAGGTTCTGGACTTTCACCAACTCGGCATCGGGGTTGCCGGCCAGTGGTTCGGGGCGCGGTACTTCAAATTTACCTTCGAGCGGCGCCGAATACGCGATGGTCGGAATCGCGAAATCCTCGTCGCTGACCGCGCTGCTTAAATCGGGCGGTACCACCAGCGGATTCTCGACCGTCGCGCGCCGATAATCGTCGCCGCGATCGCGAAAGATGCCCTTATCGCCAACCAACCAACCACAGCCGGTCAATAGCATTGCGTTGATTAGCAACGCCATCAGCACTACATATTTTTTCATCGAGGGATCAACTGTATTCCAACTGAGCTGCAAAATAGGGCGCCGTTAAATCCGGGCGCGCTATTTTGCAGTATTCATTAGCGAACATGTTTGTGGACAAAAAAAATAACTAGCGAATTTTATTTGCCAAATACCAACAGCAGTAAGCGATTATTGACTGCACCAATCATTGACTACAAGCCAGCACTGCGCAGCGCTTCGCGCACCGTCGATCTAACGCCCTCACTCAGCGGCGTCAGCGGCAAGCGAATACCGGTGTCGATTTTGCCGAGTTCGGCCAACGCCCATTTGACTGGAATCGGATTCGCTTCGACAAATAATTTTTGGTGTAACGCCAGCAGCGGTTCGTTGAACGCACGCGCCGCAGCGGCATCGCCGCGCAATGCCGCTGCGCACATTTGTGACATTGCTTTCGGTGCAACGTTCGCGGTCACCGAAATATCGCCTTTCGCACCGGCTAAAATCAATTCGAGTGCAGTGCCGTCGTCGCCGGAATAAACCGCGAGTCGATCGCCGCAACGTTGGATTAATTCAATGCCGCGCGGCACATCGCCGGTGGCGTCTTTAATACCGATAATATTGTCGATCGCTGCCAAGCGCTCGACCGTCGCATTGCTCATATCGCATGCAGTGCGGCCCGGCACGTTGTAGAGAATCTGTGGAATTGCCACCGCCGCAGCGATGGCTTTGAAATGCAAATACAAACCTTCTTGCGTCGGTCGATTGTAATACGGCGTAACCAGCAAGCACGCATCGGCGCCCAAATTCTTCGCGGCCTCGGTCAACTCGATCGCTTCGCGCGTGCAATTGGCGCCGGTACCCGCGATCACCGGCACGCGACCGCGTACTTGCGCGACCACGCGCTTGATCACCGCGCAGTGCTCGGCAACGTTCAGCGTCGACGATTCGCCAGTGGTGCCAACCGGGCTGATCGCATGCGTGCCCTCGGCGATATGCCATTCGAGCAATGCGTCGAGCGCGGCCCAATCGATGTCGCCATTCGGTTTCATCGGTGTTACCAGCGCGACAATACTTCCGGAAATCCCGGGGTTGGAAATCATAGAGAACTCCCAAAAACGCGAGGGACAACAGTCATGCAGGGGCTCCGACCGTGGGAAAGGCGCTATGGTACTGGCGCCCCCCGGCAAGCACAAGCCAAGGCGCTTAGTGCGGACGGAGTAAGAAGAATTAGCCGAGATTCAACTTATTGAGAATGGCGTTAAACGCGCGCTCCATAAAGCCACGTTTTTCCGCTTCGACGATGCGAATGCTGTTATTGCTCAGCCCCTTCACCAACACCGACAACGTCTCCAAACGCTGCTTGATGCCAGCCTGATTGACGAACATATAGTGGCCGCTGACCCGACTGAACCACGCCAGCTTCAATTGCTGCGGCGTCTGGCCGGGGCGATCGAACTCAAACAGCGCGCCAAAATCGATTTGGCCGCGCAGGCGCTCGGCAAACTGCTCCTGCTCCGGCGTGAATTCCGGTTCGGTCGGCGCGCTGGGCACCTCTGGTTCCGCTACCGGTTCGGGTGCTGGCTGCACCGGCGCCTCGCCAACAGATGCCTGCTCCTGCGCAGCACGCAGCGCACTCAATAACTGTTCGCCGATCTCACTATCGTAGCCAATAGTACGCAGACCTTCCGCGATCGACTGCTCCAATTGCTGTTGGTAGCGCTGAAACTCCTCGCGACTGCGACGGCTATCGCTCTGCACGCTCCACAATACGCCATCGACCACTTTCAACGCCGCTTTCCACGATAAGCTGCTATCGCCATTGCGCAAATAATTAAACGCGAGGAAATCGGTCCACGGCTTTTGCAACAATTGCTGAATCGGCATTGGAATCGCCAAGCCTTGCACGCGCTCGGCAATTTCTTTGGCGGCGCGCTGCTTCGCCATAGTTAATCGTTCGATGCCTTCCTGCGCTGAGCGATTGCGCTTTTCGACCATCTCCGCACGCTTATCCAGGCCTTCGCGGAAGCGCTCAAAATCTTCGAGCAGACGATCGAACAAACTTAAATCGTCGGCAAAACCGCGCAACACCGTTTCGACGACGCTTTTTAATTTCGGCAGCGCCACGCGCTCCTTGTCGTCGCTGACCCAACGCGCACCGGTATCCGCCATGCGATTGAGCAGCACCCGCGCCGGATGTTGGTGATTCAATAAAAAACTCGGATCGAGAATCGCCAATTTCAAATACGGCGTGTGCAAATGGCTCAACAACGATTTTACGAGATCGGGAATTTTGGCATCGTCGAGCATGTAGCGAAAAATCATGCCGACTAGATCGACAGTATCGGCATCGCGCTCGCCGAGTTGATGACGCTGCTCGGGATTCGCTTGTTTTTTCAGCTGTGCGAACAAACGCTGCTCGACCACATCGATCGGCAACGGTTTTTGAATAGCGCCCTGCGCATGCAGATCGGGCGCCTGCTGCAGCGCCGACAGCACCAATGCATAATCGAGCGGCTGAAAATTTTCCGGTGCATCGTCGCGACCGGTGGCCAACCCTTGATAACTGATACCGCCAACCGTCTGCTGACGCGGGCCTTGCGCCTGCGCACGCAACCGCAACGCCTCGACGATCGACGCGTACATCCGACGCTGATCCGCGCCATCGGCCGCCGCTGCCTGCGCTGCAGACGCCGCCTCGCTCGCACCGGCGTCCGCATCGGCGCCTTTATTAACGGAGAATCTCAAGTTGGCTAATACGCCGCCTTCGGCCAGCGTTATATTCAGCGTATCGAATACTTTACCGAACACCGCCAATAACAACTTGCCGAGATGTTTGTAGATAAAAAGCCGTGCTTTGAAATCGACATCGAGTTCGCTCATTGCCTGCCGCAGCGCCAAGCCCACTTTTGCCGGACCAAACGGATTGCTATCGTCGGCGACTTTTTGACCGCCGCGCAGCACCGCCAACCGTCGATTGAGCTTCCACAACGCTTCCGCGTGCTGGCTACCGGCGCGCGATACGATCATCGAAATCGCCAGCTCATCCTCCAACTGTTCGCGCGCGACCAGTGCCAAATTACCGCTGCGCAGCGGCGGCGCGATCTCATCCTCGTCGCGCCCGACTAAAAACTGCTGATAGCCGTGCTGTAACTGCTGATCGAACGCGCGCTGCATCGCCGCGCTGGCAATGTTTAATTGTTGAATCGCATCGTAAAAACAACGCTGTTCGTCGTTGCTGCCGCCTTTTTCCGCCTGCTCGAACAGCCGGTCGCGCAAAGTCTGTTGCGCCGAGCGCATCAAATCGCTGTAAAACGGTAGGGCAAAATCGCGGCAGCTGGCCAGAAGCTCCATGAACTCTCTCTGTATTGGATTCGGAAGGTGTCGAGGCGAGTGCTGGCTCGAACTCGACAATGCAATGCGCGGTTTCGCTTAGACGTACCAAACCGCGTCGATCATGGTTAACAAATGTAGTTCAATTTTTGCGAACTGGCGCACTATGCGCTGGCTCACAGATTGCTCCACGAATTGGCCCGCGCGATCATAACGTCCTGACTCGATTAATGTGCGCGCGCTGGCAAAATCGTCACTGCGCGACTTAACTTATCTTCCCTACTTCAGTTTGGTTGTATTAAAGATGGATGCGCTAACGCTGCTCAATAATAGAAACTCCGAAGCGAAACTTTCGGGGCCGGCGCCGGATCACGACACGCTCAACAAAATTCTCGGCGCCGCGTTGCGTGCGCCCGATCATGGCCGACTGCGGCCGTGGCGCTTTATCGTGATCAGCGGCAAGGCGCGCTATCGACTCGGCGAATTATTTGCCGCGGCATTGCAGGCACGCGATCCCGAAACCAGCGCCGAGCAATGCAAAAAAGCGCAGGAAGCGCCATCGCGGGCACCGATCATCGTGACCGTGGTCGCGAAGTTACAGGATCACCCAAAGATTCCGAAAATCGAACAATTATTATCGGCGGGCTGCGCTGCCCACGGCATTCTGCTCGCCGCGCAAGCGCTGGGCTTCGGTGCGATTTGGCGCACCGGCGACAATTGCTACGATCCGTCGGTCAAAGCAGGACTGGGTCTCAGCGATAACGAAGAAATCGTCGGCTATATCTACCTCGGCACACCGGTCGGCGTGCCGAAACCAGCGGCGCCGATGCGTGCCGAGGATTTTATTACGCAGTGGGCGTGAGGTTGCGATAGGGGTGATATTTTTTGAAGATTAACAGCGCACGCTGATCGCGCGTATCGCATTATTTTCATCGACTATTGTTGATACTGAATGAAACGGCGACATTTTTTCTAAGCGTTTTACCAATCCCGGCCCCTGCCCCAAACCCACTTCAAAAACCAGCCAGCCGCCGGGGCGTACAAACTTCGGCGCCTCTTGCAATAAGCGCATTAAAATCGCGATGCCGAACGGGCCGCCGTCGAATGCCAGCTTCGGTTCGTGCGCGGCGATTTCGCTCGGCATATGCTCAACTTTCGCGCTGTTGATATAGGGCGGATTGCACGTCAGCACGTCGACTTTGCCGAGAAATTGTTCGGTTTCAAATGGCGCGAGTAAATCGCCGGCAAAAAATTGTGCGCGCGCGTTTAAGCCAAGGTGCTGCGCATTACGCCGCGCCAATAAAACCGCCTCTTCGCTCAGATCAGCCGCAAACACTTGCGCATTCGGCACGCGCTGCGCAATCGCCAATGCAACATTGCCGGAGCCGGTGCAAATATCGACGACGATAACCTGCGGTTGTTCGCTCGCGACTTGCTGCACAGCGGATACCGCGGCGTTGCCGAGCAATTCGGTTTCGCGACGCGGCACCAATGCCTCCGGCCCCGCCAGCATTTCCAATTCCATAAAACGTTGCCGCTGTGTGATGTGCGCCAGCGGCAAACCATTAATACGCTGCTCGATCAATTTTTTTAACACGACATGGCCTGCCGCATCGAGCGTCGGCAAAGGTTCGCGCGCCGCCAATTGCGCCGATTTCGGCACACCCGCTGCGGTATGCCACAGCCCACGTAAGGTGGTCTCGGGATTTTCTTCCGGTTTATCGGCTAAAAAAGTCACCGCGGCGGCGAGCTGTTCGCACAAATGTTCGAAGGTGTCTGACATTTATGATCCCTGCTCGAGTAAGGCTTTCTTGCTCACTTTACCGGTTACCGTTTTTGGTAACTCGGTGCAAAACACCACGTCTTTCGGCACCATATAATTTTCCAGCCGTGCGAGACAATGTTGGCGAATTTGTTTTTCGGTTAATTCGCTATCGCTTTCCAACACTACGTACGCGCGCACCGCCGCACCCAATAATTCGTCGGGCACACCGACCACTGCCAGTTCGCGAATACCCGCGATACTGTGCATCGCATTTTCGACTTCGACCGGGCTAACTTTTTCGCCACGCGTTTTGATAATGTCGTCGTTGCGTCCGACGAAATATAAAAAGCCTTCGTCATCCATGCGAAAGTGATCCTGCGTGCATAACACGCGCTCGCCGGGAAACTTGCCCGGCTTCAACATATGCTCGGTCAAATCCGGACGCTTCCAATAACCCAGCATCACGTGCGGACCGCGCACGTGCAAAATACCGGTCTCGCCCGCCGGCACCGGTTGACCATCGGCAGACAACAAATACACTTCGGTGCCCGGTATCGCTTTGCCGACCGAACCCGGTTTGTGCTCGGCCAATTCGGGTTCGAGATAACTGACGCGTTTGCATTCGGTCAGACCGTACATTTTATAAATCAATGCATGCGGAAAAATTTGGCGCAGGCGCGTGACAAAATCATCGGGCAACGCCGCCGCAGTATTAGTTACGCGCGTGATCTGCGGAAAACACAATGGCTCGCGCCCGTGCGCGGATAGCAGCATCGCAAAAATAGTCGGCACGCCGGGAAACACGGTGACGCCTTGCTCTTCCATGCGCGCAAAAATTTGCGCAGGAAACGTGAACGACCGCTCCAGCACCAACGTCGCACCCATATAAACCGACATCAATAATTGATACAGACCGTAATCGAACGCCAACGGCAGCACGCACAATATTTTATCGCTGTTCGATAGCCGTAGATAACGACTCAAACTCGCCGCGGCAAACAACATCGATTGATGTGTTTGCATCACGCCTTTCGGATTGCCGGTGCTGCCGGAGGTATAAATCAACGCTGCGAGATCGAGCGGAATGGTCGCCGCGTGCAACGGTGTCGGCAACGTCGCTGCCAAAATCTCATCGAAGGATTCGATCGACGCTGCCACCGGCACTTTGCCCGAACAAATCACGCCGACTAAATGGGTTGCCTGCGCAACCACCGGCTGAAATACATTCGCTAAATGGCCATCGGTGATAAGTAACTTGGCTTCGCTGTCGTCGAGTACAAAAGCGAGCTTATCGGCCTTGGTCTGCGGATTGACCAACAAAAATACCGCGCCGCTGAGCAGCACCGCATAAATCGATACCACGCACGGCCAGGTGTTATCCATATAAATCGCGACGCGATCGCCGCGCTGCACGCCGCGCGCCTGCATCGCAACCGCTAATCGCTGCGCAGTATCAAACAGCTGCGCATAGGTATAAGGCTTGCCTTCGACGACGACAGCCGTTTTTTCGCCGTGCTGCGCCGCACTGCGTTGCAGACTATCGTGCAGCAGAAAAAGCGTTGGCGCCGTCATTCGCTCGCCTGTTTTTGCTGCACAAAGCGCGCGATATTAACGACCGAATCGAAATTTTCCGGAATCATTTCCTTGTCGGCGACTTTGATGTGGAATTGTTCCTCGACAAAAAAAATCAGTTCTAATACACCCGTTGAATCGATAATGCCGCGCTCAAGAAAAGAGTCGTCGTCGGCAAACGCATCACTGGCATCGGTGAATAAAAAATTTTCCAAAATATAACTGCGAATTTTTACTGCGGCAGACATTGTATCTCCTTAAAATATCGAACAGGCTCTCGCCTATTTCCTAGCCTAGCATAATTATCCAACGCATAAAGCCGGGCAACAAAGTACCCGGAGCCGCCCACGCCGCCTTAAGCCAGATCATTCTTCTGGTAAACTAGGTCGCATTGAGTTGTAGGCTGCGGATTGCAGCCGCGGTCGTTAGGAGTTCCCTCATGAGTTTAAGCAATGGTGTCGTGCGTCAGCAGCTCGATGCGTTAACTGTGCGACCGCTGTTGAGCGTTGCCCAGCAGGAGCAACAAAAAGCCCGCATCAAAGCGCTGCTACAGCGCGAAAACGCCGTCCTGGTTGCACACTATTACATCGATCCGCTATTGCAGGAGTTGGCCGAGGAAACCGGCGGCTGCGTCTCCGATTCGCTCGAAATGGCCCGCTTCGGCCATCAACATTCCGCGCATACGTTAATAGTTGCCGGCGTGCGCTTTATGGGCGAGACCGCCAAAATCCTCTCGCCGGAAAAGCGCGTGCTGATGCCGACATTGGAAGCAACCTGCTCGCTCGATATCGGTTGCCCGGCCGACGAGTTCGCCGCGTTTTGTGATCAACATCCGGATCGCACCGTGGTCGTCTACGCCAACACCTCTGCTGCAGTGAAAGCACGCGCCGACTGGGTGGTCACCTCGAGTATCGCGTTGCCAATCGTCGAACACCTCGATGCGCTCGGTGAAAAAATTCTCTGGGCACCCGATCGCCACCTCGGCGATTACGTGCAACGCGCCAGCGGCGCCGATATGTTGCTGTGGGACGGCGCCTGCATCGTCCACGAAGAATTCAAAGCAAAAGGCATCACCGATTTACAACGCACCTATCCCGATGCGGCGGTGCTCGTGCATCCAGAGTCACCGGCAGCGGTGGTGGCGCTCGCCGATCGTGTTGGCTCGACTTCGCAAATTATCGAAGCGGCGCGCACGCTGCCGAACCAGCAATTTATCGTCGCCACCGATCAAGGTATTTTCTACAAACTGCAACAACAAGTGCCCGATAAAGAATTTATTATCGCGCCGACTGCAGGCAGCGGCGCCACCTGTCGCAGCTGTGCGCATTGCCCGTGGATGGCGATGAACGCGCTCGACAATTTGGCGGATTCGCTGGAGTTTGGCGGCAACGAAATTCACGTCGATCCGCAACTCGGCGAACGCGCGCTGATTCCGTTAAAACGCATGTTGGATTTCGCTGCTGCGCGTCAGCAAAAAATTAAGGGCAATGCTTGAGTCTAAATTAAAAATGTAGCGAGGAAATCCCGTTACATTTTGTCCATTTGTTCTTTTTGCGCTTTGATCTGACGAATGCGCTCTTCGATTTTAGTAGTCGTTACATTATCGCCGCGCACCAGCGGTAGCGCGTAAATCAATTGTTTCTCGGCTTTATCGAACACCCCGTTCAACACAAAATATTCGGCGCGCGCCTGATGCACGCCGACGATATTACCCGCCAAACCATCGGTCTCGGCCAATAAAAACCACACATCGGGATCGGAGGGTCGCAATTTCACTTGCGCCTGTAACACCGCTTCGGCCTGTTGCGGTTGATTGATTTTCAACAACGCATTCGCGTACGCCATCGACAGTGGGTAATTATCCGGATTGACGCGCAAC
The DNA here is from genome assembly GCA_043786385.1 of Spongiibacteraceae bacterium. Lineage (GTDB taxonomy): Bacteria > Pseudomonadota > Gammaproteobacteria > Pseudomonadales > CAMLJR01 > CAMLJR01. The sequence continues at coordinate 28,471 of JAYVWC010000047.1, read as the reverse complement.
TGCTGCTGCAACTTAGTCACCGCACGCTCGCCTTCGCCCATCGCGATATCGATTTCGACATCGGTAACGATATAGGCCAGGCGATGTGAATCCTTAGCGAGCAACGGCTCCAACTGCGCGCGCGCCTCCTTCAACTGCTGCCCTTGCAAGTACGCGACCGCCAAGCCGTAATGATCGGCCTCCGCGTTGCGCGACGGCCCTTTTAAACGGCCTTTAAATTTTTTCAATGCCTCCGAGGTATTGCTCGCCAATTGCACCTCGACGCGCGCGCGCATCAATTGAAAATCGAGATTGTCGATGTACACTTTGCGCGGATAATCGCGGGCGCGATTGCGCGCATCGCTGACGCGACTTTCGGTGAGCGGGTGGGTCAATAAAAATTCCGGTGGATTGCGTCCGTAGTAGCGATTGGCCGCCAGCATATTTTCGAACATGCTCGGAAACGCATTCGGATCGTAGTCAGCATTAACCAACGTCTCCATACCGACGCGATCGGCCTCCTGCTCGTTCTCGCGACTGTAGCGCAATTGATTCTGTTGCGCTGCCGCTTGCGTCGCCGCCATCGCCGCCATACCCGCATCGCCGCGCGAAGTTGCCGCCAACACCAGCGAGCCGAGCATCGCCGCCATCGTCGGCAACATCGAACGTTGCTGCTGCTCTTGACCGCGCACAAAATGCCGTTGACTCAAGTGCGCCAATTCGTGGCCGAGCACCGATGCGAGTTGCGCTTCGTTATCGCTGCTCAGCAGCGTGCCGCTATGCACGCCGACCACACCGCCCGGCGCGGCAAACGCATTGATGGTTGGATTGTCGATGATGACAACTTCGATGCGACGGTCTTTGAGCGGGCTGTAACTCGCGAGCTTGTAAATCAAATACTCTAAATAATCCTGCAACAACGGATCGGAGACGGTCTGCACCTGACTGCGAAACATTTTTAGCCAAGCCCGTCCGAGTTCGTATTCCTGCTGCGTCGAGAACGAAGCCGACGCGCTATCGCCCAGCTCGGGTAGCTGCACCGGATTATCCGCTGCCGCGACGACATCCGCGCACAATAGATTCGCGATCAGTACCCACGCGGCAAATTTCTGATTACATTTCACGGCGATACCAAAAAATAATTGTTGCCGACTACTGTAGCATGAGATCAACCGGATGAAACCCGTGGACGACTGCAGCCGGGGCGTGGTTTGGACACGCCGACGCAATCGCTATACTTAGATACTCCCTATACACCCGCTATACTACGCGATCATTATTACGCGACCATTCAATTGGCGCTCGCTGGAAACTCCGTTGCGCGAACTCGATACCTGCGGCCTCGATTGCCCGATGCCGCTGCTCAAAGCTAAACAGGCGCTGCACGCGATGGCCAGCGGCGAAACCCTACGCGTGCGCGCCACCGATCCCGGTTCGCAGCGCGATTTTCGCGCGTTCGCGGAACAAAGCGGCCATACCCTGCTCGAAAGCAGCGAACACGCTGGCGTATTTATTTATTTATTGCAAAAAAAGGACTACAAAAACGCTAACGACGGATGCCAACTGATGACGTAGCGATCGGTTGCGCCAATGCCTATACACTGATTGAAAAACATTCGCCCACTCGCTTAGAGTCCCAGGAAAAAATTTGTGAAATCTTTTCTTAATTCACTGCGCCGCAGACACGCCGTCACACTGCTGGCTCTATTCGCATCGTTAAGCGCGTGCCAACCCACAATCGTAAAACCCAGCGCAACGCAACCGGCAGCGATGCAACAACCTGCGATCGCCATTGCCACCGGCGATCACGATGCGCGCAGTTATCGCTACCTCGAATTGCCGAATCAACTGCGCGTGTTGTTAATCTCCGCACCGAATACCGATAAGGCCGCTGCGGCGCTCGACGTGCATGTCGGCAGTCGGCAAGACCCGCGCGATCGCCAAGGGCTCGCGCACTTTCTCGAACATATGTTATTTCTCGGCACCGATCGCTTTCCGGAAGCCGACGAATATCAAAATTTTATTTCGTCGCACGGCGGCGCGCACAACGCGTTCACCGCATTCGAAGACACCAATTATTTTTTCGATATCGATAGTCGTTACCTGGCGCCAGCGCTCGATCGCTTTTCGCGTTTTTTTGTCGCGCCATTGTTCAGTGCCGAGTACGTCGATCGCGAAAAACACGCGGTGTTCTCCGAATACAAAGCCGGCATTCGCGACGATCAACGCCGCAATATCGACGTGCTACGCGAAACGGTCAATCCCGAACATCCGTTCGCCAAATTTTCGGTCGGCAGCTTGGATACGCTAGCCGATGACAGCGGCTCGGTGCGCGACGATCTATTGAATTTTTATCGGCAAAATTATTCGTCAAATCTGATGACGCTGGTGGTGATCGGCCGCGAATCGCTGGACGATTTGCAAACAATGGTCGACTCGCGCTTTACCGAAGTGCCGAATCGCGAGCGCGTGATCGAGCCGATCACAGTGCCGCTGTTTACTCCCGGCAGCTTGCCGCAGCGCATCGAAATTCAACCGGTGCAACACGAACACGCGTTGACGTATGCGTGGCCGATCGCCGATCAGCGCAGCGATTACCGCGGCAAATCGCTGCAGTACATCGGCAATATTCTCGGCCACGAAGGCGACGGCAGTCTGCTGTCGTATCTAAAAAAATGTGGCTGGGCGCAGGCATTGAGCGCCGGCCAAGGTCTCGAATATCAAGGCGGCGCACTCTTCAATGTCAATATTTCGCTGACTGATAGCGGCGTTAAACATATCGATGAAATCACTCAGGCGGTTTATCAAACCATCGATCGCATTCGCAATGGCGGCGTGCAAGCATGGCTGTATCGCGAGCAACAAACGGTGGCCGAGCAACGCTTTCGTTTTCGCGAAGTACCCGATCCGATCGAGGAAGTCAGTTTGCTCGCCGGTAATCTACAGCAATATCCAGCGCCGGAAGTGATGCGCGGCGATTACCTGATGGAGCAATTCGAGCCGAACAGTATTTATGATTTACTCGCACAATTCACACCCGAGCGCATGCTGCTGACGGTAACCACACCCGCTGCGACAACCGATCGCCACAGCGCGTTTTATCAGACGCCGTACAGCAGCAAACCGTTACCAGCAGCGCAACTGCAGCATTGGGCTCACCTCGCACCGAACGCAGCGATTCAGCTACCGACGCCGAATATTTTTATCGCCGATGATTTGCATCTCAAACCGATTGCACCGGATGCACCGACCAAGCCGCAGTTATTGCAGGACGAGCACGGCATTCATTTATGGCATTTGCAAGATGCAATATTTCACGCTCCAAAAGCCAATATCGGCATCGATATTCGCTCGCCATTGGTTAGCGATAGCGCGGCGCATGTCGTCGCCAGCGAATTATTGGTGCGCGTGCTGCGCGAAAATTTAAACGAATTTTCGTACCCGGCATCGTTGGCCGGCCTCAGCTACGATATTGGCCGCAATGCACGCGGCATCAGCGTACAAGTGCAAGGCTTTAACGAAAAACAAGCAGTGCTGTTAGAGCGCATTCTCAACGCACTGCAACAACCGCAAATTCCGTCGGCGACGCTGGCGCGCGTAGCGACTGAGTATCGCCGCGAGTTGCAGGACAGCAGCAAACAACCGCCGTATAAATTGCTGATGGGCGATCTCGGCAATGTGCTATTGCGCGAGCGCTGGCCCAATAGCGAGCTGGAAAAACACACGCACACGTTGAACGCCGCGCAATTGCAAAACTATGCGCACCAATTGCTCGCCAATATCGATATCGACATCTTGGTATACGGCAATGTCGACGCTACCGATGCGCGACGCATCGGCCAGTTAACAGCGCAGCATTTATTTATCAAAGCGCATGTCGCCAGCGTACCGCCGCTCGCGATTATGGAGCTGCCAGCGCAGCCGAATTATCGACGCACCGTCGCCGCGCCGCACGACGACGCCAGCTTATTGCTGTATCGCCAAGCTGCCGATAACGACAAAGCGACGCGCGCTGCGCTCGGCGTTAGCGCGCAATTGTTGAGCGCCGATTTCTATACCCAGCTGCGCACCGAACAACAGCTCGGCTATATCGTGATGGCGTCGGCGTATCCGCTACGCGATGTGCCGGGATTAATTTTTCTCGCGCAATCGCCGGTGGCCGGGCCGCAAAAACTAGCAGTGGCGTATCGGCAATTTTTCGCGCAGTGGTCGCAGCGCAGCGCCGACGAATTACGGCCGCTATTCGAGCGCCATCGCGCAACGCTGGCGCAGCGCCTCGCCGAATCGCCGAAGAATTTTGGCGAAACCTACGATCGCCTGTGGCAGGATTTGAGCTCGAACTATCGCGAGTTCGACAGCCGTGAACAAATTTTGAGCGCCGTGCAAGCGCTGACGTTCGAGCAATGGCTGCCGCTGTTGCAACGCGATGTGTTAACGCAGCAGGGGCGCAGCGTGTGGCTAGCGGTCGACGGTCGCTTTAAAGACGAAGGACTGCAACCGGGCGATCCGATCGGCGCGTTGGATGCATTTAAGAAAACGCAGCGATACTATTTATTTCCCTGATTTACTTCGCTGGCTTGTTTCTCTAATCGCAATTTGCAACTCTATTTGGGTAGGAGCATTTTCGTTATCGACAACTGCGTCTATAGTTGATACCACCCCTGTCGATAGCGGCCGCTACTTGCTGTCGATCGTTTAAGCGGTAGCCCTAGCTAGTAAACGGTAGCCCTAGCTAGTAACCGGTAACCATAGTTAGGATAAAAAATGCCCCACGCCTTGATTGTCGACGACTCCAAAACAGCGCGCTACGCGTTGCGGAATCTGCTCGATAAACAACTGTACACGGCAGATATGGTGGAATCGGCCGAACAGGCGCTCGAATACCTCCAAGAGCGCTTGCCCGATCTGATTTTCATGGATCATATGATGCCGGGCATGGATGGCTTTCAAGCGGTCAAGGCGATCAAATCGCATCAGCAAACCGCCGCCATTCCGATCGTGATGTACACCTCGACGCAGGGCAAAATGTACTTTGGCCAAGCGCGTGCGCTCGGCGCCGCCGATGTCATGACCAAACCCGCCACCGCCGAAGATCTCGTATCGATGCTGGCGCGCCTCGAAGAACAACATCTGCTGGGCCCAACCAAGCCCGAACCGACTCCCGCAATCACACCTCAACCACAGCTGCAATCGCCACCCGTTATTGATATGCCATCGCCCGCCGCACAACCGGCGACGCCGCGACCGCACCCGGCAACCATTCTCGAAAGCGAATTAAAACGTCGAGCGCCGCGCTGGGCACCGTGGATCATTGTCGGCTGGGTATTCGGCCTGCTCGGTGTAGCCCTGTTGTATTTCAGCGCTGCCCAGCAGCGCAATCAACTCGCCAAACAGCAACGCCAAGCGCTGCAAACCATCGAATGGGCATTCAATTTAAATCAGCAATTTGGCTACGGCGAAATGCCATTTGGCGGCGAGCGTCTGCAACGCTTGCAAGAACTTGTACAACGTTTGCACGAAGCTGGCTTTCACGGCAGCGTGCGCTTAGAGAGCCACATCGGCGAATTCTGCTTGTTGCAACTGCCAACCAGCGAAGGTAAAGCCGTGCAGTGGGCACCAGCGCCGAGCGATTTCCATCTAACCGATTGCAGCGTGCTGGGACAAAGCAGCGCTGAATCGCAGCGTTTAGCCGCCAGCCAAAGCGCCGCGTTCATGCGTTTTTTGACCGAGCTACCGCCTGGCATCACCGTGCAGACGGTGCCGCTCGGCGCCGCCGAACCGATCGAGAATTATCCGACCAATCCCGATGTGTTAGCCGGCGAGTGGAATCGGGCGGCGCAGCGCAATCAGCGCTTGCATATCGCGCTGCAACCGAGCGCCGAGCGCTAAATGTAGTAAGATTACAAATAGTAAGATTACAAAACGTGTAGCGATGCAGCGATACTTTGGCGCAAGCCCGCGCGCCAGCAATCGCCGCCACGGCAAATAGCACTGGAATTTTCCTGTTTTATTCGCCGACCTGTTCAGCGATAATATGTAAAACTTTTACACCTTGGCTTTCGCAAGACCTCACCTGTCAGCCGCTTACGATTTCTGTCACACAGTCATTTGCTTTTACAAGAGTAATTTGCTGTTACAGCAGTCACTGCTCGGCGCCGCATCGGCCACGACAATTTGAGATTCTATTTTGGAAACCGTATGTGCTTTTGGAAACCGTATGAGCTTTTGGAGACCGTATGTTAGAGGATAAAGATCCGCTCGAAACCCGCGAATGGTTGGAGGCGCTCGACAGCGTGCTCAAATATCAAGGGCGCGGACGCTCCGCATTTTTGATCAAAACGTTGGCCGAACACGCCGCGCAAGCCGGCACCAAAATGCCCGCCGCGATCACCACGCCGTTTCGCAATACCATCGAGCCAAACGCTGAAAAACGCATGCCCGGCGATTTATTTATGGAGCGCCGCATTCGTTCGTTGATTCGCTGGAATGCGATGGCGATGGTGATGCGCGCCAACGATAACGACGACGGCCTTGGCGGTCATATCGCAACGTTCTCCTCCGCCGCCACGCTATACGATGTCGGTTTCAATTATTTTTTCCGCGGCGGCCCGCAGGCCGATTTGATTTATTACCAAGGCCACAGCTCGCCGGGCATGTATGCGCGCTCGTATCTCGAAGGTCGTCTGACCGAAGAACAACTCGATAATTTCCGTCGCGAAGTCGATGGTCACGGCCTGTCGTCGTATCCGCATCCGTGGTTGATGCCGAACTATTGGCAATTCCCCACCGTATCGATGGGGCTCGGTCCGATTCAAGCGATCTATCAAGCGCATGTAATGAAATACCAGCAGAGTCGCGAGCTGCTCGATCACAGCGATCGCAAAGTGTGGTGTTTCCTCGGCGATGGCGAATGCGATGAACCCGAATCGTTAGGCGCGATCTCGCTGGCGGGCCGTGAACAATTAGATAATTTAATTTTTGTCGTGAACTGTAATTTACAGCGCCTCGATGGACCGGTGCGCGGCAATGGCAAAATTATTCAAGAACTCGAAGGTATTTTTCGCGGCGTCGGCTGGAACGTTATCAAAGTTATTTGGGGACGCCACTGGGATTCGCTGATCGAAAAAGATAAGCAAGGATTTTTGAAAAAACGCATGGACGAAGTGTGCGATGGCGAATTGCAAAATTACAAAGCTAACGGCGGCGCTTACACGCGCGAACATTTTTTCGGCGCGTATCCTGAATTGCTCGAATTGGTTAAAGATCTGACCGACGAAGAAATTATGTATTTGAATCGCGGCGGCCACGATCCGTACAAGGTCTACGCCGCGTATGCCGAAGCGGTCGCGCATAAAAATCGTCCCACCGTGGTATTGGCGATGACGGTGAAAGGTTACGGCCTCGGCAAATCCGGCGAGGCTGCGAACGAAACGCACTCGGTGAAAAAACTCGCGCTCGAAAGTTTGCAGAAATTTCGCGATCGCTTCGCGATTCCGATTTCGGATGGCGAACTGCAAAACGTGCCGTACTATCGCCCGGCGCCCGACAGCCCGGAAATGATCTACATGCGCAAGCGGCGCGAGGAATTGCACGGCCTGTTGCCGGCGCGCAACGCCGAATTCACTGCGCTCGAAATACCGAGCCTCGACGAATTGAAAGGCCAATTGAAAGGCACTGGCGAGCGCGAAGTGTCGACGACGATGTCGTTCGTGCGCACGTTATCGACGTTGGTAAAAGATAAAAATATCGGCGCGCGCGTGGTGCCGATCGTGCCCGACGAAGCGCGCACCTTCGGCATGGAAGGCATGTTCCGCCAGCTCGGTATTTACTCGTCGCAAGGCCAACGCTATTCGCCGCAGGATGCCGGCCAAGTGATGTACTACAAAGAGGATAAGAAAGGCCAAATCCTCGAAGAAGGTATCAACGAAGCCGGCGCAATGTCGGCGTGGATCGCCACCGCCACGTCGTATAGCAACCACGGCTACGCGATGATTCCATTTTATATTTTCTATTCGATGTTCGGTTTCCAGCGCATCATGGATCTCGCGTGGGCTGCGGGTGATTCGCAGGCGCGCGGCTTCCTGCTCGGCGCTACGTCGGGTCGCACCACGTTGAACGGCGAGGGTTTGCAGCATCAAGATGGTCACAGCCAGTTAATGGCGAATATGATTCCGAACTGCCGCTCGTACGATCCCACTTACGCATTCGAATTAACCGTGATTATTCAGAACGGTTTAAAACGCATGTACCAAGACAAAGAAAATTGTTTTTACTACGTCACCGTGATGAACGAAAACTACCAGCATCCCGATATGCCGGCCGGCGTCGAAGAAGGCATCGTGCGCGGTTTGTATTTGTTGGAAGAAGCGAAAAATACCCGTCGTAAAACTGATTGCGTGCAACTGTTAGGCTGCGGCACGATTCTGCGCGAAGTGCAGGCGGCCGCGACTATTTTGCGCGATGAGTTCGGCATTAACTCCGACGTATGGAGCGCCACCAGCATCAACGAATTACGGCGCGATGGTCTCGCCTGCGAGCACTGGAATTTATTGCACCCAGACAGCAAACCGAAAATTCCGTACGTCACGCAGCAATTACAGAGCCGCACCGGGCCGGTGATTTGTGCGACCGATTACATCAAATCGTTCGGCGAGCAAATTCGCACGTACGTACCGCACCGCTACGTGGTGCTCGGCACCGACGGCTACGGTCGCAGTGATACGCGCGCAAAACTGCGCCATCATTTCGAAGTAAATCGCTACTTCATCGTGATCGCTGCGCTAAAAGCACTCGCCGACGAAGGTCGCTTCAATGCAGCGGACGTCGTCAAAGCGATCAAGAAATTTGGTATCGATCCGAACAAACGCGATCCGATGACGTGTTAAAAGGCCGTTGACGAGCCAATAAAGGATACAGACGTGAGTAAACAAATTATTGTGGTACCCGATATCGGCGGCTCCGGCGACGTCGAAGTCATTGAGGTTTGTGTCGCGCCGGGCGCGATCATCAAACAAGAGGATTCGTTGATCGTACTCGAATCCGAAAAAGCTTCGATGGAAGTACCGTCGCCGTACGCCGGCAAAGTGATCGACATTCAATTAAAAGTCGGCGACAAAGTTTCCGAAGGCAGCGCGATCTTGACGATCGAAGTAGCCGACGAAAAAGCTGCAACCTCGACGCCAAAAAAAGCAGCCGCTGAAACCGCAGCGCCAGAAAAAGTTGCAGCAGCGCCAGCGCCTGCCAAAGAAAAAGCCAGCGCTGCAAAATCTACTACTGCAGCGACTCCAGCCGTGGCGACGATAGAAACCATTGCAGTGCCCGATCTCGGCGGCGCTGAAACCGTCGATGTCATTGAAGTCAACGTCAAAGTCGGTAGCGTGCTCGCCGAAGGCGACACGATGATCGTGCTCGAATCGGAAAAAGCATCGATGGAAATACCGGCGCCAAAAGCCGGTATCGTGCGCGCACTAAAAGTTAAAGAGGGCGATAAAGTTGGCGTCGGTGCAGCCATTCTCGAATTAGAAATCAGCGGTACCGCCGCACCAATCGCACCAACTGCCGCGAGCACAACAACAGCTACTACAGAAACAGCCACTATAGAAACAGTAACCGCAGCTGCAAAACCAACTGCCGCAAGCAGCACCACTACACCCGCAGCGGTGAGCGTCGCCAGCGCAATGCGCCAGCCGGGCGGCGAAGTCTACGCCGGACCCGCAGTACGCAAACTCGCACGCGAAATGGGCATCGATCTCAGCAAAGTAGCCGGCTCGGGGCCGAAAGGTCGCGTGCAAAAAGACGATATTAAAACTTTCGTTAAACAGTTGATCGAAAATCGCGGCAGCGCTATTTCCGGCTCGGGGCTACCCGCGCTGCCCGATATCGATTTCGCGCAATTCGGTGCGGTCGATATTCAGCCGCTCAGCAAAATGCATAAAATTACCGCGCTAAATATGCATCGTAGCTGGGTCAATCTGCCGCATGTCACGCAGTTCGACGATGCCGATATCACCGAGCTGGAAGAGTTTCGCGAATCGCTGAAAGTAGAGGCCGAACGCCGCGGCATCAAAGTATCGCCGTTACCATTTTTATTGAAAGCCTGCGCGATCGCCTTGAAAGCGCATCCAAAATTCAACGCCTCGCTGCTTAACGATGGCGAGCGCATCGCGTTTAAAAAATACATACATATCGGTTTGGCGGTCGATACGCCGAATGGTTTAGTGGTGCCGGTACTACGCGATGTCGATCGTAAAACCGTGTGGGAATTGGCCGCCGAAGCGGCCGAGCTGGCGCAAAAAGCGAAAGATAGGAAATTAAAACCCACCGATATGCAAGGCGGCTGTTTTACGATCTCCAGTCTCGGCAATATCGGCGGCACCGGTTTCACGCCGATTATCAACGCCCCCGAAATCGCGATTCTCGCGGTATCGAAACTCGCAATCAAACCGATGTGGAACGGCAAAGAATTCGCACCGCGCAAAATGCTACCGCTATCGCTGTCGTACGATCACCGCGCAGTGAACGGCGCCGATGCGGGACGGTTTTTCACTTATCTGAATGAGTTGTTGGCGGATATTCGAAGGTTGGTGCTGTAGCAGGGTCGGTCGGATTTGTGATGGGTGCCCTCGGGTTAGCTGCCAGCAGACAAGCGTTGTAGCGCATCGGACGGGTTGAGAATTTGAATGTTGTGCCACGGATGCAGCACCAGCAAATCTTTGTCGCCAGTGACAATCATGTAGGCCTGGGCAGCCAACGCACAAGCAAGTACGGCATCGTCATCGGCATCGCGACAAATTTGTCGCGTGAATTTCCGCACCGGAATGCGTTTGGCGAAACGCTGGTAGTAACTAACCAGTTGCCTAGCGGTAAATCCAGTGCGGGCAACATGGTGTGCGTGCTTTGAGCGATGCAGAACATCGCTGATTTCGTCGAGCAGTTCGCGGCTGGTGAAGGGTTCAAGATACCCAGCATTAGCCAGCTCAAAAAACTGAGTGCAGATGCCGGGCCACAAAAAACCGGCCATCACCACATTACTGTCGAGCACAACCCTCACTGCGGTTTCGCCGCCTTGCGTGCGGCGCGCACGTTTTTTACATCGCTCACCAGTTCATCCATGGGGGGCGCTTCACCGCCTGCCTTTGCGGCATTGCGTGCAGCAGCCATCAATGTTTCGCCCGCGCGACGTCGCATGGCATCTTGCAGCAGCTCCCTGATGCCTTCCGGCGTCAGCAGTCCTGCCGCCTGCGCTTCTCGCGCCAGACGGATGGGCAAATCCAGTTTCAACTCCAGTGTGGTCATGGGGGTTACCTCAGCGCAAGGCTTGCAAATGTTTGGGGGGTTGCAACCATACTTTACACGATACAGCGTGATCACCAAACCTGCCTTCCTTGGCATTGAAGCTCCTTTAATTCAGGTTCGATTAATTTTGGCCCGTCACCAACGCCACAGCCTCGATACCCATTCCTCCACCGCCTGCGATCACCGCGCAGTGAACGGTGCCGACGCGGGCCGCTTCTTTACGTATTTGAATAAGTTGTTGGCGGATATTCGGCGGTTGGTGCTGTGAAGAATCGAAGGGGCTGGCAGGCTGCCCCCATTTTCCGAAACTCAAGATTTAGATTTAACAATGAAACTTAAAGCGCCCGCAAACTTAATCCACAACGGTCGGACTTTTTTCTTCGGTATGGGAGTCCGGCAGGGAGCAACGCTAGAAAACCCATGGCATTTTGCACTAGCGCGACAGCGCAATGATCTACCGGCCAGTGCAAAAACTCCAGATGCAAATAGAAATGCCGTTGGGGGCAAGGGCACTTGGCTTACAATAGCTGTACCCAAAATTAGAGTGCTGCTATTTTTATAGCTGATCATAGCTACAGGAGGGCTCAGCTGAGTCAAATCCCCAGGTAGTTGGGTAGTAGAAAAGGTGCCAAAAAAAATCAATGATAAATGTGAGAAAATCAAATTATTGTTCACATTAAGGTCTGGATAGCTATCGGTCAAACCAATGCTAAACATAGATGAAGTTGCATCGCCAGATGAAAAAAGGGCTCCCGCGTTTTGAGTTGCCGAAAAAATTGGATGCCCGCCCAAGGTTCCAGAAAAATTGCTCACTGCTCCGTTTGCACTCAGCGTAGTCTGGTCAAGCAGTGAAAGAGGAATGCTGGAGTCGTAGAAAAAATTACCGCTAAAAGTAGTATTAAGAGGTAGCGGATACTGCTCAGGGGTTAACTCTGGATCAATCCACAAATATGATGAAAACATCCCGGCAACATGATACTCAAGTGGAGCGGCAATAGTAGCCGATGCTGTAGCGACCGACATCATAAAAACAAATGCGGATATAAGAATAGAAATAGCTTTCTGTGCTTTCATTATTTTATTCCCTTGGCTCCACTTCAAAAGCCTAACGAAGTATAAAATTATCCCATAAATCTACAATACACCACAACCGAAACGAAGTACCTACAATCATGGCGATGGCGATATCGTTGTAAATAATTCCGACAAAGTGTCGTTAAGGAAACTCTGATTAAGTCCTAACATTTGAGCAGGACTTCAGGTGTTGCGTTTTGCTATCGCCATAATCCCACTTACTCTGGAGCAGTGCACAAAAAATATTCGCCGTTCCTCCTCATACTGTAGCAGCTACATCCCGCTCGCTTTTTATTTCGCACTCTTCGGTGGCTCTAAATTTTTCGAGTAATACAGCTGGCCTTTATCGTCGATTACGATCGCATCGACGCCGGGAATGCGGTTGATAATTTCCATGCCGCGTTCGACGCCGAGAATAAATAATGGTTTTGTTAACGCATCGCTATCGATGCCGTGCGCGGTGAGCACACTGACGCTGCGTATGCCGGTGGCCGACATGCCTGTGCGCGGATTGATGATGTGATGCACGCGGCGTTCCCATCCATAAAAAAACGTTCGTAATCGCCGGAGGTCGATAGCGCGGTATCGGTGAGTGGCAACAATACCGCGACCTTATCCGGCACGCGCGGATCTTTAATACCAACCATCCACAGCCGGTCGCACCTACTTTTTACTATCGATAGTTTTAACGCCGTATTTCGCAATTTGCGCATCGCCGGTGATGATCTCCAACCCTTCCGCTTGCGCTTGTGCGATCAGCATTCTATCGAAAGGATCGCGATGAATGTCGGGTAGTGCACCGGCGCGCTCGCCATGAAATAATGTAATCGTCAGCTTTTCAAAGCCCTCCTCGTCAACAATGCTGTCGATATCATCGGGAGCCTGTAGCAAGCCACGGGCTTTTTTGATAGAAATTTCCCATGTCGATACCGCACTGACAAAAACTGTATTACCTGGCGCTGCAATCAATGCGCGCGCCTGCCTACCGAGCGATTTGTTATCCGCCAGCCACCATAACAAGACATGTGTATCGAGCAATAATCTGCGCACTAGACGCTCTCAAAGCTATCGATAATATCCTGCGGGGTGCGATCAAAGTCGCGGCTGATTTTAATTTCCCCCTTGAATCGCCCCGGCTTGCGCGGCTGCTTTTTTTCTTGGTGGGGACTCAGATCCAAGTACGGCTTTCCCGCTTTCGCGATCACGACCGTTTTACCTTCCCAAACCTTCTCACCCAACTGCGAAAGCTGGGATTTTGCCTCGTGCATATTGACCTGAATAGTTGCCATAGCGATGCCTCGTGTTAGCTAACTTTAGCTAATTATACTAATCATCCAAAACTCGTCAAGATTGCGGCTGCGATACGAGCGACCCGACCGGCTCGTGCCTCGCCTAGCATTTACAGCCGACCACCTTTTATTGCTTATCCTTCGGCGGCTCTAAATTTTTCGAGTAATACAGTTGGCCTTGATCGTCGATGACGATTGCATCGACGCCGGGAATGCGGTTGATAATTTCCATGCCGCGTTCGACGCCGAGAATAAATAATGGTTTTGTTAATGCATCGCTGTCGATGCCGTGCGCGGTGAGCACGCTGACGCTGCGAACGGCGCTGGCCGACTGGCCGGTGCGCGGATTGATGATGTGATGCACGCGGCGCTCGCCATCCATAAAAAAGCGTTCGTAATCGCCGGAGGTCGATAGCGCGGTATCGGCGAGCGGTAACAACACCGCGACTTTATCGGGCACACGCGGATCTTTAATGCCGACCATCCACGGTCGGCCGCGGCGATCGCCGACGATGCGACTATCGCCGCCGGCGGTGACGATGGCATTTTTGATGCCGCGCGCGATTAACAAATTCGCGCCTTGATCGACCGCATAACCTTTGGCGATACCGCCCAAATCGATGCGCATGCCCGGCTTCATAAATTGCACGGTGCCCGCATAGGTATTTTCCCTCTCCCCTTGGGGGAGAGGGTTAGGGTGAGGGGTAAGTTTTATCGAGCGGTAATCGATCGCATCTAAATGACTGGCGATCTGCTCCTTGCTCGGTTCGATATGGTTGCGGTAATCGTACAGGTAGCCGACCGAAGCAAAACTAATATCAAATGCACCGGCGCTGATCTCGGAGTAGTGCAGCGAGGTTTTCAATAAAAAAAACATTTCCGCAGAAATTTTTACCGGGTGTTGCGTGGCTTCGCGATTGATCAATGCGAGTTCGCTGGTTTCGATCCAAGGACTCATCGAATCGTTGATGTGCACCATTTCCTGCATCACCGCTTCGATCGCCGCGTGCGCAGCAGCGGCATCGTCGCACCACAACTCGACGCTAACTGCGGTGCCCATGATCGCGCGTTGTTCGCTGAACCATTCGGCGTGCGCGGTGGTGGCCAATAACAATGTCAGCAGTACACAAAAAATTTTAAGCAACACGCATCCCTCAGTATCTACACGGGCCTCCCCTGCAACGTAGGGCCCAAAGGGTCTAAAGGGAGGTGCCAGGCGGAGGGGTCAATTGCGCAATCCACACCCCCTCGCCCCTACGGGGCACTCCCCCTATTTTATAGGGGGAGCCAGATTGTTCACCATTTGCCGTTGCGTTTCACTTGCCAACGTCCTTGCGCATCACGCTCACCGCCGAGCAACATGCCGATGCCATCGCGAAATTCCTGCGGCAATGTTGCCGCAGGCGTCAGTGCTAATTGCAACGTGTAATTTTTATCGTTGAGATTCAACAGCGCATCGCCATTGGCGCCGAGCGCCCCTTGACCTTGCAGCACCGCGTGTAACTGCGCGCCGTCTTTCATATCGAGCTGGCAACGATAATCGCCGAGCGTCAACCAGCGCGAGTTCCACTGCCACGCGGCCTGCTGCCATTGCAGCTCGCCTTGCACAGCGCGCAGCGGCAAACCGCGCGCTGCAATTTCCGCGCGCGTTAATTTCAAACCGAGTAAACCATCGGCCGGCACTGGCAACCAATGCGTTAATGCCGCGACCGGCAATGCCGCGCTGACATCGCGCAATTGCAGCGTGCCGAGCGGCGATAACCGCACACGTGCGTCGACAAATTGCTGCCCGTAACTAGTGGCAATATGCGCGGCCGGATGCAACCACAATAGCGACCACGGGCTCAGTTGCCATTCGACGCTGCCGAGCGCAATACGCTGCTTATCTTGCAGCCAAAACGCAGTACCGGCGCGGCCGTTCCAAAAACCGCCTTCGAGCGCACGCAGCTCGAGTTGCGGTGCGATCGGCTTTAACAACGCGCTCATCAAACTAGCCGGTGCACCCCACATTAAACACGCGAAAAACCATGCCGCTGCCAAACCAATCGCGTAACGTCGATAGCGGCGATCGGCGAGCAATGCGCCGACATCGCGATTTGAAAAATTTAATAATGTTGTTTTTAAAGACTGCATATTTTTATTGATCGCCACTGCTCAATAGACTTTTTCGGTTGATATGTTTTTACGGTCGATACAGCCGCACTGAAATATTGACCTGCCCCGGTGCCGAGCCCGGCGCAATTCCCAGTTCGCGAATTGTCACGCTGTGCTTACCTTCTAACTCCGCTAACCAATGTAGCGCTGCATCAAAGCTGGCGTTATCGAGCCGCACCTGCGCATCGCCGCTGCTGCCCGGTTGAAAGCGGCTCATATGCAAACCGTTACTCGCGATCGTTTCATCGACCAACTGCGTCAGGCTCTCGCCTTGGCTCGCATTATTTTGTGTCGCGCCTTGTTGCAACGTGCGGTACTGCGCAGCTAATTGGCCGATGCTGGCCAGACTTTGCGTAGCCGCGGTATTTTGCACAATTAAAAGTTGATTCGCGGTCGCCAGCGGTCGCCATAGTGCCTGATACAATACGTACAACAGCACCGCCGCCACCAATAACGCCAACATCGATTGATCGCGTAAGCTGAGCTGTTGCTGTAATCGCTGTAACATTTAATGTCGCTCCGAAATGCGCAATTGCGCGCGCGTTTTATCGCCATCGGCATTGCTGCCGACCAACTGCGCGCTCAAGCCGGTTTTTTCTATCGCCGCGCGCACGCTTTCGATATCTTTGAAAGTCGCAGCGCTAATACTCAAACGCAGTTCGCTTTGACGCTCGCTATAAGTAAGATTCTGCACGCTAATGCCGCCGACACTTTTCAACGCACTGCCGACTTGTTGCAACAATGGCAATGCCGCGCTGCCTTGATGGCCTTGCAAGGCCTGCACTTTGCGCCGCAATTGCAGCTCAGGATCGTTGACCACGCCGCGCGGTTCAACGCTGCGATACACCGCTTCGATCTGCTGGCGCAGCGCGATATTTTGTTTATTCAAACGATAATGCTGCACGCCCATCACCAGCATCTGCGCCAGCAATGCCACCCCCAACGCAATCGCCGGTAGCCGCCACTGCATCCACCAGCGACGCCACGGCAGCGAGCGCGCCAATAAACCTTGCAGTAAATCGATGGTCGGCTCATTGACGGCGGGCAGCGCTAGCTGCGGTAAATCTAACACTTCAACAATGCCGCGCAGCAGCTCGGGCAATCGTTGCAAACTTTCCGGCGTTGCCGCATCGCCGCATACCAACAATGCATCCGGCAACTCGGTTGCGCCATCGAGCAATAATTGCAGCGCCAGCGCCGCACTTTCCGGTTCCAACGCAAAACCGCGATAACGCCCAACGCGCACCAACCAGCGCGTAGGCTCCAGCAATACACTCCAGCAACGCTCACGCCACGGCAGCAACAATTGTTCGGGCAGCGCGCGTTTAACATCGAGACCAGCCTGTTCGCAGCGTTGCAGCCAATCGATCAGCCATTGTTTTTCGACGATCGCGACCGGCACTTGCGTACCGTGAATTGCACCGAGCGCAAAATGCTGCCGATCGACATCGTCGATCAACTGGTCTTCGAGACTATACGGCAGCGTTTGCCGCAGCATGCGCCGTTCGCTGACCGCGAACGCGACGTCTTGCAATAACACTTTTTGCGCGGGCACGATCAGCACCAACTCGGCATCGCGCAGCGTTGCATCAGCGGCGAGTTCGAGCGCCGAACCGCGTTGCACAGCGGTGCTGCCCGGCATACTCCAAGTGAGCAGCTGGTCTTCGCCGGCGGTTACCATCAATGTTGTTTTCACGTGGCGCTATCTTTCCTAAAATCGTTGCGAAAATTATTTGTTAAAAAAATTTCCAAATAAATACCCGCTGCACTGATTTACCATTCACCAAAAGTGCGCGCTTCGACTCGCACTAATTTTTTGCTCGGATCGGGGTCACGGTACAGCAAACTATGCAAACCGTAGCGATGCCCTTGAAAATCGGTTTCGGCATTCAGCACAAAATAATCGCTGCTCAAACGCAGTTGCGTCACATCGATTTTTTTATTCAGGGAAAGCGTCGTCAATTCGTTCAAATCTCGAATAGGTTGCTTATCGCGATACTGCAGCAGCACATCCAACTCGCTATCGGTGAGCGGCTCGAAACTTTTACTATCGCCAGCACCCGCACTGACGCCCAAGCTGCGCAGCACACCCGGCGGCGCGGTATTCACATTAAATCCCATTTTTGGGCTAACGGCTTTCGCATTGGAGCCGGGCCAAATGCCAATCAGCGGCGCCAACGCACGATAAATTTCCGGCGTCATGCCCTTCACCCACATCAACTCCGATGGACTAACCAGCGGTCGATTCGCGGGCCGACCCGGCGGCGCTGCCTGCGCATAATACTGGCTTTCCGCACCGCCGAGACCACTGACATCGTCGTCGTCATCGATCCAATCGGTAATCGCCTCGGTCAATGCCTGCGCCTGATCAATCGCCAGCGGCTGCTCCAACTTTAACGATAGCAACAACCGAATAAAGTATTGTTGCGATTCGCTGTAATCGCCGGGCGGCGCTGTAGGGCCTTTACCGGTCAACGAGTTGATATTAAAGCGACCTTGCACATCCTCGATAACCCCGGCGATCCAGCCGTAATCGGTGGGAAATTGCTGCGGCTTCGCCCACGGCTCCGCCAAATTATCGGTGCTGCCGCCACTACCTTTTTGCGTATCCTGCTGCAAATCCTGCAACAGCGCCGCGCGCGCCAAACTCTCCGCCCCCAACAAATACGCGTACGCCTGCTCGCTATACAATTGATTTTCGACGCGCCGAAACATCAATAAAAAATCGCTGCTCAACGTCGTCGCCAACATCACCACCATCGCGACGACCAGCAATGCCACCACCAATGCCGCGCCGCGCTGACGCTTAACCATCGTTATTTCAAGGCGCTTAACGACCGTTATTTCAAGACGCTTAACGATTGTCATCAAGGCGGCCCCGCGCTGCTGTACGCATTCGCAAGCCCGACTATGCGATGTACGACACCCAAACCTTCCAACTCGATATCGAATTGCACCGCGAGCGGCAGCGTTTTATCGTCCTTGGTCGGCGGCCACAGATCGATCCATTCGCCGCCGAGCTGGGTTGGCGCAGCATTCGCAGCGGTACTCGCTTTGAGAAACTGCGCTTTAAAACTCAGCACACCGCTCAGTAATTTTACCTGCTGTAAATTTGCTTCGTCGTCGAGCCGATCCAACACTAGCCAGTGATCGCGCCATAAATTACCATCGGGATCGAGTCGATAGCGCACGCGCTGCACTGCGGCGCGACGTTGGCCGCGCGGATTATCCCAACCGGTGTGCGTCAGCTCCAACAATTGTTCGCTCTTGTCGCTGCCGATAATCGCCGCCTGCATTTCGTCGCGCGCATCGATGACCGGGCGATCGATGCTCTGCCGAAAATCGCGCACTAACCAATTCACCGCAGTTTGCATATCGCCAAGGCGCTGCACCACTTCACCGTGATGCGAGGCTGCACTCATTGCCGCGCTCAACCCTGCGTACGCCATCACCGCGACCAAGCCGGTGATCGCCATCGCCAGCAGCACTTCGAGCAGCGTAAAACCGGCGCTGAAAATATTGCGCGGCGCATTCATTGTTTCGGCAGCCGGTGAAACGTATCGAGAATCGCGCTGACACTCGCCAACGATGCCGCGTCTTTACCTTCTTTGTCTGCAACCGAAATTTGTAATTGAATCGTGCCCGGCTGCCCGGTTTGTTTCGGCACTGCGCGCCAATACCATTTGCGGCCAACCATTTCTTCGGTGCCGCTAGTAGTATCGGTTGGCAATTGATTGCTGTACGCGTTGCTTAACAATGCCAATTCCATTTGATTCAGCGCGACGTAATGCGCAAACAATTTATCGCGCAGATACGCAGTGCCATCGACTTGCCGCATCATCGCGGTGAGAATTCCGGTGATCGCCAGTGCCACGATGGCGACTGCGACCAATACCTCCACCAATGTAAAACCGCGCGCAGCAAAATTAATGCTATCGATTTTGTATCGCCGCCGAATCTGCATCACTTCGCTAGCTCGTCAGTTTTTTGCAGCTCTAACGCGATGCGACCGAGTGCATCGGAGCGCACCGTGGGGCCATCCTCGCTGCCTTTAAAACGCAACTGCAATACGAACGGCGTCACCTCGCCACCGGGTGCCAACCAAATCGTCGGCAGCAGCGGTGTCTTCTTTTCCGGTAGCGGCTCGATCAATTGCTCGGCACCTTCCAACTCCAACACCGCCGTGACATTTTCGGCGAAACGCCCACCGGGCGGAATATCGCGTGGAGATTCAATCTGCCAACCTTTCTCGCCGACAAAATGCAAAAACCGATACGCGATAAATTCATCGCCATCGATCATTTCGCGATAAATTTGCACGCCCCACGGCTCGCGACTCAACACTGCCTCTTCTTCGACGAGTGCAGAAAGATTGGCAAATTCGCGCGCATTGTTGCGCAACTGCTGCGGTTTATTGGTGCCGGTTCCGAAACCGATGATCGCCATGCCGAGCCCGATAATGACCACCACCACCAACAATTCAAGCAGCGAAAAGCCTATCTGACGCGAACGCAGCGGCAATTTATTTTTGCTCTTTCTGATCCGCTTGCCAGTTACCGATATCGGCATTTTGGCCTTCGCCGCCGGTGACACCATCGGCACCTTGCGAGTAGAGATCGTAATCGCCGTGACCAAATTCGGGCGGATTTAAATATTTATACACGCGGCCCCACGGATCTTCCGGCGCGCGTTCCAGATAACCGCCCTCTTTCCAATTGCGCGGAATCGGATCGATGCTCGGCTTCTCAACCAACGCGATCAAGCCCTGCTCGGTGGTGGGGTAGGTGAAATTATCGAGCTTGTATAATTTCAGCGCGGTTTCGATATTTTTGAAATCGGCTTTCACTTTTTGAATACGCGCTTCATCAGCGCGCTGCAATACATTCGGTGCAACGATGCTGACCAGCAAGCCGATAATCACCAACACCACGAGAATTTCGACCAAACTAAAGCCGCGCATCTTGTTCATTGTTTTCACTACCATATCCTCTGTATTTATTTGAGACGCCAAACCGAGCCACCGTAAAGTTTGCTGTGACACGCGGTAAATACATCCTTGTAGCTCGCAGTCGGCATCCATGCCGCCTACGGTCACAGCAAACCTTACGGCAACTCGGTATCAGCCACTAAACAATTAAGCCACCAACTTATTCATCTCGATAATCGGCAACAACACCGCCAACACGATCGTGCCGACGACCACTGCCATCAACACCACCATCGCTGGCTCCATCACCGCCATCAAACCACCGAGCGTCATTTCCAATTCGCGCTCTTGATTTAATGCCGAGCGCGCCAGCATCGATTCCAACTCGCCGCTCGCCTCGCCGCTCGCGACCATATGCACCATCATCGGCGGAAACAAACCGGTCTGCGCCAGCGCGCGATTCAAGCTGCCACCTTCCTGCACCGATGCGGCAACGCGCCGACTGGCTTCGCGCAGTTCGATATTGGTCAGCACTTCCCCGGCGATGCGCAGGCCTTCCAATAACGGCACGCCGCTGGACGTTAGAATACTTAACGTCGATGCAAACCGTGCGGTATCCATCGCGGTCAATAAGCCGGAAATAAACGGTACTTTTAACAGCAGTCGATGCCACATGCGCTTTCGTCCCGGATCGCGTAATAAGCGGCGCACACCAACTACGATCGCAACGAAAATAATCGCGGTGATCCATAGATAATGACTAAAAAAATAACTGGCCGAGATCAACGCTTTGGTCAGCGCCGGTAATTCCGCTTTGGTGCGCGCGAACAAACCAACCAACTGCGGCACCACAAAAATCATCAACATCGAAATAACGCCGACCGCGACCAGCATCAAAATCACCGGATACACCATCGCCATTTTTAATTTTTGCTGCGTGTACTGGCGATTCTCGGTGTAATTCGCTAACTGCTCCATCACCGTGCCAAGAAAACCCGCGCTTTCACCGGCGCGCACCATCGCGCGATACATTTCATTGAACACTTGCGGGAAATCGCCGAGTGCATATGCCAGCGTGTGACCTTCGACAACGCGCGAGCGCACCTGTAACACCAAGCCTTTTATTTTTGCGCGCCGCGCCTGTTGCGCTGTTGCAGTGATCGCTTCGTCGAGCGGCATGCTCGATTGAATCAACGTCGCTAATTGCCGCGTCAACAATGCTAAATCGCCTTGGCTGATGCGCGGCTTAAACCAACCGCGCCAATCGCTGACGGCTTTTTCTTTGTTGCTGCTCGCAGCAGCGATGACTTCGACCGGCTTTAAATCGCGCGAACGCAATTGCCCGCGCACCTGCCGCTCGGAATCTGCTTCGATAACGCCTTTGACCAATTTGCCGGTGGTATCCAGCGCGCGATAGTTATAGGCACCCATAATCAGCTCGCCGCTCAGCCCGAAGTGACGCGCAATACTTCTTCGACGGTGGTTTCGCCCGCCAGAATGCGCCGCCGACCGTCTTCGAGAATACCCGGGGTACAGGTGCGCGCGTAGCTCGCCATATTTTGTTCGCTGGCGCGCTCGTGAATCATCGTGCGCAGCCGATCGTCGATTTCGATCAATTCATAAATACCGGTGCGACCGCGGTAACCGGTTTTATTGCACAGCGCACAACCGCGCGCGTGGAATAATTGCACGGTGGTATCGTCGGCAAGTTTTAATAATTCGCACTCGGCGTGATCCGGCGCGTACGGCTCTTTACATTCGTTGCACAACAATCGCACCAGCCGTTGCGCCATCACCGCTAATAGACTCGACGACAATAAAAATGGTTCGATGCCCATATCCTGCAAGCGCGTGATCGCACCGATCGCGGTATTGGTGTGCAGCGTCGACAATACCAAGTGGCCGGTTAAACTCGCCTGCACCGCAATCTGTGCAGTTTCGCCATCGCGAATTTCGCCGACCATCACGACGTCCGGATCCTGCCGCAAAATCGCGCGCAGACCGCGCGCAAATGTCATTTCAACTTTGGTATTGACCTGCGTTTGACCGATGCCCGGCAACAAATATTCGATCGGATCTTCGATCGTTAAAATATTGCGACTGGTGTCGTTGATATGCGTTAACCCGGCGTACAGCGTGGTGGTTTTACCCGAGCCAGTCGGGCCAGTCACCAACACGATACCGTGCGCGGTGTGCAGCACTTTGCGATAACCGTTTAACACCTGCTGATTCATATGCAATTGCGTCAGCTGCAATTGCCCAGCTTGTTTATCGAGCAACCGCAACACCACGCGCTCGCCATGCGCCGATGGAATTGTCGACACGCGAATATCGACTGCGTGGCCGGCGAGTTTGATCGAAATGCGACCGTCCTGCGGCACCCGTTTTTCGGCGATATCGAGTTTCGCCATTACTTTTAAACGCGAAACCAGTAACGGCGCCAACATGCGCTTCGGCGACAACACTTCGGTGAGTACGCCATCGACGCGGTAACGAATCGTGAGTTTTTCTTCAAAAGTTTCGACGTGAATATCGGAGGCTTTTTCGCGCACCGCCTGCGACAAAATCGCGTTGATTAAACGGATCACCGGCGCATCGTCTTCGGTATCCATTAAATCGCCGGTCTCGGGAATTTCGTCGGCGAGTCGCGATAGATCGATATCGGCGCCTAAATCCTCGGCCATTTGCACGGCTTCGCTATTATCGCGCTGAAACGCTTCGCTCAAATGTCGTTGAAATTGTTCAGGTGTCAACGCTTCCCACGTCAGAGCCGCTGCCAACGTACGGCGCAACTCCAACATCGTTTCAACTTTTAAACCCGGACGATACCAAACGCGCTGCGGCTCGCTCCCCAACTCCAACAGCACACCGTGATACTGCGCAAAGGTGAACGGTAATTGTCGGCGCGCCACTTTACCCACAGCGCCGGCGTCGATCGCAACGGCCTCTGCAGTTACGGCGGGCGCCGACAGCATTTCGTTCATGGCGTAGCCTCGCCCGGCGAAGTCGCGCCATCCTGCGGAATCGGTGCGGGCGCACCAGACAGCGGCGCAATCGGCTGCGCGCTCAACACTTCGCCCGATTTACCGCGCTGCTGCAGCTGTTCAATTTTCTTCAGCTGCTCCTCCCATTCGGGTAGCAGTGGCAAATCTTTCTTATCGAAGAAATCATCGCCGCGCTCGCGGCTTTCCAATTGTTGGCCGCGAATGTATTGATATTTTTCCCCGGTCGCGCCGGTTAATGTGCGACCTTCGCGCACGATCACCGCGCGAATAAATATCATCAAATTGGTTTTAGTTTTGGTCGTCGAGTTGTTGCGAAATAGCCGACCGATGCCAGGAAGGTCGCCGAGATAAGGTACTTTTTGCACGCTCTCCTGCAAGTCTTCCTTAATCAACCCCCCCAACACGATGGTTTGCCCATTATCCGCCATTACCTTGCTTTCGATTTTGCGCTCGTTGGTGATGATATCCGACGCATCGACCGCGCTGGCCGCGCCGGTCAAGCTGGACACTTCCTGCGATACTTCGAGCACCAACGAATCGCCTTCGTTGATATGCGGCGTCACCTTCAAAGTGAGACCGACGTTGTTGCGCTGAATCGTCGTAAACGGATTGTTCGGGCTCGATGTATTGCCCTGCGAAGTATACGAACCAGTTTTAAACGGTACGTTCTGGCCGACGATGATCGACGCCTCTTCGTTATCCAAGGTCAACAGCGATGGCGTCGATAAAATATTCGCATCGACATTTTTCTGCAGCGCATTCAACACCGCGTTAAAACTGAAATTATCGCTGAGGCGGCCAATCCCCAATACCTGCCCATTGGTAGAGGCCAGCGCAGCACCGAGAATCGCTTTCGGATCGGTGCTGGTGCCGCTGTCCGTATCGGTGGTTTCGCCGAATGCGGCCGCCGAGGTTCGCGCTAACAGTCCGTCGGCGCGCGAAGAACTACCGTAGGCACCGGCGGAATTCGCGAACATCCATTGAATGCCCAAATCTCTGCTGTTTTCCGCGCCGATTTCGACAATGATCGCTTCGACCAATACCTGCGCGCGGCGAATATCTAAACGCTCGATCACCGATTGCAGCGTGGACATGATTTCTGCATCGCCGGTGACAATTAATGCGTTGGTGCCTTCGTCGGCCTCGATGCTGGCTTTGCCTTTACCGCCTGACGCTGCCGCTGCTTGGCCCGCTGCCGCCTGCGTAACATTTTGTACCACCTTGTTAAGCACCGCCGCCAAATCTTTTGCTTTGGCATATTGCAGGTAGTACACCTTGATGTTGCCGCTCTGCGCCATCGGCCCGTCGAGGTGCGCAATCAATGCGCGCGCACGTTGCCGTTGCATATCATCGCCACTGACCAACACGCTGTTGGTACGCTTATCGGCGACCAACACCATCGGCTTGCCACCTTCGCTCTGCGCCTTCGCGGGATCGCTTTTTTCCAATTGATCGATCATCCGCACCACTTCTTCGGCCGATGCATGTTCGAGACGAATCACCACGGTATCGCCGACCGCGGCTTTATCGATGCGTTCGATCACCGAGCGAATACGTGCAATATTTACTGCGGTATCGGAGATCACGATGGCATTGCTCGGCGCGTACGCGGCCATATGCGCTTGCTGCGGCGCGAGCGGCCGCAACACCGGAATCAAGGTCGCCGCCGAAATATTTTTAAGTTGAATCACCTCGGTGACCGTCTCGCTGTTTTCGCGCTGCGTGCTGCCCGATACCACCGGAGCGCCCGATGATTTCGCATCGCGCGATGGAATAATTTTTACCACGCCACCGGATTCAACCGCAGTAAAACCATTCACATCCAAAATCGATAAAAATAAATCGTAGAGCTGATCTTTATTCAGCGGCTGCGACGAGATCACTTGCACGCGACCTTTCGCTTTGGAATCGACGATAATGGTTTTGCCGGTCACCTGCGCAACAAAGCGCACGATTTCTTCCAGCTCGGTATCTTTATAGTTGACCGTCCAAGTCTGCTCCGGCTCCGCCGCTGGTGTTGGCAACGCCGTTAACATTAATACAGACAACGACAGCGCCGCGATCAGCGACCCGCGAGTGGTACGCAACAATTTACTCACTTCGAATCCTTACACTGGAAAAAATAATTGGTTTTATTGGCTTTCGTCGGCCGCTTGTTCCGCGTTCGGTGCTGGTTCGCCCTCCCCCGAGCCAGCACTTTGCAGCGATACCATTAGCGTCATATTTTCGCTGCCGCGACGCACCGTGAACGATGCTTCCTGCGCGGAGCGAATCAAGTTGTATAACTCCAACGCATGTTGTGGATCGTCGAGACTGACGCCGTTGATATTGGTGACAATATCGCCGGGCTTAAAGCCGAATTGCTGGAACTGCTTCGCATCGCGACCTGGCTGCAAGCGATAACCAACCAGCTTGCCATTTTCGTTGGCCGGCGCCACCTGCACTACGTCGGCAAGGCTGCTGGGATTACTGTAGAGCTGCTGACGATAATTCTGCGCCATCGCGGTCAATTGCGCGTTGCCGCGCTGATCCACCGGCTGCGGCGCGGCACCGGTGGCGCGCGGCTGACCCGCCGTAGCGGCTGGGTCGTATAACCACAGCGTTTCCAGGCGGCCGTTATTATCGATGATGACGCGATCCAGCAACACCTTGTTCAATACCACCTTACCGGTGCCAAGCAATTGCTCGCCGATTTTAAGATGCTGTTGCGCGCCATCGGCCAAAATCACCGCCTCCGATTGCGCGGGGTCGCTGGCACTGACTAAACCGAGCAATTGTAAATTGAGCGTGGTTTCCTGTGCCTGCTCCTCGACTCCAGCAGTGCCGGTTGCAGTGTGCGGCTGCGCACCCAGCTCGCCGAATAAATGCCAGGCCACCATTGCATCGATATCGATCGCGCTGTTGGCAACATGCTTACCCGCGCCGATCGCATTCACCGGCTGCGCGGCAGCATCTTCAACGGCCGACGTTGGCAGTGGCAACAGCAGCCAAACCAAACGCGCCAAATTGGCAAGCACCCAAGCAGCCAACAGCACCATCGCCAGGAATTTCCAACGCGGCACGCCGACCGCGACTACTTGCTGCGCGAATACAGACCACCAGTGCTGACCTTGCCACTGTAGCTTCTGCCATTTATCGTTGAGCGCTGGCGCTGACAACTCGATCTCCTCAATCCCTGTTACACCGACAGGCATTATAGGGAGGGGTGGTGATAATAGGAATCCTGCATCGTTTAACAGTAGCTCGTCGAGCCACGCTGTCGATTCAGACTCTCGACTGCCGCAACGTGCATAGCAAAAAGCGACCGCTTAGTGCCCGAGCTAATTGTTTACGACCGCTACTGGCTTCGCAAAATTGTGATCGGACAAAACACGCCCTGTCAGCAAAACGTACTCTACGCAAACAATATGAAAGCGCTGTGACTAACCCAAGAGCACCGGGTAGTAGACAATAAAAAAAACAACCTGTTGTCGACCGGAAATCGCATTCGCGCCGTGGCCGGCTTAACGGCGGTCAACTTAACTACGTTGTGCAGCAGCCACGAAATCGCCTGGCATCGGAAAACCGGTATGACAGGTGATGCCGCCATCGACCGGAATAACCGCGCCCGTCATGTACGAGGCCAAATCCGAACCGACGAATGCCATCACCCGCGCGACTTCGACGGCATTGCCAGTGCGCTGCAGCGGAATGCGCGAACCCCAAGTGTGCAAGCCGCCGGGGCCCTTCGCCAAACCTGCGGTCATTACCGTATCGCCGATCACACCGGGGCACACCGCATTGACGCGGACATTATGCTTGGCCGAATCGAGCGCCATAGCGCGCGTCATATTGATCAAACCACCTTTCGCGGCGTTGTACGCCAACATCGCGTAATCGCCAAACATGCCGCTCACCGATGCCACATTGACGATCGAGCCACCACCCGCAGCGCGCAAATGTTTCATCGCCGCGTGGCATACGTAATAGGCGGAACTCAGATTGATTTCGATGATATTGTGCCAATCTTCCGGCTGCAGCGCTTCGACATCCGCCATATGGCCTTTGCCGGCATTATTGAATACCACATCGAGACGACCGAACGCGGCGACCGTTGCTGCGATTAAATCGGCCGCGCCTTCCGGCGTCGCGATATCGAAAATAAACGGCTTTGCTGCGTCGCCCAATTCGCGCGCCAATTTTTCCGCCGCACTTTTATTGATATCGCCGATCGCGACTTTAGCGCCCGCATCAACCAGAATACGCACGAGTTCGGCGCCCATGCCATTGGCGCCACCCGTGACGATGACTACTTTATCGGAATAATCGATTTTCATGCTGCGCTCGGCTCGCTGTTAATTTCCGGTGATGTAGTTTGCGGTGATGTCGTTTGTGGTGACCTAGCTTGCGGTAGCGGATTCTGTTCGCCTGGATTGAGATAGTCGTGCAACACCGGTTCACGAGTGAACTCCCAATAATGTCGGCACGACCACGGCGAGTTCGTCGTGACTCTACCCTTCTCGTTCTTGAACCAATTGCTGGTGTGTTCAAGCGTCCAAACAAATTGTTGTAATTCGGCTTGGGTTTTCGCGTCGTAATCCAGGCTCGCCTGCAAACGAACCTCGACTTCGTCCGATCCAGACGCAATAGCGCGACCGATATTATTCAACGCAAATTGCGCCTGACATTCAGCGGTAAAAATCAGCGTGCCGTTGAAACCGAGATTGGTGTTGGGGCCATACATCATATAAAAATTCGGAAAGTACGGA
>JAYVWC010000046.1:0-17023 GCA_043786385.1 Spongiibacteraceae bacterium | reverse complement strand
CATGCGCGGATTTCGCCGGTGTTAAACGCCGTATGGAATTAATTGCCGATATCAATAACATTCACGTCTACGACGATTTTGCACATCATCCCACCGCGATTGCGACCACGCTCGAAGGATTGCGCGCGCGTGTCGGCAGTGCACCGATTATCGCGGTGATCGAGCCGCGCTCTAACACCATGCGCATGGGGATACATTTGCAGCGCCTCGCGCCGTCGACCGCGAGCGCGGATCGCGTGCTGTGGTATCAGCCTGCCGGTTTGGATTGGTCGTTGGACGAAGTGATTGCGGCGAGCCCGCGCCCCGCGCAATTATATAACGATATCGATCGCATCGTCGCCGAGCTAACGGCTACAGTCAGCGGCGGCGAACATATCGTGTTTATGAGCAACGGCGGTTTCGGCGGCATCCATCAAAAATTGGTTAGCGCCTTGCAACAACGTTTTCAACGCGCCCAGCAACAGGCAATACAGCAGCAAGCGGTACAACAACAAGCGGCACAACAGCAGTAGCGGCGGAGAATAGCGATGGCCAATGCAGTACGCACAATTACGCTGGCGATGACCGGAGCCTCCGGTGCGCAGTACGGCTTGCGCTTGCTCGAGTGTTTATTGGCGGCTGATTGTCGCGTGTATTTTATGATTTCGGCGGCGGCGCGCGTAGTGCTGGCAACTGAGACCGACGAGCGCTTGCCCGACAGCGATGCCGACACGCAGACTTATTTGTGCAAGCGCTTCAATGTAACGATCGAACGATTGCGGGTTTTTGGCCGCGACGATTGGATGGCGCCGGTGGCCTCGGGTTCGAGCGCGCCGAGCAGTATGGTGATCTGCCCTTGCAGCACCGGCACGCTATCGGCGATTGCGGTCGGCGCCAGCAATAATTTGATCGAGCGCGCGGCCGATGTCGCATTGAAAGAGCGACGGCAATTGATTTTAGTGCCGCGCGAAACGCCGTACTCGCAAATTCATCTGGAAAATATGCTAAGCCTGACGCGCATGGGCGCGCTGGTGTTACCGGCCAGCCCAGGGTTTTATCAGCGCCCGCAACAAATCGCGCAATTGATTGATTTTATCGTTGCGCGCATTCTGGATCAGCTGGGTATGCCGCACCAATTGTTGGCGCGCTGGGGCGAAGCCAGCCTCTAGCACTTACGATGACACGCGCTGCAACATTGTCGGCAACGCACTCGCTGGCATTAACTAAAACTCGATTGCACACACTACTCCGCGATCGCCATAGCACGAAAACACTAATTTTAGTGCGGTAAATTTTTAGGAGTTATTAATGACGTTATTAATGAGCAATCGTTCCGCCACGGGTATGCGCTATACGCCAGCAGCGGATGCCTGGTATCTAATCGGCAGCGCAGCAGTATTTCTGCTGCTGTTCGCCAGCGCGCGAGTCTTGCTGCTGTGGCGCAATATCGATTTGCTCGGTGCTATTCCGTGGCGCGATGTGATGATTTCCTTCGCGGTCGGAATGCGCTTCGATTTAATCATGACCTGTTATGCGTTAGCGCCGCTGGTGTTAATGACGCTACTGCCTGCGGGCTTGGTCCGCCGCGCTTGGTGCAATGGCTGGCTTGCGGCAATCGCACTGCTGTTCAGTTTTCTGGCGGTGCTCGAATTGGATTTTTATCACGAATTTCACGCGCGCCTTAACAGCTTGGTATTTCAATACATTAAAGAAGATCCAAAAACCGTAGTGAGCATGCTCTGGTATGGATTTCCGGTGCTGCGCTATCTGGCATTGTGCGGCGCGCTAACCGCCGCCGCGATGTTTGCGATACGCCGCATCGATCGCGCCACGCGCTGGCCGCAACAAAACCTCGCGCCGACGTATCGCGCACGTTTAATGCTTTCGCTACTGCTGATATTTACAACTGCGGCAGCGGCGCGCGGCACATTTCGCTCCGGACCACCGCTGCGCTGGGCGGATGCGTATCGCACCGAACATTTATTTACTAATCATCTCGCACAAAACGGCGCATTTACGCTGCTAAAGGCCGCGCAACAAGCGACTGACAGAGACACCGAAAATCCGTGGCTTAAAAAAATGTCCGCCGAACACGCCTTGGCATTGGTCCGCGCACACTGGTTAATGGATACCGATCAATTATTACAACCACAACAATTACCACTCCTGCGACACACTACTACGCGTACCGCAGCGACCCCTGCGCCGTATAAAAATGTGGTGTTAATTATCGATGAAAGTTTCAGCGCACAGCGCACCGGCGTGTTTGGCAATACGCTCAATATCACGCCGCAATTTGATGCGCTGGCAAGCGAAGGCCTGTTGTTCGATCATTTCTTCTCGCAAGGCACCCATACCCATCAAGGCATGTTTGCAACGATGGCGTGCTTTCCCAATCTACCGCACTACGAATATTTGATGAAGCAACCGGAAGGGGCCAACAACTTTTCCGGGTTAACCAAAGTATTGGCCGAGCGCGATTACAAAAGTTTATACGTTTACAACGGCGATTTCGCTTGGGATAACCAGTCGGGATTTTTCCGCGCGCAACATATGCAACGATTTATTGGCCGCCACGATTTTATCAATCCGCGTTTTTCCGATCGCACCTGGGGCGTATCGGACGAAGATATGTTCGATCGTGGCTTTCAGGAGATTACGCAATTACAAAGTGCGGGCGAACCGTATTTTGTAGTGCTGCAAACGTTATCGAATCACACACCGTATGCGCTACCACCGGAGTTGCCGGTCGATCCGGTCGTCGTCGATGGCGTGCGGGACGATCACCTCACCGCGATGCGCTATAACGATTTCGCGCTAGGCGTTTTTTTTGAT
This sequence comes from Spongiibacteraceae bacterium, assembly GCA_043786385.1. Taxonomy (GTDB): domain Bacteria; phylum Pseudomonadota; class Gammaproteobacteria; order Pseudomonadales; family CAMLJR01; genus CAMLJR01. Next base: position 14,209 of record JAYVWC010000046.1, on the reverse strand, counting down.
CGCATTAAAAAAATCGACCGCAACAAACTGCCGGGTGGCTTTGACGACACACTATTTGTTTTTCTCGGCGATCATGGCTTCGGTGGCGGCGAGCAAATTACCGATATCGATTTATGGCGCTTTCACGTACCACTGTTGATTTGGGGCAAGGATATTCAGCAGAGTTACGGTAAGACTCGCTCGGTGGTGGGCTCACAAGTCGATGTCGTTCCCACCATCATGGGCCTGTTGGGCGGCAGCTACGATCAGCAATGCTGGGGCCGCGATTTGCTGGCACTGCCGGTCGATGCGCCAGGTCTGGCAGTCATCAAGCCATCGGGCACCGACTTCACCACCGCAATTATCCAAGGCGATACCATTTTGGTACAGTCGCCGAATGCAGCAGCAAAGCTGTATCGCTACACGACACTGCCGCACCTGCAAGCGCAAACTACTGTCGATCCGGCGCGGCAACACGCTTTGCAGGAGTTGATGAGCGCGTATATTCAAACTGCGACTCAGGCATTGCTCGACAATCGCGTCGGCCATGGCGATCATATCGAGCAAGCAAAGGTACAATGACAGCACACCGCCGTTGCGACGGCAGCATCGATGCAGGAGATTGCATATGGATCCACGAGAAGGCGAATACTTGCCGGTCGACAGATCTACGCGTAGCGATGAACGAACGTGGGCGATGCTTTGCCATCTCTGCATCGTCGGGCAAATGTTTTTTTTCCCGTTGATTGTTGGGCCGCTGCTGATTTGGCTGATCAAAGGCGACGATCTACCCTTGGTAAAACAACAAGGTAAAGAAGCGATCAATTTTCAAATTACACTGTTTTTAGCGGCGATCGTCTGCGGTGTGCTGTGGCTGGTCGGCATCGGCATTCTGCTCGGTGCCGCGCTGTGGATTTACGCAATTGTGGCCGGCGTAATTGCCACTGTAAAAGTTAAAGAAGGCGTCGCGTATCGCTATCGCTTTAATTTGCGTTTAATCGGTTAACCAAAAATTTAAGTGATGTTGTCGATGAATAGCACGATGCAGTGTCGCGCTGGTTGCGGTGCGTGTTGTAGCGCACTGAGTATTAGCTCTGCAATTCCCGGTATGCCCAATGGTAAACCGGCGGGCGTGCCATGCGTGCAACTCGATGCAGATTATCGCTGCCGTTTATTTGGTCTGCCCGAGCGCCCGAAAGTATGCTCAGCATTTCAGGCCGAATTGCAATTCTGCGGCGCAACGCGCGAGCAGGCGCTGGCGTTGATGCAGGAGTTGGAATTGCTGACGCGCACCGATGCGCCTGATCGAGATCGTTAGTCGATGCAACCACTGCCGTTGTTTCCATTGAGCGCGGTGTTATTCCCAGCTGCGCGCATGTCGCTGCGCGTATTCGAGCCGCGCTATGTCGATTTAGTGCGCGATTGTTTGCGCGACGATACCGAATTCGGCGTGGTGTGGATTCGCGAAGGCCGCGAGGTTACGGTGCCGGGTGCGGGGATGCCAAAATTAGCGCAGCTCGGTACCACCGCGCGCATCGTCGATTGGGATGCGCTGCCCGCTGGACGCCTCGGTGTCACGATCGAAGGTGTCACTAAGTTTCGGTTACTATCGACCACGCAGCGACCGAATTTTTTAGTGGTTGGCGAAATCGAACCGCTGGCCGCCGACGCGACGATTGCGCTTCCAAAACACGCCGATGAGTTGGTGCAAATACTGCAACAATTGGTGCGGCATCCGAGCGTGGCGCGATTAAATGTATCGATCGATGCGCTCGATTGCAGTCGGTTGACGAATTTGGTTGCGCAGCTGTTGCCGATTCCCGGCGCGAACAAATTTAATTTGCTCGCTGAATTGGATCCGCGTCGGCGACTCGAACTATTGCAGGCGTTTTTAGGTGAATTTGTTGAGTGAGTTCGACGGCTGACGCGCCACGCCGCTAACATCGAGCATCGATGCTGCGGCTCAGCAATACACTAAGTTCATCGCTAATTAAGCGCGTCGCCAATACAGTGCGAATAATAAAATGGGAGTAGCCGACAATGATGCCGACAATACTGGATGTCGAAGCTTCAGGTTTTGGTCGCGGTAGTTATCCGATCGAAGTAGGTTTTGTGCTGCCCGATGGTCGCAGCCATTGTCTATTGATTCGTCCCGAGGCTGAGTGGTTGGATTGGAGTCTTGAGGCCGAACAATTGCACGGCATTTCGCGCGTGCAATTGCTGCAAAAAGGCCACAGTGCATACGAGGTCGCGCAATTTCTCAACGAACATCTCGCCGGGCTCACCGTATATTCCGATGCCTGGGGCAACGATCAAAGTTGGTTGGCATTGTTGTTCGAGTGCGCGGCGCTGCGCATCAAATTTCGGTTGGATACCTTGCGCGCATTGCTCAGCGAAGCGCAGTTGCAATTGTGGTCGACCACCAAGCAGGAGATTGAACGCGAAATGGAACTCGGTCGGCATCGCGCCAGCAACGATGCGCGCGTATTGCAGCTCGCTTATCAGCGCACGCTAGCACTGGTCGGTGATGTCGGGCGTCGCGAGCGCATGCGATAGTAGTTTGCAAAAACCTCCTCATTAAAGTAAATCGCTTCTCGCCCATCACCTCGCGACGTGATACAGCGCCCCAGCAAACTCAATTCGTAATGGCCTCGCCATCCCTGCAAATCCTTTTCATTCCATTGAAATTCAAGATTCAAGACTTGACCCCGTCACTGCGGGTGCGTGTGAAACCGCATTCGATGTCGCCGCGCGTTTACCGACTGCGTTGCCATTGGCATACACAAATTCACTGGCCTGAATCGTGAAGTTGCGGCCGGTGTCATCAACCTGTGTTGGTGTGCCTATACCTCTCCTCGTATTGAGGTATTATTAACCCGACATCTTTCGTCGCCGGGTTAATATCAACAGCAACTGGAACAAATCAGCCAGCTCCCTAGCGCCTTGTCATGGACATGCTGGATACCGTGCTGCAACAAGCCTCATGAGGAAGTGATCATGCAAACCGTCAAACAAGCCGCCCGCGAACTGATCGATCAACTGCCCGAATCGGCAAGCTGGAACGATCTCATGTACGAGCTGTATGTGAAGCAGAAGATCGAAGAAGGCCTTAAAGAGTTGGATGAGGGGCGCGGCATTCCCCATGCCGAAGTGAAGCAACGCTTGCTCGGTGATCGCGTCTGATTGGGAGGCGCCCAGTTAAGCACCCAGCCGCAGCGCAAACGCCGCGCATGTTTTATACCAAATACACCCAGGCCATGCGTCGGGATGGGTGGGCTTTTTAGCCGTTACGGATAATTGTCGTCTAAATTTTTCAGCGGAGACACAGCACCGCTGTGCCACTGAATTATTGTTATTTTTTTAAACAACACATCAATTGCAGGGAATCGATGAGCAAATCATATCAATCGAACAACTATTGAAAAAATTCGCTTTTAATTTCCATAATGTTTTTCATTGTGCTGCATTATAAAAAATGAAAAGCCATAGCAAAACGCAAGACCCGACCCCGTCAGTCCCGCGTCAGTCCCGCGACCCGTCAGTCCGGAAATAACCCGGCTCAACGAGGGGCGATCGGCAGTTGCTGCGCGGTTTCGATAACTTTGCGCAACTCGGTTTCGGTGAACGGCTTGCTCAGGTAGCCGACCGGCTGAGTCTGTTTGGCCCGCTCTAGGCTTGCCTGATCGGCAAATGCGCTCAGATAAATCGAGGGCACGCCAAACTGGTTGTGAATAGCTTGAGCTGCGGTAATACCAGTCATCGCGCTACCTAGATGCACATCCATTAGCACCAAATCGGGGAGCAATTGTGCGGTCATCTCAATAGCTTGCTCGCCACTGCTCGCGGGGCCAAGTGGCTGATAGCCTAGTTCGCTCAGTTGCAGGGCAATATCCCGCGCGATCAGGCGGTCATCTTCCACTACTAAAACCCGGTGTATGTTCATAGTGGCAACTCCATTGCTGATGGTGTCTTGGCAGTAAAAGGCTCGCTTGACTGGGTGCCATCGAGGGCTCTTTTGTTAACGTCGGCCGAGTGGTTTGAAGGGTGTGCCATGCGAATACGTGCGGCGCTACTCACAAGGTACTCCCGCCTAAGGTAATCACGAGTGGTGCGGGCACCTCAGCCTTGAAATCGACCGTGAATATTGCCTGCGGCCCGGCACCGATATGCAGCGAGCCACCCATTTGCGTGGCCAAGTCACCCGCCAGCTGCAGCCCCAAAGAGGTTTTGCGCCGCTCCTCAAAATCGGGCGCTAAACCAATGCCGGAGTCGCTCACGCGCAAGCGCCATTGGTCTGGCTCGGGCAGCGGGTGCAAGCTGATGCCGATTTCGCCAGAGCGGCCTTCTGGGAAGGCATGTTTCAAACAGTTGGACACCAACTCACTGATCAGCATGCCAGCGGGTGTGGCCTGATCCAGGCCTACTTGCAGTGTCTCCACATCAATCTGTAGGCGAACCGCGCCGGGGTTGAGCTGCATCGATTTCAACGATTCGCCTGCAATTTGCCCGACATAACTCCCCAGGTCAATGGCGGCGAAGGTGCCCTTGCGGTAGATGGTTTCATGCAGCAGCGCTATGGAGCGCACGCGGCCCTGCATGTCTAGCAGCACGGATTTGGTGGGCGCATCCTTGCTGCGGAAACTCTCCAGGCGCAGCAGGCTGGTGATGACTTGCAGGTTATTTTTAACGCGGTGGTGTATTTCGAGCAGCAGGGCGGTTTTTTCACGGAGCGACTGTTGAAGGGCTTCCTCGGCCTTGTATTTTTCGGTCACATCACTAAACACCAGCACCACGCCGACAATTATTCCAGCGTCATCACGAATGGGCGCAGCACTGTCGGCGATTTGGTATTCCTGCCCAGCGCGCGCCAGCAGCACGGTGTGGTTGGCTAGGCCCACCACCTCACCACACTCCATGACCCCTTGCACCGGGTTGACCGAGGGTAAGCGCGTCTCGGCGTTGATGATGTGAAACACGTCGGTCAACGGCTGACCCAGCGCTTCGGCCAGCGGCCAACCGGTGAGGCGTTCTGCCGCCGGGTTCATGCGCGTAATCAGCCCGGCCATGTCCGTGGCGATCACCGCATCGCCAATAGAGTTGAGGGTGATGGCGAGATTCGCTTCGCTTGCGCGCAGTTGGCTGCGGCTCTGGTTGAGTGCGGTCTGCATGTGGTTGATAGCGGCGGCGAGTGTCGCCAATTCGCCCTGGCCCGCAATTTCAAGCGGAGACGAAAAATCACCCCGGCCGATCCGGTCAACGGCATTCAGTAAATACGCGAGCGGCTTCGATAACCAATGGCGCAAAATAAAAATTACCAGCAGTACCGTAAAAAAGACGCCGACCAAGCGTATTAAAACTCTAACTTTTACGGCGAACCATACAGCCGCCAAATCGCTGTTCAAATTGTATTTGACCAGCAGCACGCCCACGTTATCTGAGCGAATCTCGCCCAACTTTGGCTGGAGCAGTACTGGCGCGTAACCGAAAATATTTCGATTGTCGCCGTCCAATGCAATGTGTACGCGCCGATTGGTTTGGACTTGTTGGAAAAGGGTTTCTGTAAATTCGGGAAGCACCTCCGCCATGGGGTAACCCGTCGTTACTGCATGGGTCGGAAAAATCACCTGCCCGCGCTCATTGAGCAAAATAACCAAGTCTAATTGTGGATCGGAGGCAAGCTGCGCAAGCTCCTCACTCACCAAGTCAAACCCGCCGAGCCGCAACAGTGTCTCAACGCGGAATTGCTCTCGAACAAGCTGATAGCGAAGCGCAGTGCTCGCCTCGGTTTTGGCTTGATTAACTTCCCGATAACTTAAAAAAAGGATGAAAAATAGCGCCTCAACAAGCATGACGGCCGTCAACACAATCGGCAGCCAGCGCCGCAAGGATGAGCCTGCGGTAATGTTCATGGCGTGAGCGGAGCCAGCAACTCCGGCGTAAAAAGCGTGCTGACCCCCACCACTTTTTGCATCAAGCGCTGCTGCAATAACGCGGTATTCATCGCTATCGTTACCTTAGCCAATGGTGGTGTCGGGCCAGACAGTAGCGCCCGGTTTTCATCCAGGCTGGGCAGCTTGATGCCGGCGAATTGCGGCAGCACTTGATCCGCAGCAACGCCCAGATAGGGCGCCAAACGCTGTGCCGAATCCTGCGGCTGGCGCGCCAGATAATCCAGCGCCTTGAAATGGGCAGCCACCAAAGAAAGTAATTCCTGCCGGTGTGTGGTCAAGGCTTCGCTGCGCACGGCCAGCACGTCAAAAATACGGTCTGGAATTTGACGGCTATCAAACACGATGCGCGCGCCTTGTTGCAGCAATTGACTGCGCACGGGTTCGAATGTCACCACGGCATCGACTTTTTTATCGCGATAAGCAGCGGCATGCTCGTTGATCGGCATGGACACCAGATTGACATCGGTTGCGGTCATGTTGGCAGCGGTCAGCATGGCGTCAAACATGGTCGCGCCGATGGCATTTGTTTCCACGCCAATACGTTTGCCGCGCAAATCCGACAGGCTAGTGATATCCGGCGTGGCCATGACCACATCGGCGCCATTCGATACGTTCATCACCAACACGATGCGTACATCCACGTCGTCCTGCAACAGCAACAGCACTTCGTCAATAGTTAACAGGGCAGCGTCCACCGTGCCATTGCGCAGGGCATTGGAGGCCTGACTGGCATTAACCAAATCCAAAACACGAATACGCGCTGGCTCAAAATAACCCAAGCTTTGGGCGAGGTGAATTGACTCGTACCCAGGCCACGGCAGCGTGGCCACGCGCAATGGTGTCTCCGGCGCTTGGGTACAACTCGCCAGCAGCGCCAGCGCCATTACTGCTAGCGCGATGCGTTGCAGAAAGCGCAAATGCAACGGCACTTGCGCTTTGTTTGCTACGACATATTTATCGAGCATTTATGGCTGGCCTTCTTTCTTGCTGCATAAAATACTTGTGGGTTGGTGCCTGGCCTGAGCACTGCCAAACAGTGCGACGTTTTTGCTACAGAGCGTGGCGGTATTAAAACAACTCTACTGTGCTATCACCAGCCTCGATGCAGTCTGCTTCCTCGGTTGCAGTGCTTTGCAATAAGATGGCAGCACTCTCCAGTTGAGTCAACAAACTGCGGAAATGCTTATCTATCTGACCGGTGGCCATTTCACGTAGCGACAACGACAGTTCGGCGATGGCCTTTTGACTATACCCGGCGACTGCAGATTTTTCGACATTGCCGGTCTGATACGTCGTGGTGGTGATGCCGGTGCTGCTATCGGTACCGCTTTCCGGTTAGCATGCAGAATCGATTTTGATTGCTGGAGGTGTGATATGAGCGCAGTGCTGGCAGAGGTGATCGCCGCTAATCGTTTGGAGCGGCTCGACGATAATTTATTTCGCGGTTACGGAACTTGGGTTCCTGGCGTGCGGTTGTACGGCGGTCAAGTATTGTCGCAGGCGATGAGTGCCGCGCAGCAGACGGTCGATTCGGCGTTCGTGTTGCATTCGATGCATGCGTATTTTATGCGGCCCGGCGATGCCAAGCGGGCGGTGATTTACGATGTCGAATTGATTCGCGAAGGCAAAAGTTTTCTAACTCGGCGTGTCACCGGTCGCCAACACGGCGCCGCGATTTTCAGCTGTCAGCTGTCGTATCAAAAACACGAGCAAGGCTTGGATCATCAGGTGCCGATGACGGACGTACCGGGCCCCGAGCAATTGAAAAACGAAGCCGAATTGTTCACCGCCGCTGCTGGCACGCTCAATTTGTCCGGCATCCCGCCCGAAGAGCGCAAGCCGCTGGAATGGCCGATCGAACAATGGCAGGTTTACCCAATCGATTTCGCCAATACCCAACCGCTGCCCGCAAACAATTCTATTTGGCTGCGCGCGGCGGCACCGGTGGAAGGCGATTTGGCACTGCACCAGCAATTGCTCGCGTTTGTCTCGGACAATAATATTTTGGTGACCGCGCTGCGACCGCACGGCGTCAGTTTTTTAGCGCCGGGTATGCAGATCGCCACCATCGATCACGCGATTTGGTTTCACCGTCCATTCCGTATCGACGAATGGCTGCTGTATCAAATCGATAGCCCTTCGGCATCGAATGGGCGCGGTTTTAGCCGTGGGCGTGTTTATCAGCGCGATGGCACGTTGGTCGCGTCGGTCAGTCAGGAGGGTCTGATTCGCCAGCGGTCTGAGGTATAATCGCGTTTTAATCCGCTCAAGCTGAACCATTGCATGGATATCAAAGCCTATATGCAGAGTGTCGGTCGCGCTGCGCGCGCGGCCTCGCGCGTGTTGGCGCGCGCCGATACCGCGCTGAAAAACCGCGCGCTATTCGCGATTGCCGACGCACTGGCGGCCGACCGCGATGCGCTGCTGGCCGCCAATCGCATCGATATGGCGCAGGGCGAAAATAACGGCCTCGATAGCGCGATGCTCGATCGGCTGGAGCTGAAAGTCAGGGGCATCGACGCAATGATCGAAGGTCTGCGCCAAGTCGCAGCGTTGCCGGATCCAATCGGCGCGATCACCGATTTAGTCTATCGACCGAGCGGTATTCAAGTCGGCCGCATGCGCGTGCCACTCGGCGTGATCGGCATCATTTATGAATCTCGCCCCAATGTCACCGTCGAAGCGGCCAGCCTGTGTTTGAAGGCCGGCAATGCAGCGATTTTGCGCGGTGGCTCGGAAGCGATTAATTCGAATCGCGCGATCGCCGCGTGCGTGCGCGTCGGTCTGGCTGCGGTTGGCCTGCCGGAAACCGCAGTGCAGGTGGTCGAGACCGTCGATCGTGCGGCGGTCGGCGAATTGATTACGATGCCGGAGTTCGTCGATGTCATCGTGCCGCGCGGCGGCAAAGGCTTGATCGAACGGATTTCGCGCGATGCGCGCGTACCGGTGATCAAACATCTCGACGGCATTTGTCACGTTTACATCGACGATCGCGCCGATTTGGAAAAAGCGTTCAACATCGCGATCAATGCGAAAACGCAGCGCTACGGCACCTGCAACACGATGGAAACGTTATTGGTCGCCGCCGATGTCGCCGCGCAAATTCTGCCGCGCTTAGGTGCGGCGCTAAACGAAAAAGGCGTCGAGCTACGCGGTTGCGAGCGCACGCGCGCGCTGCTGCCGAATGCCGCAGTGGCGACCGAAAACGATTGGCGCACCGAATATCTGGCGCCGATTTTATCGATTCGCGTGGTCGATGATTTTGAACAAGCGATCGAGCATATCAACACGTATAGCTCGCAACATACCGATAGCATCGTCACCGAAGATTACACGCGCGGTCGACGTTTCTTGCGCGAAGTCGATTCGAGTTCGGTGATGATCAACGCGTCGACGCGCTTTGCCGATGGTTTCGAATACGGTCTGGGCGCCGAAATCGGTATTTCGACCGATAAAATTCACGCGCGCGGCCCGGTCGGTCTGGAAGGCTTAACCTCGCAAAAATATATCGTGCTGGGCGATGGCCATGTGCGTCGCTAACTGTTGCGAAAGGCAGCACTGCGAATATAAGTGCGTTGCTAGAAAATGCAGCGGCCGACGCGCAGTCCGGCCCGAGTATGTACAGTGCTGACTAGCGTAGCATTGCTCGGCGGGACGTTCGATCCGATTCATAACGGTCACCTGCGCGCGGCGCTGGAGTTGCGCGAGCGTTTCGGTTTCGAACAAATTCGTTTGATTCCCTGCCATCAGCCACCGCATCGCGCAGCACCGAGCGCGAGTTCGGCGCAGCGCCTGCAAATGTTGGAGCTGGCCTTGGCCGGCGAAACGCAGCTATGCGTCGATGCGCGCGAAATTCAACGCAGCGGACCATCGTACACGTTCGATACATTGTGCGAATTGCGCGCAGAACTCGGCGCGACGTGTTCGCTGAGTTTGATTTTAGGTGTCGATGCATTTGCCGAACTCGATAGCTGGCATCGCTGGCGTGAATTGTTGCAGCTCGCGCATATCGTCGTGATCGCACGCCCCGGCTGCACGCTGCCGACTCGCGGTGTGGTCGCCGAATTATTGCAAGCGCAGCGCGCGCAGCCGACAGCACTACAGCAATCGAGTTGCGGCGCGATCGTCGTGGTCGAGTTGACGCCGCTGTCGATCGCGGCAACGGACATTCGCGCGCTGCTCGGCGTCGGCCGTTCGCCGCGCTATTTATTACCGGACGCAGTGTGGTTTTTTATTCGCGAGCACGGTTTATATAAACACGCTGTTGCGGATTCTTTGTTACCAGCTTCTTCGTTATCAACTACATCGGTATCAACTACATCGGTATCAACTACACCGTCACCCACTTCACCCTGCGAGAACTAACTGTTACCCATGACCACCGCTAAATTAACTACCGAAGAATTGAAAAAAATTGTTATCGATGCGCTCGAGGATTTAAAAGGTCGCGAAATTGTCGCGCTCGATGTGCAGAAATTAACGAACGTCGCCGATTGTATGATTTTTTGCTGCGGCACCTCGAATCGCCAAGTGAAATCGTTGGCCGCGAATGCGGCGGCCGAAGTGAAAAAACGCGGCGCGACGGTGCTGGGTATCGAAGGTGCGCAGGATGGCGAGTGGGTGCTGGTCGATTTCGGCGACGTGGTATTGCACGTGATGTTGCCCGAGACGCGCGCCTTTTATGATTTGGAGCGGATGTGGTCGCTGCCCGCGGTGAGCGCACCGGCGAACCCATGAATCAGCAATATCAGCATTGCGAGACGATACGCTAGCGATGCGCATCAGTGTAATCGCGGTCGGCACGCGCATGCCCGATTGGATCGAGGCCGGCGTCAGCGAATATAAAAAGCGTTTGCCGACGGAAATTAATTTTGAAATTCGCGAAATCGCGTTGGCCCCACGCAGCAAAAAAAAAGGCGATAAAAATGCCGATGTCGCGCGCGCGATTCAGCAGGAGGGCGCGGCAATGCTCGCCGCCATCGCTGCGCGCGACATAGTCATCGCGTTAGATGTGTTGGGTAAAAGTGTGTCCACCGAAAATTTAGCAATGATTTTGCGCGATTGGCAAATGCACGGCGACAATATCAGTTTGTTAGTCGGCGGCCCCGATGGACTTGCGGACGAGTGCCTGGTACGCGCCGAGCAGCGTTGGTCGCTATCGGCGCTGACGTTGCCGCATCCGCTGGTGCGAGTGTTGTTGGCCGAGCAGATCTACCGCGCATGGACGATTAATCACAACCATCCGTATCATCGCTGAAGCGCTGCGAGCACCATGGCAGAACGGCTAACCCTCAAAGACCCCTACAAAGAAGTGCGCGTGTTCGGCGCGCGGATGATGGTGTCGGCGTTTATCGTGCTGTTGTTGATGGGCGTGTTGGTGTATCGCTATTTCGATTTACAAATTCACCAATACGAAAAATACCGCACCGAATCCGATCGCAATCGCGTGCAGTTACAGCCGATCGCGCCGAAGCGTGGAATTATTTTTGATCGCAACGGTGTGGTGTTGGCGGATAACGCACCGAGTTATAGTTTAACGATCACCAAGGAGCGCGTCGCCAATCTCGATGCGACGCTGGCGCTGCTGCGCACGCTGTTGCCGATCGATGACGACGACGTTGATAAATTTAACGAGCGCTTTGAAGATCGTCACCCGTATCAATCGGTGCCGCTGCGCTTTCGGCTCACCGAGGAGGAGATCGCAATTCTCGCGATCAATCGCTATCGCTTGCCGGGCGTCGAAGTCGAAGCTGAATTTGTGCGCAGCTATCCGCACAGCGCGTTATTCGCACACGCGCTCGGTTATGTTGGTCGCATCAGCGAGAAGGAATTGAAAACGCTCGATCCGACCAATTACAGCGGCACACATTATGTTGGCAAAATCGGTGTCGAGCGCTTTTACGAAGCGCAATTGCACGGTCAGGTCGGTTATCAGAATGTCGAAACCAATGCGCGCGGTCGCGTGCTGCGCATTTTAGAGCGCAACGAACCGGTGTCCGGCAACAACATTAAATTATTTCTCGATGCGCAATTGCAGCAGATCGCGCGCGCGGCACTCGGCGAAAATCGCGGCGCGGTGGTGGCGCTCGATCCGCGCACGGGCGGCGTGCTGGTGTTGGTTAGCGCACCGGATTTCGATGCGAATTTATTCGTCACCGGTATCAGCGGCACCGCTTACAAAGAGCTGCGCGATTCGCCCGACATGCCGCTGTTCAATCGTTCGTTGCAGGGCACGTATCCGCCGGGTTCGACGATGAAACCATTTTTTGCGCTGGCCGGTTTGGCGTACGGCGTGGTAACGCCGGACACGCGCGTCTTCGATCCCGGCTGGTATCAGCTGCCGAACGACGAGCGCTTTTATCGCGATTGGCGCAAGGAAGGCCACGGCTCGGTCGATATCAAGCAGGCGATCGCGCAATCGTGTGACGTATATTTTTATGATCTCGCACACAAACTGACGATCGATCGATTGCACGATTTTACTGCGCAATTTGGTTTTGGCGCGCCGGCCGGCATCGATAATACGCACGAAAATGGCGGCATCCTGCCATCGCGCGAGTGGAAGCGGAAAGCGAAAAAGACGGCGTGGTTTCCCGGTGAAACGCTCAGTGCCGGCATCGGTCAAGGGTACATGTCCGCGACGCCGCTGCAATTGGCGGTGGCGACCGCGGCGATTGCCAGTCGCGGCGTGCGCTACGAGCCGCGGCTGGTGCAAAGCATCGACGATCAACCGCTGCCGACAGCGGCTGTGCAAACGATCAAGCTGGCCCCCGAGCTATGGGATATCGTTATCGATGGCATGCAGGAAGTGGTGCACGGTGAGCGCGGTACCGCAAAAGTGATGGGCAAAACGCTGACCTACCATATGGCCGGTAAAACCGGCACCGCGCAGGTGGTTGGTTACGCGCAGGGGATTAAATACGATGCTTCGCAAGTGGCGATACGGCAACGCGACCACGCACTATTTATCGCCTTTGCGCCGGTCGAAAATCCGCAGATCGCGATCGCGGTACTGGTCGAAAACGGCGAGCACGGTGCGTCGGCCGCAGCGCCGATCGCGCGCAAAGTGATCGATGCTTATTTGCTGGGCACCGGCCTGAACCCAGAGCCCGGTCACGGCGAGCCGGTACCTGAAGGCAGCGAAGGCGGCGTGTTGGAATGAAGCGTGGACGTGCAATGAAATACGACGATTTTATTCGGCAGATGCCGGCCGGCACAGCGCAATTGCATACGCGTCGCAGCCTGCTCGAACGTTGGCATATCGATCTGCCGCTGCTGACGCTATTTCTGATCTTGACCGCGTTCGGTCTGACCGTGCTGTACAGCGCCAGCGGCCAAAGCATCGGCACGCTGTATCGGCAGGGGCGTTTCTTTTTGATCGCTTATGCGGTGATGTTTTTCGTCGCACAATTGGATTTAGAGCGCATCAAGCGGCTCGCACCGTGGGCGTATCTGATCGGCCTCGGCGTGCTGGGCCTGGTGTCGATATGGGGTACGCATGCGAAAGGCGCGCAGCGCTGGCTCAATCTCGGCGGCTTTCAATTTCAACCATCCGAGCTAATGAAGTTGGTCGTGCCGATGGCGGTGGCGTGGTATTTGTCGGCCCGCGCGATCCCGCCGCAGCTGAAGTACACGGCGCTGGCGCTGGTTATCGTGATGCTGCCGACGCTGCTGGTGGCCGCGCAACCCGATTTGGGCACCGCGCTGTTGATCGCCGCCGCCGGTTCGTTCGTATTGTTCCTGGCTGGCCTGAGCTGGCGCTATCTCGCCGCCGCGCTGCTGGCGCTGGCCGCAGCGGCGTATCCACTGTGGGAGTACGTGCTGCACGAATATCAACGGCAACGCATTCTGACCATGTTCAATCCCGAGCAGGATAAACTCGGCACCGGTTGGAATATTATTCAATCGAAAACGGCGATCGGCTCGGGCGGGTTTTTTGGCAAAGGCTGGTTGTTGGGCACCCAATCGCATCTCGATTTTCTACCCGAAGGGCACACCGATTTTATTATTGCGGTATTGTCGGAGGAGTGGGGTCTGCGTGGCGTGATGTTCCTATTACTACTGTATTTGTTGATAATTGCACGCGGCATGTGGATCGCGCTGCACGCGCAACATTGCTTCGGTCGGTTGCTCGCCGGCAGCGTGGTGCTGACATTTTTTGTATACGTTTTTGTGAATATGGGTATGGTGTCCGGGCTGTTGCCGGTGGTTGGGGTGCCGCTGCCGCTGGTCAGCCAGGGTGGCACTGCGCTGGTAACATTATTCGCCGGTTTCGGTTT
>JAYVWC010000045.1:0-47693 GCA_043786385.1 Spongiibacteraceae bacterium | reverse complement strand
CGGTGCTTCGCGATCCTGACCGATCACCCACAATTGCACGCGGCGACGCAGCGGCTCGCTCAATGCAGCGAGGCCGCGCAGCGCGCGATCCAAACCTTTGCGATGGTAATCGGAACCGACAAACAGCGTTAGCAACGTATCGGCATCGAGTTGATAGCGCGCGCGCAATTGCACACGCTGCGCCGCATAATCTGCCGGCATCGTGCGCTCGCGCCGAATACCCGGCGGCAACAAATGCAATCGCTGCGACGGTGTTTGATAGTAGCGCTGATACACGGCGATTTGCGCATTCGAGATCATCAGCACTTCGGTGTGACTGGCGCGGCCGAACACCACGCCTTCCATCGCCAAAAAATGCCGCACGCGCGGCGTGTAACGATAAAAAAACTGGCGCTCTTCGAACACTTTGGTAGCAAAGCAGACATCCGCGGCGTAGTAGACATCGAGCCCCGGCATTTTGTTGAAGCCGACCACGATATCGGCGGGCTTGGTTTGGCTGACTTTGCGAAAACGTGCAACGAACGCGGCGTTGCGGCCGTGATTGGTCAATGCGCGCACCTGCAGCTCGACGATTTGCATATCGGCCGGTTTATCGCCTTGCCAATGCGCGGTGTAGATCGTTACGTCGTGGCCGCGCGTTTGGCACAGCCGCGCCACCGCCAGCATATCGCGCTCCAGCCCGCCGTATGGAAAATAATGGAACAAAACAAAAGTTATGCGCATGCGGTGATGATCGGGCTCAGTAAGGTCACGATAACAGTTGGGTTGAAAGGCACAGTATAACGGTGTCCGCCCGTTATGGCCGGATGGTAATTAGGGCTGGAAGTAATTAGGGCTGGATAGTAATCGGTGTGCCGACATCGATCGCCTCCCAAATCTCTTCCATGTCGTTGTTGCTCAGCGCGATGCAGCCTTCGGTCCAGTTTTGGCGCGTAGCTTTCGCCGCGGTTTTTGCGCTCCAGGTATTCTTGCTGCCGTGAATCATAATGTTGTCGCCGGGATCGACATTGAGCTGTTCGGCGTTGGCAAGATCGGCTTCATTGGGGTACGAGATCCGAATCGATTTATAAAAACGGCTGTGCGGATTTTTGCGATCGAGTACGTAATCGCCTTCCGGTGTGCGCTCATCGCCCTGCTGTTTTTTCGGGCCTTTCGGGCGTAATCCGAACACCACATGATAGCGCTTCAGCGGCTTGCCTTCTTTGAGCAGATACAGCGCTTTCTCGGATTTTTTAACCAGCACCGCATCGGCTTTATCCAGTGCAAAGCTGCAGTTGCTAGTCAGCAACATTAATAACACTGGCCAAGCTTTTTTTAACATAGCGCACAGGTTTTTTTTAACATAGCGAATTCGATGAATCGTTAGATTGGCAGCTCAGTAACGGCGCCAATGCCTGCCACACGATAGCCGGCGTCAGCGGCGCCATGATGCGCGGCTCGATGCCGGTGGCGACGAGCGCCGGTTGCTCGCTCGCGCGTAAATGAATTTGCGCATCGCCATAGGTGCCGATCACGGCCGGATCGGTTGGACCGTACAGCGAAATCGCCGGCACATCGAGTGCTGCGGTTAAATGGCCGAGACCGGTATCGACTGCCACCACCACGTTAGCGGTGGCGAGCAGCGTCGCGAGTTCGTGCAAATTCAAACGCGGTAGCACTTCGGCATGTTGCGAAACTGCAGCGATACGTTGCGCGCGCTGGCGTTCATGCTCGTTGCCCCACGGTAATAATACGCGACAATCGTCGCGGGCGACTTCGCGGCAGAGCTGTTGCCAGTAACTTTCTGGCCAATGTTTATCGGCGCGCGTGGTGCCGTGCAAAAATACAACGTGACGGCGGCGCGGCACGATGTCGATAAAATCATTTTTATCGAGTCCGTAAACGCCGCGCGTATCCGGCAATTCATATTCAAGTGCTGCGGCAAATAAGCGACGCACGCGCTCTACCGCATGCAATTGCGTTGGTACCGCGATACATCGCTGATAAAAGTTTGCCGCCAACGGCTCGCGCGCCGAATGTTTATCGAGGCCGATGCGCGGTGCATCGATTTGTCGAGTCAGCCACGCACTTTTCAATAAACCCTGCGCGTCGATCACGCAATCGTAGCGATGTTCGCGCAATTGTTGGCGACAACGCCGCCATTCGTTGCCGTACAGCGTGCGCACCGGTTGATTGCGCCAGCGCCGCAGCGCCACCGGAATAATATGTTGCACCGCCGGATGCCAGAGCGGAACTTCGGCGAACGCTTCTTCGACCACCCAATCGAAAATAATATTGGGGTACACGCGGCGCGCATCGGTTAACGCCGGTAGCGTGTGTACGATATCGCCAAGCGAAGAGGTTTTGACGATCAACACGCGCATCAATGCAGCTCCATCGATTGCGATTGCGGCACGAGTCGTTCGAGCGCTGCGAGTACGCGCTCAGGATGCAATTCAACCAAACACTGGTGATGCCCGAGCGGACATTCGCGCTGAAAGCACGGCCCGCAATCGACGGGAATTTGCAGCACTTCGACGCGCTCGGCCAGCGGTGGCGTAAATGCGGGTGAAGTAGAACCGTACACGACTATCAACGGCGCACCGACCGCGGCAGCGATATGCATCAGCCCCGAATCGTTGCTGATTACCGCATTCGCGGCGGCAAGCAGATCGACCGCTTCGACCAGCGTGGTTGCGCCAGCGAGATTTACCACATCGGCGCGCTGCGATTCGGCAATCAACGCAATAATTTGCGCAGCGACTTCGCGATCATTGTGCGAGCCGAAAATCGCCACGCACCAGCCGCGCTCGATCAGCGTGGTGGCGATGCGCGCGTAATGCGTTGGAGGCCAGCGTTTGGAGGGGCCGAATTCGGCGCCGGGACACAGCGCCAGCAATGGTCGATCATTCGACAATTGAAATTGTTGCAGCAGGCGCTGTTGATTATTGCGATCGATGGTTAGCGCTGGGTGCGGCAATTGATTGGGCAGCGCGGCATCGGCAGCAAATGCCAGCGCGGCGAAGCGCTCTATCATTAGCGGATAGCGTTGTTTATCGAGGCGACGTAAATCGTTGAGCAAACCGTAACGCGCTTCACCGCGCCAACCGGTGCGCTGTGGAATGCGCGCGAAGAATGGCGTCAATGCGGATTTGAATGAGTTCGGCAGCAGGATCGCTTGATCATAATGCGCGGCGCGCAGCTCGCGCCCGAGCCGATAGCGCACGCCGAGTTGCAAACTGCCGTGACCTAACGGCATCGCTATGGCGCGCCGCACCTCGGGCATGCGCGCCAGCAGCGGCAAACTCCAAGCCGGCGCCAGCACATCGAGCGCAGCGGTAGGATGTTGCGCGCGCAGCAATTTGAACAGCACCTGCGCCATCACCATATCACCGACCCAGGCCGGGCCGACGATGAGGATGGATTCGGTGTTGATCATTGCGCCGAGCGTCTATCAGGCGACCGGCGTCAGCCATTCGGGGAATTGACTACGGCGACCTTTGACCTGATCGAAATAGAGCTTTTGTAATTGCGCAGTGATCGGCCCGCGGCGACCTGCGCCGATAATTCGATCGTCCAATTCGCGGATCGGCAATACTTCGGCGGCGGTGCCGGTAAAAAACGCTTCGTCGGCGATATACACTTCATCGCGCGTGATGCGTTTTTCGACCAATTGATAACCGCATTCGGCTGCGAGATGGAAAATCGTATTGCGAGTGATGCCGTTCAAGCACGAAGTCAATTCCGGCGTGTAGATCACACCATCGCGAACGATAAATACGTTCTCGCCCGAGCCTTCGGCGACGTAACCTTCAGGATCGAGCAACAGCGCTTCTTCGGCGCCGCCCGATAACGCTTCCTGTAACGCCAGCATCGAGTTGATGTAATTGCCGTTGGCCTTCGCGCGCGTCATCGAAATATTAACGTGGTGACGCGTGTACGAACTGGTGCGCACTTTGATGCCGAGTTCGCGCGCCTCGGGCGCCATATACGAAGGCCAATGCCACGCCGCCGCGATCACATGAACTTTCAAACCGGTGGCACGCAAGCCCATGCCTTCGGAGCCGAGAAATACCATCGGGCGGATGTACGCTTCGCTGAGATTATTCGCGCGCACTGCGCTGCGCTGCGCTTCGCTGATCTCTTCGCGGCTGAATGGAATCGTCAAGTTCATGATTTTGGCGGAATCGAACAGCCGCGTGGTGTGCTCTTTCAATCGAAAAATGCAGGTGCCACGGCTTTCGATTTGCCCATTACCTTCCGTTTGATAAGCGCGCACGCCTTCGAATACGCCCATGCCGTAATGCAGCGTGTGAGTCAGCACATGCACCTTGGCATCGCGCCAGGGCACCATTTCGCCATCAAACCAAATCAAACCATCGCGGTCGGCCATGGACATACAACAAACTCCTGCTTTGCATCGGGGGCTGCTTTACCGCGGGTATTGCTAGCGATAAAGAGAAGAACCAAGGGCGCATATTTGACCACAAATCGGTTTTTAACGGTAGCGTGGGTGGTGTATCTGTGCGCATTAGGTGGCTTAAAAAATAGCCAGTCGCTTCGCCATCGTCAATTTGGTAGACTGCCGCGCGCTGCTCAACGATGGGTAAAATGGCGCAAAGTATCAAGTGCGTATAGACATATTTTATTGCTGCGTAGGTTCAGCTAAAAAAGGTTCACGAGAAAACTGTGCAACAAACTAACTCAACTAAGAAAAACAAGATTTTTGATGTTATATCTGCGTTGTCTGCGCATGAGTTGTGGTTTTATTTAGCGCGGCAGGACATTCGGCTGCGCTACCGGCGCTCGAAAATCGGCCCGTTCTGGATTACCCTGAGCATGGCTATATTTTGTTTGATACTCGGAGTTGTCTACAGCAAATTGTTTAAGATGAATCTTGCAGATTACCTGCCGTTTTTATCGATTGGGTTTGTCGTTTGGGGATTTATATCGGGTATGCTCGGCGAGTTTCCGAATCTTTTTGTAGAGAATGCGCCTTATCTAAAAGATACGCATATAAATCCGATTACCATTCTATTTCGAGCAGTGGCGCGCAATGTGCTGATATTTGCGCACAATGCACTTATCTTCGTTGGAATCTATCTGTATTTTAAAATACAGCCTGGACTGGTCGCTTTGCTGGCAATACCGGGCTTATTTTTGGTTACTTTAAATTTGATTGCGATAGGCATTACGCTGAGTCTTGTCGGGGCAAGATTTAGAGATATTGCTCCCATCAATCAAAGCCTAATTCAAATCCTGTTTTTTGTAAGCCCTATTACGTGGATGCCCCATTTACTTTCAACGAACAGTTGGGTAATAAAGGCCAACCCGATTGGTTATTTCATGGATCTAATTCGGTCGCCGTTGCTGGGAGTGGCGCCTTCGCCCAACTCCTGGTTTATCGCGATCGCGACGTTGATTATTTCAAGCAGTGTTGCCGCCTGGGTATACCAAGCAAAAAGCTCTCGTATTCCGTTTTGGGTCTAGCATGAGTTTTATCAAAGTACAAAACGTAGATCTCGATTATCCGTTGGTGGGGATTAGCGATCTATCGTTAAAAAACCGCATCTTGGGCGCAGCAACTGGCGGGCGAATTTCCGCCGGCGGCGGCATTCCGATAGTGAGCGCGCTGCGTAATATTGGCTTTTCATTGAAAGAGGGCGATCGGTTAGGACTAGTTGGCCATAACGGCGCGGGCAAATCGACGCTCCTCAAAGCGTTAGCGGGAATCTATGAGCCCACTGCGGGCACAATTGTAACTGCGGGCAAAATAGTGTCTACCTTGAATTTATCTCTAGGCATGGAGCCAGAGGCAACGGGCATCGAGAATATTATTATTCGCGGTTTGATGCTCGGCATGAAACGATCCGAAATAGAAAAGAAGATGGATGATATCGCAGCATTTACCGAGTTGGGCGACTATCTGAATATGCCAGTAAGGATTTATTCTTCGGGCATGGCCACGCGTTTAGCTTTCGCTACGGTGACCGCCATGGAGTCAGACATTCTGCTAATGGATGAAGTTATCGGCACCGGCGATGCTGCGTTTATCGAAAAGGCCGAGCATCGCTTAAATGAATTTATCAATCGCAGTAAAATTATCGTCCTTGCTTCGCACAGTGAAAAAGTAATCAGGCAATTTTGCAATACTGCGCTACTGCTTGAGCGTGGCGAAATGATTGCTATTGGTACAACGGAAGAAATTTTTACTCGCTATAACAATAGCGGTATGCGCAAGGGGCGACATGGGGGTCAGCTGTCAGCTGCTGATATTCAGCGAGCGCTTGGGTTGCATAGCGGAGCTGAGTTGCCGCAGATATCAAATAACGATAAAGAAAAGAACTAAGGGTACTGCCGGAAATACGTAAATTTTTCTCTGAGTTTCTACCGATTAATCGTTCGGCTTAAAATTCGAAGTTTCCCCCTCGTTTTTGTTGAATTTCCGGAGGTGCGCTTAAGGCGCCAATCGAATGACCACAATCCACGGCTGGGGCCGTTATCCGAGTATCGACGCAACCACCACCGCAGTACATAGCTATAGCGAGGTAAGTGCAACGCTCGCGCAATTGGATTCGATCATTCCGCGCGGGTTGGGGCGCAGCTACGGCGACAGCGCCTTGTCGGCGAATATTGTCGATATCAAAGCGATGAATCAATTACTGGCCTTTGATCAATCGAGTGGGATTGTGCGCTGCCAAGCAGGTGTATCGCTTGCGGATTTACTCGATGTGTTCGTTCCTCGCGGCTGGTTTCTGCCGGTGACGCCGGGCACGTGTTTTGTCACCGTTGGTGGCGCCATCGCTAGCGATGTTCACGGTAAGAACCACCATGTGGATGGCTGCTTCAGCGCGCATATCCGCAGTCTCAAGTTGATGTTGGCGGTAGGCAGTGTGGTCACCTGCTCAGTTAGCGAAAACAGTGAGCTGTTCCGCGCCACGTGCGGTGGTATGGGGCTGACCGGAATAATTTTGGAAGCATGCATTCAGCTCCTGCCGATCACCAGTACGCTGATCAATGAGACCACCTTAAAGGCTGCCAATATTGAAGAGGCGTTGTCTCTTTTCGAGCAAAATGCCGACAGCACTTATTCGGTTGCGTGGATCGATTGTTTACAGAAAGGTGCGGGGCTAGGTCGTTCGTTGATTATGCTGGGTGAGCACGCGACAGACGGTGGATTGATCGCGAGCACCGACAAAAAATTAACCATGCCCATCGATATGCCGAGCTTTTTGCTCAATCGATTTTCGATAGCGGCGTTTAATGCGCTGTACTATCGACGTGTTCGGGCAGCCCGACAACAGCGAGTTGTACACTACCAGCCTTATTTTTACCCACTCGATAGCATCCGTCATTGGAATCGCCTCTACGGCAAACGCGGCTTTGTGCAATATCAATTCGTCATCCCAAAAACTGCAGGCTCACAAGCCATGCGCGATATATTGCAGCGCATCAGTCGCTCCGGGCGTGGTTCGTTTCTGGCTGTACTCAAAACATTTGGCAAACAAAACGAAAACTATCTTTCGTTCCCGTGCGAAGGCTATACGCTTGCACTTGATTTCAAGTTGGAAAACGGAGTGTTCCAATTGCTTGATGAGTTGGATCGCCAAGTACTCGATTATGGCGGGCGTGTGTATCTGGCCAAAGACGCCCGTATGAGCGAGGCTACGTTCAAACAAAGCTACCCACACTGGGAAAAGTTTCAGCAGGTGCGTGAAAGTTATGGCGCGCTCGATAAATTTTCCTCTCTGCAATCACAACGGCTGGGGCTGTAAATGCAAAATATTTTAATTGTTGGCGCTACATCCGCAATTGCGGAAGCAACTGCGCGCCGCTTTGCGATACGTGGCGATAAATTGTTTCTCTTGGCGAGAAATGCAGAGCGACTCGCGGGGATTGCCGTAGATTTAAAAATTCGCGGTGCGAACGAAGTAACCACAGCGCTGTTTGATGCAAATGATTTTGATAGCCACCAATCGACACTGGACAGCGTAAACCGCGCTCTCGGCAGCATCGATATCGTACTTATCGCCTACGGAACGTTGAGCGATCAAAGCGCATGCGAAGCAAGCGTCAGCAAAACCTTGCACGAATTGACCACTAACGGGGTTAGCACCATTGCGTTACTGACCTTGTTGGCCAATCAATTTGAAGCGAAGCGATCGGGCACCCTCGCAGTGATTAGTTCGGTCGCAGGTGATCGTGGTCGCCAATCCAATTATATTTATGGTACAGCTAAGGGCGCGGTCACCACCTTTCTGCAAGGGTTGCGTAATCGCTTGTACAAATCGAATGTCCATGTTCTGACAATTAAACCCGGTTTTGTCGATACACCGATGACGGCGGCGTTTCCGAAAGGAGTGCTATGGGCAAATGCAGATGATGTGGCTATCGGTATCGTCAATGCAATCGATAAGAAGAAGGATGTTGTTTATCTGCCGGGGTTTTGGTGGTTGATCCTGGCAATCATTCGTCATGTGCCGGAGAAAATTTTCAAACGGCTATCGTTATGACGCCAGCCACATCACGCCGATAAAAATTGCGCCGGCAATCAAGCTGGCGCGATCCTCGATAGCAAACACCACGGGGTCATCGTGCATCTGATCGCGCGATGCCTTGAGCCACATCCAGGTGATCCAGAACAGCAGTACTGGCATCGTTAGCCACAACATTTGTGGATGGCTATATAGATGCGCTACTTCCGTACTGTTCAAATACAGCGCCATCACTAATGTTGCCGAAAACCCGGATGCCAATCCGATCGACTGCAGTAATTGCAGATCATCGGCAATATAGCCGCGACCGTGCGCCGAGCTTTTACCGGATTTGATGACCGATAGCAGCTCGGCATAGCGTTTGATGAAAGCCAGCGACGAAAATAAAAACAGCGAAAAAGCGAGCAGCCAGAATGAAATCGGCTGATCAATCGCACTGCCGCCAGCGATGATGCGCAGCGTATATAGGCCGGCAAGCGAAAGGCAATCAACTAGTGGAAATTGCTTCAGCAAAAACGAATAAGTGGTGGTCAATGCTGCATAGGCGAGCAACCATAGAATAAAATGCTGCCCGAGCAACGTCGCAACACCGAAAGCGGTAACGAATAACCCTGCCGATGCGAAAATGCCTGCCGGAATGGATAGCGTGCCCGCAGCAAAAGGCCGCGATTTTTTACGCGGGTGCTGGCGATCACTTTCGATGTCCAGTAGATCATTCAGTACATAGACCGCCGAAGCGCAGAGACTAAAGCACGCGAACGCTAGTAGCGCGTCAACGATGGCGGTGCGGTCAAGCCAGCGGTGTGCGCCTAATAACGGCAAAAATACCAACAGATTTTTCAGCCACTGATGCAGACGCAGGGCTCGCATCCAAGTTTTAGTGCGCGCAGTCTCTGATGAGGCGATGTGTCGCTCGACCGTGCTGATGCGGGCAGCGCTATCAAAAAGGCTTTTATTGCCAACCACAATCGACCGATTTGCCTGCGCCCATACAGCTAGATCCGCCGACGAATTTCCGACATAGTCGAAACCTTTGGCGCCGAAACGCGCAACTAAAGCGGCGGCTTTATTGCCTGCTGATAAATTCGTTTCGCCATCGCTCGCCATCACCTCGTCGAATAAATTGAGGTGGGTGGCAACCGCGTGGGCGTATTTGGCATCGGAGGCAGTGCATAGAATTAGCTTGCGACCATTAGCGCGCTCGGCTTTGAGCCAATCGAGCAATTCATCGTTATAAGGAAGTAATTGAACGTCAATATCGGCAACGGCCGCAATCTTTTGTTTCAGGTGTGCTTTGCCGCGCAACAGCCAACCTGGGATTGCAGCGACATGCCACGGATTGTTCTTAGCAAAAATAATCGACGATTCATGCAGCATATCACTGCGAATCAGACTGCCATCAAGGTCCACGCATAAAGGAATATTATTTGTCACCGATAAAATCCCTTAGATATCGACCGAAGTTGGCTTCGCATCGTGTTTGCGTGCAACCACGAGAAACTGCTTGCCGAGCAGGCGCCATATGATCGGAAACTTCAAATACAGAGATACAAAGAGGGCAGACTGCGGCAGTCTAGATTGCGTTGTGTAGGGGAGAAATTTATCGATTGCCGTGTCGATTTCAAAATTAGCTAATTGTAAGGCTTCGATTAATGAGAGGTGGCTGAGCGGTAGGTGGTGGTCAATGAAGTCCCAATACTCCGCGTATAGATATTTTATGTTGGGCCCCATCACAATAAATTTTCCGCCATTCTTTAGGACGCGGTTAACTTCTGCAAATACCTTCGACAAAACATCTTTTGTCGGAAGGTGTTCTAAAAAGTTTGAGGTAAAAACCACGTCCACAGAGTTGTCGCTCAGCGAAGACATTGCATCCGCCGGTATCGGATAAAACTTGACGTCGCGAGAAAGAAAATTGGGCGAGTCCGGATTCAAGTCTATTGCGAGCTTCTCACCGCAGTGAATGGAGTTAATAAACTCTCCATAACCGCAGGCCACATCCAAAACTGTAGCGTTCTCGGGGATGAATCGCTGGAAAAATTGCTCACATAGCGTTTTCCATATCATGCGCTTAGGGGCGAGTTCATCTTCTTGAAATCGGTGCCGATAGAGCGAAGCAAGGTCTGTCATATTCTCTTGTTCCATAAATAGCTAATTGGCGAAGGTTTTGAATTTATGCAAAAGAAACGCGCCAAAAACCGGCAGCGTAATAGCGATTCCATGTGCTACCCCCTCATGATAGTGATGTACACCTAATGCAGGCAGAATCCATTCTGATAATCCTATAGACGCGGCCCATACTACCGGCAAAAATGCCAGATTAACTGCGATAAAGTATCCCGCCTGCACTTTCAGAGGTTTATTCGCCAGCGGAAATACAAAGGCGCGATTTAAAACAAAAGCGGTGGCAATACCGACCCCGTACGCCATTAAAACAGCGGTAGAAAACGGGAAGTGAATGCTCAAATAATAGCGTGAGAGCCAGTGAATAACCGCAGCAGAGCCGCCCACGATCAGAAACCGGAAAAATTCAGCTGTGAAGAAATGTCGCGCCCAAGTTGCGTGCATATCCATTAGTACGTGGCCGAGGCAAGGTCTGCCAGTTTGTGCCCAACCTGCAAGCTTTCGGTTATCGAGCGATCCTCTGGATAATAGTGCGATGTGTCAGCTAAAAACAGGCCTTCTACCGCGCTTTGCATCGGTGGCAGCGCATCGAAAAAGCCTGGGCTACATACCGTTTGCGAATACTCGTACCGCGATGTTGTTGCAGCCAGTACTTCCTGCGCCGGATCGAAATCGGGACGGATCAGCTTCATATAAGCCAATGTTTCATCGACGAACGCTTGCGGATCGCGCATATATTTCGGATTCGATTGCGGCATGTAATAAGGCGCGTAAACAATCGCATTGCCGAGTGGATTGAGATTAGAGTATTCGATCAGGCCGGGAATTTCGATACGTGGATCGTTGATATTCATCCAGAAGTTATGCGTAAACGCGTTCTTCAGTTTCAGGATTACACACACCACGCCGACATTGCGGATCGCGGCAATTTTTTGTTGCTCTGCCGGTGGTAATGCTGGGGCCATTTTGACTAGATAGGGCAGCGGTGCAGTCGAAATAACTTGATCAAAATGCTGAATGTCATCGCCAATGCGAACGCCCTGCACTTTGCCATTCTGAATAACGATTTCGTCGATACCCTGCGCAAGACGGATATCGCAATTCATTGCCTGCAATTTTCTTTCCAGTGCGTTCAGTACAACGTCAGATCCACCTTCGAGATAGCCCATCTCTTCAACAAAAATACTTTTGCGCGACAGTGCGACCCGCTTAATGCGGGTGCCCAGCCATGCGGCGGAAAGCTCATGCTGCAACTCGTAAAATTTGTAGTAAAACAGACTCCGCCACAACACATCGTAACCTTTCGCGCCCAGCCACTTGTGCAGCCACTCGGTCGCCGAGATTTTATCCAGTGCTCGCCAATCCTTAATGCTGCGGGTGTACATCACATGCAAGGCGTAGCGCGCCTTCCCAATCCAGCCAAGGCCGTTAAACTTTAATAATGCAAATGGATGACCCCAGTCGTACAAGCGACCGTTGAAATAAAAACCCATTCGCGTTCTGGTCCAGTGCAGCGCGCCGGTAATGCCTAGCTCCTCAAGATAGCGAAATAGCGTGTAATCGGTGGCGCAAACAAAATGATAAAAACGCTCGATATGAGTGCCATCGAAATCAAAGCTCACCGACATGCCGCCAATTTGCGGTGCTTTCTCAAAGATGGTTACGCGGTGCCCTTTCTTGCAGAGTTCGTACGCAGCAGCCAAACCCATGGGACCTGCGCCGATAACAGCAATATTTTTAACAGCGCTCATATCCGCTCCACAACGTATTTTGAATAAACCGGATGGCAAAAGGTTTCCTTGATGCCTTCAGCGAACGGCGTTGGCCGAAAGCCGAAGGTTTTCTCAATATCAACGCCTGTGAAGTCATCCCCGGCGGTTAATGCCTTCAGCTGACTAGCGGTAAAGGGCGGCTTGTCGCTGAACAGCGCATATATTTTCAGCAACAGCGCAAACAAATAATAAGGAATTTTAATGATGGGGGTCTTCAGACCTTTCACATCGCGAATTGCGCGAATGATATCGATATAGTCGATACGATCCTGCCCGACCAGATCGTAGATTTTTCCCAGCGGTTTATTTTCCATGCACCAGATGATTGCGCGACAAAAATCTCTTTCGTAGAGCGGCTGACGCATGTAGCGGCCGTGCCCTGGAATCGGAAATACCGGCACGCTTTCCATAAAGCGCGAAAGCCAGCCAAAATGTTTTGGATCAAACCAGCCGTACATCAGTGTGGGCCGCAGAACACAACCTGCCAGACCGCTCTCAATGAACAGCTGCTCTTGAGCTTTTTTGGTATTGGTGTAGTCGTCATCGGCAACTGAATTCACTACTGACGAACTGATGTGAATGACATAAGGAACATGGCGCTGTTTCAATACCTCGAATAGCGCTTTGGATGCGTCTATGTTGTTACGAACGAAGGTCTGTCGTTCTTTTGCGGTAATTTGAGCGTGTAGCACTATCGCGATGCTGCAGTCATCGAACAAATTTTCCCATGCACCCGGTTCGGCTAAATCTGCGCTGATGGTTCTGACGGCTGGGTTCAGTTTTGAAAGCAGTTGCAGATTGGATGTATGTTTGTCTACCACCACAATGTCCGCATAAAGCTTTTCGCGGAGCATCAACACGAGGTTCTGACCAACTAGGCCCGCACCGCCAGTGATTACTATCTTTTTTTGCATCATTAAACCTTGAGTCGAATGTGTTATTCGCTTTTCGAAAAACTGCGACTAAATATTATCCCTTGGCACGCGGCGCGGGAAGCGGAACGGCGGATCATTGAAACGCGATACTGATTTTAGTGGAGGGTTCTCTGAAGCGATTCCTTCTAGAGGTCCAGTCTTGTTTCATATTTTCTAAAAATTGTAAGCTTCAAGTGAGGATTCATTGGGAAGAGCCTTTAAATTGTCTGGAAGACCATCAATTTGCATAAGTTTCATTTTTCTTCAATTATTGACATCAAAATGAGGTGCGCCTTGATCGATGTAGGAGCGATTTTTATGCTTTAAGTATCGGTGCGTTTTAGGTTTGATGGGATTTTGGTCGGGTAAAAAATATTCACCAATGCCATAAAGCGGAATATCCAAAGGAATGAAATGCAAGACCATGCTTTTTCGAGACTTTCCGGGTTTGTCAATGGCTGAACCACCATGTGGAAGTCGTGGATGCCATATTACGACGTCCCCCTTTTTTAAGCGCAACCGTTGTGCTTTTCCTTGGGCTTCGCATGCTGCCTGAATAGATTTTGTATACTCATCAAAAGACTTTCCGATAGCGCTCTCCTCTCCTTTTTCGTGCCTTTTTCCAATTTCTTTTTCGTCAATTGGAACCAAATGCCCCTGGGGATAATAAAACAGAGGGCCCGCGTCGTCGCAAACGTCTTCAAGCGCAAACCAGACACCAAAAAAAAGATCCTCGGGTTGAGTGTAAAAAAAAGGACAGTCGCGATGTGTCATCTGCTGAGTGCTCTTCTCGAACGTGAGGCTTGAGTAAACGCAGGCTTCACGCCCAAACAGAGTGTCTAGGATTTTAGTGATGCGTGGGTGTGTGGCGGCGTCTCGCGCGAAGGAAGAAACACCGTGAAAATTGCAAAGACGGGAATGTAATCCATGCTGGTCTCTGAATTTACTTTCCTCAGTTGAATTTTTTACAAAACTCTGGTAATCATTCCAAATGCGATCGCAGTCTTCTGGAGATAAAACTCCAGGTAAAGCGGTTAGACCATTTTCAATGATCTCTCGGCAAGCTTGCTTTGTTTCTTTCGACTCCCCGGATAGATATTCGCCAAACTGTTCAAGTGCTTCTGGACGCAAAAACCATCCAAGGCTCTCGCCTTTGAGTTTGGGGAGGGGGCCTTGATTGAAAAAAGTAAGGACTGCTTCTATCACCCTTAAGCCCATTTTTGCTCCGAGAAAATTCGTCATTTGCTGATTTTGTGAGGAAATATTATAGGGCGTTTTAGGTTAAAAGTCGGTATTAAGGAGAATAAACGCCTTTTTTTACCCAAGCACAGCATCCGGCCGTTAATATTTAGCTTCGTTGCCGTTCGATGACCATGAATCTGCCCTGCTTTCGCTTGCCCTCGGCGAAAAGTCGCTTGAGCTTAACATTCTCGGTTTTCAGTCCTTGATGCGCTTGGCCTCTGAGGCGGCGTACTGCCGCCGTAAATGGATTTTCGGCAGTTTCAGCAATCTCGAGCCTGCGCAGATGTCGGCGACCTTAGAACCAGCTTTGTGAGATAAAATTTATAATCACTTATTTGGTTGACGTTTGTACAGATAGAAGGGCAATGGCTGACCATTCGCCCCATCCCGTTCCGGCATCAATAAATGTGACCTGGAACTCATCCGGTAGCAGCGCACTGTCAAACGACATAAGTACCCATTCGAGAGCGATTGGCGCATCCGTATAGAATTTACCGACACCACCATTATTAATCAGCACAAATTGGCCCTTCACGCGAGGTCCTGTGCGAAATAAGATTTTTTCTCCTCGCTTCACCAGAACGGTAATGAATCCAGTATCGTTTTCTGATTGAATAATAGAGCCCAATACTTTTAGTCCAGCGATGCTGCTCTTGGAAAAATCAGTGCCCTCCCAACCATTAGCCAGTGCTTTTGTTGTCGCAGGAATATCCGAGATCGATTTTCCATCCCATGCCTCTAAACTAAATGGGTGAGCCAACGATCCAGGAGGACAAAAAGGCTCACCATCTCCAGCAATTGGGTGCTTGGCATTGGGCTCGTAAATATTCCCCGGAAGAATGGATCGTATTTGCAAGTTATCGAGAAAGAATTTGAGGTGAGCTGGGTCGGGGTATGGAATATAAAGAAAAGGCTTGCCATAAATATTTTGAGCGTCCGCTGTGCAGAGATAATTGCGCACGTTTTGCTCCTGGGCTTTGCTTTGCAGCGATTTCTCTTTCAGTTCATCGGCAAGACGATGCGACGAAGAGATAAACCCAAAGGCTACGATGCTAAGCCATACCAATGCTGCCACATGAATTAGTTTATTTGATTTCTCTTCATTTAAAAAAATAAGCAATGATGCAAATCCAGCTATGAGACCAACCGCAAATAGATCAAGATATCGCGAAGCATCGAATCCTCCAGCTCTGCCATAAGCAATGCTTGCAAACTGGCCAATCAGCCATATGCCGATGGCGGTAATAAAATAATGGTCGCGAGTTCTGAAGGATGAATCGCGAACTATATTGATCATGAAGATGGCGAGCGGAAGGTGAATAACAAGAAGGCCAAGCCCGACTTTCCGATCTGGCCACGACAGAATACCGCCGAAAGCTCGCAAAAACTCAAGCAGGCTATGAGCTTTAAGTGAAGCATGTGCTGGAATGTTCGGTGTCGTTACAAAAGATATTATCGCAATAACGGCGAGGAGAAGAATGGCCGATAGCGCAACATTGGATTTTGAGCGATCCAATACCCTGCGCAGAATCAAAATCGAGGTGCCTGCGATAATAGTCATCGTGCCGGATGCTAGAGTCACAGTACACAAAAGTCCGGCAAAAACGCCGCCCCACCATTTCGGGCTGTAAGTCTTGCAGGACGCCATGCTGCCGAGAAAAATAAAGCTGAACAAAAGCAAGAAATAAAATTGTGACTGAAAGCCCGACAAGGTATTTTCCCAGCCAAATGGGATAGAAAACACTGCGGCAGCAAACATAAATAACGCCGGTTTTTTTTGTTCTGGCAAGGCCCGAGCAGTAAAATAAATTAAAATGCAAAGCGCCAGCACGTGCAGAGTTGCATTAACTTCCATCTGAAGTATGGGGCTCCAAATTTTTCCATTCGCCATCCAAAGCAGTAAGGCCAGTACGCGCGCGGTAAAAATGCGATGTTCATTATGAGCCAAAAAAAGGTCTGTCCAGGCTAGATTGCCCTCAAGCCATGGGCGATATACAAGATTGGCTTCAGCATCCCATTGATCCCAATAAGGCGTAGCATTGCCATAAGCTGATATCAAAAGCAGTTTTGCCGTCAGTAAAGTAATGGCGATCAATAAATAGGGCAAGGCCTCGGTGATTGTTAGTTTCTTAAACATCGCTCATTCCTTTAATGCAGGCTCGTTTTGACGTGAGGTGGATATTTCGCCGAAGTCGCTGCTTAGATATTCAATTAAGAAATCTGCAGAAATCGCAGCAATTTCCTCATTCGCCTCACGTTGCGAAGGCAGATTCGCTAGAGACTCCGGCGAGAAATAATCATTACTTACATTTGCTGCTTCCATAATACCTTTGCAAACGGAATCCACATCAAGGGATGTTGGAATGTAAGTCCCATGTCTTTCGCCCCATTTTTTTTCTTGCCAGTCGTTCGTGACAACTACAAGACCAGCCCCAGCCATTTCTTGAGGGGGATAGCTTGGATGCGGCGATTGCATTAACGAAATCCCTACTTTCGCACGCATCAGAAGGTTTGCGTATTCTGTTATGGAAAGCTTTCCTAAAATATTAATTTTCTTTCTTAAGGCGGGGGGGAGTAAGTCGGAAGAGTAGGACTCTCCGGCAGAATAAATCGTCCATTGAGCAAAGTCGTTGGGTTTAAAAGAGGCCCAAAGCTGAATCGCATCTATAAGCAATTCAAAACAATTGCGTTCCACGGATGGTCTTCCATAAAAAACTAATATATTGTCTTTTCTAACGAGCCCTGCCTTTTTCAAAGTGTCCTTTAATTCGTCATTTACGGAAAAATTAAGACAAACTTTATTTTTAAACCGATATTTATCGAAAAAATCAAAGAGAAATTTATCGTTAATTATGTGGAAAGTTGAAAACCTACTTCTGTAAGTTTCCTCGGCAAGGGCAGACTTTGTTGACCAGGCATAAAAGCCAGGCTCATAGTCCTGAATAAGATAAAAAAATAGCCCTTCCTTCCCAAATAGTGCATTTTGCGCTTTCTGTAGGTGATGAATCTGCCGAGCATTCCACCAAGCGGAAGCAAAAAAGTGATCATTACGTCCAATCTGTGTGTTTGCAAGTTTTGCCGTTCCTCTGTCAGCAACAGAAAAAATCGTAATATTTCCCGCATTGTCTGGGTTTGATATCTCTCCGGAATCAATAAATTCATCTGAGTTTAAATACATATCGTCAGTGACAATGATGCGTGCAAGGGCATCAGGTTCTAGCGCCCTGACCTTTTTTACCAGGGCTCCAAAAAGCGTTATCGCAGTCTTTATGCCACCAAATACATGCGCTTTCCGCAGTGTGGGTATAAGCAAATTCAACCTTAATGGGTGAGAAAAAGGGACAGAAAAAGGAATGAGCGCTGACTCCGGGTATCGAGCCGATATCAATCCATAATCTAAACAGTTAAAGAGTAAGTTCGGCGAAGATTCCAGCTGGGGAGGCTCTCTACTTTCTAAGGACAAGTCAGCTTGGTATTTCATCCACCTATATCCCGCTAGCTCACACATAAAAAAGAAAGATCTTTCTATTCCATGCGCAAGTGTTCCATCGACCTGGCTTGTCTCTGATCCAAAATCTGAATTTTGAAAATTCGCCTGCATTAGTTTTGAGAGCGAGTTTGATCTTGCCCAGAACATCGATCCAGAAGGAAAATCTAGCGGGGTACTTGCAAGTAACTCGCCGCCAGCACGTTCGACTAAGCGCTGGGCAATTGGAAGGTTAAACCCCCAATTAATGGGCTGATTTTTAATTAGCTCAGGCCAGTGGTGGGGGGCAAGTATCCCCAAGCTCGGATTTTTTATAAAAACAGAACGTATGTTTTTCCTTAAACAAGGAGTCCCTGCAGTGGAGAGCCACAGGTATTTACACCATTCGTTTCCGCTTTGCAGGTGCGGTGATTTTTTTGTATGAAGAAAAATTACAATATCAAATTTGGAAATTTCTTCCTTACAGCTAACGAATCTGGGAGCGATATCTCTGCCTACATTTGCAGTAATTTTTATTTGAAAACTCTCCGCGCTTATTGTTTGGAGAATTTTCTCTAGCTCCTGCTTTTTTTCAGTCGTATCGGTAGTTAAAAACAGAGATTCCCATGGGTTTAAAGGGAGTATTAAATCGAGTAGTTCACTAGCTCTATCTGGATAATATGCATGAACAAAAATTCCGACCGATCCTTGGTGTTCTTTTCCACAATTATTGACGTATTCACGTGAGCGAGAAATTTTGAGGTCTGGATAGGCCTCAAGGTTAAGAGAGACCCCTTCAATCGAACCATCTCCGCTGGCGGAAAATATTTTAAAGCTTTCTTCTTTTTTGAAAGGCTGCGGTAAGGACTTTGAGTATCCAAGTTTTTTTAGACAGATGCGAAAAATTGCATATAAGCCCTCGTTTTTGTAGATTGCAAATGCTCTTCGAGTCCGGCTCCCGGCCATCGCGAGATCTCGATAGAAACAACTGCTGAAACGTTTTTTTATTGCATTAGCAACCCTTCTCAAGGGAGCTGTAAGTCGCCAACTCGTCGATGATGTAATTTGATCAATTATTGAGGAAAGGTTGGCTGCTTCTGAAGAGAGGCGGGTGCTCTGCGCGGTTAGTTTCTCTATCTCAGCAGATAAGCAGGCGCTTTGTGCGGTTAAGCTCTCTATCGTGGCGGAGAGGATAGCTATCTCTGCATTCTGCGAAAGGCCCTCCTGGCTTAACTCCTTAATCCGTGCAGTGCTTTTCAAGATCAACTCGTAATCTGGATTATGGGCATCTAAATGAATTACATTTTCCCATCCAGAGCTGTAACCGCAAAAATATTGCTCTTGATATTCTTGAATTCTTAGCGGGTATAAATGTTCATTTTTACCATCTTTAACAAATACAGCAACAAAGTCGTTCCATAGCCCTTCGTCAGCGATGTCGCCCACTTTATTGGCAATGAATGACTCCAGCAAAATGGCGCTATATGAATTATGCTGCGCCCAGTGGGCCAAAGACAGCCCCGCATCTGGATAAAATCTCCACCCATCTATTGGGTATCGATGAACCTTACCGTTACTTGGGGCGTTGATATAAAATAATCCATGTGGCTTAAGAATTCTAAGCCCTTCCAAAAACAATAGCCAAAAAAATTCAGAATGTTCTAAGACCGAACTACAAACAACAACATCTGCGAACTCATTATCAAAAGGTAAATGATAAGGGTCTGATAAAATAACATCTACCCCCCTGCCTTCCACGAAGTCAACGCCAATATATTTGGCATCGACGGGACAAAAATCTCGCAACGAACCATTGACATCCAGCGCGCCAATATCTACCACAATTTTCCCGGAAAAATTGAACGCGCAATATTTCTTAAAAAACTCTTTCCCCAACTCCAAAGCTGATTGGTGCACGTCGTTCACTTAACCTCGGTTAAAACAATTTTTGTCATCGGTATGCCAATTAGACCTGTCGCCACATTTGTTGATTCTGATTTAAAAAGTAATGCGTCATGAATCCAGTGATGTTGCACATGATCATGCTGATTACCATCCGCTATAGCAACTGAAATAGAGTAATTGCCCGTCGCTAGTCGCGGCATTAGGAAGTGAAATTCTGCAACTAAGCAATCACCCTCATCACATGAGACAGGAGATTTCATATAGCTTAAATATGTATTATCCCCAAAGAGTGGCTGCCCCAATCGATCTTTTATATAAAAACCAATAATAGGAGACTCAAGCGATGAGTATACGGCAGCCCCTACTCTTAATATGATCTCTTCTCCACCAACGATCCACGAAAGCGGATTATTGTGCGCGTCCGAAAATTGAACGCTTGTAATTTGGGCGTGACCTTTACCAAATGAAGGCGCATCTGGATCAAAGTCAAAAATCTTGATGTCATTCCTAAGATTGCTTGCATTGATAAATTCTTGACGCTGATCTTTTAGTATTTTAGTGGGCCGTTCTTCTCTGGCAATCTTTAGTCGCGTCGATGAACTTTTTCCCTGCTGAGCTTCATAAAATGCCTCAAGGTAACTTTCGCAAATCTCCTTAGGCGCTCCCTGCTCCAAAATAATACCTTTTTCAAGCCAAATGGCTTTATTACATAGATTCTGGACGGAGCTAGTGTCGTGACTAACGAACAATACAGTTCCCGTCTTCATGAAGGCACGGAGGAAGCGCATACATTTCTGTGTGAAAAATGCATCGCCAACAGCCAGCGCCTCATCAATAATGAGGATGTCTGCATCGACATGAGCGATCACTGCGAACGCGAGACGAACCATCATCCCGCTAGAGTAGGTTTTTACGGGCTGATTAAGAAAATCCCCGATATCAGCAAATTCAGCTATCGCATCGAAACGCTGATCGATCTTTTCTTTGCTCAAGCCAAGTACAGTACCGTTCATATAGACGTTCTCACGCCCGCTGAACTCTGGATTAAAGCCAGAACCAAGCTCAAGTAGTGCAGCAATTCGCCCCTGAGTCTGAATATTTCCAGACGTCGGATTTAGGGTGCCGCAGATCATCTGTAAAAGAGTTGATTTACCGCTTCCATTGCGACCGATTATTCCGATGGTCTCGCCGCGTTTTACTTCAAAAGACACATTATTAAGCGCCCAAAACGCGTGAAAGTATTGTTTTGATGGCTGACCAGAAAGCTGCTGTAGGCGCGGAACAATGAATTGCTTTAGTCTGTCATGTGGCTGATCGTAGATGTGATAACACTTGCTGAGATTTTCAACTTTGATCGAGATATCAGAGGACATCGGCAAATCCTTTTCGCGTTTTCTGGAACCAGAAAAAACCAATGCACGCTATGATTGATGTGGCGATCAAATAGATACCTAGCATAATAAAGTCGGGCGACTTCCCCCAAAAAAGTACATCTCGAGTTTGCTCAATGACCGGAGTCAAGGGATTCAAATAAAGTAACTTTCGATACGCCTCAGGCAAAGACGTGGAGGGGTAAAAAATGGGCGAGAGAAACATAAGGACAGAGGTGAGAATGCCCACGAATTGGCTCGTATCCCGCAGGTAGACACCCAGTGAAGCAAGGGCCCAACTAAATCCCATTATAAACAGCCCAAACGGTAATAATATCAGTGGTAAATAGAGTGCTGTTAATTGTGGTAGGCCAAAAAAAGCAAGATAAGCTAGCACCCATACTAATAAGCTAAGTGCGAAATTGAACAGTGCCCCTCCTAGAGTAACCCAAGGCAGAATTTCAAGCGGAAAGACAACTTTCGTTACGTAGTTTTGATTACCAACAATTAGATGAGGTGCTCGGCTAATACACTCAGAAAATAAACTGAAAACTATCATGCCGGCAAAAAGAACAAGCGCGAATTCCGCTCTTGATCCGCTTCCTGCTCCCCAGCGAGATTTGAATACAACACCAAAAACAAAGGTATACACTGCCAACATAAATAGCGGATTAAAGAATGACCAAAAAATTCCAAGGAACGAGCCGCGATAGCGGCCTAATACTTCGCGTGTAATCGAGGCCTTTAACAAGTCACGGTTACGCCAGAGGCTTGCCACAATTTCGCGAGGAGCGGCTGAAAACTCTTTCATCAGACGAACACCTCAGCATCAGTTAGCTGAGCACCCTTTTCATCCTTCGCTGAAAGTGTTGGATTTGCAGTGGATGGCCAATGAATATTGACGGCGGGATCATTCCAAGCAACGCACCGCTCAAACTCCGGATGCCAATAATCGGTAGTTTTGTAAAGAAACTCCGCACTCTCCGATAGGACTAAAAACCCATGCGCAAATCCCTCAGGTACCCATAGCTGCTTTTTATTTTCCGCAGAGAGTATTTCACCGACCCACTGGCCAAAAGTTGGCGAGCTACGACGAATATCAACCGCCACATCAAACACTTCGCCCGAGGCTACACGCACTAATTTTCCCTGCGGGTACTGAATTTGGTAATGCAATCCGCGTAATACGTTGCGAGCAGATTTGGAGTGGTTATCCTGTACAAACGATACTGGATAGCCAACCGCGTCATCGAAGAGTTTCTGATTAAAGCTTTCAAAAAAGAAACCTCGATCATCGCCGAAAATTTTCGGTTCGATCAGCAATACATCGGGAATCGCAAGCGGAGTCACTTTCATCAGAATATCTTTTGCTGCAGTAGGTTGATCAAGTATTTACCGTAGCCATTTTTGGCGAGCGGCTCGGCGAGTCGGGCTAGCTGACTATTATCAATCCAGCCTTGATGCCAAGCTATTTCTTCGGGACAGGCGACCTTTAGGCCCTGCCGATGCTCGATGGTTTGAATAAATTGCGATGCATCGAGCAACGATTCATGGGTGCCGGTATCGAGCCACGCGTAGCCGCGGCCCATAATTTCTACGGAAAGCTGATCGCGCTCTAAATAAATTCGATTCAGATCGGTGATTTCTAATTCGCCGCGTGCCGATGGCTTAATTTGCTTGGCGTATTCGACGACATTGCGATCGTAAAAATACAGACCGGTAACCGCGTAATTGGATTTGGGTTGCTTCGGTTTTTCTTCGAGACTTAACACGCGGCCACCATCCTCAAACTCGACCACGCCGTAACGCTCGGGGTCTTGCACGTGGTAGGCGAAGACGCTCGCGCCTTCGGTGCGCTGCATGGCGTTGGCGAGCAGCAGTTGCAAATCGTGACCATAAAAAATATTGTCGCCCAGCACTAGCGTGCATAAATCGTCGCCGATAAAGGATTCGCCGATAATAAATGCTTGTGCAAGCCCATCGGGCGATGCTTGCACGGCGTAGGTGATATTGATTCCCCATTGCGCGCCGCTGCCAAACAATTGCTCAAAGCGCGGTGTATCCAACGGTGTAGAAATAATCAAAATGTCGCGGATACCGGCCAGCATCAGCGTCGACAGCGGATAATAAATCATCGGCTTGTCGAATACCGGCATCAACTGCTTCGATACCGCAAGCGTTGCCGGATACAGGCGAGTGCCGGAGCCGCCGGCAAGGATAATGCCCTTTCGATTTGGCTGATTCACATTGAAGTCCCTAACAGTTCCACCAGCATACGCCGCACATGATACTGCCAATGCGGCAAAGTTAAACCAAACGCTGCGCATAATTTTTCGGTATTGAGGCGCGAATTGGCCGGGCGTTGCGCGGGCAGTGGATACTCGCTGGTGGCAATGGCTTCGATGTTGCGCACTTTCAGCGTGGCGCCGAGCAGTTGCGCTTGTTCGATTACATATTTTGCATAACCGTGCCAGCTGGTTTCGCCGTTAGCTGCCAGGTGGTATAGCCCTTCCGGTGCGCGACTGGCGCAAAATTCACGGACAGCGTGCGCGGTAATATCGGCGATCAGTTCGGCGGAAGTGGGCGCACCCCATTGATCGGCGATCACGCGCAAGGTTTCGCGCTCACGCGCTAAGCGCAACATGGTTTTCGCGAAATTGGCGCCCCGAGTCGCACATACCCAACTGGTGCGAAAAATTAAATGTCGGCAGCCGCTATTTATAATGGCCTGTTCACCCAGGCACTTGCTGCGACCGTAAGCGGATTGTGGATTGGTGGCATCATTCTCTGTATACCAGCCGGTTTTTTGGCCATCGAATACATAGTCCGTGGAATAGTGAACAAACAGCGCACTAGTTTGTTGTGCAGCTGCGGCAATAATTCCGACGGCTTCGGCGTTAATGCGTTGCGCTAGTGCAGGCTCTTGCTCTGCTTTGTCGACCGCGGTGTAAGCGCCGGCATTGACGATGATATCGGGTTTGACGGTTGCGATAGTTTGGCGAACTCGATCGAAATCGCCTAAATCACAACCGCTGCGATCGTGCGCGGTCAACTCGCCAAGCGGTGCCAGCGCACGTTGCAACTCCCAGCCGACATTGCCATTGCTGCCGAGTAACAGAATGCGCTGGGTCATAGCCGATCGTTTAAGCTGCAATGGGTTTTCGCAATGCGGGTTAACAACCGTAGGCGGTTGACGATCCGGGTTCTATCCATATTTGAAGGCTCGTAATCGGCGGTTCGATTGCTATTCAGCGCAGGCTTCTCTAAATAGAGTCCGCGTGGCGCGCGATTATATAGAATAGTCTCGAGGACATCGACCCCTAAGCGCGGAGTGGAGTTAAACAGCGTTTATGTATTAGAATAATTTCCAATCGCCGAGGCCTTTGCGCGCTGTATACCATCGATATGCAACAAGTTTGACGGAAAAGGTTCGCGAGCCTGATATGGAAATATCCATAATTATTGTAAATTATCATTCAGCAGCGTTTTTGCGGCGCTGTTTAGCTTCGGTTGCGGCACAAAGCGCCCCCCCCAAAAGCGTGATTATCGTTAACAACGGCGATTTAGACGGCGCGCTCAGTTTTGTTGAAGACATCGATCCCTCGTATCGAGTAATTGAACAGGCAAATATCGGTTTTGCTGCGGGCAACAATCTTGCCGTAAATTTATTGGCTGACTGCGAATGGGTGGCGCTGCTAAATCCGGACGCATTTCCCGAGCCGGATTGGCTGGAGAATTTGAGATTGTGCGCGCAGGACCATCCCGGTGCCGATGTTTTTTCCTCGCAGATGTTACAGGATGCAGATCCACAAATTTTAGATGGGCGCGGCGATTGTTATCATGTTTCGGGTTTGGCTTGGCGCGCCGAACACGGCAAGAAAGAGGTTCGCTCGAATCGATACCGTGAAGTGTTTTCGGCTTGCGGCGCTGCCGCGATGTTTCGGCGCTCGGTTTTGCAGGAAGTTGGTGGTTTTGACGAAGGGTTTTTCTGCTATTTCGAAGATGTCGATCTGGGTTTTAGATTGCGTCTGCGTGGCTATCACTGTATTCACGCTGCCAAGGCAGTCGTCAGACATGTCGGATCGGCTTGCTCCGGGGGAGCACAAAGTGACTTTGCGCTATATCACGGCCATCGGAATATGGTGTGGACATTCGTAAAAAATATGCCTGGCCTGTTGTTTTGGCTATTGCTACCGGTACATCTGGCGCTCAACATCACCGAAATTATTTGGTTTTCATTGCACGGGCGGGCGAAAATAATTTGCAAAGCCAAGCTCGATGCAATTAAGCATTTGCCCGCTGTTTGGCGGCAGCGTGGACAGGTTCAACGATCCAGAACAGCATCTAGCGCGACTATTCTGAAATCGATGAGCCTTTGGCCATTATCGGGTAACGGATAATGTTGGTGCGCGTATCGGGTCAGCAGCAAAACGAATCAGTCGCGGCGGTAACGACGGGGAGATTGCGTATTAGCATCGTCTGCTATGCGAGCAACAAAGCGCAGTTAGAAAAAACGGTATCGACACTCATCGATGCATGCCGTAAGCCGCTGCAAACAGGTCGTCTAGGCAGCATAGACGTGCTGCTGGTTGACAATGGGCCAACGATTGCCGAGCGCCACAAAATTGAGGACTTAATTGAGGCTGTTAGTCCCACGGTGCCGCAGGAAATAAATATTGCGCATTGTGGCGGCGGTCGCAATATCGGCTTCGGGGCTGGGCATAATTTGGCCTTCGATGCTGCTGCCTGCGAATTCCATCTGGTTTTGAATCCTGATGTTGAGCTCGCTGCTGAATCCCTGCATGCAGCAATCAAATTTATGGATGCTAATGCCGATTGCGGCATTATTACGCCGGCCATTGTTAGCCAGAACGGCGAGCCGCAATATCTCTGCAAGCGTTACCCGAATGTGTTTGATTTATTGCTGCGCGGATTTGCACCGAACTGGCTGCGGGCGTTTTTTGAAAAAAGACTCGCCGCATACGAAATGCGCGATGTGATTGCCGAAGGCACGGTATGGCAACCACCGATCGTCAGCGGCTGTTTTATGCTGCTGCGCTCCTCTGTGCTTTCTCAACTAAAAGGCTTCGATCCAAAATATTTTTTGTACTTTGAAGATTTCGATTTTAGTTTGCGTGCTGCGGAGTTGACGCGGGTGGCGTATGTGCCGACAGTACAAATTGTTCATCATGGGGGAAATGCAGCAAAAAAAGGCTTACGCCATATTTTTTTATTTCTGCGATCTGCGATGATATTTTTTAATAGCCATGGCTGGAAATGGCACTGACCAATCGATTCAAAAGAATGCATAAAAACAGTAATCCACAAGTACCTGCGGCCTCCGCATTTCGTAAGTGACTTGCTTTGTAGGTTGCGTGAAGCATCTGATAGGCGCTTAGTTTATGGTTACCGCTGAAACTACCGATAGTCGTGCTCCAGTTAGTGCCCGTCCGATATTGATTTGTATATTGGGTATGCATCGCAGCGGAACTTCAGCGCTAGCTAGTTATGTTCATGCGCTAGGCGCGACGATTGGCCCCAACCGACTTGAAACGATCTCCGCAGTAAATGCAGAGGGCTTTTGGGAGGATAGCGTGGTAGTAGCTATTAATGAGGCACTGCTTGCGGCAGCTGGGCGCTCTTGGTTCGATCACCGCGCTTGGCAAGTTGAGAGTATAGGTGCGCAGCAGCATGAGCAATTGCATAATCAGGCGCTGGCCCATATGCGTGACTGTTACGGCAATCAGCCGCTAACGGTATTAAAAGATCCACGACTTTGTCGATTGCTGCCTTTCTGGTTGGATGTGTGGGACAAAGTCGGCTTCTCGGTACGATGTCTGTACGCTATTCGACATCCTGTTATGGTTGCGAGCTCGCTGTATACGCGGGATCGGATTCCCTATGAGTACGCAGTGCTGCTGTGGCTTCGGTATACGCTCGATGCAATTACGAATTCTTCTGAGGTGGCTGGCATCGTGGTGCCGTTCGATGTCCTGTTGGAACAACCGGTACTGTTGCCACAAGCGTTAACGAAAGAACTGGGTATAGAGCTGCCCTGTGCTGAAGCGAGTTGGCGAAATTTGGCAGCATCGAGTCTGGATACCAGATTGCGACACAATCGAGTTGCAACCTCCGTTGCGGCTCAGCTGCCTTGGGTGAGACTTGCGCTGGACGTATTCGCCGCTTTAAGCGATGCAGCCTTCAAGAAAATTGACCAGAATCAGTTGCATGGGCTGTTGCTCGGCTATCAGTCGGTGCTGGACGAAGATAACGAGTACATTAACGCACTACAGCGCGTATCTAACGAGCTGATGTGGCTGAGTGCCGAAGCGGTACGAGTTGGCGAGCTTCACACCAAGGCGTTAAGAGTTATCGAGTCGCGCAGCGAGTTAATCAAAGATATAAAATATTTACGTATCTGGCGATTGCTTCCGCGCGTGATTAATAGGATCCGCAAAAAGTGAACCCTGTAGATATAATCATTCCGGTTTATAGCGGATATAGTGAAACTGTACGCTGCCTGCAAAGCGTGCTGAAAGCATCTTGTCGAACAAATGCTGAAATTATCGTTATCTACGATGCGGGCCCAGAGCCGCTACTGTTGGATTATCTTCGAGGCCTAGAAGCGCGCTCTTTAGTTACTCTGCTGGTCAATTCGCAAAATATTGGTTTTGTCGAAACGGCAAATCGCGGTATGGCCCTGCACGACGATCGCGATGTCGTGCTGTTGAACAGCGACACCGAAGTGGCCAACGATTGGCTGGATCGATTGGCTGCATGCGCTAAGCAGGACGAGAAAATTGCGACGGTTACCCCATTTTCTAACAATGCGGAAATCTGCAGCTTCCCGAAAATATGCCGTAACAATACATTGCCGGTCGGATGGAGTGTTGCGCAAGTCGACCAGATTTTTGCAGATTCAGTGACTGCGGCGGCCGTTGATATTCCTACCGCGGTTGGATTTTGCATGTACATTGCTCGGGCCGCGATCGAGCAGGTAGGTTATTTCAATGCCAAATTATTTGGCCGGGGCTATGGCGAGGAAAATGATTTTTGTCGGCGAGTAGCCGCCATGCAATGGCGCAATGTTCTTTGTAACAATGTATTTGTTGCACATTCCGGAGGCGTCAGCTTTGGTGCCGAAAAAATCGAGCGCGTAGAAAACGCCATGCGCATTTTAGATCGCTTATATCCAGAATATCACCGGCTTGTACATGAGTTTATTGCTGAGGATTCGCCCAAGATATTTCGGACCCAGGCCTTGCTGGCCA
Organism: Spongiibacteraceae bacterium; assembly: GCA_043786385.1. Classification (GTDB taxonomy): domain Bacteria; phylum Pseudomonadota; class Gammaproteobacteria; order Pseudomonadales; family CAMLJR01; genus CAMLJR01. Next base: position 19,155 of record JAYVWC010000045.1, on the reverse strand, counting down.
TGCTGGACCGTAAGCGTGCGCGGATTTTAGCGGTTTCGCATAATATGGACGGCGGTACGGCGAAGCATGTTCATGAGTTGGCGAGCCATATCTCAGGGCACGCATACATCTTTCTTGCACGCTTCAAAACTCCCGATCGTCTTGTATTGAGCGTTGAAACCGAACTCGACACCATTGAGCTATGTTTTGAGTGGCCATTGCAGCGAGAGAAGTTTTTAACCGCGCTAACATGGCTCGGCATTGGCCGTATCCATATCCACCATATCAAAAATGCAGAGCACTTCGTCGTGTATTTGCTCGAGAATAGCGCGCTGCCGATCGATATCACCTTACATGATTACTATTATATAAACGGTAACCCAGCGCTCGTCGATAAGACGGGCGCTTATTGCGCAGACAGAAAGGGACGGGATGAAATCTGTGCTGAATATAATCCGGTGCCGCTGGGATACACTGCACAGGAGTGGCGAATTTTTTGTGAAAAAATATTAAAAAGAGCGGACCGAATATTTTCCCCGAGCGAATTCACTGCAAAGCTTTATGGCGAATACTTCCCCAAGCTACTGATCACTGTGCTGCCCCATCCAGACTGGGAAAGCCAGGCACCATATCCAGCAGTTCGTCGCCTACCGTGTCCGCCAGGTGAAACGCTGGTAATTGCCGTGCTGGGTGCACTAAGCCTGGAAAAGGGTGCTGATATTTTAGAGCGCGTTGCATTTTTAGCGGAGAAAAAAAATTATCCATTGCAATTTCATCTGCTTGGATACGCCTATCGGGAACTAAATGCTGCGGTTATTACGCATGGATCGTATGCAGATGAGTTGCTCGATGAAAAGTTGGCGGCGATTAACCCACATATTGTATGGTTCCCCTGTCGATGGCCAGAGACTTACAGTTATACGTTGAGTGCATGCTTGCGTTCGGGATATCCGGTCTTGGCCCCGGCAATCGGTGCTTTCATTGAACGCTTGGCGGGTCGCCCGTTAAGCTGGCTGGAGCCATACTTAACTTCGCCAGCCCATTGGCTGGCGAAGTTAGTGTCACTGCGCGATGAAGTTTTTTCCGGTGCCGTAGCGAAAGAAGCGATTTGGAATCAGCAGCGAGTGTATCCTACAAGTTATCGCATGCATTACCTTGTCGATGCCGTGCCAATGGTGCCGACCATTACGCCGCAAGAATGGTTTGATTTGTTGAGCGATTTACCGCTCGTGGACGAACAAAACGGCGCTTACTCGATTCGAGAGAAAATTTTGCGATTATTTCTTCGTATGCATCGATCGCCGTTGTTGCGACGCTTCGTAAGGCTGATCCCTTTTTCTTGGCAGCGAAAGTTGAAGCGTGCGCTCTCAAGTCGAGCGCTGCATCAGATTGCCGATGACTTGCTGTAAGCACTCGGAAAGTTGCCCAGTTAAAAGTGGCTACATATCTTGGCAAAAGAATCATTTGAAATTACATCGGCCGAAATATTTATTGATTGCTCAGGTGCGTAGATGAGTGTTCTCGTCAAGTTAAAAAATTTCTTAGCAGCCAATAAGTGGAAAGAAAGCAAAGTCCTCGATTATCTCAATACGGGCTACTTACAAAAAAATACAACGCGTTGGTCGGCGGAATATAAAAACAATGATCCGTTTCCACACATTGTTATCGATGATTTTATTTGCGGCGCTAAGTTAGAAGAAATACTTGCCAATCTGCCTGCTCAGAATCAACCGATGCGGCGCCGACCCAATACCGCACATTTAGCGGATGGGCGTCCGGCGCAGTTATACAAAAAGTCTTACGCGGATACGGAGGTCAGCTATCCGCTACGACAATTGTTGTGGCAGTTAAATTCGGGAGCGTTTATTGGATGGTTGGAGCAAGTAACTGGTATCGATGGACTGTTGCCCGACCCAACCCTTGATGGCGCTGGAGTCCACGTAACTGATCCCGATGGCTTGCTGCGGATTCACGCTGATTTTAATCGGCATCCTAAATATCATTTAGATCGACGGATTAATTTGTTGCTTTATCTCAATAAAGACTGGGATGAAAGTTACGGCGGCGCTTTAGAATTGTGGAATAAAGCGATGACGAGTTGCGAGAAAAGCGTTTTGCCGATCGCGGGACGCTGCGTTATTTTCAGCACCACAAGTCATTCGTTTCATGGGCATCCAACGCCAGTCGCTTGCCCTGAGCATATGTCGCGTAGATCGATCGCGCTTTATTATTATACGAATGGTCGGCCGGTCGAAGAGCAAAATGAAGCACACTCTACCTTATGGCAAGAGCTTCCCGGAGAGAGAAAGGGTAGTTAATGCCGACTGCCTATTTTGTTGCCAGAGTCTAGGGGACTTTGCGGGCAATATTTCTGGGTTTGCGCGATTAAGCGTTGTTCGATTTCATCGTTCAGAAATAGCCGAGAGGCAATCCCGATGCTGCTGCCGAAAATCTGACCTCGAGGCTGAGCAATAAAATCGACTAGCTTTAGTTCGGAAAAATTTTTCTCATTTATTCGATCGATTTTAAACTCGCCCTTATTGGCCTGGCTGCCATTCACATACAAATTTAACGTACTCTTTCCATCCCCATAAAAAATAGTATTGTCCTGCGAAACTGCAAAGTTTAAGTAAATCGAGTTACATTGTGCGGTTAACTGGTAGGGGATTTTGACCGTAGTGCTGTCTAGCGTAAGCACAAATTCGCCGAGCGCATAAACCAATTTTAATTGCCTATTATCGATTAACTGAATAGTCGATTGATCGCCTAAAGATGGTTTCAGAAATGAAAATCCTAGCGAAAATGTTGGCCTAAACGGCGCGGCAATCGCTTTGGATGCATTGCCCAGTGGCCGTTGGCCATCGCCAATCATTGTGGTCGCTGCGTTGCGCCATGCTAAAAATTTCTGCAAAAGACTTGCTTGCACTGCAGGGTTGTCTTTGGGTGTTGGTGGCCCCGATATATCGGGGTAGTAAAGTAATCGCGCGGAATCGCCATCGCCAAGCAGCCGCCAGCGCCCATCGGTGCTCAGCGCTGAAAACGTATCTTTTAGCGGGGATTGCGAGTACCAATAAATGGGGGCTTTTCGCGGCTTGAATATATTTTCGCCATCGACATCGCTGGGCACTTTTAATCCTAACGCTTGCGCAATGGTTGGGTAGATATCGGCTATATATTTTGGGTCCTGGATTTGCTTGCCGCCCTGCCAGTGTTTTGGCCAATACACAATCAATGGTGTTCTAATCCCGCCTTCATCGTAGCTGGCTTTGCTGCCGTCAAAGGGCGCATTGCTGGGAAAGTATTTTCCGGTAGCGCCATTATCGCTAACGAACACCACAATGGTGTTATCGCGCGCTCCGGAACCCTCTACCGCGGTAAGTAGCGTCGCAATATTGCTATCCAATTGTTCGATCACGGCGCGATAGCGTCCATTCGGCGTATCTGGATATTTGGTGCGGAATTTATCGTTCGGTATTGTCGGCGTGTGCGGTGAAAGAAACGGCGCGTAAATAAACCACGGTGCGTTCGCTTTTTGATGAATGATATCGATCGCCTTGGCGGTCAATAGATCATCGATATGCCCTTGATACTGTTGCGGAGCCGAGCTCTCTGACTGTAACCATGGATTCAGATAGGTTGGAGTATTAGCTACGGGATGACCGTTGCGCGTGGTGCCAGCAAGATAGAAGTGCGACAAGGTTCCGAACCAATGCTCAAATCCATGCTGATCGGGACTTGCCTCAGAAATTAAGTCGCCCGCGTGCCATTTGCCAAATAGATAGGTGCGATAGCCATTATTTTTTAGTAGCTGCGGTAGTGTGACAATATTGTTTGGCAGTGCGAGGCCTTCGGGGTGAAAGCCAAGTTTTGCCGGATACATGCCAGTTAGTAGCGCGACTCGGCTCGGCGAGCAGCTGCTTTCAGTGTAATGTCGAGAAAATAAAACGCCGTCGGCGGCTAGTTTATCGAGCGTTGGAGTAACGGTTTGTTGGTGGTTAATAAAGCCGATATCGTTGTAACCCATGTCATCGGCTAGAATGAGCAGGACGTTGGGACGAGTTTCTGCGCCGTAACAATAGTCCGTTTTTGGCAGTAAGGCCGCGAATACAAGAAATAAGACAAATCGACAAGCCTTTATTTTTCGCACAGCCAGTTTTCCTATTAAATTTTTCAAGATGCCGTATCGTCGTGCCATGGATTTTCTTGCAGCTCGGCAAAGCGGAAAAAACGGCGCTGTGCATTAACACTGGATGCCTGTAAAAACTTTAGAGCCGGTGCGGGAGCTGTGCCATATAACGTCGGCTCGCGTAGTGCGGCTTTGTAATATTGCCCACGAATTTTCTTAAACTCTTCTTTAGGTAAACTTGATAGTTCTGCGCGAGATTTTCGTTGGTCATCACAAGGTTGCTGAAATGAGCCCTCCCCGTACAAAATAAATAGCTGACTCTCTGGCAATAACGCCAGTGCTCGATATAAATCAAGACTGATGTAGCCATTAGGCAGGGTAAAGTCGGTATGTGCGCCGCCAATTTTTTCGAAAGCACATTTACTGAATACAAGGCACTGCGATTCCATCAACGGATGAAAAAAACCGTGGGCATTAGCAGATCCGAAAGTGGCGATGTCAAATAACCGATAAGCCTGCTGTGGCCAATCAATATTTTTCAATAAGTCAATTCGTGTTGTATCGAGTATCGATTCATGAGATTTTTGATCCGGTAGTGTCAATTGATAACTCGGTATCGCAATCAGCACATTAGAAGTGAGCCGCAATAAGTCTAATGAATAGCGAATAATGCGTGGGGTGGCCAGGCACGAAGCATCGGTGATTAGACAAACGTGGGCGGCTAGTGTTTTCGCCATACCGAAATTAATTGTGCCTGCCAGTGTCGGGCTGGTTTCTTTGTGTAAGTGGTAACGGAAATTTGCTCCGAAATTACGCACTTGTTGTTCGTCGAACCGATTCGACGCAGTGTTTTCGATGACGATTACCTCATAGTCGTCGCTAGCTACTTCACGCTGGTAATTGCAGCTAAGCGAATGGAGCGTATTTAACGCTTGTCGACTTGCCGAATCGACGACAACTATGATTGATAATTTGGGTAGGGATGTCATCGCGACAGCGTTCCAATTATTGCGAACAAGAAATATCGTCCTGCCAAAATGGCAGATTGCCGTTTGCCAAGTGAGAAAAGCGCACTATGCCCTCAGCGCACGACAGTTGGAGAAAACGTTGCGCACTCCTGCCAATGGTGCCGAACAGCAGAGGTTCGCGGCTAAGTGACTTAAACTGCCCACCCCAAAAGCTACTTAGTTGATGGTTGAATGCTCGCAGCATTTCCTTGCGATTATCGCTGGCCTTGGTGGTGACGCCACCATGATATTGATGGAAGTTGCCTTCGCCGGGCAATACGATCAATTTGCTTTCGGGCAACATCCCCAGACTGCGATAGATATGTAAATTAATACTGCCGCCACCGGATAAGTTGAAGCGCGGATCCGCGCCACCGATCGATAGAAAGCTTTGTTTGGTACAAAATAGCGCATTGCACTCCATCATCGGGTTGAAGTGACCGTGTCGATTGCCGGGGCTAAAGCAGGCTTGATTAAATAAGCGATAACCGTCTTCGCGCCAGTTCAGCTCTTCCAGTTCGGCCTGCTCGGTATCGGCTCGATCCTCTCCGGCGGCATCGTGTTGCTGCATCCCTAAATGGTATCCGGGTACGGCAACAAGCGGGAAATCAAACATGCGATGCAGCGCCAGCACATATTCAATCACGCGCGGCGACAACATTCTGGCTCCGTCGATTATTAGACCGAGCATGTCGCCGCGACAGTGTTGTAGTGCGAAATTTATTGCGGACACTGGAGAGACGCCGGCTTCTTCGCGTAAAAAATAACGGAAATTAGCCGGTAGCGAATCGATCTGCGCTGCAGTTAGATTTTCAGCAGAGCTATTTTCAACCACGATGACTTCGTAATTTGCACCAGTATTGCGCTGATAAGTAGCGCTTAAACTTTGCAGCGTGTTATAGGCCTGGCGGCGCATTTTGTACACGATGACGATGATGGATAGCTCGATGGAGCTGCTCATTCGTGCTGTCTCTCGATATGCGCATCGCACGGTTTGTGGCGCCGGCGTTAACCAATGAATTGATGCGAGATTAGGTTAGGTTATTTATCATCATGACCACCTGCGAGCCGTGGCGAATATATTTGAGTGCCGAGTCTGGAACGGCGCCTAGGTAGATGGCTCGCTTCCCCGGTGGGCTATAAGCTTCTCCGCGTAATTGGGCGTACTGCGCAAAATGTGCAGCCATTGTTTCCTGGCGGTGCGACCCTTTGGTGCCGGTCGTTACGCCACCATGAATTTGATGAAAGCAGCCTTCGCCGAGCAAAATCACCAGCTGGATGCCCGGAAGTTCAATGGCGCGTTTATAGAAATCGAGATTGACCTGCCCGCCGCCCGTTTCGGTAAAATGTTCATCAAATCCATTCAGTTTTTCAAATACCGATTTCGGTACCGCGAAGCAGTTGCTTTCGCCGATCGGCTTAAAAAAGCCGCTGGAGCAGCTGCCGCTTAGGCAGGCTATTTCAAATAATCGATATCCATCCAGCGGCCATTGAATCGAATTTAGCAGTACGCCTTCTGCCGCTTCATTGTAGCCATTGAGAATCGAGACCTGCTGCAGTTCAGTGCCCAAATGGTATCCGGGAACGGCGGTGACCGCATGGGGCGATAGTCTGGCCGCAGCCAGCATGTAACTAACAATGCCCGGCGTGCACATACGTGCGCCATCTATCACAATGCAGATATGTGTTCCGGTTGCTTGGACGGCACCAAAATTAACGGCAAATACCGGAGTTGGTTGTTTTTCGTCGCGCAGGAAATAACGGAAATCGCCCGCTAGACCGGTGACGGCCGCCTCTTCGAGCAATTGGTCGGATTTGTTCTCAACGACAATTACCTCGTAATCATCGGCTCCGACACCCTGTTGATATTCGGTACTCAGAGAGAACAAAGTTTTCTGAGCTTGCTCGGGCATTTTGTAGACGATTACGACAAAGCTGATTTTAGGCCGTGGTATCGCCGCGCTTGGTAACGGAAGAATCGGCATCGTATCGTCAAAGCGAGGCGAAAATTTCGGAGCAAAAGGCAGCTTAGTTACGGTCGTAGTCGGCGACCCTTCGGTAGCCAATGGTGGTGGCGAGATGATCTCTTGGCACCCGTTTAGTAAGCGCTTGATTAGTTGTTTGAGGCGCCAGAGTTTAGCGATACTGTTCACTGATGGCCCTCAATTTTTTATAAAGTCGCCCGATTTTCCAGGGTAGCCGCGCTTCGACGCTGAGCTGATGCACCAACTCCGCCGAGTAGAATTTTCCTTCGTCGGCGCCAGGTCGTAATCCAACATATATCAGTGCTTTTGACAGCGCATTGTGAAACTCGCCTTCGCGCCAGTCGAAGCAAAGTAGTGGGAACGGCTTGTGCTCATAAATGCGCAGCAGACATTTGTTATAGGCATACCATAGCGAATATGCTTTTTTAAGATCCATGGTATCGACATCGCGTTGCATCAATGAGGCCACTACCGCTGCAGGGTGACGAAAAATGCCGATGTAGTTCGGTGCAATGCCAAGCGCTAGCCATCCTTCGAGTGTCAACAGGGTGCGCGGATCTTTGAAACCCCAAGCGGGGCTGCTGGCATATTTTGTTAAAATTCGCTGAGCTGCGGCGCTGTGTTCAGGGTGCCAGTGAATTTTTCGCGGTGGTGCGTCCCACTGACCGCCATTGGCAACGAGAATGGCTTCATTGAGTGCCATAATTTCGGTATTTTCTCTATTGCCTTTTAGGTTGTGGGGGTTCCACTCCGAATAATTGCCGAGATCAAGACCAGCTTGTTGCAGTGAGCCGGTCAAACAGCTGGTGCCGCTGCGATGCATACCCAATACGATGACAATTTTCGCAGGCGAGTTGGAGTTAACGACAGTCACAATATTGCTAGCCATAATTTTCGCGGGCCTCCCATAAAATGCGGGAGGCAGAAGTGGCAATTCTAACAAAGCTTGCAGCGTTATGGTTGAGAAAGCGGGGTAATCTCTCGGTTTTTGGCCCAAATACCTGAGCGTTTGGATCACCTGATCAGCTTGCTTTTGAGATTTAAAATTGGCTTTTCGACCAAGTTATAGGTCAGTATCGATAGGCCCACTGCCAGCCCTAACAAAATTGCGGTACTCATCAGCTTTGAAGAACACAACATGCTGCATTGGTGATTGCTAAAAAATCTTAATCCAAAAAAGAGGACCGGAAAGTGCAGAAGATAAAGTGAGTACGATATAACGCCAAAACCAGTAAAAAGAGGATTGACCACTATCCATTTCGTTTTTAGCGGTAGATAGAGAATTCCCGCAATGATCAGCGCCCATAAGGCCGCATCAATGGTGAAGTGATCGTAATGATCCAGATACGCAATCATCGGACCGAAATGCGCGACGTTAAATAGCTCAGCCGCTAAAATGAAAACTATTACATAAAACAACAAATCGGCGCCACCACCGGAAAAAAATCTTGATGACGAAAAATACGCCTTGATGGTTGCCGCATATTTGTTATGTGTCCAGGCGAGTAATCCACCGCAGAAAAACGCCGGCCACAGACACAGTATCGAGCTTTTTGGATCGGCGATAAAATAAAAATGGGTTGGTTTCCAGGGCAGTCGACCGGTGAATAATAGATATACAAAACAACCGGCGAAAAACGTGGGGTAGATAAGCCGGTGCAGGCGGGGTGACCTGGCAAGTTGGTACAGGCAGGGTAGCAGCAGGTAGAATTGCACTTCGACCATCAGACTCCACCAGACGCTACCAAAAGGCCAGAGCGTTCGTATGTCGACATTCCAGAAAAACAGCGCGCGTAAAACCGCAGCAATATCTTTGTTGTAGATACCGCCAATGATCACCATTAGTACATACATCGGCAAAATACGCAGTGCGCGCTTTTTGAAAAAGGAATTTGCTTGCGGGTTGTTATTGCGTAGAAAAGGAAGATTCAGCAGGAAACCGCTGAGAACAAAGAATAGAGTTACGCCAGTATTGCCGGATATAATAAATGCGTTGAAAAAATTAGGTTGCAAGGGGTATTGGCTTGAAAGCTCTAAATAGCTATGAAATAAGATGACGAGCAAAATAGCAATGCCGCGCAGCGATTCGCATTCCGCAAGATAATATTTAGTAACTCCAGCAGGGGCATCGCTTAGTGGCGATGTGGCCCGATGTTGTCGGCTATGAACTGGATTTATACTAGTTGTATCCATGTATTATGGGCTTGCGTTGTGTGGTGGCGAGGGCATTAAAGGCGGTTAAGGATCCAGCATATGGATCGCCCCGTCAACCCCGGAGGGTTAGTGTTGCAATTACCTGCATGAATATTACGAGCATAAAATGGCCGCAGTTGACGCTGCACCTGGCAAAATGGGTAGCCAAAAAATAAGTGGAGATTGATGTGGATTTACGACAGCTTCGTGGCGCGGTGAGCGGTGAGTATTTGCAACTGCAAACCGCTTTAACAGCTTTAGCGTTACTGTTGGTAGCGTTTTTCCTGAGCACGGTTATTTACGGCGCCTTTCTTAATTACAGTTCAGTGCCGTTTTTAGACAGCTGGACCGGAATGGTGGATTTCTACCTTAAATCGAAAAGCAATCCGTCGGTTTGGTGGTCCCAACACAACGAGCATCGGATCTTCATTTCAAAATTGTTGTTTTGGTTAGATATGCGCTACCTCCAAGGAAGTGGGCTCCTGTTAATTCCGCTGAATATTCTTTTTTTACTACTGACTTGGTGGGTGTTGACGAACTTCGCGAACAAGCTGATTCGTTTTTCTTCTCTTCAAGAGCGGATTTGGGTTTGTGCAACGCTAGGAATGCTCTGCCTAGCTTGGATGCAGTGCCAAAATATTATTTCGAGCTTCCAGAATCAGTTTATTCTGGTCTTTCTATTTCCACTTGGGTCGTTTTATTGTCTTGCGTGTGCGCAGCAATCTCCAGAGCGGGCATTATTGTGGCGAGCTTTGAGTTTAATCCTCGGTGCTGTGAGTGCATTCAGTATGGCTAATGGCATTTTTGCGCTTCCAGTACTCGCATTGTTGAGTTGGTACAGTGAACGTTCGCCACGTTGGTTTCTTATTACACTGTGGTGTGCGCTGATTACGATTGGCGTATTCCTGGTTGGCTATGAAAAATCTCCGTCCAGTGTAGCGGGGTTCGCGTCGCTTAAGGGTGACCCGCTGCAGGTGGTTGGTTATGCTCTGGCTTATCTCGGTGCTCCGGCTTTCATTATTTTTGGTAGGATTGGGTTGGCCGTTGCTGCGGGTGGAGTTGCTGTCGTACTGGCGTTGTATGTATTTCTGCGACAGTCTCCGTATCGCTCAAAACCGTTCGCATTGGCTTTGTGCGCCTTCATTGGTTATGTTTTTGCGGGCGCTGCGGTGACCGCTTATGGTCGTGCCTTCTTTGCCCTTGAAAACGCGGCCAGTAGCCGCTACCTAACCCCAGTGCTGATTATGTGGGCAGCGCTGTTCATATTGATGTTGGCTCAAAGCCAGTATATTGCACGGCTTTCGGCAGTTACATTAGTGATTATTGGGGTTTTACTAGTGCCTGTGCAAATGCGAGTATTTACATTGGATACTGGTATGTACACACCTCAACTAAAGGCTGTGGCAGCACTGGGCTTGCAGCTCGATATCGATGATTTAGATGAAAAGAAACTGCTTTATTTTTTTTATGATGCATCTATCGAAGATATTTTCCGACGAGCTCGCGATGCAAAGGTTTCGATTTTCTCGGAAAAGTACGCCTATCCAGCAAATCAGATCGGTAAATCTATGCAGGATGTCGGTGGCGAGTCTTGCGCTGGGCAAATAACCTACAGCAAACTGGTCGACCAAAAGCATGTTGCGTATCGTATCGGTGGCTCGATCGCTGGAACGATAACCGATGCTTACCGCTATGTTTTATTCAGCGATGTGAATGGGCTCGTAAAAGGTGTCGCCATTCCCGGTCGGGATGTACCTGGTGCCAGTGGTGATGCAGGGGCATTAAATTTCGATGGCTATTTGTTCGGTACGACAGATTTTCAAAAAATGAGTTGTCTTAAGTGAGTGCTTGTTTTAGGTGAGCGCTACAAGTGAGTCGATTATTTTGGGCACAGAGTATTTTCCAGTGTATTGACCGATAGCTGAGGTGGCGCCTGCGCATCAGCACGGCGGCTTAAAAAAATAGGTCGCGTTAATTTTCCTATTAAGCGATGTGTGCCATCGCCATCCTGTCCCACGAAAGTGGGTGCGCTGATGTCTGCGGTATCCAAAAACGGAATATTTTTTTCCAAAAATTGCGCTTTTTTGCCATTGACATAGATAGCTAGTTGCGACGAGCCGAAATCTGTTTTTTCTATTTTACGATTGAAGGTTCCAGTAAAAATTATGCTATTGCATTTGTTAATAGTTAGCGGCGGTAAATCAGTCAAAAATTCGTGAAATTGCACATGCACACCACTCGCAGTCGCGGTAACTCGCAATGCGGGAGGTTGCGCCAAAATGACTGCTTCATCGTTGCTCAATTGCGAGGGGGTAACTCCAATCCCCACCGTAAAATCACCAAAAGTTGCGGTGCGCAATAATTTGTCGCCGCGCATCACGCCGCGACCATCGGTACCGATTTTCTGCCACTGTAAATTGAGCTGAGCTGTTTCAGCTTCCCACTGATAAAAACTGCGCAACAGTTGCTCGGCGATATTTTTATGCGTGGCAATAACATCTATTGCGCCAATGGGATCGCTGCTCAAATCGAATAGCGAGCCGCTGCCTGCGTAGTCCTGAAAGTAGCGCCAGCGACCATCGGCGGAGAGTACGCCATAGCGTTTAATGTTGCCGATACTGATATCCCAAAACAGCGGTCTTGGCGCTGCACCCGTAATCAATGCGCCATTGCGTTTAAAAAGCGGTCTACCGTCGAGATTGTTGGGTACCGGAACCTCGGCCAGGTTCGCGACTGTGGGAAAGATATCCATGATGGAAACCACTTCATTGGTAACTTGCTGGCCGACGATTTTGCCAGGCCAACTTATCAATAGCGGCGTGCGCAGTCCGCCCTCTCTATACTCAACTTTTTTTCCAGCGAACGGTGCGTTGTTATCGAGGTGATCGTTAGTGCCGCCGTTGTCGCTCGCAAATACCACGATAGTTTTTTCGCGTTGGCCTGTTTCTCCCAGCGCACGCAGAAGATCACCTACGCGGTCATCCAAGTGCGCAATCATCGCGGCATAGCGGCCTGCGGGAGTATTCGGAAAGCGCGCAGCATAATCGGCGCGAGCCTGAATCGGCTCGTGTGGAGCTAAATAGGCGGCGTAAATAAACCATGGTGTATTGCGCTCTTCGCGAATAATACGAATGGTTTCGTCGGTCACCACATCGGTCATGTGGCCAGGATATCGTTTGATTAATCCCGCCTCGTTTTGTAAATAGGCATCTTGATGCGTCGTGTCGCCATAATGAAAACCGTCGCTACGATCCGCATCGGTCATTAGCCATTGATTTAAAAACCCCAACCACGTGTCAAAGCCTTGCTGATCGGGCCAGCTTTCTTTCACTAAATGCCCGAGATGCCATTTTCCGATTTGATGGGTACGATAACCAGCTGCTTTAAATGCTTTGGGTAAGTTAGTCAGTTCGATGGGGAGACCAAAACCGTTAGGTTTGAAATTGGCGCGCGCGGGATAGCGACCGGTTATCAACGCGGCCCGCGACGGCGAGCAAGAGCTCTCAGTGTAATGCCGAGTAAATCGCGCACCGGCTGCAGCGAGTTCGTTTAAATGCGATGTCGGTGAATTTAAATCGGGATTGTTGATGCTGAGGTCGGCATAACCAAGATCGTCGACAAGAATAACGAGCACATTGGGATGTGATTGCGAGGGGTTCGAACTTCCGGCATAACTGGTTTGGAAAAGAAAAATAAGTAGTGATGCGGTCAAGCGAAATATTGTTTTGAAAGGCATGGATCAGTCAACTAACAACATGGTTTTGGTATTGCAGCCTTCAACTGTTGTGCCGTTGACCTGTAAAATCATAATTTCGTAAGCGCCCGGCTCTATATTTTCCGTTTGGGCTTGCAAGTCGAAGCCTGTAGTTAGCGATGCATTCAATTGAAATAGTTGATTCACATCCGGTCGCATCATGCGAGTGCTTGAAACGGCATAATAAGTTTGCGCATCGCCGGTGAGCTGAATAAAAAGTGGGGACGGGGCGGTGCCGCCATCCTTACTGAATGCCCAGCCGGAAATAACGACTTTTTCGCCGTGTTTGATTTCCCAGGTCTGTTCTTTCGATGCGGCTTTAGCGTTGATCGAATCGATAATGCATTTGCCCGATTTCTTGAATTCGTGTTGCGCAATCTGGATCGGTTCATCGATAACGAATTGGCCGGGAGTTATTTCTTTGGCTTGCTGATCGGCACCGCCGGAACAACCGAGCATCGCTGCACACAGCGCGACAATAACGCCGCTAACGCTTTCTCTTTTTAAAACTCGCATCGTTTACCTTTTGAAAATTATCGCGCTGTTTCGCTTAACGTTACGCCGAACCTTTCACCGAGCTTTTCGCCAAACAACAGCTGCCACTGTTCTAATACAATTCGACGCTCGGCCACAAATTCTGCCAATGCTACCCTGCCCGGCTCCCGCGCCAGACTCAGGCGGTGTGAGGCCATTCTATAGGATTTGTAGGCGGCGATTAACCCCTGCGCTGTGTCGGCATCGAGCAGGGTTTGTTGCTGTAGCGTTTCCAAGATGCGGATATTGTCGGGCCAGCGCGTTAACTCGGGGTATTCGTGCGCCCACTTCAGCACCGCGTACTGCACGATAAATTCGATATCGACGATGGCGCCGCTGCCCTGCTTCAAATCCAGCAGCGGATGCGCGGCGGTTTCGGTGTCTTTGGGGCGCAATTGCGTGCGCATTTTTTGTCGCATTTCGAGTACATCATCGCGCAGCTGGGTGGGCTCGCGTTCGGCGCTTAACACCGCGTGCCGCACCTGCTCGAACGCGGTGGCCAACATTTTATCGCCAGCGACAACGCGCGCGCGCACCAACGCTTGGTGCTCCCAGGTCCATGCGTCTTTTTGTTGATACTCGGTGAATGATTTCAGCGAGCTGACCAATAACCCAGAGTTACCCGACGGCCGCAGTCGCATATCGACTTCGTACAAACTGCCGAGCGCGGTTTGCGCGGTGAGAATGTGAATGATGCGCTGCCCGAGCCGCGTAAAAAAAGTACCGTTATCGATCGGCACCTGTTGCGCGGCGCTATCGCCAGCGGTGGTTAAATTCGTATCCGCAGCGTGAATAAAAACCAAGTCGAGATCCGAGCCGTAGCCCAATTCGATGCCGCCGAGTTTGCCGTAGCCGACCACGATAAAATTTTTATCGCACGCGATGCCGGGCGCTGTTTGCGGTGCGCCGTGTTTGCTGAGCAAATGTTGCCACGCTAATTCGAGCACGTGTTCGAGAATCGTCTCGGCGATCCACGTTAAATAATCGCTGACCTTCATCAAGGGCAACGTGCCGTTCACTTCGGATGCAGCAACGCGCAGCACATGCGCGAGTTTGAAATAGCGCAGCGTCTCCATGTGCGCTTCTAAATCGTCCCACTGCAAACGCAGCACCTGTTGTTGCAAATCGCTTTGCAGCACGTGTTTTTCCGGCGCTACGTAGAGAGTGCCAGCGTTCAGCAATTCATCGAGCAATACCGGATGTTGCGCTAATTGCGTGGAGATCCACGGGCTCGCCGCGCACAGCACCACCAACTCGCGCAACGCCGCCGGATTTTCGATTAGCAGCACCAGGTACGCGGTGCGGCGCAGCACGGCTTCCACCAACGGTAAGATACGCAGCAATGTTGCACTGGGATCGCTGCTGCTCGCCGCAGCCAATAACAAACGCGGCATAAAATTATCGAGTCGCGCGCGCGCCAGCGGTTGCATTACCTGTACCGCGCGACTGGCGCGCAAATCGAGCAGGCGGCGCGCCACTTCGTCGGTGTTATCAAAGCCCGCGGTACTCAGTTGCGAGGCAACGGTGTCGCGCGCGATATCGGTTTCGAGCCAAAAATTTTGCCAAGCGCTGGCGATATTTGAATCGACTACAGTATCGTTTGCCGTCGGCGCAGAAATAATATTTTCAAAATGACGCGTGACGTTACCGCGATGCGCATCAAGCGCTACTTTAAATGCAGGCCAATCGGCAAAGTTCATCGCCAGTGCGAGCGCTGCACACGGCAATTCGGCGCTCGGCAACTCCTGCGTTTGCTTATCCTGATAACCTTGGATCGCGTGTTCGGTATCGCGCAAAAATAAATAGGCGCGCTGTAACTCGGCGACTGTTGTGGCAGGCAGATAACCAAGTTGTTCGAGGGTCGTTAGCACCGATAACAATGGCCGCTCTTGCAGGCGCGGCTCGCGGCCGCCGCGAATCAATTGAAAGCACTGCGCGATAAATTCAATTTCGCGAATACCGCCGGGGCCTAGTTTGATATTGTCCTGCAAACGCCGCCGCAGCACTTCGCGTTGAATCAACGCTTTCATTTCGCGTAGCGCATCGAACGCTGAATAATCGAGATAGCGTCGATAAGTAAATGGCCGCAACATCGCCATCAAAGCATTACCGGACGGTGTGATTTGACCGACCGAATTTTCCGCCACCGGCCGCGCTTTGATCATCGCGTAGCGCTCCCAATCGCGGCCCTGGCTTTGGTAATACTCTTCGAGCGCATCGAAATTCAACACCAACGCGCCGCTATCGCCATACGGCCGTAGTCGCATATCGACGCGAAATACAAAACCATCGGCGGTGACTTGATCCAGTGATTTAATAATGCGCTGCCCGAGCCGCACAAAAAACTCTTGATTGGCGACGCTGCTTTTACCGCTGTTAGCAGGGCTGCCGTCGGTATCACCGCTGCTCGGATAAGCGAAAATCAAATCGATATCGGACGACAAGTTTAATTCGTGTGCGCCGAGCTTGCCCATGCCGAGCACGATCAACGGTTGCGCGCTGCCGTCGCTCGCCCGCGGCGTGCCCCACTCGCTGCACAGTTGCGCGTAATGAAAATCGAGCGCCGCTTGAATGCAGCATTCGGCGATCGCGCTGATATCGGCGGTGGTTTCGAGTGTCGGTGCTAAACGGTTAAAGTCGCGCCAGATCACGCGCAGAAATTCGCGATTGCGAAACAGACGCAAATTTTTATCCAGTGCATCGACTGAATTGGCATTATCAACAAAATTGGATTTATTGAGCTGTGCTTGTAAACGTTGCGGCCACGCGTCAGCGGGCAACGTGCCATCAAGATCGCCGTCGACATGCAGCGTTAACAGCCAATCGGGAAAGCGTCGGCACAGTTGTGCGGCGAACGGACTGCAACAAAATAATTTCGCCGACTGTTCGGCAAAAGTATGATTGTCGAGTAGCGCATCGTAACGCGCGCGCTGCAATGCGTCGCTGTTGGCGTGCAGATGCGTTAGCGCCAATTCTGCTTCGGGTCGCAGCGCTGCGGGTAATTGCGCAAGTGCGGAAAGCCAGGCCGTCGTCATAAAACCTCTAATGATAATTACGGCAATTTATTTTCGCGCCAATAGATCACGCGATCGGAGCCACGGTACGTACCAGAACTTGCGGTGGCGGTTGGATTGGTATCCAGCGTCGTTACGTTGTTATCCCAATCGAATTGTAACCAGGACCAGCTGGAAATATCGAGCGTGAAATCGACGCTGCCTTCGTTGCCGGCGCCGGGCGGACTCCATTCCAATGCGCGCATCGTTCTACCGCTGATAATGGCTGCGTTTCCACTGGGTGTCGTTTCACCGCTATTTAGCGCGCCATGATAGGCAGTTGCGGTGGCACTAGCGCCGGTTAGCGTGATGCAATTATTGTCGGCAGTGTTCGCGATAAATGCACTCGCATTCCAGTATTCAGCAGTGATGGGAACAGGCAATGCCAAATTAGCCGGACCGCTGGTGCTGTCCACGCGCAAGCGACCATACAATAAATCGGCCGTTGTGCCAATTTTTACGTGATTGAAAGAGGCGGCAGCGGACTGGCTGGTGTTGAGATTAAAACCCACAGCGGTTACGCCATCGCTATCCTGCGGTGCAACTCCGAATGTTGTAGCTACATACGAAGCGGGACTGCCGCTTGGTTTGGCGACGACCACATTGGCGCTGATAGGCGCGGTTCCGCTAGTCCATGTCGGTGTTATCGTGCCGTTGATCGTTGCTGTGAGCGCAGTGCGCGCGCCGCTGGTAAAAATAGCCGCGGCATTTAATGAATTGGGTGTAAGTGGCGATGGAGGTGGAGGTGGAGGTGTGGGTATGGCGGTAATATTTTGGAATTTTGCAAAAGCTCCCGCATAGTTTTGCGTAATGCTATTGCTTGTACTTTGCGCCTGCAATGAAAAATTCAACGCCAGCGGCTCGCCCAAATACGTGAACGATGAATTATTGCAAGCGCTGCTGGTTGAGTCGCTACGATTTTTCAAAGTGCTGCCGTTTAACACAGCAAAGTGATGCGGAATAAAGCGCCCGACATTGGTACGTGAGCCGCTGATGGTGAAGCCGGAATTTAAATAATTAGCACTATTGGCATTCAGTCTGATGATGCCCACTTCGCTCCAGCTTAGTGTTGCGGTCGCTTGCCCATTGGCCGGATTGGTAAATGCAGTGGCGATAGAAGTGTTTCCGCTCAACAAGCCAGCATTGCCCGCGCTGGGTTGTTGCAGCGCGGAGCTGAGCGTCACGTTCGGTGGCGCTATGTGCCGACCAAAGCTTGGCGTGACAACATTGCCTATGCACAAATTGGCGCCCGTATCCGCGATGCCTTTGTTATTACTGTCGTCGGTGCTGTCCCACGCAACTGCATTTAATATTGCGGAAAAATTGCTACCCGCTGAAGTAAACACCGTGCCACTGGCATCTGTTGCATTGGGGTTGTTATTACTGCCGTTGTTGGTCGGGTTGATGCAAAAACCAAACGGTGCAACGACAACTGCGTTGCTGGTGCCAGTTACCGCGGTTGGTTGCCCGGCGATGCTGATACTGGTGTTGACGAATAATTTGAGTTGGCCCGCATCGGCATAATTGATTGGGCTCAGCGTGGCACGGCCGTTAGCGAAATTTAAATTCAACGCAGTGTAAGTCGTTACGCTGCCATTGTTGTTATTTGCGATGTTGGTGCCGTTGATCGCAACCGGCGTTAAACAACTGGTTGGGTTTTCGCATTCGGTCGCAAAATTTACCGATTGCGCGATGTTGTCTAACAGCGCGGTACATTTGTTGTTGGTCGGATCGGTGCCCACCGCTTCGAGTTGAATCGATCCGATTGGCGGATTCCCGATCGCCACTGCGCTGAAAGGGCGACCGGCGATTTGCGCCGGTATCGCATCGGCAATGCCGTTGGCTAAAAATCGCAAACCATTTGATTTAAAAATTAAATTCGCATCGTAAGCAGAATCTTCGCTGATCGAACCGCTGGCGACGTTGATGTTAATGCTCTCGGGGTGCGTATCCAACAAATTGAAAATTACACTGCCATTATCGGCGGCGGCGAAAGTGTAAGTCGCCCGCCCCGAATCCGCAGTGCCCATCGCTAACGCGCCGCTGCCGGTTTTCAATGACCAGGTGCCGTGGCCGGTGTTGGTGGTTAGCGTAATGCTGCCGGTGTAACTCGTTATCGGCGCGCCGACTGTGTTCACCGCAGTGATCGTAATCGGCGAAGCAGTGCAGTTAATACCGGAGCCGCTGTGCGAAATACGAAATGCAGTCGGCGTTGGCGGAGCCTTGCAGCTGTACAGATTAGTCGTTGGTATCGCCGCGCTACCCGATGGCGGATTGCCCGAGCAGGTGGCGGCGGTGGTCGGCGTCCACCACAGTCTTGCATTGGTACCGGTCGCGCGCTCGTAGTATTCCATTTGTAGCGAATAATATTGGCCGGCATTCAACGTTAACGGTGTCGCAGTGGTGTACCAGGTGGGGCTTTGTAATTTCCAGCCGTTGAGTATCGAAGTGCCATCGAGATAAAGCCGCACGCCATCGTCGCCGTTAACGCTCAAACAATATTTTGCTGTAGTGATCGGCACCA
>JAYVWC010000044.1:0-6734 GCA_043786385.1 Spongiibacteraceae bacterium | reverse complement strand
GAGGGGTTAGAGATTCAAATCGACACCAAATGAAATCCGCCGCTAGGCCGCGCCAATGCTGGCGCTCACCACAGCCATATACGATTTAACCGGACACTAGTGAGGTAATATTGGAAATCACTGCACCATTCGCACTTTTGTTTTGCAGCCTGGCAAGACGACCATCGGCATCGTAGCTGTAAATCGTCGCCGCGCCATTTGAGAGCAGGCGATCGATCAAGCGACCGGCATTATCGTAATGGTACGACACTTGTAAAAAGTCCGGGTTTTGTTCTGCCACCAAGCGATTACCGGCATCGTATTGGAACGTGGTCACTTTGCCTTGATAATCGGTTTTAGTGACGAGATCGCCAGCACCGTCATATGTCCAGCCCAAGCTTTTATTGAAGCGCGTATCGGTTTTGGACTGCATTTCATGACGTGCCGAATACGTGTAGTTATACGTGACATCCGCGTTAGCAATCTGAGTCAGATCACCAAACGAGTTGTAGGTATACGTGTCCTGTTTGCTGTCTTGCAAGTATTCTACCTTCGTCAGGCGATTCAGCGTATCGAACGTGCGCCGCACCTGTTTGCCCGAGCGATCGGTTGTCGTGAGAACATTGCCCGCTTCGTCGTACAGCGTGACTTGATCGATTTTATCGGTTGGTGTCTCCACCAGCGAATCTTTAGTTTGAATCAAACGCCCGAGATCATCATAAACAAAGGTGGTCACTTGGCCGATTGCATCGGTAATCGAGGTGATATTGCCGAGTAAGTCGTACGTGTAACTCGTCGTGCCGTTGAGCGCATCGAGTTCGGTTTTTTTGCGATTGAGTTCATCAAAGGTACTATAAATCGTTTTGCTCTGGCTGTTGCGCGGCCAGCTGCCATTGGCGATTGCGTTCGCATCGAGCACGCCCGTGATATTGCCGTTGGCGTCATAACTCATCTGTGTTTGCAGATTCAACGGTGTAGTGATTTGCGTTTGCCGGCCGAGCGCGTCGTAGCTGAATTTCGTGATCTCGCCGTTAGGGTTTTTGATGGCCACTAAATTACCGCCGAGATCATACGTTTTCTCGGTGCGAAAGCCGTTGCCATCGATGATGGCCGTCTGCCGATTGAGGCCATCGTATTCGTATTTGATGCCGTGCCCGTTCGCATCGGTTTTGAGAATCAGATTGCCACTGGCATCGTATTGGAAGTTGGTAGTTTTATTCAGCACATCGGTGCTGGCAATTAATTGATCGGCGGCGTTGTATTGATTCGTTACCAACGTGCGTGTAACGAAGCTGTTGTCCAGCTGCTTGTATTGCGCCGCCTGTTGGCTGACCTTGCCATTTTTGTCGTACGCCGTTGTAAAAATATCGCCGCGAGGCGTGGTGGTACTGATTACGCGGTCGAGATTGTCGTAGGTATACGAGGTCACCAAATTAATTGGCGTCGCCACGGTGGCGGATGTGCGTCGACTCAGTGTTTCGGTTTTCAACCGTCCCAGCGAATCGTAAGTAAGCGATTTTGTGATCGTGCCGCCCACGGTATTGCCGGTCACGCTCAGCGTTTGCAGATTGATGCCATTGGCGGTTTCATACACATAGCTGCTGATGCGCTGGCGCGCGAGGTTCGCTGGATCAATGTACTCAATTTGCTGCTTGAGCTGACCAAAGTTTTTCTGCGTGTTGTCGGCAAAATACGTGTAGGACGCCAGTAGCACATTGGCCGTGCCATTCACTGTCGTCGTGACTTGCTGCAATTTACCCGCAACGGCGCCAGTGCCTACATTGGTGCTGGCATAATAAGCGCGTGTCACGGGATTGCCGCGCTTATCTTTGGTCACCGTTGGCTGGTCGTTAATGCCGTAATCGAAATCCGAGGTGTTATTCAGCGCATCGGTTTCGCGCGATACGCGACCGAAATTGGTTGAGGCGTTCGTGCTGATCGACCGATCTAATTGATAAGAATACTGCGTCGTATAATTGCGGCCATCGGTTTTGCTGTAGCGCAAGCCCTCGGCATTATTCGCGAAACGTTGCACCGCACCATCCGGCTCTTCGAGCTGCGTCAATGCGCCGTTGGTGGTGTCGTAAAAATACTGGCGGATAAAGCCGCGCGGATCGGTGACCTGCGTGCGCTGGCGATACAGGTCGTAATCCAGCGTTTCGCCTTGGCCGAGTGTATTCACATAGTTAAAGGCTTTGTTATTGCGGTAGTACGCATACGTCATCGCGACGGCTTGACCGCTGCGACTTTCTGGCAGCGAAACCGTTTGCAGCAAATGGGTACTGGGTGCGTACGTGTAATTCTGCGTAAAACCCGATCCCATTGCATTGGTCACCGAGCGCAAATTACCGCTACCATCGCCGTTATCATAGGTGTAGTTCCATGCTCTACCGCTCCAGTCGGCGACCGATTTAATATGCGGCGTGCTGCCCCAATACGTAAATGCCAACCCGCTGCGACCGCTAATGGCGAGGTTATCGGTAATCGTGCTAAGACGCGCCGAACCGTCGTAGGTAAAGGTCAGCGTGTTGTTGTAAGGATCTTGAATCGACAACAAGACGGCGGTTTGGTTGATCGCAGTTTTGAGCGTGGTGGCGCCGCCCGTGGCTGCACCAAATACATATTTCACACCGTTGCGAAAAGACAGCGTCAGCAGTCCTGCGGACGGTGTATCCAGTTGCAGCGTATCGAATTCGCCGGTCGGCGCAGTCACTGCAAAAGTGCTTTCATTAACCAAATACGTGTGATCGCCACCGCGCTCGTCGGTGAACGTAATCGACGAGGTTTTGTTGGTGCCATTCTCCGGCGCCTGCCCCGCGCCGGAACCGGTTGTACAATTCGGACACGCGCCATAGTCATTCGATTTCAGCGTCATGCCATACGAATGCACCCAGCCAAAGCCCAACGGCCCATCGAGATTGGCGCGCGCCGGTGCCGAGTTGTAGGAGCGCGTGAACGCATAATTGAGGCCGCGCCCTTGGATCGTGAAATCGGTTTCGTCGTGATACATATTTCCGGTCACGGTGCTGACCGGGTCGGCTGTCGATGGCGTTTTGATGAGATCGTTATTGGTCGAACTGACTACATTCTTGTCATTGAAGGTCGAGTTGTTAAAGGTCGGTTTGATTAACGAGGTGCCCGGCAGCGAAGTTGCTGCCTGGATGGCTTGCGTACCGTCCACCCAGCCGCCACCAGCGGCAAAGCTGTCGTTACTGATGCTGTAGCTTTGGCTGGCCAAGCTGTTGTCCGAGGTGTCATAGACTTTTTGCAGGTACACGCTGAAGACATTCAACCCAGTATTGGTCTTGCGGCTAGGAATACGGTATTCCCAGCGACCGGCATGGCTGCCAACGGTGCCACCGAAGATCAATGCGTCCCGGATACTTTGCACCAGGCTAGAGTTGTGGATGTCAGCGGGGGCCAATAGATTGCGAAACGCGAAACTGCCAATGGCGAAGCCCTTGGTCTGATCGAGATAGTCGTATTTGCCATTACCGCCGACAGCAAAGAAACTGTTGAAGTAGGTCTGAAAGGCGGACAGTAGCTGATTTAAGGTGGTGCCGCTCGCAAAGGAATAGCCGCAAGTACTGCCCGCGTTAAGAGCGGCGCCGCCGCCGTATTGGGCAATCAGATCACGAATTTGCTGCTCGCCATCATCGAAGCAGGCCACGTTGCCGGCCCAGAAATCGTTGTAATAGGTGAGTTTTGCGGCTTGTAATTCGCCACTGGAGCTGGGGTATTTTTTCAGCAGATCAAATCCGGCATCGGATGCCGTGCTGGTATGCGCCCAGGTCGTGGGCTGCGTGGCATACACCGTGCGCACGCTGGCAGCAAATGGAGCAGGCGCGGCACTGCCGTAGCCAAATGTGCCGTACATGCCGTTCACGGTGGTCGTCGAGCCGTCCTGTAGATTCAGCAAGCTTGCGCCATTTGCCAACGCCATTTGGATGCCGCGCACGGTGGATACCGCATCAAAGCCTGTCAGCTCCTGCCAAATTTCGTGTTCGAGCGACGACCCCATATGGCCCACTTGCTCAAAGTTTTTATTAGCGTAGGTACTGACTTGGTCGTTGCGCCAAGAGCCGGTAAAGGTCACACCTTTCATGTCGATCAACAAACCGCCCGGCATAACGGAGAACGGGGTGTTATTCAGATAATCGACATCGTAGGTGGAACTTACCACACCGATAAAACCTTCCATCGGCGAGATCACATGGTTCAACGCATCCAAACGGCGAATACCATCGACAAAATGCGCATAATATTGCGACATCGAAACGTACAGTAAGCCACCCGTCAACGCATCCTGCGCGGCGGGAGAATCGAGCAGACGGGCTTCGCCAGCATCGATCACCCCATTGCCATTCAGATCGACATAGGGCACTTGGCTCGCATTATTCAGAATCGGATATTGGCGATTGGCCGCGAGCAATTGATCAGCCGCGCGGTGCACCTGTGACCAGTTCGACGTGTCGCCGCCCGTGCCAATGAGGTAATAACCACCGATCACCAGATTATTGTAGGTGGCGACAATGTTGTGATCGGTCTGGCCGGTCTGTGTGGCTGGCGCGCCGTTCAGTGTCGCCTTTAAAGTAAACGGTGTGCCAATGCCGATCGTATGGCCATTGATGGTGCCGCCAATGGTAATCGGCGTGGCAATCACGGTGCCGTCGAGTCGTACTTGAAATCGAGTCGGCTGACTCTGCGTTTGTGGTAATACCGATAACGTCAGCCGCTTGGTGCTGAGATCGGCCATCGCGATATTGCCGCCACCTGCCTGTATGGTGAGACCGCCATCGGTCAGTATCGTTTGCAGACTGACAAATTTGGCCCAGGTTTTTACGCCGCCAGCGGCATCGTGATCGACCACCGCATCGTAAGTCATCACTGTGCCTATCACCTGATACGGCAACGACGCGGGCAACACTCCTTCTTTGACGGGAATTATCACGCCGGCATCGGCAACGTCTTCGAGGGTCTTACCGGGATAATTGATTTTCAAATAATCGAGAATGAGATTTTCGTAAATTTCCACCGGGCCTTTGTCGCGGTACGTCGTATCGTTATTTTTAATCGCGTTGTAATAGCGGTCGTAATCAAAATTAACGGCGCTGTAAATGTCGATGGCTTGATTGGTGTATTTGCGCAATTTATATGAGGGGTCAACATCGATCCAATGACAGCGCACCGGTGTCGCGGTGCAATTCACGCTGGCAATGGCAATACCGCGATAGCTGTCGTACGGCACCTGAACCTGTACCCATACGTGCTCAAACTCAATCGATAACCGATCGGTGGTTAATTTGCTTTTCTGAATGCCTTGGTCGTCGAGAATGGCTGCCGCCAGATCGATATTTTTAACACCGAGCCAGTTGGCAACATCCACCGCCGGGGCGGTTACAACACCAGTCGCGTAGCGCGCGGGAATCGATTGCGAGCGGTACATGGCGATCAGCACCGACGCGATATCGACATCGCTGCCGCGCCGACCGAGATAGGTATTGGTGCTACTCGATCGCGAGCCGTGGTACAGCGCATACTCATGCGTGTTGCGCACAAATTCGTAGATCGCGGGGGTTGAAGCTAACGCCGTGGCCTGCGCCTTCAGATCGACATCGTCCTTGAGAATTTCACGCGTAGCGGCTAATGGATCGGCCTGCGCAGCGATGGCGGTGATCGCCAACCAGGCGAATAAACACAGGGAACTCACCCGTACCCCAGTGACCAGCATTTTTGTGCGCTTCATAGTCGCAATCCTTTATCCAAAATGCCGCTCTACGCAGCACGCGTTATGTTCGGTCGTGAGGTCGAAGGGTCAATGCATATCGCGCCGGTGTTGCGTGCGCGCAACAAACGTCGGTACGTCGGCGACTTTGGTCGCATCCGCGTTTTCTTGGGGATGTTTGTGTAAATGAAATTCCTGCGCCAACGCGTTCAAGCGTGTTTGCCGCTCGGCGTCCGGCAACGCCAGCGCTGCATCAATATCCGTCTCCAAATGCTCGATACGATTTTGGGCGGCGACAGTAGTGACGATATTGTCGTTGCCCGCTACCGCGTCGGCGGTTGCACTGGGCAACGCGCCATACAGCGAGTTCATTGCATCGCTATTGCCAAAAGGAATGGTGGATGTATGCCGCGCGGTGCGGCTGTGCTGACGCAGTGACGTCGCGGCTTGATGGAGTGTTGCGATATCCGCAGCGCGGGTTTGGCGCCAACCATTCAGCGCTGGAGTGTTCGCCGTTGTAGATGTCGTGCCATTAGCCAGCCGCAGCGGAACACTCGGCCCCAGCGCGGCGAGATTTTCTGCAGCGTGACGCAATTGATCCACCTGTGCGCGCAATTTTATTAAATCGGGAGACGGTTTCGCACTGCGTTTAGCGAGTAATACGGCTTGGCCTATATGCTGAATTTGCTCGCGCTGTGCGGGGGATAATCCCTGCGTCTTATCGCCAGCGATAGCTTTCTCGGACGACAACTCAGTGGCAGCCACAACAAGTCCGGAAGCCATCAAACTCGCAATTACTACAAGAGCGTGTATTCGAGCGAAGCAGTTCATGTGTCATTCCTTGAAATCTAATTTTTTAAGCGGGGAGCACAGCGTTATTTTTCGAGGGCTGGCGCTTCACCGCGAGCCCGAACAGCAGACATGCCATTAAGATCGCACCCCATTCGGGCAACGTCGGAGTATCTGCACTGTCGGTACCCCCACCTCCACCGGCAACCGGATTGCCATCGATTAACAAGGTGGTGAGATG
>JAYVWC010000043.1:0-48929 GCA_043786385.1 Spongiibacteraceae bacterium | reverse complement strand
AATCCGAGTTGTGCTGCTTGGCGATGACGCGCGCACCGCCGTTCGGTAATTCAGGGTTGGGTACAGTTGCAGTATTTTCAACCACGTCGGTGTGATGATTGAAAACCTGCTTCGACAACGATACGCGAATGCGATTACTGCGCTCGTTGCGGACACGACGATACCCATCGAGAAACACTGCCAAAATCAGCAGCACTCCGACGATAATCGTCCACTCTCTTACACTAAGTTCCATAACCTTCTGATTTTCCCCTCGGCCATCGAGACCCTTGGCTATCAAGACCCTCGGCCATCAAGAGTTATGTCTGGTTAAACGGCTTTTTATTGTTTCACGCACGCCGGTAAATATCTACTCTAAAAAGACCCAACCTATTCTAAAAACACCCACTCAACATTCTAAGATGCCGCCAATTCCGCCGCTTCTTCGACATCCACAGTCACTAGTCGCGATACGCCCGGCTCGTGCATCGTTACGCCCATCAATTGCTCGGCGATTTCCATCGCGATTTTATTGTGAGTAATATAAATGAATTGCACCTGCGACGACATTTCTTTAACCAATCGCGCGTAACGACCGACGTTGACATCGTCGAGCGGTGCATCGACTTCGTCGAGCATACAGAACGGCGCTGGATTGAGCCGGAAAATTGAAAATACCAATGCGATCGCGGTCAGCGCTTTTTCGCCGCCGGACAACAAATGGATCGTGCTGTTGCGCTTGCCGGGTGGCCGCGCCATGATCGTGATGCCGGTGTCGAGCAAGTCGTCGCCGGTCATCTCTAAATAAGCGTGACCGCCGCCGAATACTTTCGGGAACAATTCGCCCAACCCTTGATTCACTTGATCGAATGTCGTTTGGAAGCGCGCGCGCGTTTCTTTGTCGATGCGACGAATCGCATTTTCGAGCGTGGTCAATGCTTCGACCAAATCGTTGTTCTGTGCATCGAGATAATGTTTGCGCTCGGATTGCACTTTGTATTCGTCGATCGCGGCGAGGTTGATCGGCCCGAGGCGTTGAACTTTGCGCCCAACTTGCTCGAATTGCTCGATCCATTCGGGCTCGCTGGCGCCATCGGGTAAATTCGCCAGCACCGCATCGAGATCGAATTGGCTTTCGATCAATTGCTCTTGCAGCGTGCGACGGCGCACCAATAAACTTTGCGTTTCTAAACGCATTTTTTCCAATTCGGAGCGCACTTCCTGCGCGCGTTGCTCGACGCTGTGCCGCGCCTGCTCGGATTGTCGCAATTCGTGCTCGACCGCATCCAATTCGCGCCGCGCGTTACCTAACTCTTCTTCGACGTGTAAACGTTTTTCGAGCAAGGCTTCGAGCACTATTTTTTGTTCGAGCACCGGTTCCTCAGAAGTCGCCATCTCCTCTTTTAACGCGAGCTGCCGCTCTTCGAGTTGTTGCACTTGATTCTGCGTGCGCTCGATACCCGACGCGGTGGATTCCAACTGCGAGCGCAGCGTTTGCACGCGCAGCGCTAATTGATACGCCTGATCTTTATCCTGACGCGCGCGCTGCCGTGCATCGTCCAAACCGACGCGATTGTTATCGCGACTGCGCAACATATCTTCGCGCGCGATCGAATCGGTTTGCATCGCATCGATCGCTGCTTGCAACAACATGCGCGCCTCGCCGAGATTTTCTTGCTCGATGCGAAACTGTTCGCGGCCTTCGTCGATTTCGCGATTCAAACGCTCGCGGCGCTGCGCAACTTGCTCGATGCGCACCTGCTTGGCACTGAGTTCGGAACGCGCTTCACCGTGACTGCGATTGACCTGTTGCAGGTCGCGCTGTAATTCATCACGACGTTGTTCGGCGCTGCGCAATTGTTCGCGCACGGTGATTTGTTGTGCCGCCAACGCTTCGATGCGCAGCTCTTCGTTTTCGATCGCCGGCACTAATTCGTGCAATTCCTGTTGCCGCGCCAGCACGCCGCTCTGCGCATCATCGGCGCGCGCGACGCGCAACCAGTTCGGACCGAACCACAAACCATCGCGCGTAATTACCGATTCATGTGCGGCCAACTGCGGACGCAACGCCAACGCCGCGTGAAAATCCGTAACGCAATAAATGCCCGCTAACAAACCGCCGACCGCTGCATCGCCGCGCACGTGATCGAGCAAGCGCGGCTGCGCCGACGCGGTCGGCGCCGCACCGCGGTACGCATCCAACAACGTCAATCGACCTTTATTAATTTCTGCAGTAGCGCCGACGAACGCGCTCAAATCTTCGACACAAACCGCTTGCAGCTGTTCGCCCAATACTGTTTCGACTGCAGTCTGCCAACCGTCGTCGACTTGCAAACGCTCGGCGAGCCGCGTTTTATCGCTGATACCGTGCTGCTTCAACCACGCGTTGACGACGCCACCGGATTGCCCGAGCGCAGCTTGCTGCAATGCTTCCAGCGATGCGCGACGACCGCGCTTGCGTTGCACTTCGCCGCGCAACCGATCGAGTTCGCCGCCGTCGCGCTGCAACGCATCGCGTTGCTGTTCGATAGTCGCGAGCAATTGGTCGATCGCGTGTTGTTTTTCTTCGGCTTGTAATTCGAGTTCGGCGACTTGCTCATTGAGCAGTGCGATTTCGTCGTCGGACACACCGGTATCGAGCGACGCTTTTTCTTCTTCGAGTTTAACGACGCGATCTTGAAAGCGGCGCAGCGCCGTTTCCAAATGTTGAATGCGCGATTGCTGCACTTCGGCCTGCTGACGCGGCGCCGCAGCAGTTTGATTGAAATCGTCCCAGCGCTGCTGCCATTCCTGCATCGCCTGCTCGGCGGCGAGCAATTGACTCGCCGATTCCTCAGCACGCGCCTCGCCCAATTCAAGTTCAGGTTCGATATCGTCGAGTTCGGTGCGCCAAGCCGTTTGCTTATCGGCGTCCGATTTTAAATGCTCGCGCGCCTCACTGAGATTGCGCTCGGCGCGCAATAATTCTTCGCGCAATTGCCGCGCGCGTTCGGTTTGGTGATGAATCGTCTGCTCGGCGCGCGCCACATCGGCGCCCAATGAATAATAACGACCTTGCACTTCGTTGAAACGATCGTTTAATTCGGTTTGGCCATCGCGGAATTTTTCAATCGCGGCATCGATCGCGCGTTGCTCGGCGATCACCGCTTCCAAACGCACTTCGAGCTCGCCGATCGCGCGCTCGCGCTGCTGCACCTGACCATCCAAATCACGCCATTGCAATGCCTGCAATTGCGCCTTCAATAAACGCTCTTCTTTTTTTAGTTCGGTGTAGCGCTCAGCGGCTTGCGCCTGTCTTTCTAAATGCTGCAATTGCCGTTCGAGTTCGTCGCGCAAATCGGTGAGGCGTTCAAGATTTTCCTGCGTGCGGCGCATGCGATTTTCAGTTTCGCGACGGCGCTCTTTATATTTGGAAATGCCAGCCGCTTCTTCGATAAAGACGCGCAACTCGTCGGGCTTCGCTTCGATCAATTTCGAAATCATGCCCTGTTCGATAATCGCGTAGCTGCGCGGGCCGAGACCGGTGCCTAAAAATATATCGGTGATATCACGGCGACGACATTTAGTGCCATTTAAAAAATAATCGGACATGCCGTCGCGCGTTACTTTGCGCTTGATCGAAATCTCTGCAAACGCCGCGTACTCACCGCCGAGCCCACCGTCGCTGTTGTCGAACACCAGCTCGATCGATGCCTGTCCCACCGGTTTGCGATTGACCGAGCCGTTAAAAATAACGTCGATCATCGATTCGCCGCGCAGGTTTTTGGCCGAGCTTTCGCCCATCACCCAGCGCACCGCATCGATCACGTTGGACTTGCCGCAACCGTTCGGCCCGACAATCGCGGACAAATTGCTGGCGAAGTTCACCGTCGTCGGATCGACGAACGATTTAAAACCGGCCAATTTGATATTTTTCAATCGCATAAAAAACTAAAGCTCTTTATTGAAACGGTTCAGCAACGCATTGTATTTATTGTTCTTTTACTGTCAGCCTGAGCCTGCGTTGATGCGCTGGTACAGCTGCTTAAGGGCGCGTAGTTTATCGGGTTTGCTGGAGTGAGACCATGCCTCATCAACAGATCGCTCCGCCAACAGCCCGCTTCGTCGATAGGTAAAGCACTTGGAGCAAGTTGGCTGTTGACATACGCCCAACTCCCACCACAATGTAAACATCTACATACAGATCAAGCGCTGCAAACAACTTCAGGAGTACGCCATGTCATCTCCGCTCGCCTTTCGAATCGATGCTGAATTACGTCAGCGACTCGACCAATTGTCGACTATCACCGATCGCCCACTCTCTTACTTGGCCACCGAAGCGTTACGCCAATATCTCGATGCCAACGAATGGCAGATTCGCGCCATTGCCGAGGGGCTTATCGCGGCCGATGAAGGCCGTTTAATCGATCACGATGGACTAGTGAAACAGTGGGAGGAAAAACGTGCGACTGCAATGGACTGAACTGGCCGCACGCGATCTTGAAATCATCGCCAATTACTACGAACAGGAAGCCGGCGCTCGAATCGCGGCCACCAATATCCTTAAAATTATCGCTGCCGTAAAAACGCTTCTCAAAGCACCGCACCAATCTCGCCCGGGGCGAATCCCTGGTACGCGCGAGTTAGTTATCGATAAGCTGCCGTTTCTGGTGCCGTACCGCGTAAAAAATGAAGCCATTCATGTGCTGCGAGTTTTTCACACCGCACAGCAACCGCCAGACCGGTGGTAACTTACAAACGTCGATCGATCGTCAATTGCACAGCCGTAGCTTTGCCAGTCACATCGATAGCGGCACTACCGCCTTCGAGATCACCGGGCTCGCCGCGCACCTGACCGGAAGCGGTGATGCGCGCCGTAATCTGCACCTGCTTGGCACTGGATAAATTCATCCCCGGCGCCATCGCCATGCTGTCGTCGAGTGTCACTTGCAGCGGCAGTTTTTTCGGATCGAGTCGCGCCACCGCGAGCGGCATCGGCGGGCCATTGACCGCTTTCGCAAATACAAACAAGGTACCGCCCGCTGGCACCGACGCCAACAATTGCGGATCGATCGAGACTGACACCACCAATTTCGGACCGCTCGGTGCGAGCGCTGCCAGCGCCTGCTCGGCCTGTTGGATGCCGCGCTCGATCAAACCAGCGTTCGGCGAACCCGATGGCAATTGCTGCAGCAGATGCCGCCAATGCAGCAGCGCCTGCGCATAATCTTTTTGCTCAAACGCAGCGATGCCGAGCAAGCCCAACGCAGTCGTCTGATTCGGATCAGCTTGCAACGCGCGCTGCGCCTGCGCAGTGACCTCGGGCGTTAATTTGCGATCGGCTGCGAGATACAACGCCTGCGCGTACTGCGCGGCGATGCTCGAATCTTCCGGGAATTTCGCCTGCAGTGCCGCGTACTGCACCAGTGCGGCTTGATAGCGACCGAACTCGGTATCGATGCGCGCCAACATAAAACGACGCCGACCATCGTCGTCATCGCGCCGCTCAAGTCGATGTTCGAGTGCGCTCGCCAGATCCTCTAACGTGGCGCGATTGTCGGCGCCGCTTTGAGTTTCGCGCTGGCTCTGATCGAGCAAATTTTGAATTTGCCAATCAGACCACGCGCCGAAATAAAAATAAAAACCACCCGCGCACAGCGGCAACAATAACGCCACCGCGATTAGTAGACCGCGGCCGCGACCCGCTGCTAACGGCGCAGCAGTATCTTCCGTTTCCTGCAACAAACGTCGCTGCTGTTCGAGCATTAATTGCTGATACGTATTGTCGTCGAGAATGCCGGCAACACGATCGCGCGCCAATTCATCGAGCCGCGCTTTAACGATCGCGATCACCGCGTGGCGTTGATCCTGGGGCGACTTGCGACCGCGCATTAGAAACGGCGCAACGACAAATATCATCGCGACCAACGCCAGCAGCGCTGCACTCAAACCAAAATTCACAGCGATGTTTTCCTGTTGTTATTGTTCGCATCGTCGTCGTGCAATAACGCTGTGACGCGCGCCTGCTCGTCGACGCTTAAACTCGCCAACGTGGATTCACTCGCGGTACGGCGACGCCGCACGATAACTACCAACGTGGCAATACCAATCGTTAAAAAGCCAATCGGCGCCAACCATAGCCACGCCGTTTTGTTATCGAACGGCGGATCGTAGAGAATAAATTCGCCGTAGCGCGCCACCATGAAATCGATAATTTCGCGATCGCTACGTCCCTCGAGCAACAAGCGATGTAATTCGCGGCGCAAATCGTTGGCGATCGGCGCATCCGAGCCCGCCAGGTTTTGATTCTGACATTTCGGACAGCGCATCTCTTCGATGAAATGCCGATAGCGATCGCGTTGTGCTTCGTTGTCGAATTCGTACGGATCGATCGCAGCACGCGCTACGAATGTCGAGCACAATACCAGCAGCAGTAATAGAAAACGTCGCATCGCCTAACCGCCCTGCGCTGCGGATAATTTGGCAATCAACGGCTGCAACGTCTCCGACCAGACGCGCGCATCGATCGGTCCCTGATAGCGCCAACGCACGATGCCGTGGCTATCGACCAGATACGTTTCGGGTGCGCCGGTGACACCGAGATCCAAACCCAACTTGCCGTCGCGATCGTCGACCACAGCCGCATACGGATTGCCTTTTTGCTGCAGCCATTGCCGCGCTTTATCCGCATCGTCTTTGTAATCGACACCGACGATTAACACGCCCTGCTGCGCTAATTTCACCAGATACGGATGCTCGTACAAGCACGACGGGCACCACGTCGCCCAGACATTGACCAGCGCAATTTTATTTTGCAGCACCGCGTTGGTAACCGAATTCACCGACAATAAATCCGGCAATTGAAATACCGGCAGCGGTTTATCGAGCAATGCCGATGGCATATTTTGCGGATCGTACGCGCCGCTGCCGATTTGCTTTTGCACGACAAAAAAGAAAATCGCCAGCACTGCAAAGATGATCAGAGGAATAAATAATTTAAAACGCTGCATGTCGGCTCTCGTTTAAACGACAGGGATGGCAGCGGCGGCCGCCGCGCTGCGGCGCTGCAATCGATAGCGACCATCGCAAACCGTCAGCCCCCCGCCCAACGCCATCAGTAAACCACCCAGCCAAATCCAGCGCACGAACGGTTTATAGTGCAGGCGCACCGCCCATGCACCGCCTTCTAACGGTTCGCCTAAGGCGACATAAATGTCGCGAAACAGACCGGCATCGATCGCCGCTTCGGTCATCATTTGATCGCGGCGCGCGTTGTAGCGACGTTTTTCTGGATGCAGTTCGGCCAGTTGTTTGCCCGCTTGCGACACCACGATCAAACCACGCTCGGCCACATAATTCGGGCCACGTGCCGGCTCGGTGCCGGCGAAGAGGAAATCGTAGCCGGCCAATTGCGCGTGTTCGCCAATCGCCAACCGCAGATCGCGTTCCTCGGTGTACGCCGTTGTCAAACCAACACCAACCACGCTGACGGCAAAACCTAAATGCGCGATCAGCATGCCGTAATACGCAGGCGTCAACCGCAGCAGACCCGCGCGCGCACCATCGGCGTGACGCATTTTATGGCGCAGATCGACAATGCTGGAAAACACTACCCATGCAGCGAGACACACGGTCAACACCACGCCGCTATGAAACTGACCGTGGTACGCGAATGGAAAGATTAAGCCAACGATTAAACTCGCGACTAATGCGGGCAACAAGCGCCGCACTAATTCATCGCCGCGACTGCGCTTCCAATTATTGCTCGGGCCGATACCCATAAATACCATTAGCATCGACATCAACGGCACGAACACCGCATTGAAATACGGCGGCCCCACCGAATATTTACCGAGGTGCAAACTATCCACTACCAACGGAAATAACGTGCCGCTCAACACACTGAGCGCAGCGACGAGTAACAAAACGTTATTGGCGAGCAAAAATATTTCGCGCGAAAACCAACTGTAATCGCTCTTGTTCACCACCGCTGGCGCGCGCAGTGCGTACAGCGTCAGCGAACCACCGATAACAACACCGAGAAAGGCGAGAATAAAAACACCGCGGGTCGGATCGGCGGCAAACGAATGCACCGAGGTCAGCACGCCGGAGCGCACTAGAAAAGTCCCGAGCAAGCTCAGCGAAAATGCGAAAATCGCTAACAATACGGTCCAGCTTTTAAACACGCCGCGCTTATCGGTGACCGCCAGCGAATGAATCAATGCTGTGCCAACCAACCACGGCATAAACGACGCATTTTCGACCGGATCCCAAAACCACCAGCCGCCCCAACCCAACACCGAATACGCCCACCAACTGCCGAGCGAAATGCCGATGCTTAAAAACAACCACGCGACGACGCTCCACGGTCGCGACCAGCGCGCCCACGCCGCATCCAATTTGCCGCTCCACAATGCTGCGATTGCAAACGCGAACGCTACCGAAAAACCGACGTAGCCGAAATACAACATCGGGGGATGAATCACCATGCCGGGGTCTTGCAACAGCGGATTTAAATCGGAGCCTTCCAGCGGCGGATTCGGCAACAGGCGTGCAAATGGATTCGACGTCAGCAGCACAAATAATAAAAAACCAACCGCAATCGCGCCCATCACACATAGCACGCGCGCCAACATATCGAGTGGTAATTGCCGACTGAATAAAGCAACCGCGACGCACCACGCGGAAAGAATCCACACCCACAGCAGCAGCGAACCTTCGTGTCCGCCCCACACCGCAGCGAATTTATAAAACCACGGCAGTTCGGAATTGGATTGCGCCGCGACGATCGCAACCGAAAAATCGTCGCTGAGAAATGCGTGCGCTAACACAGCGAAAGCAATGCTGCACATCACCAACAAACCGAGTGCAAGCGGTCGCGCGCTTTGCATCAATAGTTCGCTGCGGCGAAACACCCCGACCGCCGGCAACAATACCTGCGCGAGCGCGAGGTACAACGCAAGAATCAATGCAAAATGACCGAGTTCGGGAACCATTAATTGTTCACCGCAGCTGGGGTTGTAGGATTTGTGGGGCTTGTATCAGCGGCGTTCGCATTAATTGCCGCTGCGCGCTTGCTTGCCATTCCTTTAATTTCCGGCGGCATATATTTCTCATCGTGTTTGGCGAGCACTTCGCTGGCTTGAAACACGCCGTTAGCGTTCAACACACCATTGGCGACCACGCCCTGCTCTTCGGCAAATAAATCCGGCAATATGCCGGTGTATTCGACCGGCACTTCGGCATTGAAATCAGTGATCACAAACGCGACATGCAAACTATTCGGATCGCGCTTCAAACTGCCTTTCACCACCATGCCACCGGCGCGAATTTTTTTGCCGATCGGCACGTGGCCGCCGACAATTTCCGCGGGCGGATAAAATAAATTAATATTTTGTCGTAGCGCGTACGCGGCCAATCCAATCGCACCGCCGGCACCAAACACCACCAACAACACAATCGCTAACCGCTGACGTCGAATCGGATGCATATCAAGAAACTTTTGAATGGGAGTCGGTGAACAACTCGGCACTACCGACTTGGCGCGCGCTGCGCCGATTTTCAATGCCGCGCTGCTCAATAAAAAAACGCCGCTGCCGTTGCAACGGTGCCCACACGCTGCCGCACAGCGTGATTACCGCAATCGCGTATGCGCTCCAAACGAATGGGCCGTGACCGTTCATCCACCACAGCGCCGCTAACGAATCGAATTGCATCAAACTTTTGCTCCGGTGCTGCGCTGGGTAATCAAATCGCGTACCCACTGCGTGCTGCGCTCGCGATACAGAATTTCGCTGCGCATATGCAGCAATAAAGCGAGCGCGTAAAAACAATAGAAACCGATCACCATCACCAGCAACGGCTGCAACATGCTCGGCGCCATCGTGCTTTTGCCGACAATTTTCAGCGTCGCCGGTTGATGCAAACTAAACCACCATTCAACCGACCAATAAATAATTGGAATGTTCACCAGGCCGACCAAGCTGAGCACCGCGCACGCCTTGCTCGCCGCCTGCTGATTCTCAAAGGCCTCGTACAACGCAATCACGCCCATGTACAAAAAAAACAACACCAACACCGACGTGATGCGCGCGTCCCACACCCACCACGTACCCCAAGTCGGTTTGCCCCAGATCGAGCCGGTGATCAACGCGATAAACGTCAGCGCGGCGCCGATCGGTGCTGCCGATTTCATCGCGATTTCGGCGAGCTTCATCCGCCAAATCAAACTGATCGCACCGGCGACGGCCATCACCACATAGCCCGCCATCGCCAGCATCGATGCCGGCACATGAATATAAATAATGCGGAAACTGTTGCCCTGCCGAAAATCCGGCGGCGCATACAGGAGGCCCCAAACGCTACCGCATACCAGCGCGACCAGCGTCGCTAACGTCAACCACGGAAGGAATTTGCCGCTGATTTGATAAAACCAACGCGGCGAGCCGAGCTTGTGAAAAATTGGCCACATCGACAATGCATACTCATGAAAAGCGCGCCGTAGTGTAACCGATCGACGATCGACATCGCACCTACGCCACCGCACACCGCAGCAATAGAAAGAGAACTATCGCACGTGACCAGGATGCGTTTCATGCGGCTTTAGCCGCGAAATCTAAATACATCAGGAAGATGTATTTAGATGCTAGGTTAATAGTTAATTATCGGCGCTGATGCGCAAGCTCGCGGCCACTGCCAGCGGCGCCAATGGCATCGCCGCAGCCAGCAGCGCACCCAACATCGCCAATTGCCCGCTGCAAGCAAAACCTTCAGCGGCGGCCTGCACTGCGCTGGCACCGAAAATTAATACCGGGATGTACAACGGCAGCACGATCAACGACAACAACAACCCGCCGCGTCGCAAACCCACCGTCAACGCCGCACCGATCGCACCAATTAAACTGAGCACCGCAGTGCCGAGCAACAGACTTATCACCAACGCTGGAATCGCTTGCGCGGGCAACTGCAATAGCAATGCTAACAACGGCGCAAGCAATGCCAACGGTAACCCGGCGATCAGCCAATGCGCGATGCTTTTTGCCAGCGCCAATAAATACAACGATGCCGGGCTGACCAACATCTGCTCTAAGCTGCCATCGTCAAAATCGGCGCGAAATAGCCCGTCGCTGGCGAGCAGACACGCCAATAACGCCACCACCCATAATACGCCTGGCGCCAGCGTCGCCAAGCGCGCTGGCTCGGGACCGATGCCGAGCGGAAACAGCGTGCATACCATTAAAAAAAACAACAACGGATTGGCAAGTTCGGCGCGTCGCCGCAATGCGATCGATACATCGCGGCGAATCAACCGACCCATTACTTGCAGCGCCGATAACTGCGATTCAGACATCGCGCGCCTCCGTCTGCAAGGTCACTTTCTGCGGCGGCGGCATCATCGCCAACGGTTGATGCGTGGTTAGCAACACCGCACCACCAGCTGCCGCGTGCGCTGCGAGCCACGATTCTAATTCGGCGACGCCGTGACGATCGATCGCAGTGAACGGTTCGTCGAGAACCCACAATCGCGCAGGCACCACAAATAGACGCGCCAATGCCGCGCGCCGCTGCTGCCCCGCCGACAGTTGATAACACGAACTGTATTCGTAACCGCTCAAGCCGACACGCGCCAACGCGTCATCGACGACTGCTGCCGCATCAACACCACGCAAACTCGCCCACCACAGTAAATTTTCGCGCGGACTGAGTGCCGCTTTCAGCCCCGCTGCATGACCGAGAAACACACTGGCCGCAGCAAATACTTCGCGCTGCCGCGCCAACGGCTGCCCAAGCCACAGTAGCTCGCCATGAAAGCGACTCGATAGACCGCCGACGCAACGCAATAAGCTAGTTTTACCGACGCCATTGGCGCCATCGAGCTGCACCAACGCACCAGCGGCTACCACCAACGATAGCGGTGCAAACAGCGGCGCATCGTCGCGCTCGCAGTACACTTCTCGAAACTCCAGCAACGACTCAGTCAACAGATCGGCCCAAGCAAAAGAACAGTCAATATTTATCGATGGCTGCCGCTACACGGCTTATGAATAATAATGTTGCCGCCCTCAGCATCAACTCCGCCGTCTCTGCAATCGTCGCAAAGTTATTAGCGCCTGCGCCGGCCGTCGATATTTTGCCCACGCCGACTAGCGGCGTCGGTATTATACTCAATCCGTTGTTCCAGCTTATCAATCGCGCGGCACCTATGGATATTAATCTCAATCAATTGCTAAACAGCGCAGTGCTACAAAGCACGCTGCAGCAATTGCCAGCAGAATTACTCGCCAGGCCGCAAGTGATTGAGGCGATGGTGCTGCGCAATACGTTGCTGCCGAGCGCAAACGCAAATGCGACGACCGCACCGAGCAATCCATTGCTGATAACGGCCGACGTTACAACGCTCGAATCCGCCAGCAATTATCGCATCACCATGCAATGGCAAAATCGCATTCTGCAATTTTTAAGTCCACAACCGTTACCGACCGGCAAGCCAGTGCAATTGCAAATCAATGCGCGCGGCGAAGTATTGTTACTACCACCGGCAACGCTGACAAAAATCGCAACGTCGCTGACGACACCGTCCACTGCTTCGCCGAACAACACCCCGAGCGCTGCGACGAACAACACTCTGCGCACTGCGACGAACACTGCAACACAAACGGCTACCACCGCAGCCACTAAAAACGTCGCCGCAACTATTGCAACAACGATCACAACAAACCAGGAGGCTACGCTCAATCCAACAATTGCAAAAATCCAAGCGCCGCTGCAAACGCTGCAACAATCGCTGCGCGAAATGCTGCCACGGCAAGAGCCATTGCATACGCTGGTGCCGCTGCTACGGCAATTACTGATGCCCGCTGCGGCCGCGCAATTGCCGCCCGTGATCGGCAAAATGTTACAGCAATTTTTACAATCGTTGCCGAAACCTGCGCAACTGCAATCGGGCGAAGGCGTCAAGCGCGCACTGGAAAACAGCGGCAGTTTTTTAGAGGCGCGTATCGCCAAAGCCAACAGCATCGACACGCAAAATAACGAGCCGCTGACCAAAGTACTAACCACCGATCTCAAGGCGCAGCTCACCGCACTGCTCAATAGCGTACGACAACTTGCCACTAACACACCATCTTCTAATACACCGACATCTAACACACCAACTAAAGCGCACGCAGCGCGCACACTGGTCAACGCTGCAAATCAAGACGATGAGTTGGTCTACAATCCGAAACAATTTCTGCGCGGCCAACATAACTCGACGCTGCGCAATGCCGATGCCACGCAGACCGATACCGAGTTGCTGCAGCTCGGCAAATTGCTGGAGGCAGGGCTCGCACGTATTCAACTCAATCAACTCGATAGCGCGGTATCTCGCCACAGCAACAGCGAAACGACGATGCCGATACCGGCGTGGGTACTCGAACTGCCGTTGTCGACCGCGCGCGGTACCGATAACTTGCAGGTGCGCATCGAGCAACATCGCAAACAGCACGATGCGCGTACGCGCGTGCAATGGACCGTGCAGATAGCATTCGATTTACACGAGCTCGGCAAGCTCGCGGCGACATTGTCGATCGTTGAAAAAAATGTCGCAGCAACGCTATGGGCCGAGCACGCCAACACGCATCGCACGGTGCAAGAAAAAATTGATTATCTGCGCGCCGGCCTGGAATCGGTCGGGGTAAAAGTCACCGAAATGCAATGTCGACTGGGATTGCCGCCGGCGCGCGCGGCGTTAGTTTCGCAGCAATTAGTCGACGTGCATACATGAGAAGTCTTAGATGAACGATGCGACAGATAGCGAAAAACGCGCGGTCGCGCTCGCCTACGACGGCAGTCGCGCACCGACCATCAGCGCCGAAGGCAGTGGCGAGTTAGCCGAGCAGATCATTGCGATCGCGCGCGCACACGGCATACCGCTATTTGAAAATCCGCAATTATTGGCGCTGTTGCAAGAAATCGGTTTGGGCGAAGAGATTCCGGAAACACTGTATCTATGTATCGCACAGGTGATCGCCTTTGCGTACAAAATTCAGGGTAAAACACCGGCGGGTTGGGAGCCAGACATCTACGATAACAAAGTCGATCTATCGTAAATTAGTGATTGGTAAATTAGTGAAATTATTTTGACCGTTGTTGCAGCAATGAGCGCAGTTCGGCCTCGGCGACCGACACTTCATCGCGCACTTCAGCATTGGCCACTTTCGACAAAACTGTTTCTAGCTGACCGTACTGCGTCTCGCCGGGTCGCGTATTTTCCAGACGGCCTAATCGATCAGCGAAGCGATGCAATATTTTATCGGCAGCCAATACGTGTTGCCCCATCGCCAATAAATCGCGCTGAGTCTGTTCTTGTAATGATGCGACGCGTTGTTCGAGTAGCGCGTTAGCGAGCGCCATACGCTGCAACGCACGCACGATAAAAATGGCAGCGATCATCAGCGCAATCGATACGCCGAGCGTGAACCACCAGATCAGATCAATGCTTATCACAGCTGCACCAGGTCATCGTTTTTTCGCGTGCTCCGTTACTTTAAAGCGCTACGCTTAGAGCTCGTCGAGATCGGCCCACTCTTCATCAGTTAACAAGCGAGCGAGCTCTACAAGGATCAACAATTCGTTGTTTTTGTGGCAGACGCCTTGAATAAATTTTGCATTGTCTTCGTTGCCAACATTCGGCGCGGTTTCGATTTCCGATTGGCGCAGATACACAACCTCGGCCACCGCATCGACCATAATGCCGATCACGTGTTTACCGGCCTCGATAATCACAATGCGCGTTTGCTCGCTGATTTCGGTCGGTGGTAGCCCGAAGCGATCACGCGTATCGAGCACCGTCACGACATTGCCGCGTAAATTGATAATCCCCAACACATAG
The DNA here is from genome assembly GCA_043786385.1 of Spongiibacteraceae bacterium. GTDB lineage: Bacteria > Pseudomonadota > Gammaproteobacteria > Pseudomonadales > CAMLJR01 > CAMLJR01. The sequence goes on along the minus strand of JAYVWC010000043.1, from coordinate 34,099 downwards.
CTCGATGCGCCAGGCACCGGTGCAATTTCGGTGTAGCGCAGCACTTCCTGCACTTGCATCACGTTGATGCCGTAGGTTTCGCCATCGAGGCGAAAGGTGACCCACTGCAACATCGGATCTTCAACGTTTTTTGCGGTCTTAGTCGCCATGAAAGCCTACCCCTTCACCTTGAAAACATTTAGCTGTTGAAGCAATTGGCCTTGAAAATAACAGACCCTTGAGAGCAGTTGGCCGATGGCAGTGATTGCCTACGGAAACAGCATCGTTGATCGGAATTGTGTGCTAACTATAGATCACCACCGCAGGGCTGCCAGCTTTGCTAGAGTTGCGGCGCAATCCGTTTGCCGTCTTGATTTTGAAACATCCACACCAGTTGCGCGACATCCAATAACGCGCACATCTGTGTCACGACGGTCCCCGCCAACCAAGGTCGCTTGCTGCGCTGACCGCGCCAACGTACGTCGTCGGGTTGCAGCACCACACTGTCCGCGACGCTATCGACCGCCAGCCCCCAATCGGAGCCGTGCAGCGTAATCACATAGCGACACTGCAAGCGCATCGCCTCCGCATAGCGCTCGGGCATCACCACCTGCGCGGCATCGATGGTACGAACGTTGTAGCCTTTGACCGGCAATAGCCCCATAAACCAAGGCGCCTGCCCAAATATCGCCGTTAGCATTTCGGCATCGAGCGGATAAATACTGCCGAGTTCAGCCAACGGCGCCGCCAACGACAATCCGCCCACTTTGAATACCAGGCACTCAAACGGCTGCTGCGCCCAGGCGGGGCGCCCATTATCGAGCCATGCAGTCGGCGCACTGATAGGTGCCGATTCAAGGTCGGATTCGGGCTCAGGCTCCGTTTTCGCTGGCACAACTGGCGGTACAGCTATCACCGGCGCAACTGGCTCCGGCGCGAGTGCCACTACCGATGATTCGGCAACAGGCGACGGTGCAGCAACCGGGGCTGGCGCCAACGTCGGTAATGGCATGCGCAAATTGAGGGTCTTGATCGGCTCGGCGAATGCTCGCACCGATGCCGTAGTAGTGTTGAAGCGACCTATCGAAGTATTGCTAGAAATCTGCGCTGATATACGTGTGGATAACGGCGTCGCTCTAGAAGCCGCCGACAGTCTAGTGACAGTATCCGCGACTACCACTTTCAACGGTGCCAGGTCTTTCAGCGGCGCCAGGTCGCCCCCCTTGCCCTGCGCGGGCTCACTGAGCAGCAAGTCAGTAAAATAATCCTCCAGCGCCTGATCCGAAAAATTCGGGGGATTTTTCATTGCACTACCCTATGCCGGCGCCAGCTTTAAAGTGCGATGGTAGGGCGCCCGAAGCGAGTAAAAATTTTAACAAGGCAGCATAGGCAAGCACGCCTCGACTCTGCGGATCGAATCGGCTGGGCACCTGCCCCGCCTTACTGGCATCGCGAAACCGCGTGTCCACTGGAATCATGCTCGCCCAAATGTGGTCGGGGTATTCATGGCGCAGCGTACGCAAACTACTAACAGACGCGTGCGTACGACGATCGAATAACGTCGGCACAATTAAATAGGGCAGCGTTTTATTGGTCGACCGCCCCAACATCGATAATGTTCGCAGCATGCGCTCCAAACCTTTCAATGCCAGAAACTCAGTTTGCACCGGGATCAGCAATTGCTCGCAGGCCGCCAGCGCATTAATCATCAACGCGCCCAGCACCGGTGGCGTATCGATCAATACGTAATCGAAATCATCCCACAACGCGGCGAGCGCTTTATTCACCCGCATGCCAACGCCACCGCCGACCGCGCGCCGTTCCACCGTGGCCAGCGCAGGGCTCGCGGCCAGCAACTGTAATTTGCCGCCCACCGCACCACCGTTATCGATCGGCAGTAACAGCGACTGTAATTCGGCGCGCTCGACGATCGGCCGCTCGCCGAACAAATCAAAAATGCCGTGCTCGACACGCTCCGGATCGTAACCAAAGTAACTGGTCAACGAACCGTGCGGATCCAAATCACACAACAACACTCGCGCGCCGCGCTCCGCTAGGAGCCCCGCCAGCGCTACCGCCGTGGTCGTTTTCCCTACGCCACCTTTCTGATTTGCAACCGACCAAATATGCACGCTGAAACATCCAAAAGCTGGCGAAACCCAAAAAAGCCAGCGTCAATTAATTGAAGTGTAGGACCGAATGCAGACTATATCAGCAAATAACCTGCCAGCCTGCTGGCTGTAGCATCGAATAAGTTATGACAATGAACAAATTGTCGTGGCGAAGATGCAGATTACCTTAGCTATCGGTAAGCCCCTTTGGGCTACCCAACAAGATTAGGGCTTTTGAACAGCATTTGCACCTGAACGGGTCGGCGCGGTGGCGGTTGTAGCAGCGGGAATGGCAGCAGGAGCTGTCGCTTCAAGAGTGGCTATAGTCGGATTAGTTGTTGAAGAAATAGCTGTAACCGGGGTTGCGATTGGGGCGATTGGCACAATCACCGACTGCGCGGGTGCAGGTTCGTCAGCGGCATTGACTGGCGACGCTGACGCTTCGCCTTCAACACCCGGCACGACCTCTTTGAGTTGTGGCCGCAATTCGCCGGTTTTTGAAATCATCAACACCACGCGGCGGTTTTTAGCCCGCCCTTCCTGCGTATCGTTCGGCATGATCGGTTGGAATTCGCCGTAACCGGTCGCCATCAACTTCGTCGGTTCGAGCCCTAAGCTCATAAACAATTGCACCACCGCCGCCGCGCGCGCCGACGACAACTCCCAGTTGGAAGGATAACGTGCGCTGTGAATCGGAATATTGTCGGTAAAGCCTTCGACGCGCACCGGGATTTTTTCATCGCGCAAAATCGTACTGATTTGACCTAGCAACTCTCTCGCCGAATTACTCAACGTCGCATCGCCGCTGTCGAACAATAACGACGAACGCATTTCGATTTCCAGCCATTGTTCGTTGCCGCGTAGCGTCACCATATTTTGTTTGATTAACTCGCCTAACGCCTGCTCGATTTTATCGCTGATTTGTTTGAGCTGTTCGGGGATATCGCTCTCGTTCTCACCCCCGCCCTGTCCCTCCTTATCCTTAATCGCCATCGCGCTAAGCGCCACTAAATTGACTGGATTGGATTTGGCGACCTCGCCGATTTGAATGGGATGCACCGCCATCTCAGGCTGATTAAACGCATCGGTCAAAGTATTCGATAGCACGCGGTACTTGCCTTCGTTAACTTGTGAAATCGAATACATCACGACAAAAAAGGCAAACAGTAGGGTAATAAAATCCGCGTACGACACTAACCAACGCTCGTGGTTAACGTGCTCCTCGACATGCTTACGGCGCGCCATCTGGGACCTCGTTACCAGCGTCTCATCGCTGCTCCGAAAAGCTGCTGAGCTTGAGTTCGATCGCGCGCGGATTCTCACCCTCGGCAATAGCAATCACTCCCTCGATAATCATTTCACGATACTGCGATTCCACTCGCGCCTGGCTACGCAATTTGCTCGCCACCGGCAGCAAAAATAAATTCGCGAGCGAAACACCATAAATCGTTGCGACAAACGCCACCGCGATGCCCGGCCCCAGTTTGCTGGGATCGGCCAAATTGCCCATCACGTGGATCAACCCCAACACCGCACCGATAATTCCGATGGTCGGCGAATAACCGCCCATGCATTCATAAAATTTCGCGGAATCGATATCGCGCTGTTCGCGCAGATCGGATTCCAATTCCATCATGTTGCGAATCGAATCGGGCTCGCTGCCATCCACCAACAACTGCAAACCTTTGCGCGCAAACAAATCGCGCTCGGTATCGGCGATGGTTTCCAAACCGAGCAGACCTTCCTTGCGCGCCGCCATCGCCCAACGCACTACTTTATTGACGCCACCTTTAAAATCCAGCACCGGTGGCACGAATACAAACACCAAACGCTTCAGCGCCAATTGAAAAATCGGCAGCGACGTCTGCAACATCGCCGCACCAAACGTGCCGCCGACGACGATCAACGCCGCCGGCAGATTCACCAACGCGCCGAGATGCCCGCCTTCGAGAAAGTTGCCGCCGATAATGGCAACCAAACCGATGATGATGCCGACAACGCTCAACACATCCACGATTAAACCAACTCAGCCAAGCGTGGACCGATTTGTGAGAGCGGTAAAATTTCTTCGGCGAGATTCGCTTTTGCTACCGCCATCGGCATGCCATAAATCACCGAGCTGGCTTCATCCTGCGCCCACACAGTGCCACCGCTCGCTTTCAATAATTTCGCGCCCTCGCAACCATCGGCGCCCATACCTGTCAACACGATCGCCAACACTTGGTTGCGATAGACATTAGCCGCCGAGGCAAATGTAATATCGACGCACGGCTTGTAATTCAACCGCTCATCGCCCGGCAACACTTTGACTTTGCCGCCCTGACTAATCATCAACTGTTTACCACCCGGCGCCAACAACGCAACACCAGGGCGCAGCGTATCGCCATCGAGTGCTTCTTTGACGGTGATCTTGCATTGATTATTCAAGCGCTCGGCAAAGGCCGCGGTAAACGTTGCGGGCATATGCTGGATCAACACGATCGGCAACGGAAAATTCGCTGGTAACGCAGTTAATACATTCTGCAATGCGACCGGCCCACCGGTAGAAGTACCAATCGCTACCAACGCATAATTTTTGCGGGCACGCGCTGCTGGACGTGCTGGTGCTGCCTCGCGCAGCGGCGCAGCACCAGTCGACCTAACAGGCGAACTGAGCGGCGCAGCAACAGCCGGTCGCGCCGGGCTAACGCGACGCTTGGCCAAAGCTACGGCCTTGATCCGATCGGCAAGTTTTTGTTTTAATTCGGCGGGATTACGCGAAATTTCATCGAAATTTTTCGGCAGAAAATCGACTGCACCGGCCTCCAGCGAATCGAGCGTGACCCGCGCGCCCTCATAGGTGAGCGAAGAGAACATCAGAATCGGCGTCGGCTGCTTCGCCATAATTTCGCGAACCGCAGAAATGCCGTCCATAATCGGCATTTCATAATCCATCGTGATCACATCGGGTTTCAGCTCTAACGTTTTCGCGACACCTTCGCGACCATTGGTCGCCACGCCGATCACTTTCAGTCCCGGACAAAGATCGATCATCTCGGTCAGACGGCGGCGAAAAAAGCTGGAGTCATCCACAATCAGGACGGTGACCGTCATCGTGTACCTCAAATACTTCGCTTATTCTTGACGAACATTCGCCTCAGATTTTTACGTATTGGTGCCACAATTGCTAGCGCGCGTAGCGTTTTAGCATGCTCGGCACATCAAGAATTAACGCAATGCGCCCATCGCCGGTAATGGTGGCGCCGGCCATACCGGGCGTGCCTTGCAACATTTTGCCGAGCGGCTTGATCACCACCTCCTCCTGACCGATCAACTGATCCACGACAAAGCCGACCCGCTGAATACCGACCGACACGATGACCACGTGTGCGTGCTCGGGCCTTGCCTCGCCATAACCATTTTTCGTTAACCAATGCTTTAAGAAAAATAGCGGGATCGCTTTTTCGCGCACCGTAATCACTTCGCGGCCGTCGACCACATTAATACGCGTGAGATCCATATGAAAAATTTCGTTGACGCTGGCCAATGGCAACGCAAACGCTTGCTGACCGAGCATCACCATCAGCGTCGGCATAATCGCCAACGTCAGCGGCACTTTGATAACCAAGCGGGTGCCTTCGCCGATTTTAGAAATAATTTGTATCGAACCATTCAACTGCGAAATTTTTGTTTTCACGACATCCATGCCGACGCCGCGACCGGACACATCCGAAATCTCCGATTTAGTCGAAAAGCCCGGCAGGAAAATTAAATTGAAACATTCGGTATCGTTAAGGCGCGCTGCGGCATCGCTATCCAACAAACCTTTTTCGACCACTTTTTGTCGCAATATCTCGACATCCATACCCGCGCCATCGTCAGTGATCGACAACAGAATGTGATCGCCCTCCTGCTCGGCGGCCAACACAATTTTGCCGGCACGCGGCTTGCCCGCCAGCTCGCGTTTTTCAGGACTTTCGATGCCGTGATCGACCGCGTTGCGCACCAAATGCACCAATGGATCGGCTAGCGCTTCAACCAAATTTTTATCGAGGTCGGTCTCCTCGCCCTGCAACTCCAATACCACTTCTTTTTTCAAGCTGCGCGCGAGATCGCGCACTACGCGCGGAAAGCGGCCGAAAACTTTTTTGATCGGCTGCATCCGTGTTTTCATCACAGCCGATTGTAAATCAGCAGTGACCACATCGAGATTGCCGACCGCTTTGGCGAGCGCCTCGTCGCTCCTCGCGGCGCCGAGGCGCACCAGACGATTGCGCACCAACACCAACTCGCCAACCATATTCATGATGTCGTCGAGGCGCTGCGTATCGACGCGCACGGTTGTTTCCGCTGCGTTGCCACCTTTCTGCGCATCGCCACTATCGTCGGCGAGTGCGGCCGACGGCCGCTCTTGCGGTTTACTCGGCGCCTCAACTGGCGCCGGCTTGGGTTCGGGAATAGGAGCAGAGATCGGCGGCGGCGCGGCGGCAATCGGCGCAACGGGCGCCGGCGCCTGGCCCTTGCCATGCAATTGATCCAATAACGCTTCAAATTCGTCGTCTTGAATCGCATCGCTGTGCGCACCTGCCGTTTCGACAACCGGCACTCTAACCGTAGGCTCTACTTTTGGCGCACTGCCTTTACCGTGCAATTGATCGAGCAGCGATTCGAATTCATCCGCAGTAATTTCGTCCGTGCCCGCACTACTTACGACTGTTTCAGCAGCACTGGTCGGCGCAGCGGCCTGCACAGACTGACCGTGCAGTTGATCCAACAACGATTCAAATTCATCGTCGGTAATTTTATTGGAGCCGCTGACTGCAACCGGTGGAGTAGGTTCGGTAATCGGCGCCAGCGCGTTGAGAAAAGTTTCAAACTCGGCATCGGTGATGTCCTGTGTCGGCTCGTCGACCGCCGGCACTGACGCTGCGACCGGTGCAGAACTGGCGGCAGTCGGCGCGCTGTCGCCATGTAGCATCGCTTCCAATTTCGCCATCAGCGCTGGCGCGGCGGGACGCGGTTCTTGACCGGCTTTGACCTGGACGAACATTTCGTTGACTGCATCCAACGTTTGCAGCACCACATCCATCAACGTCGATGTGACGTTGCGCTTGCCGGTGCGCAACATATCGAACAGGTTTTCAGTGACGTGACAACACTCCACCAATGCCGCCAGCTGTAAAAAGCCGGCGCCGCCTTTGACAGTGTGAAAGCCGCGAAAAATCGCATTGAGCAATTCTTTATCGGCAGGGCGTTGTTCGAGATCGACCAACTGTTCCGATAGATGCTCGAGTATCTCGCCCGCCTCGACGAGAAAGTCTTGCAGAATTTCTTCGTCTTCACAGAAACTCATGCAGCGTTCCTCAAAATCCGAGACTCGATAGTAAATCGTCGACGTCGTCCTGGCCCGACACCACATCCGCTCGCTCGCCCGTTTTAATCTGCGGCCCCTCCGCCACGACGTCAGCGCCTTTTGCGACACCGACTTCGGTAACGCCGCGGAAAATACCGGTTAATTGCTCAACTTGACCGGCGACGCGCATCAGATCCACTAAGCGAACTTCGACGTCCTGCACCAACGTGATGACCCGTTTAATCACTTGGCCGGATAAATCTTGAAAGTCCTGCGCCAACAAAATCGCGTTGAATTTTTCGGACAGCTGACCCGAGTTAGTCGTCGTCAGCCCGAGAAATCGATCGATGCGGTGAGACAGCTCGCGAAATTCATCGGGGCCCATTTCGCGACGAACAAAGCGCTGCCAATCGGCGTGCAGCAGACTCGCTTCCGAGCCCAGTTGCTCGGCGAGCGGAATGCCTTCCTCCACCATATCCATCGTTTTGTCGGCTGATTTCTGCGTCAGATTAATCACGTAATCGAGACGCTCTTGCGCATTGGCAATTTTCGAAAAATTGTCGCTCTCAGCACCAGCCTTGCTGGCGTCGATCTCGAAATTAACGATCGCGTCATGCAGCCCGCGAGTCAGCTTGCCGACCTCGCGATAAATGCTATGGTCGCGCGCTTCGTTGATATAGCGGATCATCTCGGCGGCTGCCGGGAAATCGCCTTCTTCCAGTTTTTGTACCAGGGTTTGTGCGCGCTGCTTCAATTCGTCCAGAAGCTCGCTGCGACCCTCAAAATTATCTGCGCCCAGCATAATCATCACTTCTCAAAAAGTTGTTATTTACTGGCGTCGACTCGCTCAAAGATTTTATCGATTTTTTCCTTGAGCACCGCGGCGGTAAATGGCTTAACCACATAGCCGTTAACGCCGGCTTGAGCCGCCTCGATAATCTGGTCGCGCTTCGCTTCCGCGGTGACCATTAAAATCGGTAGTTTTCTCAACTTACCGTCGGCGCGCACCGCTTTCAACAACTCAATGCCGCTCATACCCGGCATATTCCAGTCGGTCACCAGAAAATCGAAGTTACCGTTTTGCAACATCGGCAACGCGGTTTGACCATCGTCGGCCTCCGAAGTATTGGTGAAGCCGAGATCGCGCAGAAGATTTTTAATTATGCGTCTCATCGTCGAAAAATCGTCGACGATGAGAATCTTCATGTTCTTGTCCAAAGCAACCTCCTAACGGTTAACTGGGTCGTTCCACAGACACCGGCACTCAATGAGTCTAGTAGCTGAATGAGGCGAGTCTAGTAGTAGATATCAAGGTATTCCGCTTTCTTAAAAAACTTTCGCTGCTTTGTAACGCTAAACCAACGCCGCTACAGCAAATCCTCAGCCGCCCAACCTGGCAATTTAGCGCGCAAACGCAGTGCAGCCTGGCTGTGAATCTGGCTGACGCGCGATTCGCTAACACCGATCACTAAGCCGATCTCTTTGAGATTTAATTCTTCATGATAGTACAACGCTAACACCAAGCGCTCGCGCTTGGGCAGCCCAGCAATTGCCGCCGCCAATTGCTGACGCAGCGCCTCGCGTTGCACCCCCTGCGCGGGCGATGGCGTATCGCTCGGTATATAGTCGACGGGGTGATCGTCGTCGCCGCCAAGATCATCGAAACTAAACAACTTGCTGCTCAGTGAATCGTGCGCGATCGCTTGGTATTCGGCGAGCGACACGCCCATTTCGTTGGCGATTTCTTGATCGCTGGCATCGCGCCCGTAACGCTTCTCTAAACGACGCATCGCCTCCTGCACGCGCCGCGAATTGCGATGCACCGAGCGCGGCGCCCAATCGCCGCGCCGCACTTCGTCGATCATCGAACCGCGAATACGAATCCCCGCGTAGGTTTCGAAACTAGCGCCCTTGCTCGCATCGTAATTGCGTGCCGCTTCTAGCAAGCCGATCACGCCGGCTTGAATTAAATCGTCGACCTGCACGCTGGCCGGCAGGCGCGCGAGCAAATGATGGGCGATGCGTTTAACTAGCGGCGAATAACGCTCAAGCAATGCCGCAGGAGTGATGCCCTGCGCGTCGCTGTACATCGTCAGTCGGTCGGACATTGCCATCGATTAGGAACCGGCCATAGCCGGTTGCACCAAACGTTCGACAAAAAATTCGAGATGGCCACGCGGCGTACTAGGCAGCGGCCATTTATCGACTTTCTCGGCTAAGCTGTGGAAGGCCAAGCCAGCCTTGCTGCGCGGCGCCATATCAACCACGGCGCGCTGGCGCTGTATCGCTTTGCGCATACCATCGTCGAACGGCACGCTACCAACAAACTGCAGCGTTGCATCGAGAAACCGTTCGGACACCAACGTCAGCTTGTTGAACAAATTCTGCCCCTCCTGCGCGGTGCGCGTCATGCTCGCCAAGACTCGGAAACGCGACACGCCGTAATCGCGATTCAACAGTTTCATCAACGCATAGGCATCAGTGATCGACGAGGGTTCGTCGCACACAACGACTAACACTTCCTGCGCGGCGCGCACGAAGCTGATCACCGAATCAGAAATACCGGCGGCAGTATCGATAATTAACACATCAATCTGCTCGCTGATCTCGCTAAACGCATGGATCAAACCGGCGTGCTCCTGTGCGCTCAACTGCGCCATTCGCTGGGTGCCCGACGAAGCCGGAATAATGCGGATACCGCCGGGACCCTGCACCATGATATCCATCAGCGAATAAGTACCGGCCAGCACGTCTTCCAAATTATGTTTGGCATTGAGACCCAACATGATGTCGACATTGGCCAAACCCAGATCTGCATCCAGCAGCGCGACGCGCCGCCCCATCTGTGCCAACGCAACCGAAAGATTGACGGACACACTGGTCTTGCCGACGCCACCCTTACCGCCGGTCACAGCGATAACTTGAACGGGGTGCATGCTACTCATACCAGTGCCAACTCCTCATGCGAATGCTCATCGATCTGCCGGAAATGAAAGATGGCCTAATTGTAGCTGCTTTGCGCATAGCTGCTTGTTAGTGCAATGCTGCCGTATTCATCAGAGCCGCAGCGCTAATACGTAGCAAGCTAAGCCGAGAGTTCTTTGGCACGCGGAATCGCAAACGCTTGCGCCAGCTGATCCTCGCTACATTCGACCTGCTTCGCCAGCTCGATCGCTTTGCCGATCAACGCTTTCGCCTGCGCGCCGACAATATCGCCCGGAATCGCCTGACCTTCGGCAACATAAGCCAACGGTATGCCGGTTTCAATCAGCAGACTGAGCGCCTCGCCCAAGCTACCCGCTTCATCGACCTTGGTAAAAATGCAGCCCGCCAAATTGCCAGGGCGATACACGCGATGCGCATTTCTTAACACCTGTTGCTGACTATTAACCGCCAGCACTTGCAAACAACGCACGCGATCGCCGAGCGCAGTGAGTGCAGCGAGTTGCTGCTGCAGCTCGGGCGCACGCATATTAAAACCAGCGGTGTCGATCAATACCAAGCGACATTGACGCAGTTCGTACAACGCAGTGGCGAGATCGAGCTGCGCACCGACGATTTTGCAGGGAATATTCAAAATGCGGCTCAGCGTACGCAACTGTTCATGCGCGCCGATGCGATAACTATCGGTGGTGATCAACGCGACACTAGCGTTGCCGTGCTCGAGTACGTAACGCGCCGCCAACTTCGCGATCGTCGTGGTCTTGCCCCCACCGGTCGGACCAACAAATGCGAATACGCCCCCTTGCGCAACGAGATCATCGGTTATCACTGGAATACGCGCGCTTAATTTAGCCATCAAGTGCTGCCAGGTATCGTTCGCATTGTCGGTATCGCCGATACTCGCCTCATCCAATAGCTGGCGCACGACATCCGGCGCTAAGCCGAGACGCTGCAAACGTCGCCACATCGCCGCCTGTGCGGGGCGACCGGTGCGATATTGTTGCCATGAAAAACAGGAGTATTGCTGCTCCATTAAATCACGCATCGCGCGCAGCTCTTGTTGCATTTGCCACCAACCGCCGTTGCGATTTTCCGCAGGCGCGTCGTCGGCAGCATCGTCGTTCGCATAACGGTACGCGCGCGTCGCAGTCGGCGCATCGCGCAATGCTCGCACCGCAGGCGCGCGCTCGATCGATGGCGGCGGCTCCGGCGGCATCTCGCTAGCGGCGATCAATTCGATGCCGGCCGGAACTTTACGATTGGCAAGAATCACTGCATCCTCGCCGAGCGCTTCTCTCACCATCCGCAACGCAGTGCGCATATCGGTCGCCACAAAGCTTTTCATATTTTCACCATTACTTTCATCATCGCCATGACGCTTGTCTCTGCGCTTACGTTGGAGCTACCTGCTTTATTGGACCTACCTGCTTTTATTGGACCTACCTGCTTTAATCGCCACTCATCATTTAGCCAATGGAGGCTTCGATCGTCACTTGTTTGTCATCCGGTATTTCGGTGAAGGCCAGCACTTGGATATCGCCGTTGATATAGCGCGCAAATTTCGCCATCACCGCCCGCAATGGCGCGGCCACCAACAACACCGCGGGCTTGCCCGCCAATTCTTGCTTCTGCGCGGCCTCGCGAATCGCCACTTGCAGACGCTCCGCCAATCCCGGCTCCAACACGATATCGTCAGAATTACCGATCTGTTGGGCCTGCTGTAAGCTTTTCAGCAATAACTGTTCCATCGCCGGCGACAGCGCCACCACCGGCAGCGTAGCGGTATTGCCAAAGACTTTTTGCACGATGATGCGACTCAACGCGAGCCGCGCGGCCATCGTATACGCGCCGGGATCTTGACTCTTGTCGCCGACACCGGCTAACGCAATCGCTATGGTGCGCATATCGCGAATCGGTACTTTCTCCGCCAATAAATTTTTCAACACGGTCAGCAACATATTCAGCGACAGCGTGGTCGGCACTAATTCCTCGGCCAGCTTCGGCGACTGTTTGCTCAAACCTTGTAATAAATTTTGCACTTCTTCGAAACCGAGCAGATCGTGCATTTGTTTTAATAACAGCTGATTCAAATGCGTCGCGACTACGGTGCTGGAATCAACCACCGTGTAACCTAACGTTTGCGCTTGGTCGCGCTGACCGGGATCGATCCACACCGCTTCGAGACCGAACGCCGGATCGCGAGTCGGCGTGCCATCGATGGTGCCGAACACCTGGCCGGGGTTGATCGCCAACTCGCGATCGGGATGAATTTCGCCTTCACCGGTATTCACGCCCATGATCGAAATGCGATACGCGTTGGGTCGCAAATCCAAGTTGTCGCGAATGTGTACCGATGGCACCAAAAATCCGATGTCCTGCGATAGCCGTTTGCGAATGCCTTTAATGCGCCCGAGCAGTTCGCCGCCCTGCGCTTTATCGACTAGCGGAATCAGTCGATAGCCGACCTCCAAACCGATCGTGTCGACCGGTTGCACGTCGTCCCAACCCAACTCCGGTAACTCCTGCGGCTTTTGCGCCTGCAGCGTTTGTTGCGTCGTATCGACGCGCTGCTGTTCGACTAGTTGTTCGCGCTGTTTACTAATCCAATGCGCACCGTAGCCCGCAGCGAGCCCCAGGCTAATAAAAGCGACGTGCGGCATGCCGGGCACCACCCCCATCACGACGAGAATGACGCCCGTCACCGCCAGCGCTTTCGGCGATTCAAATAATTGGCTGCGCACTTGCTCGCCCATATCTTTCGAGCTATTCGCACGCGTCACCATCACCGCGGCCGCTACCGACAGCAGCAGCGACGGCACCTGTGCCGCCAAGCCATCGCCGATCGTCAACAGCGAATAAATTTTCATCGCCTCGCCAAACGGCAAGTCGTGCTGCAACATGCCGATCGCCAGACCGCCGATCATGTTGATGAACAAAATTAAAATACCGGCGACCGCGTCGCCGCGCACAAACTTGCTGGCGCCGTCCATCGAGCCGTAAAAATCCGCTTCGGAGGTCACCTCTTCCCGGCGTTTACGCGCCTGATCTGCATCAATCAGCCCGGCGTTTAAATCGGCGTCGATCGCCATTTGTTTGCCCGGCATCGCGTCCAAGGTAAAGCGCGCGCTAACCTCCGACACGCGACCCGCACCTTTGGTGACGACCACGAAGTTGATGATGACTAAAATCGCGAATACGACGATACCGACCGCGTAGTTGCCGCCAATAACGACCTCGCCGAACGCCTGGATCACTTTGCCGGCGGCGTGATCGCCATCGTGACCGTGCAGTAGCACCACCCGCGACGATGCGATGTTGAGGCCTAAACGCAACAACGTGGCGACCAGTAACAACGTCGGGAATACCGCGAAATCCAGCGGCCGCAGCGTATACACGGACACCAGCAACACCACTATCGATAACGCGATATTAAAAGAGAACAACACGTCCAATAGAATCGGCGGCAACGGCAGCAGCATCATGCCGAGCATCGCCAATAATAAAATCGGAATGCCGAGATTGCCGCTGCTCAAACCGCGTAGCTGCTTCAGCAGGCCCGCGTCATTCGCAGCTTGGTTGGATGAAGTCACCATTAAACAAATACACCAGTCAATTTAACGTCGGAGTTATCGCGCTACAGCGAGTATTGCAAATTACTGTCCAGCTTTTTGTCGATGCGCTTTTTAGTGACCAGTTTTTTACCGCAGAGATTTTGACTGTCGCACGATGCGCCTGCGCTAATTGGCCGAGCCGTAAACTTTGCGGCCGCGCTGGTCGAAGGTCAAATCGGGTGGAATCGGCAATTGTTCGGGCAGCACCGGCTTGCGCCCTTGCCCGGCGCGATACGTTTTGAGTTGGAATACGTAGGCTAATACCTGCGCGACCGCGAGATAAAGCGGGCCGGGAATTTCGCATTCAAGTTCGGTAGTGTAATAAATCGCCCGCGCCAAAGTCGGCGCTGGCAAAATCATCACGCCATGCGCATTGGCGATTTCGCGAATTTTTAGCGCGACTTGATCGGCGCCTTTGGCGACGACCGTCGGTGCGCCGCCGCGCTGGGTGTCGTAGCGCAACGCCACCGAAAAGTGCTCGGGGTTGGTGATCACGACATCGGCCTTAGGCACCGCTTCCATCATGCGCCGGCGCGCCATTTCGCGCTGCAATTGGCGGATACGGCCTTTCACCTCGGGTCGCCCCTCCGAATCCTTCATCTCCTCCTTGATTTCTTGCTTGGTCATTTTGAGCTTGCGATTGTGCTCGAACAGTTGATACGGCACATCGAGTAGCGCGATCAGAATCATCCCGCAGCTGACGCCCAACACCGACCACATCGTCATGTGCAACGCATCCGCCATCGCGGATTCCAGCGTTTGTAAGCCGAGCCCCAGCAAACGTTGCTCCAGCGACGCGATAAGAATGAGCGCGAGTCCAGTCATCACCACAAATTTGGCGATCGACTTAATCAACTCGACCAACGAGGTCATCGAAAAGATGCGCTTCAGCCCAGCCAATGGATCGATGCGACTGCCTTTCGGCGCCAAGCCGCTGGTGCTAAATAGCCAGCCGCCCAGCGCCACCGGGCCGGCGACCGCAGCCACCATCAATAGCACCAGCAATGGCAGTAAGGCGCGGCCGACGGCCGCCAGCGAATGCAGTAAATAACTCGAGGCAAGCTGCACATCGAACGCGGCAGCACGGGGAAAGGTAAAATTAAAGCGCATTTGATCGCGCAGCGCGATCGCCAAATCAGGCCCATACACCATTAAACCGCCGGCGCCAGCCAACAAAATAAACATGGTATTGAGTTCGCGCGAGCGCGCTACCTGGCCTTCCTCGCGCGCCGTTTCCTGGCGTTTGGCGGTGGCCTCTTCACTGCGCTCCTGACCACTCTCTGATTCCGCCACACCGTCACCGCAGGCAATGCCATCGCATCAATGAAAAATTTGCAGGTGCCGTTTTCTTGGCGCCTGCACTCGATAGCAATGGTTAGAGCAATGTACGTGCCGAATTATTGAGGAAGACGATCCCAGCCAACTAGGTTACCCAAGTGCGCATCGCCTGTAGCGCTTCGCCGCTGAAACGCTCGAATTGTGGCAGCACGCTGTTCATGCTGACCCACAGAATTAATAAACCCAATACCACCATCAGCGGAAAGCCGATCGCAAAAATATTCAACTGCGGCGCAGCGCGCGTGATAACGCCGAGACTGCAGTTGATGATCAGCAGCGCCGTCACTGCGGGCAGCGACATCAACAAGCCGGCGCCAAACATCCAACCGGCCCAACCGAACAGCGTCTGCAAGCGCCCGCTGCCGATATCCGCGCCGACCGGCAATGTATAAAAACTTTCCGACAACACTTCGATCATCACTAGATGGCCGTTAACGCTGAGAAATAACAACATCACCAGCATTAAATAAAATTGACTGACCGAGGCCACCGATACGCCGTTGATCGGATCGTTCATCGATGCAAATCCCAACCCCATCTGCATCGCAACGATTTGCCCAAACATCACGAAGGTCTGCGTCATCAACTGCAAAAAAAAACCCATACCGATGCCGATCAACAATTGTTGCGCCGACAACACCACGCTAAGCGGCGACAACAGATCGGGATGCGGCAGATCGCGCAAATTCGGCGCCACTGCCAGCGTGATAAATAACACTAACAGCGCGCGCACGCGCGGCGGCACCAAAGCGGTACCAAAAACCGGCGCCACCATGCAAAACCCGCTGATGCGCATCAACGGCCACATGAATTGGTACACCCAATGCTGCAGCGCGACGACATCGAGTTCGAACATGGAGTTAACCGATGTATTGCGTAATGTTGGTGAGAATATTATTGGTGAAATCGGTGAGCTTGGAGAGTAACCACGGCCCGGCCACCATAATGGCCACCAGGGTAATAATCAAACGCGGTAAAAAGCTCAAAGTCTGCTCGTTGATTTGCGTCGCCGCCTGAAAGGTACTAACCACCAACCCCACCAATAAGCCGGGCACGATCAACACGCTGACCATTAAAATCACCAGCATAAAAGCTTGCGCGAATAAATCGATAATGACATCGGGCGACATCGCTAACCAAAACTCGACGCTAGGCTGCCCATGACCAACGCCCAACCGTCGACCAATACAAACAACATGATTTTAAACGGCAGCGAAATAATCACCGGCGACAGCATCATCATCCCCATCGCCATCAATACGCTCGCCACCACCAAATCAATAATCAAAAATGGAATGAATAACACAAAGCCAATTTGAAATGCGGTTTTCAATTCGCTGGTTAAAAACGCCGGCGCCAAAATAAAAAACGGCACCTCTTGCGCCGATTGCACGGCGGGCGTTTTTGAAATGCGCATAAATAACGCAATATCGGATTCGCGTGTCTGCTTCAGCATAAATTCGTGAAAAGGTCGCGAGGCGCTTTGCAACGCCTCGATTGAGGTGATTTTTTCGGTAAGATAAGGCTGCAATGCCTCTTCGTTAACGCGATTCAACACCGGCTGCATAATAAATATGGTTAGAAATAAAGAAAGTCCTAACAAGATTTGGTTGGATGGCGTGGTCTGCAACCCCAGCGCTTGACGCAAAATCGCTAATACGATCGTGATTCGCGTAAACGCCGTCATCGTCATTAAAAAAGACGGTAACAGCGTTAGCACCGTCATCACGGCGAGGATTTGCAGCGTCACCGAGTAATCCTGACTGCCGTCGGCGTTGGTTTTAACGTGCATCGCCGGCACGCCCGGCACGATATTGCTGATTTTTGCCGGGCTAGTCGTCGCACCCGGCGCCGCTGCGGCGTGCGAGACCGGCGCAAGCAACAGCAACCCGATCAATACTGCTAACGCCGACCAACGCATATCGATACGGCGCAGTGCAGCAACTGCGCGCACGAAACTATGCGCCGCCGCATGCACGCACTCGCCTATCGACGAGCAATCGCTGTGCAAACTCGCATTCATTTGCCAAAACCTTGCGGTAACAATTGGCGTAACTTGCTGGAAAAATCCTCTGCATTGCCAGTTGCCGAAACGATCGGCTGCTCAAAGTGATGTAAGGTATTCACCGAACCCTGCGCCACCCCCAACAACCATTGCTGCCCCGCCAATTCGATCAACACCACACGTTCGCGCGGCCCCACCGATAACGCCGCAACCACTTTCAGCGAATTGCTAGAGCGCCACGGTTGCACGCCACCGCTGCGCTTTACCAGCCACGCCGCCACCACGACTAGCGCCACTAAAAATAATAATCCCGGCAACACAGTGGAGACGCCGTTGGCTATTGTCGGATTCGCAAGTGCCACAGGAGTTGTCGTAATAGCCGCAGCGGAAGTAGCTGAAGTTGAAGTTGACGCTGAAGCTGAAGCTGAAATAGCAGCAGTCGCGAAGGACAGCGTCGAGCATAAGATCAAGACCAACGGCAGAAAGCGCATAGTTACCTCTAGCGCAGCTTTTTGATACGTTCGGAGGGACTGATCACATCGGTCATGCGAATGCCGAAGCGTTCGTTGACGACGACGACTTCGCCGTGCGCGATCAACGTGCCGTTGACCAACACATCCAACGGCTCGCCGGCAAGACGATCGAGTTCGATCACCGAGCCCTGATTCAATTGCAGCAAATTGCGAATGGTGATCTCGGTGTTGCCGACCTCCATCGAAATGCGCACCGGAATATCCAAAATAACATCCATATCCGGCGCACCATCGCGCTGCATGCGCGGGCTCGCCTGAAGCTCCTCGAGTTGCGCACGCTCCGCCGCGGGGATTGCAGGCGCGGGTGCTTCCTGCCCAGCCAATAGTGCGTCGATATCATCCTGCGGATTTTCGTCGCCCTGCTCCTGCATCGCCGACGCCCATTCTTCGGCCATTTTATCTTGATCGAAATCTTCGCTCATAGCTGCCTCTGTTTCATTCCATCAACCGCCACTGCGGTCAATTTTTTCGAGAATTTGTAGCGCCAAATTGCCACGTGAACGCCCCAGGCGCGCATGCAACACCGGCACACCATTGGCGGTTAATACCAGCTTAGGCATTAAATCGAGCGGTATCACATCGCCGGCTTCGAGATCGACAATATCGCGCAACGAAATTTCTTTTTCTGCGACCGTGCTGTTGATCACCACCGTGGCATCCATCACATCTTCGCGCAGCGCGCGCACCCAACGATCATCGACATCGTCGACATCGCTTTGCATACCTGCGTCGAGCGTTTCCCGAATCGGCTCGATCATCGAGTATGGCAAGGTGATGTGCATATCGCCGCCACCGCCGTCGAGTTCAACGTGGAAAGTGCTGACCACCACCACTTCGCTGGGGCTCACAATATTCGCCATCGACGGATTAACTTCAGAGCTGACGAATTCGAATTCGATCGGCATGATGGTTTTCCACGCCTCTTTCAAATCGATGAAGGCCTGATGCAACACCATTTTGACGACGCGCAATTCGGTCGGCGTAAATTCGCGACCTTCGATTTTCGCGTGCCGACCATCGCCACCAAAAAAATTATCCACCAATTTAAAAACTAACTTTGCATCAAGAATAATCAAACCGGTGCCACGCAGCGGACGCAGTTTCACCAGATTCAAACTGGTCGGAACATACAGCGTGTGCACGTATTCGCCGAATTTTTGAATTTGAATACCACCGACGGCGACATCGGCACTGCGCCGCAACAAATTAAATAAGCTGATGCGTGTATAGCGGGCAAAACGTTCGTTGATCATCTCCAGCGTCGGCATCCGCCCACGCACGATGCGATCCTGACTGGTCAAGTCGTACGTGCGCGCTTCGCCGGGCGTCAGCTCCGGCTCGATATCGACATCGCCGTCGTCGACGCCATGCAATAGCGCGTCGATTTCTTCCTGGGATAATAAATCCTGCACGTTGTCTGCTCTCTCGCCGAATACCCGCTTGCGCGGAACTTATTTCTTTAAAAAACCTGGTCCTTTACAAAACCTGATCCTTTACAAAACCAATTGCATTACAAATATTACTGCATGACAAAATTTGTGAAAAAAACCTGCTCGATGCCAGACTTGCCCGTTTCTTTTTGCAAAATCTCCTGAATCGCCACCAACAATTTGTGCTGCAACTGCACGCGCCCCTCGTCGGTCTGCAATGCGGCAAACTCTTCGCCGCTCAACAACATCACGACGCGATTGCGAATCAACGGCATGTGCGTGTGTAGCCCCACAAAAGCCTCTTCGTCGCGCGCCATCAGCGTCAGCGACAATTGCACATAATGCTGGCGCCCGTTCACCAAATAATTCGCCAAAAATGCCGACTCAAAAGCATCGTATACCGCCGGCTCTTTTTTCGGCTTTTCCACTTTCGCAGCAGCCTTCCCTTTCGCGGCCTTCGGATCTTTAGCGTCCTTCGACTCCTCCTCGACTACCGGCTGCTCAGCGACAACCGGTTCTTTGTCGCTGAGCAGATGTAACGCAAACCAGGTGCCGCCGCCAGCTAGCAACAATATCGCCGCCACCAGTCCACCTAGCATTACCAATTTCTTTTTCTTTGCAGCGCTAACAACGGCCGCTAATGCAGCATCCTCTGCGCTCTCTTCATCCTCTTCAATTTCATCTTTTTTATCTGCCATGCCAAAGTTCCGACACCATTATCGTTCCATTCTTTGACACAGCAAAAGCTATGCCACCCAATTTAATAAATTTCAACGGGAAACAGTGCGTTAAATAAACTGCTCGCGATTGCTAGCGCAATCGTGCGTATCAGTTTAATGCAAACTCAGCGATACACACGTACGCGATTTATTTAACAACTTTCGATATGGCGATTGGACATCCGCAAGCCGATACATTGGGCTTGCCATTGAGTGCGTAGGTTTTACAGAGCAGCTGGTAAGATCGGCGCTCTCGCACCGATCGAATCATTGAATGACAGCGGCGCAATACCGCTGTAGGAAAGGCTATACGTAGGCATCCACGACCGATGTCGACAGTCGCGCGCCTAACACCTGAGTAACCGTGCTCGGCGTATCGCCGCCATCGTCGCGCTGGAAAAATCCGGGCGTCGAGGCATGCTGTTCGCCGCTCTGTTGCTGCTGACGCTGCGCGCCTTGACCGCCGACACTGGCATCCGACAATTGAATACCTTGGCTGCCGAGCATATCGCGCAGACGCGGCAAAGCTTGATCGAGCGCATCGCGCACCGCCGCATGCGGGCTACTAAATACCACACTGGCCTGATCGTTCTGCGTCGAGATACGCACTTGCAGCGGCCCCAAATCCGGTGGATTGAGATGAATTTCAGCACTGCTGAAGCGCTGCGCACTAAACCACATCACCTTATCGACAACCGCGTCGCTCCAACCGTTGCTGCCCACCGGCAACGACACCGTAGCGCTAGCTCCATTTATGTCGAGATACGGACGCGCCGACTGTTGCGTCCGACCAGTATCAGGCGCAGCGGTTATCGCATTGGCAACAACGTTAGCGGCAGACTGCGGCGTACTCACCGCCTTTACGAGATCGGAGAAATTCGAATTGTCAGCTGTCTTCGGCGCGGCACCAGCGAGTTCCAGACTACCGGGGGCGAGCTTTGTGTCTTTGCCTGTAGCTGCCGTCAGCACATCGGGATTGACCTTGGCATCGCGCTCACCAGACACTCGCTTGGCTTGCCCGAGCGCAATCGATGGCGCGGGTAATTGGCCATCCGCTGCCAACTGCAATACTGGGGCCTGTTTCGCTGCGGTATCCTGCTGCACCGTTACATCCTGATTGGCGGCCGCCAACCCTTGCGTAGGTGCAGACGTAGCCGCAGCCGGCTGAGCAGCCACCTCGCTGCCACTAGAGCCTGTGCGTTGGGCGAGCGCGCCCAAATCGGCTGTGGTTGTGTCTTTCGAGGAAGCCTGCTGTGGTTGCACATTCACTGGCACCCACAGCAATTGCACTGCGGCGTCATCTGCTTTGAGCAATTTATTATCAGCGGAATCGTCGCCGCTGGCAGTCGATTTGTCCGCGCCAACACTCGATTCCACCGTCGGATCAGAATCGGTCGGCAATAACAAACCGAGCAGCGGCAAAGCATTGCCGACATCGCCGGCCTTAGCATGGGTTTCACCGGTCGCATTGGTAGCAACTTTTAACGGCTTGGAACCGAGCTGCAACCCGGCCTGCTGTTGTGCCGCGGCGTCGATCAACAACTGGAAGCCGCCATCCAGCGCAGTTATCAGCGAGCCATCGGGGTTTGTCGCGGCTTCGGTAACGGTGTTTGCCGAGTCCACCACGGTAGTCAGTAAGGTGATCGGGGATACGGAAGCACTGGGAGTCATGACGCTATTCCTCGATGGAAAAATTGTTTCGAGGAAAGAATCAGCAAGAATACTGCCAACTAGCTCAAGGCCGCGACTTCGGCTTTTATCCCGTCATATTCCGCTTCGATTTCAAACAACAACGACTCGCAAGCTGTGGTTTCACCAGCCAGCGCCATCTCTTCGATTCGCTTGCACAACAGGGCAAGATTACGCGCGCCCATATTGCTGGAGCTGCCTTTGAGGGTGTGCGCAGCCGTCCGTAGCACCACCGGATCCAACCAAGTGATAGCGCGCCTAATAGTCGCTACGCGCTGACCACTATCCTGCACAAACGTTTGCAACAATCCCGCAAACTCGTCTTCCATCACCAGCTGAAGCTCTTCCAGAGTATTCGCATCAAGATGCTGTGTGGCGATCATGCGCATTCCTCGTCGCAGCCCTTGCTGAATCGCGAATTTTTTATTGCCAATCTGAAAAAACCATCCACAGACTTGCGACTACGCTACGCTACGCAATACTGTCTGTATTTTCGAGTCGTCAGCATCGATCAAACAATCGTAAATAACTGATCAAAATTCGAAACGGTGAGAATGCTTTTAATATCCTCGTTACAATTGATAATTTGAATATTGGCACCGTCGCCACCCCCGTAATCGCGCAACAGCAACAACATACCGAGCGCCGAACTATCCAGGTACGACGCATTTTGCATATCGACGCTGAAACGCTTCGGCTTGACGCCAGCCTCGTAAGCCTTACGAAACTCTTGATGTACGCTGAAATCAAACCGCCCCGAAACTTGAATGGTCAACTCACTACCATCCGGTGACATTCGAGCTGCAATCGCCATTAAACCACCTCCACGTATATTTTAGAGCCAACCGATCCCGTTCAAAGCATAGCCGAGGATCGAGCGAAGCCCCAATAAACAAATGTTTTTTCGCAACCAAAGCGGGTTCTGTAAAGGGATTATTTAGTCTTGGCGCTCGCGCGCCAGTACCGCTTGCCGCCGCGCCGTGTGATCATCGATCTCACGCTGCAACTTTTTCTCGGCAGCGAGCATTTCCAGCGCTAAGCGGCGCTCGCGCACTTGAGCCAACAGTCGTCGCCGCGAATATAACTGAACCCACTGTAGACGTGCCGCCTCACGCTCGTAATCGCGATGAGCAATGGTGTGTACCTGTTGCTCGCGAACGTGCTCTAACTGACGAAAAAATCCTTGGTAGTTGAGCAAATTATGTCGACTGAACGTCTGCGCGCCGCGCTCGATAAAATTCTGCTGATAGTCCTGTTCGTATAACGCCAACTGGCGCCCCTGCTCCTTCGCCTGTTGCAAGCGGTCGGAACCCTGCGCCAATTGACGCGCAGCCGCCTGCTCTTTCATTGCCGCCAATTTCAATAAAACCTGCAATCGATCCGAACTTTTACGCGCCATCGCAATTAACCCCGTCTATCGCCGGCAACTAACTGCGCAAGTTGTTCAACGCTCACCGGAAACGAAATCGATTCGTTTAAACTCTGTCGCAAAAAAGCGCGGATATGCGGCAGCATTTGAATCGCTTCATCAGTCTCCGGATCGGCGCCCGCCACGTAAGCGCCGACCGCGATCAGATCGCGACTTTGTTGATAGCGCGAATACAATTGTTTCATGCGCTGCGCCATCTTTAAATGCGCCTCACTGACAACGTTAGGCATCGCGCGACTGATCGATGCTTCAATATCGATGGCGGGATAATGCCCTTCGTCAGCCAACAACCGCGACAACACCACGTGACCATCTAAAATCGCGCGCGCCGCATCGGCGACCGGATCCTGTAAATCATCGCCTTCGGTTAATACGGTATAAAACGCCGTCACCGAGCCGCGGCCGGTGGCATCGTTGCCGGCGCGTTCCACCAGCGCCGGTAATTTCGCAAACACCGATGGCGGATAACCTTTGGTTGCTGGTGGCTCGCCGACTGCTAACGCAATTTCGCGCTGTGCCTGTGCGTAGCGTGTTAGCGAATCCATCAATAACAAAACCTGCTTGCCTTCATCGCGAAAATATTCTGCGATGCGCGATGCCAGCATCGCTGCTCGCAAACGTAGCAACGGCGCGTCGTCGGCCGGCGATGCAACCACCACCGCGCGCTTGAGGCCGACCTCGCCCAACACCTGTTCGATAAACTCTTTGACTTCGCGGCCGCGCTCGCCGATTAGACCAACCACTACCACTTCGGCTTCGGTGAAGCGCGTCATCATGCCAAGCAACATACTTTTACCGACGCCGCTACCGGCGAACAGGCCTAAGCGCTGCCCGCGACCCACTGTCAGCGCAGAGTTAATAGCGCGAATACCAACATCCAGCACCGCATGTATCGGCTGCCGCTGCAACGGATTAATCATCGGCCCTTCGAGTTCGATACGCTGGGTACAATCCAACGGCCCTTTGCCGTCAAGCGGCCGCCCTGCACCGTCGATCACGCGCCCCAACAAACCGGGGCCGACCAACACATGACTGGAGCTTTGTAGCGGCACCACGCGCGCACCGGGACGCAAACCTTCGCACTTTTCAGTCGGCATCAGGAATAGGCGTTGCTCGGAAAAACCGACTACCTCGGCTTCGACAAAGCGACCGCCGCGCGCGCTAACCAAACAACGGCTGCCCACCGGCACATTGAGCCCGACCGCTTCCAGCGTCATGCCTACCAAGCGCACTAGGCGGCCCGCCGCAACCGGCTCCGGCTTGATGCCATCAAGCCGCTCGCCACGCTGTTGCAGACGCGCGGCGAAATCAGTCTTCATCGTCGCTCAGCAGCGTGCCGGGCTCGATGGCTTCATCGGTCGAACCCGCCAACATCGCAGCTGCGACCTGCCGAAAACGCAGCTCAACACTGAAATCCACTAGGCTTTGTTCGGTGAGCACTTTACAGCCGCCGAGTGCGACGCGACTATCCGCTTGCAGCTGCCAGTTTACTGGCCATTCGGCACTGGCACGCATCAATTCAAGCTGCTGCGGATGCAACAACACCGTGATATTGCGAGCCCCGACCGGTAATTCTTTTACTGCGCGACGCACGATCGGCAATAGCTCCGCGCTGGATAATGCCGGTGTTCGATCGAGGACTGCGCGCGCAATATCGAGCGCGAATTGAGTCAGTGCTAATTCAATGCTGTCCTGCTGGGCAGCGATTGGATCGAGCATTTGCGCCATCACGCTTTTCAACTGCTCGACTTGCTGACGCGCAGCTGCGCGCCCTTCTTCAAGCCCTTGCGCCATACCTACCAAGCGGCCTTCGCGCACGCCTTGAGCATGACCTTCGCGCTGCGCTTGCGCAGTAATTTCTTCGAGCTGACGCGCGGTCAACGTGCGCGCCACGATGCGGCTACCAGGATCGCGATCGCCAGCGGCAGCGCCCAACACTGTTTCGGAGCTGCGACCGCTCGCGACTTCCGGCAACGACCAATTGGAAAAGTCGCGACCTTGCTCGGCGGGAATACGGCTTTTTTCCATTACATCATCGCCTCGCCGGCACCGCCGCCCAAGGTAATTTCACCGGAATCGGCCATCCGTCGCGCGATCAACAGAATTTCTTTTTGCGCACCTTCGACGTCGCTGACGCGCACCGGCCCTTTCGATTCGAGATCATCGCGCAATAATTCGGAGGCGCGTTTCGACATGTTTTTGAAGATTTTTTCTTTCAACTCTTCGTCGGAACCTTTCAACGCGAGAATCAAAACTTCCGACGATACTTCGCGCAGCATCGCTTGAATACCACGATCGTCGAGCGATTTTAGATCCTCGAAGACAAACATCAAATCTTGAATTTGACCGCCTAAATCCTCGTCGATTTCTTTGATCGATTCCATCAGGTCGCTCTCCATGCTCCCTTCCATATTGTTCATAATTTCCGCCGCAACTTTAGTGCCGCCCATCGCTTTAGTTTGCGAAGACGCATTGCCGGAAAATTGTTTCTCCAAAATATCGTTCAGCTCTTGCAGCGCAGACGGATGCACTGCATCCAACGCCGCCACGCGCATAATAATATCGAGCCGCTGCTTATCGACCAGATGCGTCAATACTTCCGCAGCCTGATCGGCATCGAGATAGGCGATAACAATCGCTTGAATTTGCGGGTGTTCATTGCGAATTAAATCGGCGACCGAGCGCGGATCCATCCATTTCAACGTATCAAGGCCGGTGGTATTACCACCGAGCAGAATGCGATCGACCACCGAATTGGCTTTGTCCTCGCCCAATGCTTCGACCAGCATATTGCGGATATAACTATCGGCGCCCATTCCCAAACCGGTGAGCGTGCGGGCATCCGACAAAAATGTATTGACGATATCTTCGACCTGCGAGCGCTCGATATTTTGCAGCTGTGTCATCGCTGCGCCGAGTCGCTGTACATCCTTCGGCCCTAAATGTCGCAACACCGCTGCAGCATCTTTTTCGCCGAGCGACATCAACAACACCGCCGCCTGATCGATGCGGGTCAGGTTCGATTTAGCTTTTCCAGACGGCTCACTCACTCGTCGCTACCCACTTCTTTACCACCTGCGCTACGCGACCCGGATCTTCGGCGATCAAGCCTTTGATAGCTGTCAATTGTTGATCGTAGGAATTTTCGTTGCCCGGCAACAGCATATTGTTTTGCCCGCCGCTAAGCGTAACTGTTTCGTTGCTGAGCGCGCCCATCGGCCCGCCGCCGCCCATGCCACCGCCCGCTTGACGATTGTCGCGTGCGCCCTGACTTAAACTTTGCATCACCGGCTTCAACACGACGAAGATCAATGCGAGTACCGCTAATAAACCACCCAATTGTTTGGCCAGCGATAACACCCACGCCTGCTGATAGAACGGTACTTTTTCGGGGGTAAATTCCTCTTCGACCACCGGTACGAACGGCGTATTCACCACGTTGACGACATCGCCGCGCGCGGCGTCGTAACCAACCGCGTTCCTGACCAGTATAGCTAAGCGTTCAAGCTGCTCAGGCTCAAGCGCGGTGCCGACATCGCCGGGTTGGGCATCGGCAACTGCCTTGTTATCGACCGCCACTGCAACCGTCAAGCGACGCATTTTGCCGACTTGATGCTTGGTATAACTCAGCGTGCGATCCAGCTCGTAATTGCGTACCAGTTGCTCGCGCGAGCGTTCGCCACCCTTGCTGCCGGTCGCCAGCCCTGCCGAGGCACCAGTACCCTGAGCCGCTCCCGCAGCGGGTGCACCAGCCACTTGCTCGGGCGCTTGCCCGTCGGCCGGCGGTTGATTGCTCAATGCACCAGGCACACCGGACACGCTACCCACTGCACGCTGCTCATCGACGCGTTGCTCGCTGCGAATCGCCGGCGTATCCGGATTATAAAGTTCACCCGCTTCTTCGACGGCGGTGAAATCGACATCCGCTGCAACTTCAGCGTGAAATTTATTTTGGCCGAGTAGCGGCGCCAATATCGCATTAATGCGATCGCGCAATTGTTGCTCGATGCGATGCGAATATTCGAGTTGTCGATTGGCCACCACCAGCTGCGGATCATCCAATACCAGTTGCGACAGCAACACACCCTTTTGATCAACGACGGTGATATTTTCCGGCTTCATTTCAGAAATACTGCTGGCCACTAAATTGATGATCGATTTCACCTGCGCGGGCGCCAAGCTTCCGCCCGGAAATAATTCGACAAACACCGAGGCCGATGGCGGTCGCGCATCGCGTACAAATACCGATTCTTTCGGAATCGCTAAATGCACGCGCGAATTACGCACGCCGGTAATGCTGGCGATCGTGCGCCCCAACTCACCTTCCAGTGAGCGACGATAACGCGCGGTTTCCATAAATTGACTGGTGCCCAGCGGCTGCTCTTTATCGAGTAATTCAAAACCTAATTTTTTATCATTCGGTACACCCGCATCGGCTAACTTCAAACGGGCTTCATTGATTTTGTCGGAGTCGACCAATAGCGCACCGGTGCCGTTATCGATTTTATATTTGATTTTATTCGCATCGAGCACATCCAATACCGCCGACGAATCGAGCCGTTCGAGGCTGCCGTACAGCGGTCTATAATCGCCGCCCTGTGACCACAACACGACCGCGACGCCGATCGCGACACTGGCCGCCAACCCAATCAGCAGCCCTAGCTGGCGCAATATGCCGAGCCCGGAAAGCCCCTCGATTAAATCGTTCTGCGGCAGCAGGCCACCGCGGCGCTGCGGCGCCATCCCGGTTTGTGCAGGTACAGTCGCCATGGATATCTACCTCGTGTAACGGTGTCGAAGCCGGCTATACCGGCATACTCATAATTTCTTTGTACGCATCAACCAAATGATTGCGTACTTGCGTCAGCGCTTGAAACGAAACGCTGGCTTTTTGCGAAGCGACCATTACCTGCGCCAACGAAACCTGCGGATCGCCCTGCTCAAACGAAGTGGCCAGCGTCTTGGCTTGCTGCTGTGTATCGTTGACCGAGCCGATCGCCTGTTGAAACAGCTCGCCAAAACCCTTAACTGGCCCACTAGTCGTCGCACCACCGAGTGCATTGGGCGCATGCAAGCCGACACCGGACACCGTCTCGCGCAGACTACTGGGCTGAGTATTTAATTGCGATTGAACTTGCCGCATCTGCTGCAGCAATTGATTGATGTCTGTGCGTTCGATTTGCATCGCCATTTCCCAGAGTCAAAAGCCATTGTCAAAGTCAAACTACTGACAGCGCGCGCTCGTAACACGACAGAGGCAGCGCGATCTCCAGTCCAGCCAGCGATCGATCTCGCCAAGATTTTGGCAAAGGGTCGTTAGATGGCCGAGCTCAAATGAGCAATTGCACAAAGTGGGCCAGTTTAAATTGGCATCTTTCGATGCCAGGTTAATAACAGCGCGCTGAAGTGTTTAAAATTAGGGGGCGCTGAATTTAGAGATTGATGGCGCGAATCGAGTCGACGGTGGGACGTTCAATTTTCAAGCTGGCGAAATCGAATAGCGAGGCATCGGCCAATTGCGACGGGCCGACATTTTTGATCGCCGAAAAAATCGAATCGACGCGACCGGGAAAACGTTTCTCCCAATCGCGCAACATTTCTTTGATCGCTTGGCGCTGCAAATTTTCCTGCGAGCCACACAAATTACAGGGAATTATCGGGAATTCTTTGTGCTGCGCGTAGGCGATTAAATCGCTCTCCTCGCAGTATGCTAACGGCCGGATGATGATATTTTGTTTGTCATCGCTGAGCAATTTCGGCGGCATCGCTTTCAACGCGCCACCAAAAAACATATTTAAAAAAAGCGTTTCCATAATATCGTCGCGATGATGGCCGAGCGCAATTTTAGTCGCGCCGATCTGCTGCGCAAAACCGTACAAGGTGCCGCGTCGCAACCGCGAACACAGCCCGCAGGTGGTCTTGCCCTCGGGGATCACCGACTTAACGATGCTGTAAGTATCTTTTTCGAGGATGTAATACTCGATGCCCACCGTATCGAGATACGCCGGCAGCACGTGCTCGGGAAAACCTGGCTGCTTTTGATCGAGATTCACCGCCACCAAATCAAATTCGATCGGCGCACTGCGCTGCAAGCCCATTAACACATCGAGCATCGCGTAGCTGTCTTTGCCACCCGATAAACAGACCATCACCTTGTCGCCGGCTTCGATCATGTTGTAATCGGCGATCGCCTCGCCCGTCAAACGTCGCAACCGCTTTTGCAGCTTGTTGAATTCGGTTTTTTCTTTTTTCGACAAATCGGTCATTGCGATCATTGGGCTACACAGAAATTCGGCTCGCATTTTACTCGTTAGCTACACTTTGCGGGTAGTATTTCCGCCCACACCTGACTAAAATTGGCCTCCACCCCGAAGCCAAAATTAGGAACTCACCATGAAACAACCCGTTCGCATTACGGTGACCGGCGCCGCTGGCCAGATCGGTTACTCACTGCTGTTCAGAATTGCTTCCGGCGCCATGCTCGGCAACGACCAGCCGGTTATCCTACAGTTACTCGATATCACACCGGCGTTGCCCGCTCTGAACGGGGTAAAAATGGAATTGGACGATTGCGCATTCCCGCTGTTGGCCAATGTGATTTGCAGCGACGACCCGATGGTCGCGTTTAAAGATACAGATTACGCATTGCTGGTCGGCGCGCGACCGCGCGGCCCCGGCATGGAACGCAAAGATTTACTCGAAGCGAACGCTGCGATCTTTTCAGTGCAAGGCAAGGCGATCGATGCCGTGGCCAGCCGCAATATCAAAGTATTAGTGTGCAATCCGGCCAACACCAACGCGTTAATCGCACAACGCAATGCACCAAACATCGATCCGCGCAATTTCACCGCGATGACGCGTCTCGATCACAATCGCGCACTCAGCCAACTAGCGCAAAAAACCGGCACCACCGTCAACGACATCACCAACATGACGATCTGGGGCAACCACTCTTCGACGCAATATCCGGATTTATTCCAAGCCAAAGTAAAAGGTAAAGCGGCGCTCGAGCTGGTCGATCAAACTTGGTACAAAGAAACCTTTATTCCCGCTGTGCAACAACGCGGCGCAGCAATTATCGCGGCACGCGGTGCTTCGTCGGCAGCCTCCGCCGCCAACGCAGCTATCGATCACATGCATACCTGGGCACTCGGCACCACCGGCGACAACTGGGTGAGCATGGGCGTGTACAGCGATGGCAGCTACGGCATCGCCAAAGGCTTGATTTACTCGTACCCGGTGCGCTGCAAAAATGGCAATTGGGAAATTGTGCAAGGTTTGACGATCGACGCTTTCAGCCAGCAAAAAATGCAAGCGACCGAAACCGAGTTGAGCGAAGAACGCGACGCGGTAAAACATTTACTGCCGTAACACTTTTTATCAGAGATGTTATTGGGAGCAATCGCGATGATTGCTCCCGCTTTAAAAGTTAAAGGCCCGGCAACCGTTTACAATTGCCGTCAATATTTCCCTCACATCTGGACGGTGCCCATTGGCCAAGCCTAATTATCAATTCGAAAAGCGCCAAAGAGAGTTGGAAAAGAAAAAGAAAAAAGAAGAAAAGGCGCAGCGCAAACTACCGCCTAGCTCCGATAGCGTACCGGACGGGCACGTTGCGCCCGCGATGCCACCCATCGCAGCCGATTGAAAGCCTCCCAAAACCTATTTCGCGGTATGTATTGTTTGCTGTTTTCGTGCTGCGAGATATACGCCAACTACGCGATGAAATTGCACATTGGCAAGAATTTCACTTCGGCCTAAGTTCACTCATGCTTGCGCAGACCTTCTGCCGATTACGGGCGCCAAAAAACTAAACTTAATGCGCATCCGCACTGCGAAAATCGATCGTTTCGATATTCGCAGTAGCCAGCATGCTCAGTGCGAGCAGAATTGCATCGGCGACAATTTTTGCATCCATCGGTGTGCCGCCTTTGCCGATATGTCCCGATTGGGTGGCGACTTCAAAAAATTGCTTACATGTAGCTTGGCTCCAACCGCTGCTGAATGACGTGCCGCCCATCGAGCCGACGCGAAATGTAATTACGCGATTTCTGCCCTGGCGGTACAAATCGCCGCGCACTGCGTTAAGAAAAGTTTCCATGCCGGCTTTCGTTGCAGCGTACAACGCCAACATAGGGAATGGATGCCGCACCGACTCCGACGACATATATACCACCACGGCATCGGTCATCAACGGCGCGGCTTCGCGCAGGCAATACATCGGACCAGCCATATTGATATCGAGCTGCGCG
Source organism: Spongiibacteraceae bacterium (assembly GCA_043786385.1). Lineage (GTDB taxonomy): Bacteria > Pseudomonadota > Gammaproteobacteria > Pseudomonadales > CAMLJR01 > CAMLJR01. The sequence goes on along the minus strand of JAYVWC010000043.1, from coordinate 2,728 downwards.
CGAATATCTTCATCGCTGATCTGCGCCAACAATGTCGGCATCGCAACAGCCGCATTTAAAATTAAAAAGTCGATGCCGCCGAGCGTCGTTTGAATTTTCTGAAATGACGTTCGCACCGATTCGGGATTTGCAATATCGGTGGTCAGCAGCTGTATACGCCCCGGAAAACGCGCCTGCAATTCGCCGAGTTGACCTTCGCTACGCGCTAACACTGCGACGCGACACCCCGCCTCGGCCAGTACCGCAACCACATCGACACCCAATCCTTTGCTGCCACCCACAACCACCGCGCGCTTGTCGAAAAAATTCATTCGCATCACCACAATTTGTTTTATTTTAAAATGCAATTACTGGTTCAAAAGTATCGCACTGTCGATAGGCGAGTGCCGTCCTTGCCCACCGCATAATCCCTGCGGTTACTCCGCGTTATTTTGTTGTTCGCCCGCAGAAAACCATGCGATAGCATCATGAATAGTTTCCGCAAGCGGGCGCGGATTCCAATGCAGTTCGCGGCGCGCCTTGCTGTTATCCATCTGCTTGAATACGTCGCCCAGATAAACCGTATCGGTGCTAATGATGTAATCTTTTTTACCCAGCAGCTTACACACGTACTCAGAAATCCACGCTACCGCAAAGGCAAACCAGTGTGGGATAAGTTTCGGCGGCGGCATGCCGCATTCTTTGGCCGCTATTGCATAGAAATCTCGATTTCTCACGTATTCATTGGCGATGATATAGCGCTCGCCGAATCGACCGTATTGCTCGGCGAGCACCGCCGCTTCCGCCGCATCGCGAATATCCACCGTCGGCGCGCCTGCATCCACGGTGACTTTCATTGTGCCGCGCGCAGTATTCCATAGCGCGCCGTTGTGCGGGGTTGGCTGATAGTCCTCGGGGCCGTATGTATTGGCGATACACAGCGCAACCCCTGGTAAATTTTTTTCGCGGCAGTAACTCAAGAATTTATTTTCCGCTTCGAGACGCGCGCGAATATACGGCGGCGCATGACCGAACCAATTAAATGGAATATCTTCGGTTACCGGGCCATTAGGATTAATGCCGAGCGTCCCCATTGTGCTCGTGAAAATAAAACGTTCGATACCGCATGCAAGCGCCGCATCCATCGCATTGACGAGACCATCGACATTGTTGCGATAAATCGGCGTGATGTCGGTCAGCCAAAAGCGCGCATCGACAACCGAATAAAAAACACTGCCGCAACCTTCCATCGCTTTGAGTAGCGATGTCGGATCGAGCACGTCCCCGTGATAAATCTCAACCGGCAAGTTTTGGAATGCTTCCGTGTTGCTCGATTTACGTACCAGCACGCGCACCTTGCGCCCACGCTTCACCAATGCACGCACGGTATGGCTGCCGACAAAACCGCTCGCACCGGCAACCAAGACCGGTTTATCCAATAAATTCTGCATCTTATTTATCACAGCGAGTGAACTCCCCACGCTTATCTTTTAAAGGTCGCGTTGATGCGGTTTTGCTTTCGTCAAAACCGCAATGCAACGATAGAGCTCACGCCACTTCAATCACCAGATCGTAATTGTTTTGGTATTATTAAGCGCGGCAGCATCGCCATCTGCGCGCGACTCAAATTGCAACACCGATGCTATCGGCTTGCTGCAACAGACTAATCAAGGGTGCCAAAAATCTTATCGTAGAACAGCGTGATCGTTGCGTAATTGCCTTTGTGCATGTTCTCGTGGTGCACGTGATGCTTAGCTACGATCCAGTTCAGCGTTTTAAACGGGAAATACGGTAATTTAAAGTAAGTGTGGTTGAGCTGATTCACCTCGTGAAACAGGACATACATCACGGTTAATGCGACGACGTGCGCCGGACCTGCAAAGATTGTATACGCCATCACGCTGCCAAAGAACAACCAAAGGCCAATCGCAATTTCAAGCGGGTGCACATAGCTCGCATCGATCCAGCTGGGATCGCGCGCCTGATGGTGAATAGCATGAACCCTACGTAACGGGCCATTCCCATGGAATAGGAAGCGGTGTGTCAGGTAATACACAAAATCATACAACATCAGAATGGCGAAAATTTCGAGTAGCACCTTGCCGATGGTAGCGTGCTCGAACGTCGCGCAAAACGGCAGCACAAGAATAAAAAAAACGGCAATGCTACCGAGTGAAACCCATTTTATTCTCCCGAGCAACGCCGGATATTTCGGCTGCGCCAGACGCTTCCTATCCTCCTCAATATTTATCTCCCGCATGCGTTGGAAGGCCGGAACCTTAAAAACCAAGTATTTTCCCATAACAATGAGCGCCGTGCTCAATAGAAATACCGTCAGCGCTGCCTGCCAGTTGTAGTGCTCAATCATACTAGTTTACCCCTTAGCTAAGCTTCCCCCCCCCCGTTAAGAGAACGACGTTCCCGTCAATTCAATACGATGGGTAGAAAGAAGTCAAGTAGAGTTACTTCTGCTGCAACCGCATATAGCCATGATGATCAGACTTACGATAAATCCGAAGAATGGCGTTCTCTATGAGCGTGTCGTCCAACTTTGGATTCAAAGCCCCTATTGCCAGGCGCTTTGTGGTGAGGCTGAATTCCAATGGTCACTGCCCTGCGACCCGACGGATTTAATTTATTTTCGTCAGCGTCTCGGCGAAAAAGGCGTTGAAAAAATATTCGCCGCGTCGATTGTTATTCATGGCGAAAAAGCGATTGAAGACGAAATTTGCATCGACACCACGGTGCA